>JAZUBB010000015.1:0-2126 GCA_045638285.1 Alistipes sp. | reverse complement strand
AAAGTTCTCAACGGTAGCATTACGCACAATTGAGTACTCATCTTGAAACTTTGAATGTGCCAACACACCAATCGAGCCTGCCGCTTCAACCTTGGGGCATATACTAACCAACTTATCAGGGTATTGGCGATTCCACCAAATCTCCCAACGACCATTATCCGATTCGTTTGGATATTCAAGGCGATAGATGCGCTCCGAGTTCTTTATTACTCGGTTATACGATAGGTCGAACTTTACCTGCACGGCAATAAGATATACCGCTGCAAAGGCTACTGCCATACCCACAATATTTAGCACCGACGATGTGGTGTAACGGCGAAGTAGGGTTAGAAAATTACGAATATACATAACAATAAATTCAAAATTTAGAATTCAAAATGCAAAATTATTTGTTGAGGATAAGCACCTCGTTTTCGCCAAAATTATCATACGACGAAGTTATAACTTTTTCGCCAACTTGAAGACCCTCGATAACCTCATAATACTGCGGATTCTGGCGACCGATGCGAATCTCACGGCGGTAGGCCTTCTCGCCCGAAGCATCAACGACATATATCCAACGACCACCCGTCGCCTGATAGAACGAGCCACGCGGTATCAGGATTGCCTCGGCAGCCTCGCCCAACTGCAAGTTGAGGTAGTAGGTCTGTCCGCTACGGATATTTTCGGGTGCAGCACCGCTGAAACGGAAGTCGGCTTTGAACTGACCATTACGCACCTCGGGATATACCTTGCGCAGCTGCATCTCGTACTCCGCTCCCTGACGCTCAAACGATGCCACAAGACCCGTTGTAACGCGGTCGATATAGTGCTCGTCAATCTGCGCCTGCACCTTGTAGGTCGTAAGGTCGTTCACCTGACCGATGTTTGCGCCCTGCTGCAACGACTGACCAAGAACGGCATCCAACATACCCACCTCGCCATCAATCGGAGCCTTCACTTTGAGGTTATCCACTCTCTGGCGGATAAGCTCCATATTGAGCTGCATAGAGCGGAGGCTCTCCTCCATCTGCGACACCTGCGAGGTGCGATAGAGCGAGTCCTGTTTCTGTCGCTCCAAGACCAAATCGCGCTTACGCACTGCAAGTTCGTAGTCCTCCTTTGAGCGGATATACTCCTCACGCGCCAAGAGGTTGTCTTTATATAGGTTTTCGTTCTGTTGATAGGTGCGGTGCAGGCGCGACACTTCGAGGTCGAGTTGTAGTTTCTCCTGACGGAGGGCAAGACGCTCTTGCTCCATCTGTATCATCGTATTACGCAGGATGTTCTGCTTCTCGGCAAGGTCCGCCTCCGACTGCAAAATCTGCATCGAGAGCGAGTTGTTCGACATCTCAAGAATCACATCGCCACGCTTAACTTGCGTTCCCTCCTCAGCAACGATACGCTCCACAACGCCCGACTCGAGGGGCGAGAGCTGCACGGTGGTCATCGGCTGAACGCTACCCGTAAGGCGTACATAATCGTTAAACTTGCCCTGCTCAACGGTTGCGATATTCACCAACCCTGCATCAACACGCAAAGTCGAGGAGTTATCACGCAACACTAACCAGCCGATAAAGCCAATCAGCACAACAACTGCTGCATAGGGCAGATTCTTCTTCTGAAAGATGGCACGCCATCCTTTCTTCTTTTCAAGTTTGATATCCATATTGTTTGAGTTTTATTTGTTATCTGATTAAGGGCATTCCGTTGTAGTAATCAACCATTCGGCTCTTGACGATATATTGCAGGCGAGCACGGAGCTTGTCCGACTTGGCTTGCAGCAGGGTGTTGGCGGCGGTTTGGAGGTCGAGGGCAGAGATTAAGCCGTTCTCAAACTTGCGCTCTGCACCGTCGTAGGCGAGTTGTGCCGCCGATACCTTCTTCTGTCCCTGCACATACTGCTTGCCGAAGCCCTGCATCTGCTGCCAGGTCTGCGATACCTCGCTCTCTACGGCTCGCTCTATGGCTACCTGCTCCAACTGTGCCGAGCGGTAGGCGTTCTGTGCACGACGCTTCGACGAGCGAGCCGAAAGACCGTTGAAAATAGGAATTGAGAGAGCCACCTGAATATAACCACCTCGGTTGTTGCGGAACTGCGTGCCGAAGGGGTCGTATGCAGCCTTATTGTCGAAGTCGATATAGTA
>JAZUBB010000014.1:0-128995 GCA_045638285.1 Alistipes sp. | reverse complement strand
TTCGCTTACATTTGTGATAGTGATGTCCTTGCTGCAACCATTAAGAAATACCACCAACGGCAATATATACAATGGTGTAACAAAACCTACATCAGAGAAATCAAGAGTAATTTTCTCATCAGAAGCCTCGTTAATCTGATTAATGGCATTCATTGCTTCCAGCAATCCATCAGATATGCGTTCATTTGCAATATGTGCTTTTAATTTAATGTCCATATGTATATTATACGAAAGATACCTATATTTTGTTTCTTAACAGGGTATTATAACAATTCATTCTTAGTATTATGTTCCCGTATTATAATCTAGAAACAATCTCTTTATCACTATCGAGTAGCCAACGCTCAATTAATCCAAATTCTGAAACCTTATATTTATCTAACTTAGAAAGGCTTTTAGGACTACCTAAATAAGGGTGTAATATTTTATTTATTGCTATCGAGGTGGTCGGAGATATGGCAAATAAACTACTTAATTCATCGCAGTACCCTTTTTCTTTACTTCGCTTAATTGGGATGACATAATTATCAAATAGTCTAATATCATCAAAAATACATCTTTTACTATCATATAGAGATGAAGTATACTTTATACCATCGCAATAGAATTTATTGGACTTATCATTCTTTCTAATCATACAATTTAAAAGGATTTGGGGGATAATGTATTCAGGCTTAAATGGCGATGTTTTATCACTTGTTTTTAATGAGCATATTAAGCTCAGGACCATATTATACAAATCGGCCTCAATGAACTCTTCTGTGTACTTATTACTCAAAGACAGATCAATAACTTCCAATTGCCCGACATTCTCTAATGCAACAATATTGCACATTTCTACATCTGGACGGTTTAATTCCTCCCAGCACCCATATACCGAATTACCTAGATACAAACAAGGATAACCGGAAATACTATATCTCTGATTTGTAGTTAATGAACGCTTTTCAAAAGGTATATGAAACATCTCTAGCTGAGTATACAATTCGTATGTTTCATTACTTCGCATTCTAAAAAAAAGTGTATTAGTATGTATACTATCATATTTAAGCAGAATTCTTTTCGAATTATTTTCATCGAAAAAAGTATTAAAAATTATCTCCCTACTTATATCAAAACGTCCATGAAAGTATGCTTCTATACACCCAATAGCATTTTCATAAATATATTTAATATTATCCCTTATTTTGCGTTCACTACTTCCTAGAACATCAAACTCATCATCATCTAATGCGTAAATATATGACAATAATATATCTCTTTGATCAACTAAACGGTTAATAATATATTGATCGGTCCGAACATCTCTTCTATGTAAGTTCTTAATTTTCCGAATTAACGTTTTGAGAGTCATATTGTACTTATTATAGTGTTTATTATGGGACAAAGATAGCGATTTAGTGAGAACAACACTATCCATTAGTACAAAAAACTACTCAAAATCGAATAGTAAAACAGCTCTGACACCAACTGCGGTTTCAGAGCCGTTTTTGTACCTTTTCGGGGTAAAAAATGCGTTTTTTGCAAGTTTTTGTACCTCGGGTTTTGATATTCAAGAAATTACACTTACTTTTACATTCCAAAATGGAGGTACAAGACGAAAAGTGCGTTGAAAATCACTAACTTACACATTCTCAACGACTTGCCAAATGAGCGGTTGTACCTTTTAGAGTGCTAAATAGCTGATTGATAATCATCTACACTTTCTGCATCGGCAAGTAGCCCACTTCGTTTACTTGATTTATAAAAACAAATAAGGATGTCGCGTCAACAATGCGGCATCCTTAATTTATTACACGTTCGGGCAAGCCCTTAGCCTTTCAGCCACGTATGGCGGGCGACGCTATAAATAGGAACAAATGGCAAAATCAGCGGTGTGCGTTTGGTATAAGCCTGAAATTCGGGCATTGCACCGTATGTTTCGGCTTGGCGCAGTTCGAGGCGGCGAGCACCACTAAACATCACATACACAATACCCACGTAACCCAGCGCAGCCACAACCCACTGCCACACGCTGCAACAAGCTCCAAAGCAGATCACAAAGCTACCCGTCCACATCAGCACCTCGCCGAAGTAGTTGGGACAGCGCACGATACGATACAGACCCGTATCGACAAAACGACGTGCGTTGATCTTTTTCGCTGCGCTCTTCTGTGCGTCGGCAACCATCTCGATCACCACGCCCAATGTTGCCAGCACGGCACCAATCCACGCCCACACATCGCTTACGACCATACCCTCAGCGAGATTATTGAGGTAGAAGGTCACGGGGCTTATCTGACCCACATAGAGCAGTGCGCACGAGATCCATATCATAAACATCACAAAGAGGGGCTTGCGCGTTGTGTTTTCGGGTTGATAGAGGATCTGTTTATACGACGCTGACCTACGCTCACGCAGAAAGAGGTAGAGTGCAAGGCGTATTCCGTAGATGAACAGCACGCCGCACAGGATAGCGGCAGGGAGGGTCATCTCGCTCCAAAACATCGCCACCACAGCCACTGCGAGAGCCGAGATTGAGAGTCCGTAACCGATACTGAAAAAGTAGATAAAGTAGATCCAGCCTACTGCCGAAACGACAAACGAGATCAACAAAAGAGTTAATAAGTGTGACATAATAAAAAGAACTGTTTTAGATTTGGTTCTCTCACAAAGTTACGAATAATTTTCTTATTTCGTAAACGCTACTTTAATAATAGTGCCAAAATGCGCGTAACATTTCGCGGGAAAACGCGCATATTACCTTTACCTCCCACCGATTTTTATCATTGAGTGGAAATAAGCACCAAATTGTATTTGTGAATGGGATATTTTCTCTACTTTTGTGAGTTGTAAAGCATAATGCCCAATAATATTTCGATGGATATAGTCATTACATACATCGACGGTTTGGACCCGTTGTGGCAAAAGGAGTACGAAGAGTATACCAACATTCCGATTTTGGAGAAGCGTTTCCGCGATTGGGGGACGTTGCGCTATCTTTTTCGTGGCATAGAGGTCAATATGCCGTTTATCCGCAAGGTTCATCTCGTGGTGGCTCGTGAGAGTCAGGTTCCTGCGTGGATTGATCGCAATGAGGTGCATATCGTTCTGCACAAAGATATAATTCCTGCCGAGCACCTGCCTACATTCAACAGCAATACGATCGAAATGCACCTGCACCGTATCGAGGATCTGGACGAGGAGTTCATCTATTTCAACGACGACATATTCCCCGTAAAACCCTGCCAGCCAACCGATTTCTTCCGCGAAGGCAAGGGTGTGATCGGTATGAGCCGTCATCTGCTCTCGACCGATATGTTCAAGCGTATATGTCGCAATTCGGACAGCGTAGCTCGTAAGGCATTGGGTATGAAATCCTCGTGGGTGTTCCTACGACCTCAACACATCTGTGCGCCTATGCTCAAAAGCGAGAACGAGAGATTGTACGCGCAGATGAAGTCGGAGATTTTGGCGTCGCTTACTCGTGTTCGCACGAGCACCAATCTCACCCAATATATGTACACCGATTATCTCTACCTGCAAGGCAAGATTATTCCAGAGCGTCTGTCGAAACAGCACTTCTCGGTGGGTATCACCTCGACCGAACGTATGCGTCGTTTCATCGAGCAACCGACTCGCAAGTTGGTATGTATCAACGATGTGAAGCTCAGCAAGGAACGTTATCTCTCACTTCGAGCAGCTCTGCACGAGGCATTCGAAGCTCGTTTCCCGCAAAAATCGAGATTTGAGGCGTAGATATACAAAAAGAGAGTCCTTCCACGAACGGAGAACTCTCTTTTTTCTTGGCACCCCTGCCGTCTACGGACGCAGACCGCTACCACCTTGCAGGGTGATGGTTTCGCCCGTAACATACTCGGCATCGTCCGAGGCAAGGAAGACACACACGCGACCAATATCACCCTTAGGATCGGCAAAATGACCGAGCGGAATACCCTGAATGGTCTTTTCGTACAATTCGGGGAAGTTCTCCTTCCACTGTTGCAGGCTCTCGGTCATCGCCAGCGGGCAGATGACATTCACACGAACGCCATCGGGTCCCCACTCAGCAGCCGCCACACGCGACATACCGCGGATACCCTCCTTTGCTGCGGCATACGACGCCTGTCCCAACTTACCGAACAGACCCGCACCCGACGCAAAGTTGATCACCGAGCCGCGCGACTCCTTCAAATAGGGATAACACTCGCGCATATAGAAGAATGCTGCATACAATCCTGAGTAAATTGCCAAATCGAAATCCTCTCGCGTATGCTCAACCAGCGGCAGACCCGACTTCGACACCTGAGCATTGTTCACCAACGTATTGAGCTTACCAAAACGCTCGATTGTCTTTGCTACGACCATCTTGATAGCCTCCTCGTCGGCACCGTCAGCCACCAAAGGCAGCACCTCGACACCATATTTCTCCTCCAACTTCTGCTTAGCCGCAATCAGACGCGACTCGGTTCGACCCGTCAGAATCAGATTTGAGCCCTCCTCGGCAAACGCCTCCGCCAAGCCGAAACCAATACCTTTACCGCCACCCGTAATCAGGGTTACATTACCATTTAATCGTTTCATATTCATTCGTTTTTTATCTACACTCGGCTTGCGCCACCCTACTCCTCGCGACGGATAATCTTCGCTCCGAGGGCATTCAGGCGACCGTCGATATCTTTATATCCGCGGTCGATCTGCTCGATATTCTGGATAATACTGCGACCATCGGCATTGAGTGCCGCAATCAGCAGCGCAACTCCCGCACGGATATCGGGCGACGACATTCGCGTGGGGCGCAGACGGTGGTCGTGATCCAAACCGATAACCGTCGCGCGGTGGGGATCGCATAGAATGATCTTCGCACCCATATCAATCAGTTTATCGACGAAGAACAGACGCGACTCGAACATCTTTTGGTGGATCAGCACCTCGCCGCGAGCTTGCGTCGCCACAACCAAAAAGACCGACAGCAGGTCAGGCGTCAAACCGGGCCACGGAGCGTCGGCAATGGTCATAATCGAGCCGTCGATAAAGTTCTCAATGCGGTAATGCTCCTGCTTGGGGATATAGAGGTCATCACCGCGCTGCTCCATTGCGATACCCATACGCGAGAACTGCGCAGGAATAATGCCGAGATTCTCGTACGAAACATTTTTGATCGTGATCTCCGACTTGGTCATCGCCGCCAAACCGATGAAGCTACCCACCTCGATCATATCGGGCAACATCGTATGCTCCGTACCTCCCAACTGATCGACGCCCTCGATCACAAGCAGATTCGATGCGATACCCGAAATCTTGGCACCCATACGGTTGAGCATCTTGCAGAGCTGTTGCAGATAGGGCTCGCACGCAGCGTTGTAGATGGTGGTCGTACCCTTTGCCAGCACTGCCGCCATCACGATGTTGGCAGTACCCGTCACCGACGCCTCGTCGAGCAACATATAGCAACCTTGCAGGTTCTTGCCCTCGACCGCAAAGAACTCCTCGCCCGCGTCGAAATTGAACTTTGCACCGAGTTTCTGAAAACCGATAAAGTGGGTATCAAGGCGACGGCGACCAATCTTATCGCCACCGGGTTTGGGAATGTAACCGACACCGAAACGCGCCAGCAGCGGACCGATCAACATCACCGAGCCACGCAGACGAGCTGCACGACGGCGGTAGTCCTCCGATTTGAGATATTCGAGGTCGATATTTTTTGCTTGGAACGAGTATGTATCCTCAGAAATTTGCTCTACGGTCGAGCCCATACACTTCAACAGCTCGATGAGTTGCTGCACATCGAGGATTTGAGGCACGTTCCTAACGATGACCTTCTCTTCGGTCAGGAGCGTAGCGCAGAGTATTTGCAGTGCCTCATTTTTAGCACCTTGCGGGGTGATCTCGCCACTCAGCGTGCGACCACCATAAACTTCAAAAACTGCCATAAAAAGGGAGTAGTTACAATTATTTTGTCAAATATAACAAAAATTTTCAAATCGTCCAAACCCCGCGCGTTACTCCTCTTTGAAGAGATCAATCTCGCCACGTTCCGCCAATCGGAACACACGCGCGAGCTCCGCCACAACGGGCGAAACCAACTCCACCACGTCAGCAATCGCGCGATTCTCGCCCTGACCCTTGATTCGATAGAGCATAACAGCATACAACGAGCGGAAACACAACTCCACATCGCTCGCCTCGTGTTTCGAGAAGAGCGCACGCAGGCGCGGCAACTCAGGTGCGAGCTTGGCAAAACGGCTTCGATACTCCTCGCCAATGGGCAGCTGCATAAGTTGCAGGTGGAGGTTTTGCAGGTCGGCAATCAGGTGCAACGTGTGGTTCAGGTGTCCCTGCTCCTCCTTGCCCTCCTCGCGCAGAAGGTTACACAACTCCATATACCACAGAAAGATAGCCTGCTGTTGTTCGGGCGCAGCCTCGCGCTTGGCAACCAGCGTTGCCCAGATAGCCTCAGGGCTGAATTGAAGTGCTCGCAGCAGATCTTCGAGCTGCCACAGATAGAGTATATATTCGGCGATATTATCGCGGCGGCGACTTTGTGCAATATCCATAATTTTACTTCATTTTTGATAATGCACAAAAGTAACGAAAATTTCCGAACTCTGCGACTCGTACGGCTCGTTTTTTGGTTATGCAGGAAATAAAGACTACCTTTGTAGAGGAAAAATCAAGCCAGAATGAAAACTATCGCATTCATACATCGCAGCCCATTCCCACACGGCGGCGCAGAGAAGGTTACAATGGACCTCACCTCGTGGTTCATCAAGCACGGTTGGCGCGTATTCATCATCGCCAAAACGCTCGACGACCGCCTGCCCGCGTGGATCAAAAATAGCGACTCGGTTTCGGTCATCACCTACAACAAACTCTCACACCCGCAGCTGGCACGATTCATCGTCGAGATGAGCCGCCTGCATCACTTCGACGCGATTGTGATTCAGGGGTTGTGGCTGCGCCGTATCGACATCATTCGCAAATACCAATCGGCACCGATCATTCACTGCAACCACGGCGTACCTCTGTGGCAATCAATCCACAAGATACGTATTTGCGGACAGGTGCGCGAGCGAACCGCCAAATTACCTATTTTGGGTCACGCGCTCGGCTGGCTGAGCTACCGTGTGAGCGACTTCTTCCGTAACCGCACCATCAAGACCTACAAGATGATCTATGATAATTGCGACGTGATGACGCAACTCTGCGACGCCTACACCGCCGCGATGGCTAAGATCCTCAACCTGCCCGCCGACAACCATCTGGCAACGATGTATAACGCCCAATCCCCCGCGCCAATCAACTACTCGACCGAGAAACGCCGCGAGGTGATCTACGTCGGGCGATTGACATACGAGGACAAGCGCGTCGATCGTCTGCTCGACATCTGGCACCGCGTCGAGAGCCGCTTCCCCGATTGGAGGTTGCGTATCGTAGGCGACGGTCGCGAGCGAGCAAATCTCGAAGCGCAAGCCGAACGGTTGGGGCTGCAACGAGTGGAGTTCTGCGGTGCAACCGCCACCCCATACGAATATTACAACACCGCGTCGATCTTGTGTCTGACATCGACCTTCGAGGGTTGGGGTTTGGCACTGACCGAGGCTCAGCAGGCGGGCGTGGTACCGATTGCATTTGCCTGCTCGGAGGGTGTTATGGAGATTCTCTCGCCCTCGTGGGAGAATGGAGTGCTCGTCGAGCCGTTCGACCTCGATGCCTATGCTGCGGCACTCGCGCGATTGATGAGCGACGAGAGCCTGCGCCAGCAGATAGCCGCCAACTGCCGCGAGAAGGTCAAACGCTACGATCTGGAACACGTCGGCGCGGCGTGGGAGAAACTGCTCGAACGAGTATCCACGCGATAACTCAACGTGATATGAGCACACCAACTATCACGATACGTGCGGCAGTGGTCGAGGACGCGGAGTTGATTGCGACGGCGGTCTGTATGGCTGTCGGATACGATCGCAAGCACCCTATCTATCCCGTTTTCCGCGAATTAGCCCAGCGCGAAGTGGCACAATACAGCTACCGCAATGCACTCATTGCCGAGGTCGATGGTGTGGCTGCGGGTGCGATTGTGGGCTACGACGGGGCGCGATTGGCGGAGCTGCGCGAGCCGATATTTCCGTTACTCGAAAAATATTTGGGCGAGACGTTGCAGATCGAGGACGAATGCGAGGCGGGCGAGTTCTATCTCGATTCGCTTGGGGTATTGCCTCAATTTCAAGGTCTTGGCGTAGGTGCGCGACTGCTTACCGCGATGCGCGACCGAGCCTTCTCGGAGGGGCACCAACGGGTCGGACTGATCGTCGATTTCGACAATCCGCGCGCCGAACGGCTCTACACGTCGCTCGGCTGGCGTCGTGTTGGCGAAAAACGATTTCTCGACCACCGAATGTGGCATTTGCAGTGTATAAAACAGTGATTAACAAACTACTAAATATGACAACCCCAAACAACTCAATCGCTCCGTCGGCTGCGTTTGCCGACAGCAAACCCCACTACGCACTGCTCGACGGATTGCGCGGTGCGGCAGCTCTGATGGTGGTTTGGTACCACTTCTTCGAGGGATTCGCATTTGCCGAGGGTACGGCAATCACAACATTCTGTCACGGTCATTTAGGCGTCGACCTATTCTTTATGCTCTCAGGTTTCGTGATCAGCTACGCCTACGACGACCGCTGGCAAGCCCCACATAACCGACTGACTATGCGCGACTTCTTCAAACGCCGACTGATCCGCCTGCACCCAATGCTCGTGATGGGGGCCGTGATCGGCTTCACCACATTCCTATTAGGTGGCAGTGTGCAGTGGGACGGCACGCAGACACCACTATCGTGGTCGATCGTGGCGTTGGTGCTGACGATGTTGTTTATCCCCGCCTACCCCGGTGCGCCATACGATCTGCGCGGTAATGGCGAGATGTACTCGCTCAATGGTCCGAGCTGGTCGCTCTTCTTCGAGTATATCGGCAACCTGCTCTATGCGCTCTTTATCCGCCGTTTGGGCACTCGCACGTTGGCGGCTCTGACGGCAGCGTTGGGCGCAGCGTGGGTGTGGCTCGTGGCAACCGACGTGTCGGGCTACGATATGATCGGTATCGGCTGGACGCTCGACGCGGTCAATTTCTTCGGCGGACTGCTGCGAATGTTGTTCCCGTTTACGATGGGTATGCTCTTGGCGCGTAGATTCAAGCCCGTGAAGGTGAAGGGCATATTTTGGATCGCGTGGGCGGTGCTGTTTGGGCTGTTCTCGGTGCCTGCGCTGGCAAAGTGCGGCGCGGTGAGCGTCAATGGTCTGTACGAGGTTGCGTGCGTGGCAATCGTCTTTCCCGCTATCGTGTGGCTCACAGCCTCAGGCGAAACCACAACCAAAGTGTCGGCACACGTATGCAAATTCTTGGGCGACATCTCCTATCCGCTCTACATCGTTCACTACCCGATTATGTACCTCTTCTACGCTTGGCTGATCAAGAATGAACTCTACTCGCTCAGCGCGACGTGGGAGGTTGTGATTATGGTATTTGCCATCAACGTCACACTCGCCTACGCCTGCCTGAAACTCTATGACGAGCCCGTACGTCGCTGGTTCACAAAGCGTTTCATTAAACCTAAGAAGTGACGCCCGATCGCAAAAAAGCATTTTTCCGACGAAAAGAGTACAACGACAGCGAATTTTTCATATATTTGCTCTCGATAAAGAGGTTTTCGATTATGTATTTACACTTGCTCAATCTCAATTGGTGGCGTCTCATTGGACATAATGAACAATGAGCGGAGTGAGTATATTCGTATCGTAAAGCTATATTAAACCACAAAAGCATAACAACCATTGTTCATCTCGGACAATGGTTGTTTTCGTTTATCGCACACCCAAAACTATCAACAATATGAAGACAAAGAAATTTATGCTCGCCGAGCAGGATATGCCAACCAAATGGTATAACATCGTAGCCGATATGCCCAACAAACCGCTGCCGGCACTCGACCCCGTCACCAAACGTCCGGTAACGTTCGAGTCGCTCTCACGCGTTTTTGGCGAGGAGCTGGTCAAGCAGGAGCTCTCCGAAGAGCGTTTCATCGAGATTCCCGATGAGGTGCAGGAGCTCTACAAGATTTGGCGTCCGACACCGTTGGTACGTGCCTACGGTTTGGAGCGCGTGCTCGACACACCTGCCAAAATCTACTTCAAGAACGAGGCTACCTCACCCGCTGGCTCGCACAAACCCAATACCGCAATTCCGCAGGCATACTACAACGCAAAGCAGGGTATCAAATATCTTGCGACCGAGACAGGCGGCGGTCAATGGGGCAGCGCGATGGCTCTGGCGTGCCAATACTTCAATATCGACCTGCGCGTCTATATGGTCAAGGTGAGCTGCGAGCAGAAACCCTATCGCAAACTGCTGATGAATGCTTGGGGTGCCAACGTCATACCCTCGCCCAGCACCACAACCCGCTTCGGACGCGACATACTCGCCAAAGATCCCGACTGCGCAGGCAACTTGGGTATCGCCATTTCGGAGGCGGTCGAGGTGGCATTGGAGCACGGCGAGCATACGCGCTACTGCTTAGGCAGCGTAATGAACCACGTGCTGCTACACCAAACGATCATTGGCGAGGAGGCTCTGCGACAGATGGAGATGGCGGGTGACGAGCCCGACGTTGTGATCGGTTGTTTCGGTGGCGGTTCGAACTTTGCGGGGATCGGTTTCCCGTTCCTGCGCCGCAACCTCACCGAAGGCAAACGCACCCGCATTGTGGCTGTCGAGCCCACGTCGTGCCCCAAACTGACGCGCGGCGAATTTCAATACGACTTCGGCGATACAGCAGGTATGACCCCAATGATGCCAATGTACACGCTCGGACACTCGTTCCAACCCTCGAATATCCACGCCGGTGGTCTGCGCTACCACGGTGCGGGCAGTATCGTCAGCCAGCTCTACAAGGATCGTCTGATTGAGGCGCAGTCGGTACCTCAACTCGAAACCTTTGCCGCGGGTATGATGTTCGCCAACAGCGAGGGCATAATCCCCGCACCCGAATCGTGCCACGCCATCGCAGTAGCCATTCGTGAGGCCCAGCGTGCCAAGGAGGAGGGACGACCGAAGACAATTCTGTTCAATCTGTCGGGCAACGGAATGATCGACCTCTACGCCTTCGAACAATATTTCAACAATAAGTTGGTTGATTACGACCTGCCAGAGAGCGAGATTCGCCGTTCGATCGACCGATTGGATAAAATAATTAAGTAGCGACGGAGAATATTGTTACGTAAATTCTGCTACCTTTGTGGAGTAAAGAACTTCAAATGATGAAACGAATCCGAATCACCGTAATGCGCATTACGCGCTATGAGGAGCTGATGGCACAATACGAGAACCCGATCGAGCACGCGTGCGATATGCGCCTCGGGCAGAGCTTCGTGGTCGAGAACTGCCAGCGCCCTGCTGCGATGTGCGAGAGTGCGTGGCAGACGCTCGAACCCTTTGTTCGCGAGCTGGCGGAGGGTGGCGGCAACTTTTTCGACGGTTGGATGCGCAACCCACACTCAGCAATGCTCTCGTGCAACGACGGTTTCCGCCCCGTAACGTTCTACGTCGAGGTGGTGGAATAATTTAAATGGAAATTTGCTAACTTTGTATAACCCTAAACTGAATTAATATGAAACGATTTTTATTTTTTACCATCATCTTTGTTTGTTACTCAAATTTCAACGCTATTGCACAAACAGACTCCGTTAAAATAGAAACATCCACGGCTGACTCTGTACCTATGCAGACAGCGCCTATTAATATTGACTCCCTTACCATTGAATACCTAAGTGCTATATATGAAAAAGTATCAACTCTTACTCCTCGTTATAAAATATATCAAACAGAAAATATTTATAATCTTCTAAAACTAGACACTGCAACGGGACAATTATGGCAAGTGCAATACCGTACCAATAGTACAGACTCAGGCACAGTTGCAATTAATAGCAACTCTCTTTTATTTTGGAGTTGGGAAAAACCATATCCTGGACGTTTTGAACTATATCCAACAAAAAATATGTATCAATTCATATTAATTGATACTGAAACGGGTAAAACCTGGCAAGCACAATGGAGCACATCAGCAGATAAGAGATTCATAGAACGTTTATATTAGGACTTCTTGATATATGACCAACAACTACAACGAGATCAGAGAGTGCGACTATAAAGACGAGCACTATTCTGTTCGTGATAATGGGGCTATAATGCGTCATCTGCGTGAAGGGAAGAAAGCGCGCAAATACGATGGAATTTGGACGTTTGGTATCAAAAATGCAAAAACGGGCTATATGTTGTTAGGACAACACCGAGTTCATATTATTGTAGCTACCGCATTTTACGGCGTGCACGATTCAACTAAATTTATAGTTGATCATATAGACACGAACCGCTGCAATAATAGGGTCGAAAATTTGCGTTGGCTGACAAAATTAGAAAACGCTATCAATAATCCAATTACAAGAGATAAAATCATTTATCTATGTGGCAGTCTCGATGCGTTTATTGAAAATCCTAATATATTGCGAGAAAAGCTTAACCAAGTCAATGAACCATCATTGGAGTGGATGCGAACTGTAACAAAAGAAGAAGCTGCAAATGCACACGCGAATCTTCAACGCTATTGGGCAGAGCAAGCAAAGAATCCTCAACCTCTTAAAGGCGGGAAACTTAACGAGAGTATTTACCAACCTCAACTTGAACTATTCGAGGAGAAAAAGCCTATTACCACAAAGAAAGTTGAGCCGAGTAACGATCCCCACATTGACTGCGAATATATGGTAGATGACGCTGGGTGGGAAAAATTAATTAGCCCAATTAAAAACAGCGAAAAAATTCGACAAGAAACCATCGTTGAAGAAACACCCAAAAGACAATATGAGATCGGGTATGATCTGGCTATGTCATTAACCCCCAATGCGGCGCATTCTTATGGCAATGATCCCTGCTACTACCCAAGCACACCACAAGGAGAATATACCGATCCTTTGCAGGCATACGCAGACGCGCTAAAAGAGGGTGCAGTTTTTTGGCGTCATCGCAATGGAAAAAGAGAATATACCGTTATCAGTTGTCGTTTCTCAGAAGACCACAAAGCACTATATGTTAAATCAATTCCTACATACGGTTGGAAAGAGGTTGATGGAGAAATGACAGAAGTCCTTATATCGGATTTAACAGACGACGAAAAACAAAATGTTCATTACAGCACTCCTCAACTAAATGAAATCATATACAAAAACGAGCTTTACATACACAAACGATTAACAACGGGATTTTTACCGCCTGAATATGTTGATCAAATTGAGAATGATTACAAATAATACACCCAAAACTCAATGAATCTGATCAATCTATTTCGCAAAATCGCGCCGTACGTTAAGCCCTATCGTTGGCTGGTCGTGCTGACGCTTATTCTGACCCTTATCGGGTCGTTTATCGCGCAGATCAATGCCGTAGTGCTCGACCGAACAGTCGATGCAATCAACGCGCTGATCACGACCGACAATATGGTATGGAGCAAGGCGGTGCATATCCTTACGGTCATCACTATCGTACTGCTCGGCAAGGAGATACTCTCGGCTGGTATCACCTATGCGCAGCACTTCTTCGGCGAAAAGATGCGTATCAACGTGTCGAAAGATCTCTCGCAGGCCGTGATCGACAAGATGTTGCGCTATCGAATGGCGTTCTTCTCGCGCTCGAACAACGAAACGGGCAAGCTCCAAACACGTATTGATCAAGGTGTCAGCAGTTTGTCCTCGACCGTGCAGAACTTCTTTATCGACCTACTGCCGCTCTTTATGAGTGCCGCGCTGGCGTTGATATTGATGTTTGCTGCCAACCTCTATGTGGGTTTGGCGGCATTGGGCATTGTGCCTATTTATATCTGGATTACGATCCGTCAGGCTCGCCGCTTGCAGGGCTGGCGACGAAATATGCGTTCGTACCGCGAGCAGAAAAGCCACGGCGTGATGAATATCATCGAGAGTATCAACGTCATCAAGTCGTTCAACCGCGAGCAGATTGAGAGCGACAAGCAGTGGCAGTTGCAGACCGAATTTACCGACAACCAAATGCTTGTGCGCAAGACATCGTTCTACTTCGACGGAATGAAAAGCTTTGTGCGTCAGGTGGGTACGGTGCTTATCATCATTTTGACCGCCTACTTGGTGATGATCGACTACCCGGGTATGTCGATCGGTAAGATTATGTACCACGTGATGTTGTTCTCGAACGTAACGGCTCCAATCACCCAGCTGCAACGTATCTTCGACCAGATGAACGACGCACTGATCTATGCCGAGGGTTTCTTCGATATTTTGGAGGCCGACGAGGAGCGCGAGCCGACGGGCAAGTATCGCCCCGAACGTGTCGAGGGCAACTTCGAGGTTGAGGGCGTCGATTTCACCTACCCCAACGGCACCAAAGCGTTGCACAACATTGATATGCGTATCGAGAGCGGCAAGATCACCGCACTGGTTGGATTGTCGGGTGCGGGCAAATCGACCGTACTCAATTTGCTGGTGAAGTTCTATGAGCCCGATTGTGGTTCGATCAAGTTGGACGGTGTAGACCTGCGCGATTACGATACCAACTTCCTGCGCGACAATATCGGTATGGTGTTGCAAAAGAACCACATCTTCGACGGGTCGATCGAGGAGAATATCCGCTACGGACGCCCCGACGCCACACGTGAGCAGGTCGAGGAGGCAGCCCGCAAGGCGTATATCTACGACCAAATTATGAAGTTGCCCAATGGGTTCGACTCGAAGGCTCAACTGCTTTCGGGCGGTCAGCAGCAGCGTATCGCCATTGCACGAATGTTCTTGAAGAATCCGCCAATCATCTTCCTCGACGAGCCGACCGCCTCACTCGACGCCATCGCCACCGAGCAGATCAAGGCAAGTATCGACGCCATCAAGCGCGACCGCACGGTGATCATCATCTCGCACAGCATTTCGCAAATCATTGATAGTGATGTGATTTACGCGATGAAGGAGGGACGTGTCGAGCAGTCGGGCGATCCCGACGCATTGTACCGCGAGGGTGGAGTTTACAAGGATATTGTCGATGCGTCGGCACGCAGCCTGAACATTGACAAGCTGGCTCAGACGCTCGATGCGGACGGCGACGGAGTGATGTTCGACTAAAAATTCTCAAATTTTCGATAAAACGAGGTGCGCGAGTGTCGAAATTCGCGCACTTTTCGTTACCTTTGCGCCCGAAAAACAAGAATAATGGAACAATCGCAATACTATAACGAATACGAGGAGCGTTTGCAGATCGAACTGCTCAAATTGTGCACCTCGCACGGTATGTTGGAGGGCACGTTGCTCGCCTCGGACGACATCGACGAGCGTTGGAACGACTACGCCTCGCACTATATGGCGGACTCGGTGAGCCAGATCAACACCTTCCCCGCAGCCGCAATCGCGTGGGCAGGTTACGTAGGTATGGCAGTTGCACACCGCTGGGACGAGGATTGGGAGCAGTACGCGACCGAGGATTATGACGCTCTGCACGGCGAGCGCGGCTTTGACGATATGGACGAGCACATCGTGCAACACATTTTGGGTTTAGAACTCGATTCGGAGGAGGCGACCAAAATCGAGGATATGATGCGTAGTTGCGCACATACGGCAATGACGCTCATTCGCCGCGAGCAGGTCGAGGGACAGAGCACCAAAGCCTTCTACGTCTTTGCCCGAACCGCCAAAGTGTTATACCGAATCGGTGCCGCGTTGGAGCTGCGACGATTGGGTTATCGTTTCGAAAAAGTTGCAATGGGAGATCAGCCGCTTTACTCGTAATGAGTAAGCGGCTATTTTTTTAGCAAAAAAGGGCAGCGAAACGGCTCAAACGTCGAAAAAAATCGTATCTTTGTACGAATAAGTGTCGGCGTGTGCGCGTACGCGACCGCTAATGCCGTAAGGGTCAAAAGTTTACGGCGCGATTATTATGGAATAATATTTACAAAATACATACTGAACAAATGGCAAATCTTACCAACTCCAAGAAGAAAGTTGTTGTGCTGGGCTCTGGCGCACTCAAAATCGGTCAGGCGGGTGAGTTCGACTACTCAGGCTCGCAGGCTCTGAAAGCTATGCGCGAAGAGGGCATTCAGACCGTGTTGATCAACCCCAACATCGCAACAATTCAGACCTCGGAAGGCATCGCCGACAGCGTCTACTTCCTGCCCGTAACCCCTCACTTCGTTGAGGAGATCATCAAAAAAGAGCAGCCCGACGGTATTCTGCTCGCATTCGGTGGTCAGACCGCACTGAACTGCGGTACGGAACTGCACCAGAAAGGCATTCTGCAAAAGTATGGCGTCGAGGTGCTCGGCACGTCGGTTGAGGCTATTATGGCAACCGAAGACCGCGATCTGTTCGTGAAGAAACTCGACGAAATCGACGTCAAGACCCCCATCTCGCAGGCGGTAGAGTCGATGGAGGACGCTATTGCAGCAGCTCGCAAGATCGGTTTCCCGATTATGGTTCGCTCGGCATACGCGCTGGGAGGCTTGGGTAGTGGTATCTGCCGCGACGAGGAGGAGTTCGTTAAGTTGTGCGAGAGTTCGTTCGCTTACTCGAAGCAGATTCTGGTCGAGGAGTCGCTCAAAGGCTGGAAGGAGATCGAGTTCGAGGTTATCCGCGACCGCAACGACCACTGCTTTACCGTTGCAAGTATGGAGAACTTCGACCCGCTGGGTATCCACACCGGTGAGTCGATCGTGGTGGCTCCCACCTGCTCGCTTGACGAGGGCGAGTTGAAGATGTTGCAGGAGCTTTCGGTTAAGATTATCCGCCATATCGGTATCGTCGGCGAGTGTAACGTTCAGTATGCGTTCAACTCGGATACCGACGACTATCGCGTTATCGAGGTTAATGCACGTTTGAGCCGTTCGTCGGCATTGGCGTCGAAGGCTACGGGCTATCCTTTGGCATTTGTTGCAGCTAAGTTGGCATTGGGTTACACACTCGATCAGATTGGCGAGATGGATACCCCCAATTCGGCATATAAAGCACCTGAGTTGGACTACCTGATCTGCAAGATCCCGCGTTGGGATTTGACCAAGTTCGCAGGCGTATCGCGTCAGATCGGCTCGTCGATGAAGTCGGTGGGTGAGATTATGTCGATCGGTAAGTCGTTTGAGGAGGTGATCCAGAAGGGTCTGCGTATGATCGGTCAGGGTATGCACGGTTTCGTGGGTAACGAGAACCAGCACTTTGACGATCTGGACAAGGAGCTGTCGAACCCGACCGACCTGCGTGTGTTTGCCATTGCCGAGGCATTGAAGCAGGGCTACACTATCGAGCGTCTGTTCGAGTTGACGAAGATCTCGCCCTGGTTCCTCGAAAAATTGAAGAATATCTACGACTACTCGCTGGTACTGAGCAACTACAACTCGATTGAGGAGCTGCCCGTCGAGGTGCTTTGGGAGGCTAAGCGATTGGGATTCTCGGACTTCCAGATCGCACGCTTCGTTGGCAAGAACCGCGAGAATATGCACAAGCAGGCATTGGCTGTTCGCTCGCTGCGTAAGAAGAGCAACGTGCTGCCGACCGTTAAGCGAATCAATACCGTAGCGTCGGAGCACCCCGAACTGACCAACTACCTCTATATGACCTACGACGGTAAGGATCACGACATTCCGTTCTTCAAGAACGAGAAGTCGGTTGTGGTGCTGGGTTCGGGCGCATACCGTATCGGCTCGTCGGTTGAGTTCGACTGGTGCTCGGTCAATGCAATCCAAACGGCTCGCAAGCTGGGTTACAAGTCGGTGATGGTCAATTACAATCCTGAGACCGTTTCGACCGACTACGATATGTGCGACCGTCTGTACTTCGATGAGTTGTCGTTCGAGCGCGTGATGGACGTTCTCGACCTCGAAACCCCGCGTGGCGTGATCGTTTCGGTGGGTGGTCAGATCCCCAACAATTTGGCAATGAAGCTCTACCATCAGGATATTCCCGTGCTGGGCACCTCGCCTCTGTCGATCGACCGCGCCGAGAACCGCCACAAATTTTCGAGTATGCTCGATCAGCTCGGTATCGACCAGCCCGCGTGGAAGGAACTTACCGATATGAAGGACATCTACGAGTTTGTCGACAAGGTTGGCTATCCCGTTTTGGTGCGTCCGTCGTATGTGCTTTCGGGTGCGGCAATGAACGTTTGCCACAATCAAGAGCAGCTCGAAAGATTCCTCGCAGCCGCTGCCGAGGTGTCGAAGGAGTACCCCGTTGTGGTTTCGCAGTTCTTGCAGAACGCTAAGGAGATCGAGTTCGACGCTGTGGCTAAGGACGGTGAGGTTGTCGAGTACGCAATTTCGGAGCACATCGAGTTTGCAGGCGTTCACTCAGGTGACGCAACGCTCGTATTCCCGCCCCAGAAGATCTATTTCGAGACCGCTCGCCGAATCAAGAAGATCAGCCGCAAGATTGCTAAGGAGCTGAATATCAGCGGTCCGTTCAATATCCAGTATTTGGCTAAGAACAACGACGTGAAGGTTATCGAGTGTAACTTGCGTGCGTCGCGTTCGTTCCCCTTCGTGTCGAAGGTTTTGAAGCGCAACTTCATCGAGACCGCAACCCGCATTATGCTCGACGCACCGTATAGCAAGCCCGACACCAACGTATTCGATATTGATTGGATCGGTGTTAAGTCGTCGCAGTTCTCGTTCGCGCGTCTGCACAATGCCGACCCCGTACTGAGCGTCGATATGTCGTCGACCGGTGAGGTTGGTTGCTTGGGCGACGACTTCAACGAGGCTCTGCTCACGGCGATGATCTCGGTCGGCTACTCGATCCCTGAGAAGAACATTATGGTTTCGTCGGGTGACGCTAAGTCGAAGGTTGATCTGCTCGATCCCTGCAAGGTTTTGCAGAAGCACGGCTACAACATCTTCGCTACTAAGGGCACACAGCGTTTCCTCGAAGAGCACGGCATCAAGGCTACCGTAGTCGACTGGCCCGACGAGGGTGAGATTGGTCTGAATGTGATGGATATGATCTCGAACCACGGTTTCGACCTGATTGTGAACATTCCGAAGAACCACACCCACCGCGAGCTGACCAATGGTTACAAGATCCGCCGCGCAGCGATCGACCACAATATTCCGCTGATCACCAACGCTCGTCTGGCAAGCGCATTTATCGAGGCTTGCTGCGAGTTGAAGGAGGGTAATATCCAGATCAAGAGCTGGCAGGAGTACAAGATGTAATTCGCACAACTCACACAATAGAGAGGGCTGCGCCTTGGGCGTGGCCCTCTTTATACCTTAATTATATATAAGCAACTATGGCAGAGCACCTCGAAATAGCCTCAGGCGGCAAAGCAGAACGCTACGCACTACTCACTCGACAGATCGAAGCTGTCGTGGCAGGCGAAACGGATATGATCGCGCGTATGGCAAACGTGGCGTCGATGATCCACCACACATTCGGTTTCTGGTGGACAGGATTCTATCGCGTCGTGGGTAACGAACTGATTCTCGGACCATTCCAAGGAGCGTTAGCGTGCACACGCATAGCCTTCGGACGCGGCGTGTGCGGCACAGCGTGGCGCGAAGAGCGAACAATCGTGGTGCCCGACGTCGAGCAATTCGAGGGACACATCGCGTGTAGTTCGGCGTCACGTAGCGAGATTGTCGTGCCAATTCGTCAAGGAGGGCAGATTATCGGAGTGCTCGACATCGACAGCCGCGAACTGGCGACCTTCGACTCGATCGACCAAGAGTGGTTGGAGCAAATCGCTGCACTCATAACCCACTAACAACCATCGACGTTGTCACTGAGCAACAATCCGAAAGTCGCGCCCCGTACGGAGTGGCGACAGTCCCCATTTTGACCAATAACTCCGACCCTTAACACAGCAAAGCGAGGTGAAATATGGACTGAAATTTTTATTTCAACCAATCCAATCGGAGTGTTAAATCGCTAACAAACAGGCGATAGCCACATTTTTTGAGTAGCGTAGCGACAGCTCAAAACATCATTTTATCACTTCGAGCACCCAAAACCGCATAAAAGTCTAAAATTTTTAAATAATTTTTTAAATCGACGCGGCAAGCGGCTATAATCCTATAATACAGTCGGTTATAGCCACAAATTGCGCATTTATACCTATTATTTATAGCGCGAGCAAGCCAAACATCGCGGCTCAAATTTTCATAATTAAAAAATTATTCGTACATTGCACCCCTAAATATTGATTAGCGAACGAGAAAATATTTGATTAGCAAGCAGATTTTGAAAGAAATTTGACAATTTAATATTATTAATTCTTAGTTTAATTTTTTTAACAATGAAGAACTTTTTACTTAAAGTTGCTCTTATCGGCGCAATGTTCGCCGGTTTGGCTCTGACGGGTTGCGAGACGCAGGACCCGATGGAGAATGTTGCAATGGGTGCAGAGGTTACTTCGACCAGCTTGACTGGTGTAGCTGTTAAGGTGATGACCAACGGTATCACCGAGTACGCTTACACTGTAGCTCAGGCAGGTGCAACGAAGCCTACTGCTGATGCAGTTTTCGCTAACGGCACCGTTAAGTCGTTGGAGTACACCGACGGTGAGGACGCTTTCACCGTAAATGGTTTGACCCCCGAGACCGATTACGTAGTTTACGTAGCAGGTCGCGCAGGCTCGAACTACTACCCCGTAGTATGCGAGTTGACATTCTCGACCGCTATTGTTCCTCCCGCAATGACCGCTGCATTGGTTGAGTCGGCTACCACCACACAGACTCTGAGCGTTGAGGTTAAGACCGTTAAGATCAAGGCATTCGCTTATACCGCAGTTAAGGCTGAGGAGGCTCCTGAGAAGGCTCCCGCTGCTGACGCAGTATTCGCTGACGGCGAGATAGTTGAGTGCACCGACGGTACTCACTCGTTCACTTTGGAGGAGTTGTCGCCCAACACCGAGTACGTAATCTACGTAGCAGGTCTGTTGAGCGAGGCTGACGAGGAGGGTAACAACCAGCCTTACGAGAAGGTATTGGAGGTTAAGGCTACCACCGGTGATTTCACCGAGGAGCTGACCATTTTCGACAACACCGGTCGTTCGTTCAAACTGCACGTTAAGCCGCAGTTGACCGATCCCGCAAACGTTATCAAGTGGGGTACTTGCGACATCTTTATGTACAATATGAACCAGCAGCCCGACTTCGATATGCTGAACCTGCACGATGGTTACTACGGTAACTACTTCCAGGGCGACACCACTTTGGTATTCGACGAGGAGCACGGCTACGTTTGGAGCGACGAGATGGGTGACTACATTCAGTACTTCGAGGCAATCGTTCCCGGTCAGCCCCAGTATCTGGCTCTCGGCGAGTTCAAGTACGAGGAGGACGAGGACGTTCACGGCCGTTGGGGCTGGGGTCCTGGTTACTATATGCCTATGATGGATCAGGAGGGCTATATGACTGCTTACTACGATTCGTGGATGACTGGTGAGACTCCTAACGAGAACGACTACTGGACTGGCTACCACAAGCAGGTCAAGTTCCAGGTTAAGGGTCCCGAGGCTCTCGACGCTAATTTGGAGGTTGACCTGAGCGGTCTGCGTGCTAACGGCGGTCCGATCAAGATCAACACCAATGGTAACGCTGATCGTATCACCGTTATGTTGCTCGAACCGATGACCTACGAGCAGATTATGCCTATGTTGGATAACAATACCGACTACTTGCAGTGGTTCACCACTTCGTACATTGGCTATATGATGGTAGGTGCTCAGACCTTCGCTGGTGCTAACATCGAGTTCGAGATGACCGACTTCTTGTGGGAGGTTGACAAGGACGAGCAGTACAAGTTGATGGTTGTAGCTGCTAAGGACGAGGTTGAGGGTTCGCTCGACGCTAAGTATCAGCAGTTCACTACGGTTGACGTTGCACTGCCCGACTACTCGCTGCCCGCACCCGTTGTTGAGATCACTCCGTTGGAGGTTACCGAGTTGAACACCGTATCGTTCAACGTTAAGTGTACTTCGCAGGACGCTGCTTCGGGTCTCTACGCTGCTAACTACGAGCGTGAGTGGGCTGAGGCAGGTTTCAACGAGGCTCCCGCTGAGGCAATGGAGTACAACGGCAACGAGCTGACCGCTGACGATATCGCACAGATCAACTCGGCTGAGGGTATGGTATTCGAGTTCTGGTCGCGTGAGGACGCTGTAACCACGCTGGGTGTGATGTTGAAGAGCATCGAGGGTCTGGCAGGTGAGGTTGTTATCGCATCGAACAAGTCGCTGCCCGAGCCCGCTAAGACTCCCGTAACTTCGGAGTACTTCACTTCGCTGGCTGGCGAGTGGACTGCAACCACTACCGTTGTTAACAAGAAGTATGTAGGTTACGATCCCGAGACTTGGGAGTCGATCTACGAGGACATTCCGTCGACTAAGACCTGGAAGGTTACTATCGGCGATGTTGACTATCCCGCTACTTTGACCGACGACGTATATCAGACTTGGTTCGACGCAACTCCTTACGACACTAAGGAGGAGGTTGACGCACAGTACGAGCTCTTCAAGGCTGCTGTTGACAACTTCAACGCTAAGACCGCAGGTCAGAACCGCATTCTGGTTAACGGTTTCGACGTTCAGAAGCCCAACTACGAGGGTTCGAAGACCTACTCGCACTACGCATCGCCCTTCGAGTTGTGGTCGTCGGATAGCTACAATGGCTACGACAACGCATCGCCCGTTTGGGACTTCGGTCCGAAGTGGTACTTCGAGGTTGCTGAGGACGGCACCGTTACCGCTCCGTTCAACGTGAACTACTTCGCTCCTATGACCGCTTGGACTGAGTACTACTATGACTTCTATCTGGCTGGTGTAGCATCGAACTCGTTCCTGCCTTACGATCCCACAACTGGCGACAACGCACAGTTCCCCGTTGAGATCTCGGAGGACGGCAACACCATCACCGTGAAGCCTTACGTATTCGAGGGTGAGAACTTCTACCCCAATATGGGTTACGTAAGCTACGGCTCGTTCTCGCTGGGTAGCTGGAGCAGCGTAGCAGCTGACATCGTTCTGACCCGTGGTTGGACCGAGCCCGCACCCGAGGAGGAGACTCCCGCAGTTGCTCAGGCTGGTATCGACTACAAGCCCGCTAACTACACTTCGCTCTACAACGTGAAGCCCGCTAACAAGATCAAGTCGCACACCGCTGTTAAGGCTCTGCCTACTTACGAGAAGGTTGAGATGAAGGTGGTTAGCGCTGACGAGTTCAAGGCTAACGTTGAGAAGTTGCGCAAGGCAATGAAAACCGCTGCACGTAAGTAATTTACGTACAATACTCTTAAACCAATCAGTAACTCTCCGCGAGGGGAGTTACTGTTCGGTTTATATAGCGAACACCTAAATTAAAACAAAAAATCTATGAACAAGCTGTTATGCTTGGCAGTTGCACTCGTCGCATCGCTGACCGTGTCGGCTCAGCAACTGCCCGACGTCAAGGTCGAAAACGAAGCCGGTAAAATGATCTCGACTCGCTCGCTGGTGGGCAAACCGATGATCATCTCGTATTGGTCGCTGGCGTGCAAGCCCTGTATTCAGGAGCTGAACGCAATGAACGACGCTCTGGAAGAGTGGCGCGAAGAGGCCGATTTCGAGGTCGTTGCCGTTTCGGTCGATGACGTGCGTCTGAAAGCCCGCGCTAAGGCAAAAGCTGCCTCGATGGGTTGGGATTTCGTCTGCCTGTTCGATGCCAACCAAGCGATGAAACGCGCTATGAACGTGTCGCTGACGCCTCAATCATTCGTGGTTGATGCCGAGGGCAATATCGTTTTCTCTCACTCGGGCTACACGCCCGGTAGCGAACAGTTGCTGTTCGAAAAGTTGCTCGAAACCATCAAAAAGTAATCGGCAATGAAACGTATAGCATTGATTCTGACGGCGTTGGTTGCTGCACTGACCGCCTCGGCCCAAATTCAGTTTGGCGAGAAGGGTGGCTATATGACCATCGGTCTGGAATCGAACAACATTCTCTACGTCGACGACGCAAAGCTCGGTACGACCTACCCCAGCAAGTTCGGCTCGAACGACTATCTGAAAATCGACTACGTGAATGGTCGTTTTTCGGTTGGCGTGCAGGGTGAGGCTTATCTGCCTGCGCTGCAAGGCTACGACGACCTGCGTAACAACGGCTACAACAAACCGAAGGTGATGCTTGCCTCGAAGTATATTCAGTGGCAGGACGCAAACTACTCGGTGATGGTCGGCGACGTCTACGATCAATTTGGCAACGGTCTGATTTTCCGCAGTTTCGAGGATCGTCAGCTGGGTATCAACAACTCGATCGAGGGTGGTCGCGTAACGGCATCGTTCGGCAACTATGTATCGGTGAAGGCTCTGTTCGGTCGTCCGCGTCTGTATAGTAGCGCAAATGGCTACTCGGCTGGCTGGATCGGCTCGCAGTATGCCCGCTCGACGGTTGGTGGTGCCGACCTGTCGGTATCGCTGTCGGATATTATTGGTAGCGAGGAGCTTATGATGTCGATCGAGGGTAGCTACGTCAACCGACGCGAGCGTCTGGATCGTGAGTTGGGAGGTCTGAACTACGGTACGGACTACTTCCCTTACTTCGAGCTTACGTCGCCCAATATGAATATGTATTCAGCTCGTCTGAATCTCGATTACAAGGGTTTCACCCTGCGTGGCGAGTATGCAGGCAAGGGCAAGGACATCAGTCCGGGTGCCGTGCTGGGTACAGCAGCTAAGGGCTCGGCAGTTTTGGCTGAGTTGGGCTATAATGTTGGAGGTCTGAGTGTTTCGGTTCAGGCACGTCGTTTGGAAATGATGGGCACACCGCTGTCGCTCTATGCCAATATCGGCGTTATGGGCAACACGCTGAACTATCTGCCCGCATTGACCCGTCAGCACACCTATATGTTGGCGGCGTTGAATCCCTGCCAGATGAACTCGGAGGGTGAGTTGGCACTTCAAGCCGACATCTACTACACCCTGCGCAGCAAGCAGAGCCGTCAGCGTTACTGGAATTTCCACGCCAACTACTCGACTTCGTACACATTGAAACCCTACCAAACGGCAAGCGGCAAGCGCGAGTTGTTGTGGAGCGATGTGAACGTAGATGTTGAGCGTCAGTGGAATAAACAGTGGAAATCGACCTTGATGTTCTCGCGTCAGCAGTGGAACACCTCGCACGGTCAGGGTCCCGCGCTGCCCTCGACAACCTACACGTCGAACATCTTTGTTGGCGATGTGATGTACAAGATCAACAAGAAGTTCTCGTTACGTATGGAGGCTCAGTATCTGCTTTCGAACGACTTTGAGGGCGACTGGGTTGCAGGTTTGGTTGAGTTCAACGTTGCGCCCCATTGGAGCGTCTTTTTCAGCGATATGTACAACCTCGGCACGACCAAAACCAACTACTACAACGGCGGTTTGAGCTTCACGCACAACCGTACGCGCGTGCAGGTTAGCTATGGTCGCAACCGCGCAGGTTATGTCTGCTCGGGCGGTGTATGTCGCTACCAGCCCGCTTATACGGGTGTCAATCTGATGCTTACTACGTCATTCTAACAGTTTTATAGATATTTAAGGAATAAAGAATTATGAAAAAGTTTTTTAGTATAATCGCAATGCTCGCAGCGGTGGCTGTAATGGGCGTTTCGTGTGAGCCGACTCCCGCGCCGACTCCCGCGCCTGAGGCTGAGAAGCTGACCGCAAGCGTTACTCCCTCGGAGATCACCGCTGACGGCGAGTCGAAGGCTGTATTTACGGTTAAGTATGGCGACAAGGCTGTGAGCAACGTGAAGGCTTTCGTCAATGGCGTTGAGACCGCGTTGAACAACCTGACCTTTACGACCAAGACCGCAGGCACGTACAAGTTCTACTTCTCGTACGAGTGGTCGACGGGTAAGACCGTTAAGTCGAACGAGGTGACCGTAACGGCTAAGGCTGCTGAGCAGTCGGGCGACGCATCGGGCTTGACAATGACCGTTGATAAGACGATCATTCAGGTAGGCAAGGATCGCGCAACGTTCACCATTAAGTTCAATGGTAAGGTTGTCGAGAGCGGTTACAAGATTTATATTAATAATTCGACAACTCCGACTACTCTGCCTACCACCGAGGTAACAATCGATGGCAAGAAGTACAAGCAGCCCTATTTCGAAAGCAAGACAACGGGTACGTTCAGTTTCAGCGCAACCTACAACATCACCGAGAGCACCAAGGAGGCTATCACTGTTCAGGTGAATAACGACGCAATTCCCGATCGTGCAGAGGATCCCAATCCGACGAGCACCTCGTTCAAGCGTCGCGCTATGGTAATGCAGTTTACGGGTACCGAGTGCCCCAACTGCCCCTATCTGATCGAGCCTTTGGAGAATATGGCTAATGACGCAGACTACAAGGACAAGTTCGTTTGGGCTGCAATCCATACCTATAATCCGAGTACTGACCCCGCTGCTCCTTGCAACTCGGCAGATCAGCAGAAACTCGAATCGGTTTATGGCATTTCGGGCTACCCCACCGTTTTGGTTGACATCGGTAACAAGATTGGAGCGTACAGCAATGCGGCTCTCAACCTCTCGAACTTGCAGAAGGCTGTTAACAACTCGGTTGCAAATCCTGCATCGGCAGGTATCTCGGCGACGATGACACTTGACGAGAATAACCGCGTAGTTACGGCTCGCGTAAGCGTTAAGGCTAAGGACGCAAAGGTTTACCGCGTAGGTATGTGGCTCATTGAGGATAACATCAAAGGCGGTCAGTCAGGTAGTTCTACCATCACCTCGCACGACAACGCAGTTCGCTACGTTGCTCGCGGCACCGATGGCTCGGCTGACTACGTTGGCTATCCGCTCAACGAAGGCAATGCAATGAGTCCTGGTCAGGTTTGCGACTACGTATTCTCGATCAATATTTCGAACCAGTCAGTTAAGCCGGCTAACTGCCAGCTGGTATTCTTCGTTACTACGTCGGTTGGCAACTCTTATACGGTTGTTAACTCGGCTGTAACCAAGGACCTCAAAACTGCAATGCCGTTTGAGTACAACGAGTAAGTCAATACTGACTACAACAAACAGAAAACGACCCTCTCCAAAGGCGGAGAAGGTCGTTTTTTTATTGGGTTGTGGCGAATTGTTTAGATCCGTTCGAGGATTCGGCGCACGGCAGGAATACGCATCACGGGCAAGAGTGCCCACGCAGGCAAAACGGCACAAATTGCCGCCTCTATTTTGGTCAGCAACCCTGGTAAGCACTTGCGGCGACCGCGGTGCATAGCTCGCAGAGCCTTACGCGCCACCTCCTCTGCCGAGAGCATAACACCCAAACGGCGCAACCAGCGACGAGTACCCTCGCCAAGCGAATAGAACGGAGTATCAACCGCCGACGGAAAGACCGTTGTGACCGTAACACCCGCCCCGCGCATTTCGTACCAAAGCGACTGCCCGAAACTGCGCAGATACGCCTTCGTCGCGGCATAGTGCGAGATCGTAGGATAGGGAGTCCACGCCGTCACCGACGACATCAGCAGGATATGTCCTCCACCTCGCGCACGCATTGCGGGCGCGAACAGTCGGCAAAGTCGGGTCGGTGTGGTGCAGTGCAGGGCGATGATTGCCTCAATACACGCAGAATCGGTGCGCTCCAACTGATTGAAGAGCAACATTCCCGCATTATTGATGAGCACATCGACCTCTATGGCTCGCTGCTTACAAAATTCGAATATCTGCTCGGCAGCGGTCGGCTCGGTCAGATCGACACACAGCGGCTCGACCTCAACCCCGAACTCCGCCCGAACGCTCGCAGCCACACGTCGGTTCTCGACGTCGCGGTTGCTCACCACAACGACGTTGCGCCCCTCGGCAGCCAACTGGCGCACATACTGCTCGCCAATGCCCGACGAACCTCCCGTAACCAACGCAAAACGTGCCATAGGTTAATCCTCGTCGTAATAGAGATTATCCATCAGCGAATCCAACTCACGACGCTCCTTCTTCGTGGGGCGACCCGTACCGCGATCGCGCACGATGAAGATCGTTTCGCGCGGCACGTTCAACTTATCCAACTCCGATTGGGGCGTGATGTCAGCAGCATACAGAGGCACATTCTTGGCGGGCTGGCGGCTCGACACCAAATCCACGACGCGATACTGATAGACCACGGGCATCTTCTTGACCGAGATCACGTCACCCACCTTCACCTCGCGCGAGGGCTTGGCGTATGAGTCATTGACCAGCACGCGGTTGGTACGACAGGCGTCGGCAGCGTCGCTACGTGTCTTGAACACACGTACCGCCCAGAGCCATTTATCGAGTCTGACCTCCATCGCTACTTCACCCAGATCACCTTATCCGAGTCGTCCTTGTCGGAGTGGGGTTTGACCTCCTGCGCGGGGTAGCCCAGCGCGATGAAGCACAGCGGACGCCACTCGGCAGGAATAGGCAGGAACTCGCGCAGATACTCCTCAGCCGACTGACCCTCGGGCTCAGCTTTGAGCTTCGGGCGACCGTTGATATGCACCCAGCACGAGCCCAAACCTGCGTCAGTTACAGCGAGTTGCAGAATCGTAGCCGAGATCGAGCAGTTGTCGACCCACAGATCGGTTACCGACTCATCGCCAGCAACCATAATCGCCATCGGGCAATCCTTCATAAATGCCGCGCCATAGTCGCGCATCTGCGAGATACGCTCCATCATTTCGCGTCCCTCAACAACCATATATCGTGTCGAGCGTGTATTGCGCGACGAGGGCGCAGTGAACGCCTCTTTAAGCAACTGCTCAACCACCTCGCGCTCCACGGGGCGATCTTCGAACTTACGAACGCTGCGGCGCACGTGCAATAACTCTTTTAATTCCATAGTTTTCTTCGTTTTTTACGGTTTACTTTTGTGCAAATGTAATGAAAATTCCGTCAAAAACCTTACCTTTACAATCTGAATCTTAACACAAACAAAATATGGAACAACAGGTAACTGCCGCAATGATCTACGATTTCGACGGCACACTCTCACCAGGTAATATGCAGGAGTACGATTTCATTCCCGCAATTGGCAAGAGCAACAAGGAGTTTTGGCACGAGTGCAACGAGCTGGCTCGCGTACAGGACGCCGATATGACTCTCACATATATGGCTCGAATGATCCAAGAGGCTCGCGGCACAGGGCTCTCGCTCAAACGCGAGGCTTTCCAAGAGTCAGGTCGCCGCATCACACTCTACGAGGGTGTCGAGCAGTGGTTTGCACGTATCAACGCCTACGCTGCCGAGCGCGGCGTGAAGATGTTGCACTATATCAACTCGTCGGGTATCAAAGAGATCATCGAGGGTACATCAATCGCGGGTGAGTTCCGCAAGATCTATGCCTGCTCGTTCCTCTACGATGTCGATGGTATCGCTTATTGGCCTGCCGTAGCGGTCAACTACACCAACAAAACACAGTTTATCTTCAAGATTAACAAGGGTGTGGAGTCGGTTTTCGACGCGACGTTAGTCAATCGCTACATCGAGGAGAGCAAGCGTCCCGTTCCGTTCAAGCGTATGATCTACGTTGGCGACGGCACGACCGACATACCTTGTATGCGCCTTGTGAAGAACTTCGGTGGTCACTCAATTGCGGTCTACAACCCCAACCAGCGTGGTGCGCAGAAGGATCTCTCGTCGCTCATTCACGACAATCGCGTGAACCACGTCTGCCCCGCCGACTACTCGGCAGGCTCGGACATCGACACCGTTGTTAAGACCATTATCGACAAGATCGCGGTAGACTATCGACTGGGACAGATGGAGGTTGTCAAATAATCGCAGAGAGTGAGCTATGAAACTGATTTTTGCAACGAACAATGCTCATAAACTCGCTGAGGTACAAGCGGTTTTGGGCGAGGGATACGAACTCGTGACCCCGCGTCAGATGGGCATTACGGAGGATATTCCCGAAACAGCCTCGACGCTCGAAGGCAACGCCCGCCAGAAGGCTCGCTACCTCTACGAACGAACGGGGTTGGATTGCTTTGCTGACGATACGGGTTTGGAGGTTGATGCGCTGGACGGAGCCCCCGGTGTTCATTCGGCACGCTACGCCACCGACGGTCACGATTTCGAGGCGAACACCCGCCTGCTGCTCCACAATATGGAGGGCAAGGAGGATCGTCGCGCCCGTTTCCGCACGGCGATAATTCTGATTGAGGACGGTGAGGAGCACCTCTTCGAGGGTCGCGTCGAGGGCGAAATTACCTATGAACCTGCGGGTTGCGGAGGTTTCGGCTACGATCCCGTTTTTCGTCCTGAGGGCTACGAGCAGACCTTTGCCGAGATGTCGGCAGACGAGAAAAATTCGATTTCGCACCGCGCGCGTGCCGTAGCGAAATTGGTTGAATACCTCACGGCAATTCAAGATTCAAAATTCAAAATTCAAAATTCAAGATTAGATTAGCATTATATTCAAATGAAGGAGAACAATCTCGTTTTAGACAAAAGCCTATCATTTGCCGTGCGAGTCGTGAACCTATACAAGTTCCTCAAAAAGTGCGACGAACGAGTATTAGCTACGCAAATATTGAAGAGCGGAACAAGCATTGGTGCAAACGTGCGCGAAGCAATGCGTGCTCAATCGCGTAACGATTTTGTCGCGAAAATGAACATTGCTCTCAAAGAGGCTTTCGAAACCGAGTATTGGCTCGAAGTGCTACATCGCACCGATTTCATTACCCAAAAAGAGTTTGATAGTATGTTTACCGAATGCCGAGAGCTGACCAATATTTTATCAAAAATAATAATCACCACCAAAGAGCGTTCATAATACAAACAAGCAATTTTGAATCTTGAATTTTGAATCTTGAATTACAGCATATGAAGCGTCTTATTGCCATAGTTCTGCTGCTCTTCGTGTCAGCTACCGCCTCGGCTCAACTCTATATCGTTAATGGCGAGGAGTATACGACCGAACAGATGCGTCGTATCGACCCCGAACGTGTCGAGCACTCGGAGCGAATTGCCGTCAACGACAGCATTATGGCGCGGTTTGGCGAACGGGCTGCTGACGGCGTAATCGTCGTAAAGCTCAAACACGATACCGAGCCACAGTTTTCGGTCGATTCGCTCTCGTTCCGCGCGTGGGTCGAGCGCGAGGTGGCGTGGGGCGACGATGAGCCTGCGGCACGGGTTGTCTATCGCTATGTGGTTGGCGTAGACGGTCGTGCACGCCTGACCGAACTGATCGAATCAACCGACAATCGACTGCGCCAACGTGTTGTGCGAGCCGTCAAGCGTGCTCCGTTGTGGACGCCTGCCGAGCGCGAAGGTCGGGCGGTCGAGGTCGAGCAGGTGCTCATCATCGAGCTGCCCAAAGGCAAACGTCTGCGCGGCAAGAACTTTCTTATTCAACTCTAAATCACCTATTTCGAAAGTTTTTGGCACTTTCCTTGCAGGGGGGGGGATTTTCCCTATCTTTGCAAAAACCACTAAATCAAACTACTATGAAACACATTCTCACACTCGTTTTGTTGGCAATGCAGATAGCTGTTTGCGCAGCTCAGCCCTCAACGCCAATGACCAATCCCACTGCCGAGAGCAAAGTGCTCTATATCGTGGCAGATAGTTGCAACTTTCAAATCAGCGTTCTGTACTCGAAACAAGAAGATTATTCGCTGTACAACACATTAAATATCCCGACAGGCAAGGAGATTTTCGCCATTGGTTGCAAGGATTCTTTCATCGAACGCAATGGCAAAACTGAGTTAGCCATTGATAAAATATTCCCCAAAAGCGACTTGGACAAGACTCCGACGATCCGAATGAAGGATTTTGCCAAAGGCAAGTCTGCCAAGCAGTTACAACGCGCCTACGACCGTTGGCAGGAGGAGTACGACTACGTCTTTGTAACCAAATGCTACAACCCCGACAACGCCCAGCAAGATCGCACTTTGGCAGTCAATAGCTACATCTATAATCCCGCAAAGGTCAAGTACCCGCACTACCCTGCCGACTCACTTACGAATGCGATTGAACGCGGAGCGCGTGTCTTGATTTTCGACTCGAACAAGCCCTACGCCAGAATTAGAACTAAGGTAGCGCCAAGTGTTACTTATGCTCACGGTTTCTATGCAAATATTGCGGGATACGATCTCCGCGACCAAAATGGCGATAATGTTCGATTGAATTTTCTTACGCAAGATAACCTACCTCCGGCAGACGAGATAACGACCTATACCATAGATCGTTCGAAGGTAACTTTGGAGGGCGAGGCATTTTTCGATTTCAGCGAGATTGCCGCAACACGCAACGAGAAGGAGATTCGCGAACTGTACTATAAGTTCGTGAAGTTCAATAGCAAGGAACAGGAGATGAGCAAACGCAAGCACCGTCCGATCTATATTATCGACCGCGCCGAGATGACCAAGGATAAAGTGACGGTACACGTGATGGTTATTAGGTTTATGGTTGTTTCATAAAATCTTCACGAACGATCGCAAGTCCGACACGTCCTATATATAGCAACAAAAAGAGGTTGTCCAACAATTTTTTGAAGGACAACCTCTTTTCCTTGAAGTTGTATAACAAGTTTTTCCTTATTAGACAACTGCTTTTTACATCGATATAAATGCTACATTAGTACTCCTCGATAAATCGCTCCCAGCCCGTCAGCTCGGCGAACTTCTCGATCACGATCTTAGCCATCTTCTCCTGACCATAGCGATTCGGGTGCCCCGAGGCTCCCAAATCGGTCGTGTCGTTATAAACATCGCACGAGATATCAGCCATCGCCGTATTGGGAATTGTCGCAACCATCTCCTTCACGCACTCCACAGCGTGGGGCGAGTGTACAACACACAAAACGGGCAGTTGTTCATTCGCCCAAGCTGCACGCAGACGCTCGATCAGTGCTCGATAGCCCTCAACATACTGCTCCTCGGTGGGGCGAGGCATCGTGCTGAAATCATTGGTGCCGAGCGTAATAACAATCGCATCGGGGCGATAAGGACTCTTCTCGAAATCCCAATCCAAGGTCAGATCCTCATCATAAACGCGGAATGCACGCGCACTCATCGTCAGCGCGGGGTCAGATATCTGCAACGAATCACCATAGTTGCGCACCAGACCGCGACCCGAGTGCGAAATGAGCGAATAGTCCGCACCAAAGCACTCAGCCGTCAGTGCTGCGTATGTATAGCGGCAGTTCTCGGTTTCGGGCAGAAAGGGATCGCTACCCGAGTTGCTCTCGGTGCCATATCCGCAAGTGAGCGAGTCGCCATAGAACTCAATATGACGTGCAAGTTTCAGATCCTCGGTCGAGAGCAGGCGTCCGTCGGTCGTGATCGTATGCAACGTAATACGTCCCTGCTCCGCCTCGGTTGCCTTCTGAATTCGAATCAGGTGCTCGCCCTTAGCCTCAGGATCGTTGAACAGAACAAGCGTCGTATGCTCGCCCTCCGAGGTGAGTTTGGGTTGCTCCTCGCCATCGACCCAGAAGTTGAGATAGTTGCGTTTGGTATCGCTCAGTTCGATAGCCAAATAGCTGCCACTGAAACGGATATCGACATAGACACCGCTCCAATCGAACGATACCGAGCCATCGTCGTGAGTTGCCACACGCCCCACTACGCGAGCGGGCGAATCTGCCACAGAGGCGGTCTTCTCACCTCCACAGCCACCAAGCAGCGAACAAAGAATCGTCAAAATAAAGAGTTTTTTCATTAGATAAATTCACCGTTAATAGTTACGCCCTTCTCGAAGGGTTTCAAAATCTGATCAATAGCCACAGCACACTCCAAGCGGGTTGCCTCGCGTGTGGGATCGAAGTTTTCCAACCCCCACTCGGCCCACATCTCAGCCGTCACCGAGCCATAGTCCACGATATCCTGCACCGTCACGTTACGCTGCTCTGCGATGTGCGGAATCTCGGCATCAAATGCGTGCAGACCACGCGAGAGTTCATCGAGCGAAATGGTCTCCGAGGTGCGGAACCAACTCTGATTCTCCCAACCAACGGTCATACCGACACCCTCGATGATACCCGTAACACCCACGCGCTGGATCGCACCAAAATGTTTATCCGTAGCGGGCAGGTCGAGGAACGGCAACAGATAGCCACCACCAGCCAAAACCTCGCGCTGAACGTCGCGTACAGCCACCTCGCGCGGCTCCACGCCCTGCTTAACAGCCAACGCTGCCACGATACCTGCCGCCTCGCCGATCTGCATCACAACGGGTTGCAGACGGGTCGAGCCATTGACGATGTTGCTCACCGAGATCGACTTCTCGGCAACAATCAAACCATCGACCTCCTTCGGCAGCAGCACGCCCATCGGCAAGCCATACGACGGAATCGAATGGAAATAGAGGTTGGGCAGTGCCTCCCAACCCGTATAGCGGGTATGGTGTTGGTCAACGGGATAGTCGCCCACGCCGATCGCCGTACGATAGAGCGTATAGTCGTAAGGATTGGTGATGTGATTCAACTTGAAACGCACCTCACCCACCGCACGACGCGACTCACGATGATAGGGCATAAGCGGCATAAGGTCCTCGGTCGGGAACTCATCATCAGCCAAATAGAGCGTATTCAGACCCAACTCGTGCTGAATGAAGTAGAGGAAATTGCGCGTGTGAGCCTTCGCTTTTGCAACCGCCTCGGCACGCTCCTCGGCGTTCATCTCGATCATATTCACATAGAAGTCGTTACCCTCGATAGGCCAATTGATCATAATCTTACCATTGGGCAGACGACCGTAAGTCATCATCATCTGCTTCGACCACAGGCGGTTAGCCTCCTTCGGGGTGCGGCAGATAGCGTTATCGCACGCGCACGCAAAGAGGGTCGAATCATAATCCGTCGGGCGTTCGATGGTCATATCCTTGCCGTAATCCTTCAAGATCATCACCATCGTCAAGTCCTGAATAATGCCGTTAGCCTCCTCAGGCGCAATATCCTCGCCCGTTACATTGCGGCTCTCCATACCGATGTCATACTTAACACCCAACTGCGCTGCCACGTCGCCTAACTCCGTACCGTCAATCAGCACCTTACACTCGATGGTCTGAGAGCCGTTCAAGGTCACCTTCCAACCCTCGTCGGTACGCTCGATAGCCGTAGCTTCGGTATCGAACTTAACGGTCAGTGCCTGCTCCTTATCTGCCATCGCGCGGAAGATATGCGCACCGACACTCGGCTCGAACAACAGATTGCTCACCCAACCCGTTTTGAGCGACTGAGCATCGCCATAGTGAGCTTCGAGCGAATCGCGCAACTCACCCCACATACCGCCACGCAGACGATAGTTGCCGTCGGTTGCACTCACACCTGCCGAGGTGAGCATACCGCCCAGCCACGGACCCTGCTCGACAATCAGTGTCTTCGCGCCCAAACGCGCCGAACGGATACCTGCTGTTGTGCCACTGACACCACCGCCAATGACCACAACATCATATTTCTCGCCGCCACAAGCGGACAATAACGCCACAGCTACGAAAGCTATGGCGTAATTTAAAAACCTCTTCATTGATTTCGAATTATTTCAAGGTAATAGTTTGCTTATAACATCTTCCGAAACGATCCGTAGCACTCACCTCCGCCTGCTTTGCACCGTCGGGAATCGCAACACGATAGAAGTGATCCGACGCCGAAGGATAGACATACGGGTGATCCAACTTCTCACGATCGGCATACATCGCCTGCGCCGCAGGGTCGTAAGCCTTGAATTGCTCCATTTTGATAGCCTTGCCGCCATCGAATCGAGCCTCGATCTGCCACATCGGATCGGCTGCCCATACATTTGCCACCAACTGACCCTCGAACTGAGCATACTCGCCACCGTCGTAGATCACCATCTGATAATCTGCCGCGTGGTTGGTCGATTTGTAGTACCACTTCACTTCGTCGCCATTGACCTCAAAGACGCCATAACCGCGCGGCGTGCCGTCGGTGCAGAGCGTACCCTGCCACCAAGCACCACTCAGTGCAGGAATCACGTGCTCGTAAAGGCGATCGGTGATCTGCTGATTGAAGGTCGTATGGGTATGTCCCGAGAGGATATGCGCGTTGTAGGGTGCCAGCATACGGTGCAGCTGCGGGCCGTTGGTCATCACATCTGAAATCGTATTGTAGCGGAACTGCTTGCGGTCGCTCTCATCGCAGGTTGAGGGGATATGCAGAATCACAAAGACCGTCGAGCCCTCCTCAACATAGCTAAGATCCTTTTCGAGCCAAGCGAACTGACGCTCGTCGAGATAGCCGATATAGAAGTAATCGCGACCGATATAGAAGTTATCGTTCAGCACCACATAGTGAGCCTTACCCACATTGAACGAGTAGCACACCGGACCGAACGTCTGCTCCCAAAGGCGGGTCGAGGTCTCGTGCGAACGGCTGTAAAGGGTCATATCGTGGTTACCGGGGGCATTAAAAAAATCGACACCCGCCGTCGCTGCGATCTCATTATAGGTAGGATAGAACGTATGGTCGTACGAAATCACATCGCCACAACCGATACCGTGGAACGGAATCTCATAACTCTCGACCGTCTGACGCACATCTGCCATACCCTCGCGCAGTGCGGGGAACTCCTTCTGGTGCCAGATCTGCGGGTCGGCAATCACCACAAAACCGTGATGAGTGTCGTCCTGAGCCTTGCGCAGCAGTGTGAAGTTGTAGCTCTTCTTACCCTCCTCTTTCTTCTGCCAGAACTGCGGAACGCTCTGCTGCGATGCCACACGATAGTTCGACGGAATGGTGATGTAGATCAATTCGTTATCGTCTGCCGACTCCAACTCGAAGCGACCCTTCGCGTCGGTTTGAGTAAAGTTCTCGCCATCGGTCACGATCACCGCCGCAACACCTTCGCCATCGCACTTAACCGTGCCTTTGAGCGTCTTGACTCCTGTCGCCCACGCCAAACCGCACCACAAGAGCGCAACACCGAGCAGTAAAATACGTTTCATAGTCTTAGCTTCTATTTCTCCATTTTCTGTTTCAACTCTTTGAGCAGGCACTCGCACTTGTACAGACCGCGGGGAACGTGGAAACAACCCTTCCACTTACCACCTTTGAGCGTCAGCAGCACCTCACCACGACGGTTCAGATAGCCAAACCACTCAGGGTGCTCCTCATCGCGGAAGTGCGACCACGTATAGTCGTGCAACTTCTCGAACCAAGCCTTGCAACGCTCATCGCCCGTCAGCAGGTAACCCTCCAACATCGCGATCGTAGACTCGATATGTACCCACCACAACTTCTGATCCCATTCGAGCTGCTGGGGAGGATAGCCCTTGCGGTCCATAAAGTAGAAAATACCGCCGTGCTCCTTATCCCAACCAAAGTCGAGTGTATTCAGACCTATCTCGATTGCCTCCTTGATCAACTTTTCGTCACCACGACGACGCGCCAGGTCCATCACAAACCACATCGTTTCGAGCGTATGACCGGGGTTGATCAATCGACCATCGAACGTATCGCTCAACGTACCATCGGCATTGAGGTGCTCAACCATCAGACCCAACTCAGGACGATAGAAGTCGTTCATCACGTCACCCAACGCCTTCTCGATCGACTCCTCAACCAACTGAGGCTCAATCAGGTGCTCGATTTCGAGCAGCAGATTGCAAAGGATCATCGAGGGTGCCAACGCACGCATATCGCGCGAGCCTGGGTGAGCCTTGCTCCAACGAGCCTTAGGATTGTCCCAACGCTCCATAATATGTTGGAACGTGCGGCGGGTAGCCTCAGCATAACGCTCCTCGCCCGTAGCTTTGTGCAGCTGCGCGAATGCCATCGCTGCAAACGTGTACGAGAAGATATTGTAGGGATCAACCAGCGGCTTACCATCGCGGGTCAATGCGAAGTACCAATTATAATCGCCATCGTGACCATATTTGAGCATAAACTCAGCTCCCTGACGAGCGCACTCCAACCATTCGGGACGCACGCCCTCTTTGTTGCACATCATCGAGAAGAGCCAAACCTCACGACCCTGCAACCACATAAATTTGTCGGTATCGAAGACCGAACCATCGCGGTCAAGGCAGGTGAAATAACCACCAAACTCCTTATCCTGCGAATGTTCCAACCAGAAGGGCAGCACTCGATTGTGCAACTCATCGTGATATTGTTGGATCAAAGCATCAATATTCATAGTCTTAATTTCTATTTTGTCTTAAATTATTATTCCGTTGTGTGTTTTACTCCGCGCTACCCCACTACTATTTCTCACCCAAGAAATACTCGCGGTAGCGATCGAACAGGTGATGAGCCGACGTGTAGCTCGACTGAGGCGAGAGGAAGTGCGAGAACTCGAAGGTAATCGCCTTATCATAGCCTGCACGTGCCGCAGCTTCGAGTTTCATTCTCAACTTCTCGAACTTGATCGGCAGGAACTTGATCGGCATATCGCGATCGAAGGTCTCAGCATTGGTCCAGCACTCCATACCATAACGATCTGCCAAACGCTTGTTCACCTCGAAGAAGGCGTCCAACTCGTCGTAGTCGATATGACCATCTTGGAATGCCACAGCATCAACTGCGCCCTGAATACCTGCAAAGATCTCGTCCCACTCGCGCTCGTGGTCAGCCACCGACACTGCGTCCTCCTTCGACAACGAAGCCGAGGCAGCCATCACAGCCTTCTTGCCGTCGATCCACGGCGAGATCAGCGTCGGCAGACCACCCGAAACAGCCTTACAATGTTCGCCCTGCTCACGGAAAGCCTCGATCACACCCTTCGTGCGGCGCGAGATCTCACCACTCAGATACCAACCGCCAAACGACTTATGGTGCTGACCGTAGTTCTCCCACACTTCGTCGATAACGTAGCGATTGTACTCTGTCTCCTTCGACATATCGCCCGTATCCCAATAGTGACCCGAATCGTACAGACCAAAATAGAACTTCATACCGTGCTTATCGGCCAAGCGCAGGAAGAGGTCGAGCAGGTCGGTCGAGGGCTTATAGCAACCCTTGCCAATCAAATATTTCGAGGGATAGGTAATAAACTTACGATATCCCGAACGAATCATAATTACCGTATCAATACCGATCGAGCGCATATGCTGAAAATCGGCGTTCCACTCCTTCTCGCCCCAATTCTGATGCGGAATATCGTGGCTGATTTCATCGAGAAAAGTTCCAGTAATCTTCATCTTAGTTATCTACGTTTTTTAGGATTTCCAATAATAGTTTTTGCGTGTGAGCGGATATGTTACCGCAATGACCAACAGCGCAAAGAGCACTCCGCGACCAAATGCCCACCACGGACCAAGGTTAGCAACCCGATCGACCACAACCGATAATGATGTGAGTGTCAGAATCGGTGTGAGCAGATAGCCCGAAGCCGTATAGGCGAACATCGGATTGGCTCCGCAGGCCTCCAAAGCACGCAGGCGCACGCCATAGCGACGCTCCGCAATCAGTGCGACAACAATAACCATAATGGCCATTGCCGAAGTTGTGAAGTAGTAGCTCAACGTTGCGTGGTCCTTCTTGATTCCGCCATCAAGTGGCTCAGTAATCAGACCGATAGCAAGCAGTGCGATCATCATCAGACACAACGTGCGGTAGAGTCGTCCATCGTGGCTCGTAAGGTTGTTGATCACCCAGCCGATCGAGCAGCACACCACAGCCGAAACGGTCACCGTAAGTCCAATCTTACGAACGAACAAACCCCACAACAACACCACGAATAGCGATACCAACTGTACAATAAGCAGCGTCAATCGTACGCCTTCGCCTTGTGTTTCCTTCTGGTGAGGAGTCTGTTGCAGGTGCGAATAGAGTGCATCTCCGATGATTGTTCCTGTAAGAACTACACAGAGATATTTCAGATACTCGAATCGGAATGCCCACGCTGCGGGAGTCTGCTCCCACAACCATTGGCACCACGAGCCATCAATAGCCGATGCTGTTTTAAGCATAGCCACAGCCGCGATAACCACCACGCGCGTCATAACGCTCTCGCGCGTAAACCACCACAGCAGTGTTCCGAACAGAGCCATCGAAGCCAAGATCATAATGATAATGTCGCTTCTGAACAACGACACCTCGACTCCAAACAGCAGTCGATAGAGCAGCGTCGCACCGATCAACAGCGCGAATCCGCCCCAATTCAGAATTGTATTTTTACGTTTATCGAGATTGGGCACGCGAACGAACATCGCAAAGAACAATGCCCAGATACCCAACGTCGCAAGGGCTGCCACCCACGGTTTGACCGTCGAGAGCAACCCCATACGCGTATTACCCAAAATAATCGCAAATGCTGCCAACCAAACGAAACGGTGCAGAGCACTTCCTGCCACCTGTATCACGCCATCGCCCTTTTGCTCGCGGCGACGCAGTGCAAACGGCATTGCTGCGCCCATCGAGAAGAGGAAGAACGGGAAGACCAGATCCACCCAAGTGATGCCCGCCACATCGGGGTTAAAGACGAATGTCGGAGGCGGCACCTGCGCGTGGAACATAAATGCTGGCAGTTCGGTATTCCAGAACATCTGTCCCGAAGCTACCATTCCAATAATGGCTAAGGCTCGTAATAGATCTATCGCCGCTACTCGTTTCATTTTGTCTAACAATTATTTGCGTAAGTATTTCATCTTTTTCAGGTACTCAACCCACATCACGTAAGCCTCAGGGTGCAGATGAATACCATCTTTTGTCAGCTCTTCACGCAACTCGCCCTTCTCATCGTGCAAAATCTGAGTAAGATCGACCCACGTAGCCAAACCTTCGTCGCAGAAACCTTTCAATCGCGTATTCAATTCGCGCATCTGCGACTGCTTGTTCTTGATGTAGGCGTATGCCAACACGTCGTTATTGGGCGTGATGACACTTTGCAGATAGACCTCACACGAGGGCACCTGCTCACGCACCATCTCCAACATTTTGCGGATATTCGCAGCCACCTCCTCAACAGGGCGGTTGCCCGAAAGGTCATTGACACCTGCCATCAAGAAGATCTTGCGGGGCGAACTCTCCAAAATCTCAGGCAGTCGAGCCAACATTCCGCGGGTATTATCGCCACCAATGCCTCGGTTGACCATATTCTTCTCTTTCGACAAGAAATTCCACCAACCCTGCTCGGTCAGACTATCACCTATCCATACGATTGCACCGTTTGGCACACCCGCCTTACGGTGGGCAGCCAAACGGCAATCATAATAGTCACCAAATCCGGACTGTGCCATCAATGGGCACACCGCCATCAGTGCAAAAAGTGTAACGATCCAACGTTTCATTGAATCTTCGTTTTATGTACTCTAATGTTACAAGCTCTCCTTCACCTGGTCGATACCAGCCTTAGCATACGACCAAGTGTTAGCCTTCTTCAAGTGGATCATATCGAAGAGGAAGTAACCGTTGCAAGCATCGTAGCAAGCCTTCACCGAGTTGGTGATAGCCTCAAACTCCTGAGCGTCGGTGTACTTATCGTCGTAGTCCCAGTTACCAACATCGGGACCACCACATACCAGCGGGCACGAACTTGCAGTGTACTTCATTGCCAACGAGCAGAAGCCCTGCATAGTCCACTCGCTCGTACCATAGACATTACCCGGCGATGCGTAAGCACCGATCAGCATATGGTCCATAATATCGGCATAACCGAAGTTCTTGTATTCAGTCGTTGCCCAACGGGGGAACGATGCTGCGGTATCGAAGTTGGGGCTAGCCCAGTTTACACCTACATCATAATAGGTGCTGTACCAACCACCTACATAAACACCGAACTTAACCGTACCATTCACGCTGCGAACTGCCTCCTTAGCCTTCGTCATAAAGTCGTGGATAGTCTTTGCGCGGAACTCCAACCACTTCTTCAAGTGCTTGTGCTGGTAGGGCATATCGGCATTGATCGTACCCGAGAAACCTGCGGGCAGAACGTCTGCGTTGAAATCAACCTCCTCGCCTACATAATCCTCGAAAGCGTCCAAAGTGGTCTCCGAGCAGTCGCTCAACATCGAGTCGAAACGACCACGGTCGAGAATGATACCGTCCAGATCGGGATATGCTGCCAAATCCTTCAACAACGAGCAGATATAGTCCTGAACATCAGCATTGTGAGGATTGAAGAAGAAGGTAGTCTCGTCCGAATCGAGCGTATTTACGAAGCCCTCCTTAGTGTTGAGCACCGTAGCCCACTCCTTCTTCGAAGCGTCGCGCAACAGAACACCCTGCTCACCCAAGTTCGACTTGTTACCGCCGACCATAGTGTTGAAACCAGCGTGAACGCGCAGACCCAGCTCGTGACCGATCTCGATGAATGCACCAAGATAGTCCCAATCAGCCGTACGCTCATACTTAGCGTAACCGCCCGAACCCCAAGCGCCGAGCCAAGCTACCTGCTGGCACTTATCGGTTGCGAACAGAACGTCACCATTGGTGGGACGAACGTCAACAACGATATCGGTGAAACCGGTCTCCTTAGCCAAGGTCAGATCGCGGCGGATATTATCCTTGCTATTTGCGAAATCGGGGAAGTTAGCCGCAGCGTCAATCCAGATATACATCGGGTTGGTCGCAGGACCTTCGGGAGTGGGAGGCGCAGGAGCAACCGTAGTTGCCATCTTGATTGCGCTCACAGCCACGCGATCGCCCTTGCGAACTGCTGCATAGACATTATACGAGGTCTCATCGTAGAGATTCTCAGCGCGGTAGGTACCACTCTCGACAGCATTAACTGCCGTACCCAACGAGATGACCTCACCAGCCGACAGCTGCTTATCGTCGTCATCGGTCTCGACACAATAGAACGAGCACTCTTCGGCATTGACAGGTGTTACGGTGAACTCCAAAGCGTTATACTCGGCAGCTACGGGCGTTACCGTAACGGCGGGCATAGGCTCCACGTCGGGACGTGCCGGATACTCGTACACCAAATCCTTATCTTCGGTACAAGCAGCCAGCGCGGCTACCATACCAATACATAACAGAAATTTTTTCATCGTTATAGTTCTTTTTGCGTTTAATTGGAACCCATAGCCCCAATCAAGGGGCTATGGATTTCATCTTGGTTACTGAGCGATACAGTCGAACTGTATACAACCTACATAACCATTACAGAACATAAAGTATGCATACATAAAGTAGCCGTCCGAGGTTACGTGCAACTTAACGTCCTGAATTGCATTGCCATTAGTACCGTCATTAGCGCGACCACCGTAGATACCGTAGCCACCCTCACCACGATCCAGACCATAAACTACGCAGTCAGGATCAAGCGAAGCGTCCAACTCCAACGAACCCGAGAAGGTCTGAGGATACTTAGCCTCCATAACCCACATACCGCCGGCTACACCCCAAGTAAAGAAGGTCTCCATCGTAGCGGCAACGTAGTTAATACCGTTGAACGGAACTGCATCGACAGCCTTCATACCCTCGTTACCGGTCAGCGTACCCTGAACATAGTTCAAAGCAGTATTGGTAGCACCGTCAACCCAAGTCAACTTGTTCATCGAGTAACCGCAAGCCAAGAAGTCAGCCGTAGCGTCGGTACCCAAACGGATTGCGTCACCGTTGGTCCAACCACCCACGCCCGAAATCTGGCACCAGTAGGGCTGCATAGCAACTGCCTGACCGCCCTTAACCGTCCAAGTCAAGGTCGAAGTCGAGCCTGTCGAGGTCCAACCGCAGTATGCTGCCTGAATAGTAGCGTCGCCATAAACATCACCCCATACCGAGATGTGGTCGCCATAGACATCAGTCGTTGCGTACTCGATAAACAGCTCAGGAGTCGAGTTGATATCGCGCATACGCCATACGCGGAATACGCCACCATCATCGGGCACGCGGTTATTGATTACGATATGACCCTTATGATCCGAAGTCATATAGTAGTTCGAAGTTGCGCCCTTGATCGAGCCCAGCGACATAGTACCAACCGTAGTACCCTTCTTCGCGTCGAGAACGATAGGATCCTCACCACGAGTATTCAGGATAACGTAGTCGTCCGTCACGGCGATACCGGTTGTCATATCGAGCTTGGTCACACCAGCAGCCGACAACTTGGTAGTCCAGAGCATCTTACCGCTCTCGGGACGGATACCCTCCTCAACACGTGCAGGCTCGGTCTGCTGCAAAGTCCACTCGCGGCTGGTCACACCGTCCTGTGCGATAACCGTAAACTTCTTAGGCTCATCGGGCGAGCACCAGAATGCGGTTGTTGCGGGATCGGGAACGATACGTGCGTGGGGCGAAACCACAACCTCACCAAAGACATTCTTCAACTGCTCGAAGTAGATCAACGATGCAGTTGCGCTCGATTTGTCGATCACAGCTGTTAGACCCAGCGACGGAATTGCAAAGCTCTCGATATCGCAAGCCGAGCTCTTAGCCAGCGCAGCCTTGATCGTCCACTCGCTCTGCTCCTTCTTCTGGTCGGTCAGCGTTACGGTGTAGGTCTGAGTCAAGTCGATGGTTGTCAGTTTGGGCTCCAACGTCGCGTTGTCGTCGAGGTTGAACTGCACCCAAACCTTCTTATAATCCTCCAACTTCTGTACATTGTTCGACTCAACGGGCAGCGTGTAGGGAACCTGAATCGTAATCACACGCTTCTCATAGTCGATCTTACTTGTGAAGCCCGTAGCATCAGCCGTATGATAGCCGTCCCAAGTGGGATAGACCGTCAAGTTGTTGATACCCTTGTTGGCCTCTGCCGGAAGAAGAACCTCCGGCTCTTGGCACGCCGCGAATGGAAGCACGACTGCCATTATCATCAAATATATAAACTTTTTCATAGTCGTCGCTTATTAGAAATTCCACTCGGGGAACTGTTCAATTGCCTTATTGTTACGCAACTCCTCATCGGGGATCGGCAGACGATACATACGATTGAGGAACTTACGATCCTGACCGTCAGCATCTACATACTGATAACGATAGCCCGAACCCTCCTTCGTGATCTTCAAACCGTGTACGCGGTAACCCGTGTAAGCCTTCTCCGAGAGCTTCCAGCGGCGCATATCCCACCACAGGTGACCCTCGTAAGCCAACTCGATCTTACGCTCGTGAGCCAACGCCTCGAATACTGCGTCACCCGTCAGCGACAGATCGGTAGGCAGACCTACGCGATCGCGCACCTGAGCGATGTAGCCCATAGCAGCAGCGTCGTTACCCAGCTTGTACTCAGCCTCAGCCAAGTTGAGCAGAACCTCAGCCAAACGGATCTCAACCCAAGTCGAGGTCGATGCAACGTTCGTAAGGTCGGTATTCGACTCCTGACGGAACTTGCGCATATAGTAACCCGTTACGGTCTTGCCATAGGGATAAGGCTCAACGCCGTAATCTACGTAAGTACCATAAGTACCGTCAACGCAGCACTCCAACTCAACACCCTTCCACTGTGCGCCATTGTAGAGAATGGTTGCAGCGAAACGGGGTTCGAGTTTCTCGTAGGGAGGATACTCGGTGGTACCCTCAACAGCGTGCCACTTGGTCCAGTCTACCTTCGAGCCGTCCTTAGCCTCGTAGCTCTCGACCATCTCCTGAGTAGGAGCAGCACCGCCTGCGGTGGTGTACTCGTTGTACATACACATATAGCGATCCCAATAGTGGTTAGGACCTGTTACCAGATAGTTGAACTCCAAGATCGACTCCGAGTTGCCACCTGCGGTAGCAGCCTCGTAGGTCGATGCCAACGAGTAGTTCATCTCCAAAACCTTCTCAGCAGCACTCTTAGCGTCGTCCCAACGCTCAGCATAGAGCATCGCACGCGACAACATTGCGTAAGCAGCACCCTTAGTTACGCGACCGCTGTTCTGAGCATTCCACTCCTCGGGCAGGTTCTCTGCTGCGAACATCAGATCGTCGTAGATAAACTGCCAAGTCTCATCAACCGACGCCAGCGGAGTATCCTTCACGGTCTCAGCCAACGACTTGAAGACGATCGCCTGATTGTGACGCTTAGCAATCTGGAAGTAGAGGAACGCACGGAAGAAACGAGCCTGAGCCTCATAGAGGGTGTTCACCTCTTCGGTATAGGTCGAGTAGTTCTCCTTAGCTGCCAAGAACTCATTCACGCGACGAATACGAGTATAGGTATTTGACCAGCAGCTAAGCATACTGCCGTTGCTCGAAATCGTCTCGGGGGTAAATACATAGTGGTTCGAATCACCTGCGCGGTTACCCAAAATCGGGCTACCATACTTGAACGTCTCGGTCAGACCCTCAGTCAAGTTGCCCTGGAACTGCTGATCGCCAAACTGTCCATAGATCGACAGGTATTCGTAGAAGTTATTAATATACAGATCGGTAGCCGCCTGCGACTCCCAAGCCGCCTTATCCGACACACGATCGGGAGGCGTAAGGTCCAACCAGTCGTTACAACTCATCAATCCGAGAGTCGCGAACAACACGAGCAAGCTAAAAATTCTCTTTTTCATAGTTTTCAAAATTTTCGGATTAGAGTGTAATGTTCAAACCAACCGACATCACGCGCTGCTGCGGGTAGTAACCGTTGTTAACACTCGGCAGCTCGGGGTCGATGTTATACTTAGTCAAGTGGCTCAGAGTAAGGAGGTTCGAACCCTCAACATAGATACGCAAGTTCTTGATACCGATCTTGTTCATCCACTTCGAGGGGAACGTGTAACCCAACTGAGCGGTCTTCAAGCGCAGGTAATCACCCGGACGATACCAATGGGTCGACGAGTGAGCGTTGTGCGAGCTCGAAGCCAACGACAGACGCGGGAAGTATGCGTCGGGGTTCTCAGGAGTCCACGAGTTCAGTACCAGATAGAGCGGAGTATTACCATCGTGGTAGAAGGGCTTGGTCATCGACGTGTTGTCCATAATACCACCGTCATAAACACCCGTCAGTGCGATGGTCGAACCGATTGCGCCCTGTACCAAGAAGTTCAGATCAAGACCCTTCCACGCCAAGTTGAACGCCAAACCACCCGTAAATTTGGGATAGACACTCGTACCTACATAACCACGGTCCTGCTCATACGAGATCTTACCATCACCATTGCGGTCGATGTACTTGATATCACCCACGCGAACGGGCTTACCAATCATCGTAGGCGAGTTCTCAACATCTGCCTGATCCTTATACAGACCATCAGCGATGAAACCGATTACCGAACCAACCTCCTTACCGGTCAATTTCTGATAGTCAGGAGCATTAGCTGCGTCACCTGCGTAGAGCAACCAACGACGCTTAGCATACGAACCCATCAACTTGATACCGTACGAGAAGTCGCCACTGCGGCTGCGGTAGTTGTGCGACAGAGTCAAGTCGAAACCGCGAACGTCCTGCTTGTTCTTGTTCTCCCAAGCGGGGAAGTAACCACCAACCGAGGGAGGATACGAACCCGACGCGCTCGACAACATATCATATTTATAGGTATAGAATACATCGGCCTCGATACCGAGCAAACCGCCCCAGAAGGTAGCGTCAACACCGACGTTGTAGTTCAAGTTCTTCTCCCACGAGATGTTGGGGTTAGCAACCGACGAGGTGTAGATGCTCTGCTGACCCTGACCGCCGATTACCACCGAGTTACCGCCCGAAATAGCCATCGAGCTCAGATACTGGAATGCGCTAACTGCCGAAGTACCGGTCAAACCGACACCACCACGCAATTTCAGGTTATCAACCCAGCTTGCACCGAACCAACGCTCCTCCGAGATACGCCAACCAGCCGAAGCTGCGGGGAAGAAGCCCCAACGCGAACCGTTCATACCCGAGAAGAGGTACGTTCCGTCGTAACGACCCGAAAGTTCCAAATAGAGGCGATTAGCGTAGTCGTAGTTGACACGTGCTACGAAACCTACCTGACGCGAATGCGAGCTCATACCACCAACCGTACGCTTGTCGCTCGACTGGTCTGCGAAGTTCAACTCCGGCAGATTCTCGAACAACAGATCGTAGTTACGACCATAGTGGTTGTTGCTTCTGTGGTCGCGGGTCTCCATCAGCACCAACGCAGCGATGCGGTGATCCTGGCAGAAGGTCTTGTCATACGACAACGAGCTCTGAGTGATACCATAGTAAGTATAGTACGAAGCCTCCTGCAACGAGTTCTCCGAGCCCAGACCCGAGTAAGTCTGGCTTACCGAGTAGTTGATCTTATTGATGTAACCATTCTCATCATACGAGAAACTACCCAACGCCATCTCATAAGGAGTCGAGAACGACTTAGTGTGCTGGAAGGTCATATCGTACGATGCAAAGAACTTAGCCGACAGACCCTTCACCCAAGGCACGTCCCAACGCAACGAGATATTGGGCTGAATATAGGTAGCGCGGCTGTTGTAGGTACCCGACTCCATATAAGCAGCTACGGGGTTAACCGTTGCCGAAGCAGTCGAGGTAGCAGTGTGATACTCAACGCCATCAATCGTCACCTTCTCAGGAACGTAGGGGTGAACACGCATAGCCTGCTGAGCCACGTTGTTCCAAGCCGAAGGATCAGCCGAGTAGGTCGGCTGGTCGTGCAACTGAATACGACCTGCAACACCAACATCGAGAGTCAAGCTCTTAGCGATCTTAGCCGAGAGGTTTACACGAGCGGTATAACGCTTAAAGTTGAAGTTCTCAACGTTACCATTCTGATCGAACATACCCACCGAAGTAAAGTAGTTCATACGGTCGTTACCACCATTAGCCGAAACCGTGTGCGACATCGTAGTACCTATGCCGAACACCTTGTCGTACCAATTGGTGTTGCCCCAACCGTCCTCACCTGCCAACATCTTCTGAACGATGTCTGCTGTAAAGATAGGCTGCTGACCGTCCAACTCCAACGCCTTATTGTACCAATAAGCGTAACCCGGACCGTCCAACAACTCCAACGGGTTAGCATTCGAGCTAACACCATACGAACCCTTGTACGAGATGGTCGAATCACCATTCTTACCACGCTTGGTGGTTACGATAATAACCGTATTACCGTCCAAACCATAAACCGCTGCTGCCGAAGCATCTTTCAGAATCGAGATCGACTCGATATCCTCAGGGTTGATCTGGTTGATGTCACGGGGTACACCGTCGACGATGTAGAGAGCCGACTGACCGCGCACCATAATCGACGAACCGTCAGCACCGGGCTGACCCGACGACTGCACCGCAGTTACACCCGATACACGACCTGCCAACATATTGGTCACGTCGCCCATAGGAGCCTTTGCCAACTCTTTACCATCAATCTGCGAGATTGATGCGGTAACCGAAGCCTTCTTCTGCACGCCGTAGCCGACAACCACAACGTCTTCGATCATCTCAGCGTCATTTTTGAGCTCCACCACCAAATTCGACACGCCCGTTACGGGAACATTAACAGTCTGCATTCCGATATACGAAATCTGCAATACCGCTCCCTTTTTGACGTTTTGAAGTGTAAACAGACCGTTGATGTCGGTTGAGGTAGCGTTCTGCGTACCTGCCTCAACAACCGTAGCGCCGGCAAGAGGGGCGCCCTTTTCATCAACGACAGTTCCCTTGATAGCGCTTTGCGCCCAAGCCATACTCGGACACAAAACCACGAAGAGCAGACAGAGGACCGACAGCACGCGGCTCATCAGACCCACTCCCCTTCTTGTTTGGGATAAATGTTTCATAAGTTATTGATTTTTAAGTTTGTAATTTACTCTAAGTTACTCCTCTACGACCTTCATATTCTCTTCGAGCAGATCCCACCAATCACGATTGACGATGTGAACCAAGTCGAAGATCATCAGACCGCCCTCGCAGCTCTTCATCACCTGACGAACTGCCTTAGCGAACTGCTCAGCGTCCTGCTTATACTGATCGACATAGAGCGAACCAGCTACGGGAACAACACCGCAAGTGATTGCCTGAGCCAACTCTGCGCCACCCTCAACCGAGTAGCAGTAGGTCAGGTCGTTGGGATCCATACCCGACTCGCCACGCTCGCCGATTACGCGACCCTGCGCTGCATCGACCTCGTCCTTCGTAACGAGCGTATAGTAAAGACCCGTCATATAGATATCGAGCAGGTCGGCATAACCCGTCTTATAGTAGTTCTCCGAAGCCCAATCGGGATAACGCTCCGAGGGGTCGTACTGCGTACTTGCCCAGTTCACGCCCAGCTGATAGTAGGTCGGATACCAAGCACCCGTATAGTCACCAATCAGAATGTTGGGGTTCACAGCGTGGATAGCCTCGTGAGCCTCCTCAACAAACGACTTGATGATCGTTGCACGCCACTCAACCCACTCCTTGAAATACTTGCCAGGCTTCCAATTCTTATCGTCTGCCCAAGTCAGAATATCCTCAGGATACTTTTCGAGCGTGATACCACTCCACTCCTCAAACTGCTGACGCGAGAGCTCCGAGAAGTCCGAAGTGATGTTGTCGTAACGCAGACGATCGAAGATGATACCGTCAGCATCGGGATAACGCTCAGTGAACTCAACCAGAATATTTTTCTGATACTCACGCACCTCAGGATTCGAGGGATTCAACATACCGTTGTAGTTGGTCTTGATCTCGCTGATGGGCACCAACGAGCCGTCGGGACGATAGACAATCGACTGCCACTCAGGGTGCTCGTTGAAGATGATACCACGATTGAAGAAGATGTGACCACCTGCAAAGATGTTGAGCGAACCGTGAACGCGCATACCGCGCTTGTGACCCTCGTCGATGAAGTGACGCATCATATCATACTCGCGTGGGCGAACCGTACCCTCAAACTCACCCATATAGGGTGCATACTTACTATCGTAGAGGGTCTCACCCATAATCGACTTAACATCGACTACGATGTCTGTTACACCGATCGAGTGCATCTTCTCGGTGTAGTAAGCGATCGAGTCGAGCGTGCTCATACGCTCGAAGTTAGCCTCGCAATCGACCCACATATAGATCGGTTTCTGCGCTACGGTCTGCTCAGCAGCGGGGGCGCAACTTCCGAGTGCAAAAATCATTGCTACGGCTACCGCCAATTGTATAAAGATATTTCTTTTCATAGCTATACCTATATATTATATATACGGATTATTCCACCTCCGAAAGAACTACCACGGTCGGAACCGAACGCTGGCTACCATCACTCGGCGAGTTGTAAACCTGACCGTCATAACCTACGATTGCCGACGAACCACCGCCGTCCAAGTTGATAGCGTAGTCCATACCAGCCTCGACAAAGATGTCTGCCATCTCGCTCAGAGTCAGACCGTCCGAGCCATTCTGACCACGACCGTCGCATACGAGCAACATCAGCTTACCGTCCTTCGTACCACCAACTGCCGTACGGGGCTGACGCGAAGTACCTGCGGTACCACCCGTGTGCATAATCTCGCGGTAGTAGTAGTCCATAGCCACGTTCTTACCCTTGAAAACCAACATCGGACCACCGCCGATAGCCTGCTGAGGCTCCCAAAGAACAGCACCAGCGGTTGCTGCGGTGGGAGGTGCGGGCATATAGGTCTCGGTCAGCTCGTTGTTGTCGAGCGGCGAGGGGAACGAATAGGGCTGATTGTTAATGCAATATACCCAAGTTGCCTCGAACGAGCCATCAGCCATCTGACCGAATGCTGCACGCACGGGATAGGCAATGATCTGCTCGCCATTCACGGTCGGGTAAGCCAACTCGGTTGCGATCGACTTAACCTCGCCATCGCTTACGCAGAGGCTCAGCGAAGCACCGTCCCAGAAATAACCACCATTCGACACTGCGTAAGGAACACCCTTACCGAGAGCCTTGAAATCCTCAAAAGCAGCGGTCGGGGTCTTAGCGGGATCGAGGTGAGTAGGCGCGAAACGCAACTTGCCATTAGCTTTCAGATCAGCGGTAGCGATATAACCCTTTGCTACACCACCGTCCTCGAAATTGCGAGTAAACGCCTCGAACTTCATCTTCTTGGGATAGTTCGACTCAGGAGCGTCGCTTGCCGTAATTGCCGTAACGGGAACGCAAACCGAACTATGAAGCTCGTCCTTAGCGGCTGCAACAAACGTGTAAGCCGTTGCGGGCTGCAAACCTTCGATCTTCACGTCAACCTTGTCGCCCTCGATGGGAGTACCCTCAGCAAACACCTGATCAACAGTTTTGCTCAGCGTCTCGCCCTCGGCATAAACGTAAGCGCACTCGTCAGCATAGTAGGCGCTGAAACGAACGATAATGTAATCCGTACCCTTCTCAACCGGCGTAATGGTTACGGTCGGAGTTGTTTGGGGATCCGGAAAGACATACTGCGGAGTATTGTCTCTCTCGCAGCTGATAATGAGGCCCATAGAGACCACAATCATCATCAAAACGAATAATTTTTTCATTCTATCTAGTTATTATAGTTATATTCTTGCGCTAAATTAAATAAAATTATTCACACTGCAAATTTTTTAAATAAATTTTAAGAAGATGTTTTTCGCGAAAAACGCCTGCAACAAGCTGACAGACAGATATTTACGTCTATTTCCACCCGAAATTTAAAAATAAAATATTTTTACAAACTCTCTCCCTCACCGCGATAATGGTCCGACAGACAGCCGAAAGCCCTCAAAACCACCAACAAAAAAAGGCCACTCCCTACGGGAGTAGCCTTTGCAGTTTTCAGTATGCCTTTTGGCGATTACTTATCCTCCTGAGGATCGGGGTAGGTGAAGGGCAGGAACCACGTCAAAACGAATGCGGGGATCGCGCTCACCAATGCCCACAAGAAGAATTTCTGATAGCCGATTGCGTCGCTGATCACACCCGAAATCATACCCGGCAACATCACGCCCAAGTTAGCCAGAGCCGAGCCAAAAGCGTAGTGTGCCATCTGGTGTTTACCGGGTGCCACCTGCTGCATAATGAACAGTGTAAGACCCACGAAACCAAAGCCATAGCTAAAATACTCGAACACAATTGCACCGCAAACCAACAGTGCGCTATCGGGCTGATACAACGCCAACAAAGCGTAGACCACGAACGGAACATTGAAGATACAGCAGAGCGGGAAAATCGCCTTTTTCAGACCTCGCCACGAGATGAAATAACCGCCCAAAATCGAGCCTACAATGAACGCCACGACACCAAAAGTACCGTAGTAAAGACCGATTTCGTCCTTAGTCAGACCAAGACCCTGCACCGCCGTATCTGCCTTCAAGAAGAGGGGTACAATCTTGATTACCAGACCCTCAGTGAAGCGATAGAATACGATCCAAGCGATGTAGATCCAAATATATTTCTTCTGGAAGAACTGCGCAATTACACTCCACGTTTCGCGCATCGTCTCGCCAAACGAACCGTGCTTAGCAGCCTCTGCACCACCCGTAGGCAGCACACGCCAATGGTAAAGACCTAATATAGTGAGCAATACACCGCACAGGAGCATAATCACTACCCACGCATAGAGCACGCCTATTTTGCCTTCGAGCACGCCTGCCAAGTAGACCAAACCACCCATTGCAGTCACCTTCGCCAAGTTGTAGAACGCACCCTGCCAGCCCACAAACTGCGCCTGCTGGGTCTTGTTCAGCTCGGTGATATAGACGCCATCGAGTGCAATATCGTGCGTCGCACCACTGAACGCCAACACCGTCATAATCGCAATCACGTAGGGGAAGAAATTGGGCAGCGGCAGAGCCATTGCAATGATTGCCAGCGAGATACCCGATACCAACTGCGTCGTTACAACGAAGAATTTCTTCGTGCGGTACATCTCCATCAAGGGGCTCCAAAAGGGTTTGAGCGACCACGGCAGGATCAGCAACGAGGTCCAAAACGCCACCTGCGCGTCCGAAATACCAAAATCATTGAACATCAAGGGTGCCACGAGGTTGATCAAGATCAACGGCAAACCCATCGCAAAGTAGGCCGAAGGGACCCACCATAACGGAGATTTTTTTGTCTGTGTTTGTTCCATTTCTGTATTGATTATTTAAGATTTTTTCACTGTTCTTTTAGTCGAATTATAAGCCCAATGTTTTATTGCGAGTGATGGCGCATATTCCGATCAGACCTGCCAACTCACCCAATTTCGACACCTTAATGGAGGTATCCTTCGACACAAAGTTCAGAGCATACTTGTTGATCGCACTCTTGATCGGCAACAACAGATAATCCTTTGCCTCACAAAGCGTTCCGCCCAAAATAACAACCTCAGGATTAAACATATTGATCAGTCCTGCGATGGCTCGTCCGAGCGACGAACCGATCTGCTCCATCACCTCAATAGCCAGCATATCTTCCTTTGCCAAAACGTCGAGAATATCAGCCAACGTAATCTGCTTACCGCTCTCATATTGTTTGGACAACATCGAGATATTTCCCTGCTTCAATTTGTCGATAAATTCGCGATGTGCAGCCCAACCCGACACCTCTGTTTCGAGGCAGCCTCGCTTGCCGCACGAACAGATAATCTCGTTATCGAAGAAGGGGAAGTGACCATACTCACCCGAGAATCCCGACTTGCCATAATGAAGTTGCCCGCCGAGGATCATTCCGATACCAAAACCCCAACTCAGATTGAGGAAAATCATATTCTGCTCGCCATTGCCTGCGCCGTAGGTGTACTCGCCGTAAGTCATTGCGCGAGAGTCGTTTTCGATATATACACGATAACCCAAACGCTCTTCGAGAACGGACGTCAGTGGTTTCTCATCGAAGAAGAAATATGAGTACGAATAACCCGTTTCGGGATTGACGCGACCCGACAGATTGATACCAATCGAGAGCAGTTTGTCGCGACGAATACGCGACGTTGCGATAAATTGCAAGATCAGATTACACAGTTCGTCGAACGACTTGCGGGTATTTTCGATCGCAAAATCGTACTGGCGCGACACCACCATATCGCCGCGGAAGTTAATGATACCCAATATGATAACATCGCGCTTGATGTCCACACCCATAAAGTAGCCCGCCGAAGGATTCAAACCGTAGATACTCGGACGGCGACCACCCGTTGCGCCCTGTTTACCGAGATTGGTCACCAAATCCTCGTCGATCAACTCGGAGACAATTTTGGTCAGCGTGGGCACGCTCAGTCCGAGTTCACGACTCAGATCAGCGATACTCTCGCCACCATTCAACATATAACGGCGCAAAATATCGCGTTTGAGTTGCGCGCTCTTTTTCCCGCTGGTCAGTGCATCGATTGAGATCTGCTTTACCATAAACCCGATAATAGTTAGTTGGCACAATGAACGAAAAATGTAGTCTTACAAAAAACTTTTTCGCTTTTGACGCAAAGTTATGAAAAAGTTTCAAGAATCGCAAAAATCACCCTCTTTTAGTAGCTTTAATACGGTTTTTCAAAAACATTCTAAACTTTTTTAGCAAGATTGTAAAGTTTATTCAATTTTTTTCTTTGAAATTTTGCAAATCAGTTATTATTTTTATTATCTTTGCTCACGTAAAGTGGTCTGTCCGCACGAGAGAGCCTCGGCGCGACTACACCTATTTATAATATAAAAGAGAATTTGATACCTAAACAATTATTAAACTTTCACACTATGAAAAAATTATTTTTATTGGTGGCTGCTGTCTGTGGTATGCTCTTCACCGCGTGTGAGTTCGATCCTTCGGATCTGAATAATCGTATCGACGATTTGGAGAACCGCGTAACCGAGCTGGAAGAGACAATCGCTACCTTGAACCAGGACATTGCTGGCGTACAGACTCTGGTCAACGCAATGCAGAACAATGTCTACGTATCGAAGATCGTCAAGGGCGAGACCGGATACGAGGTTTATTTCACTAACGGCGAAAAGATCGAAATCGCTGACGGTAAGGCTGGTGAGGCTGGTAAGGACGGTGTTACGGTAACCGTAATGCTCGACGAAGAGGACGGCCAGTACTATTGGGCAATTGTTAAGGACGGCGTTTCGTCGTTCATCGAGGTTGACGGCAAACGTCTTCCCGTTAAGGGCGAGAAGGGTAACACCCCTCTGATGCGCGTTGTAATGGAAGGCGAGACCGGTTACTGGGAAGTTAGCTACGACGAGGGCGAGACTTGGGAGCGCGTTCTGCTGCCCGACGGTACCCCCGTTACCACTTCGGGTGGTGCAGGCGGTCTGTTCAAGGAGGCTTACGTAGATGACGAGACCAACACCGCTGTATTCGTATTCCTCAATGGCGAGAAGATGGAGATCGAGCTGCGTAGCGACCTCTATATCAACTTCAAGGGCGAGGCTGTTGAGTCGGCTGACTTCCGTATGGGCGAGACCAAGACCTTCGAGATGGAGGCTGTTGGCGTAAAGAAGGCTATCGTTACTACTCCCGACGAGTGGAAGGCTTCGTTCGATAAGGAGACTGGCGTTTGGACCATCACCGCTCCCTCGGTAGAGCACGCTTTGTGCGCTGACCTGGCTGGTGAGGTTGCCCTGATCTACTTCGGTGAGCAGAACCAGAGCTCGGTTGTTGCAATGAACGTAGCTATCGGCGAGTTCGTTGACGTTGCTGAGGAGAACTTGGTTGTTGAGGCTACTGCTGAGGAGGCTACCTACGAGGTTCCCTTCACCGCTGACGGTGTAGTAACCGTTGAGCCGGTTGACGCTTGGTTGTCGGGTACTGTTGCTGATGGCGTTGCATCGATCACCGTTGCAAAGAACACTGGCGCAGCTCGCACCGGTACTATCAAGCTGGTTGCTAAGAGCAACGAGGCGGTTATCACCGTAAATCAGGCTGAGGGCGTTGAGCTGTTGGAGTACGGCTACCGCGCAGGTTCGGAGACCGTTGTATTCGCTAAGCCGTTGGCTGAGATTTCGGGTCTGGCTGCCGCTGCTGCTGACCATATCGCTGTAACTAACGACTATGTAATCATCAGCTCGCCCAATGCAGTTCCCGTTGTACTCGACGCACTGACTGGCGAGTATGTAGGCACGCTGAACGTTGGCGATCTGCCCGTTGCTGCTGTAACTGCTGACGACGCTAACAATATCATCATCAGTACCTTCGCTGAATCGACAGGCTTCCGTATCGCACGTATGAAGAATATCACCGATACTCCTGAGGTATTCATCTCGCACACTTCGACAGAGTACGGTAAGGATATGTCGGTTGTAGGTGATGTTTATGGCGACGCTATCATCACTTTGATGTACTCGCCTTGGTCGAGCGGTACCACCGGTCACTTCCGTTATGTAGTAACTGACGGTGTAGCTGACGGTGGTTATTGGTCGAACATCGCTGCTGGCGAGATTACCGACAAGATCGACAATAACAACGGCGACGTTATCTACCGCGATGTTGATGCTAATGGTCCCTACTTTATGTCGGGTTATTCGAGCAACTGCTTCGTATGGGCAGAGGGTGGCACGGCTCAGGCTATTCAGGTAACCACCAACAGCAACTGCGGTGCAGTCTGCGTTGATGTTGAGAAGTTCAACGGTGCATACTATCTCTCGACCGCTTGCGATACCTACTTCACTTGGGCATTGACTGACGCTGCTGCATATGTTGCTGACGTAACCACGATCGACAACTTCAAGGCTGGCGTTGCTAAGTTCCCCACTGGCGATTACGGTTGGAATGCTGCTGCGGCTGGTGGTAACACCGACTGCGCAATGAAGGTTTCGGAGGACGGCGTTTATATGTACGTTTACGTTCTGCACCCGAACGGCAACCTCGGTTGCGTTCGCGTTGACTGTTTATTGAATGCTCCTGAGGAGTAATCTCCTGTTGAGTAATATAAATAGGATTAGTTAGGTTAGACCGCTCATAGCTCCTTGACGGGGGCTATGAGCACCAAACAAGGCGACTGCGATAAACTCGTGGTCGCCTTGCTTATTGAGGTAGATTCAACCACTCCCCGCACACAATTTATCTCGCTGAAAATTTGCACTTTGGGAAAAATTGATTACCTTTGCGCCCGCAAGCATTTATGGGACGGCGGAAAATCCGTGCGTTGAGTGATGCCCAAGTTAACTTAAACATTTATTACACAAGATGAAAACTATTCAGATTGCAGCCGTTAAGCGTGAGGTTTACGGCAAAAAGGCCAGCAAGGCAACTCGTCGCGAGGGTATGGTACCCTGCGCTATCTACGGTGGTGAGCAGACCGTACACTTCTCGGTAGAGGCTAAGGCTTTGAAGCCTCTGATCTACTCGCCCAACTCGTACATCGTTGAGTTCGACATCGAGGGCAAGAAGGAGATCGGCGTTATGCGCGAGGTACAGTTCCACCCCGTTCGTGAGCAGATCCTGCACATCGATTTCTACCGCGTTCAGGAGGGTAAGCCCGTTGCTATCGACGTTCCCGTACGTCTGACCGGTAACTCGGAGGGCGTTAAGGCGGGTGGTAAGCTCGTTCTGAGCAAGCGTAAGATCCGCGTTAGCGGTATGATCGAGAACCTGCCCGATGAGTTGGTTATCGACATCACTTCGCTCGGCGTTGGTAAGTCGATCTTCGTTGGCGATTTGCAGTACGAGAACCTTACTATGTTGACTCCCGCTACCACCGCAGTTTGCGCAGTACGTGTAACTCGTGCTTCGCGTGGTGCAGCAGCTGAGCAGCAGCGCGGTAAGTAATTAACCGAAACAACAACTCATTAACAAACTTTTTGTCGAGTTGAAATATCTGATTGTAGGACTGGGAAATATCGGTGCCGAGTACGCCGAAACCCGCCACAACATTGGTTTCAAAGTACTGGACGCCTTAGCTGAGGCGTCCAGTGCTGTTTTTAGCTCCGCCCGTTACGGAGCCGTTGCCGAGTGTCGTCACCGCGGTCGTCAGCTCATTCTGCTCAAACCGTCAACTTATATGAACCTCAGCGGCAAGGCTGTGCGCTATTGGTTGGACGCCGAGAAAATCCCCATCGAGAACCTGCTCGTCATTGTCGATGACATCGCGCTGCCGTTCGGTCAGCTGCGTATGCGCACCAAGGGCAGCGACGGCGGACACAACGGCTTGAAGAACATCAACGAACTGCTCGGGCACAACAACTACTCGCGTATCCGTTTCGGTATCGGCGGCGACTTCCCACAGGGTTTTCAGGTCGATTATGTGCTGGGCAAGTGGACCGACGAGGAGCGCAAGGCGATGCCCGAGCGCGTGAAGGTGGCAGTCGACGCCATTCGCTCGTTCGTTTCGGTGGGCGCGGCAATGACGATGAACACCTATAATAAAAAGTAGAGATGGCGGACAAGGGGGCTAAATCCAAAAAAGTGCCGACGTTGCTTGCGACCTCGTTCCAGCGCGAACTGATCGAGGCGGGTTGCGACGAGGCGGGACGAGGTTGCTTGGCAGGCTCGGTCTTTGCCGCAGCGGTGATCCTGCCGCCAGATTTCAGCCACCCCCTGCTCAACGACTCGAAACAGATGAGCGAGCGCAACCGCGACCTGCTGCGCGAGGTGATCGAACGTGAAGCGATCGCGTGGGCAGTCGAAGAGGTTACGGCTGAGCGTATCGACCAGATCAATATTCTGCACGCCTCGTTCGAGGGTATGACGTTGGCAGTGAGGCGATTGACGCCACAACCTGAGTTTTTAGCTATTGACGGCAATCGTTTCTACACCACGCTAACGCTACCGTTTCAGTGCGTTGTTAAGGGCGACGGCAAATATGCCAATATCGCCGCAGCGTCGGTGTTAGCTAAGACCCACCGCGACGAGTATATGCGTCGTATTGCAGCCGAGTTCCCCGAATATGGCTGGGCGAAAAACAAGGGCTACCCCACCCGCGACCACCGCGAGGCTATTGCCCGCTACGGACTCACGCCCTACCACCGCCTGACATTCAACCATACGGCAGGACAGTTGGAACTGTTCTAACATCACACAAAAGCCACCTCCAAGCAGAAGGTGGCTTTTTCGTTTTTCGGATCAAAAACATTGGCAAAATCTTCGATTTTGGCACACGCGGTAGCACACACAACTTTCAGTCGCGTCGCCCCGACCCGCTCACTCACACACTCCTCAGCACCACTTCGCGCCCTGCCCAGACCATCACCAAGCCGAGCACAAGGCTCAGCAGAGTATAGAGCGCGAAATAGAGATAATGTCGTTGCTCGATAAGCCCCAACATATCGTGCGAGAACGACGAGAAGGTCGTAAATCCACCACAGAAACCCGTGATTAGCAGCGCATTCATCGCCGCCGTAATGAGCGTCGTGCGCTCGGCATAACCGAACAGCACACCAATCACAAAGCTACCCACAACATTCACCGCGAGCGTCGCCCACGGAAACAGCGTTGCCCCGAGTGCCGTACACAGACGCCCCGTCAGAAATCGCAGGCACGTGCCCAAAAATCCGCCCGTACCCGCCAAAAGCATCATCTTTATCATAATTCGAAATTTTAGTTGTTCATCACTCCGAACAAAATTAATACCGCAACGCCAAATCACAAAATATATTGGCATATTCTTTGCCCCGCATCGGGCAGAGAATTTTCACAATCTAAAACTTTTAACTATGCATTTAACACCAAAAGAGATTGACAAACTATTGTTGTTGTCGCTCGGAGCCATCGCCGAACGACGCAAGGAGCGCGGTCTGAAACTCAATCACCCTGAGGCAGTTGCCTACATCACCTCGGCAGCATTGGAGGGGGCACGCGAGGGTAAAACTGTCGAGGAGGTGATGACCTTGGCGGCAGGCGTATTGACACGAAACGACGTGATGGAGGGTGTTGCCGATATGATTGATCTGTTGCAGATCGAGGCAGTTTTCACTGACGGTTCGCGCCTTGTAAGTATTCACAAACCTATCAAATAAAGGTAGTTATGGCAAAACGAAACACAACTCCGAATCCTGCCGCTGCACTCTATGGTGCGGGCGCAGGTTTCGCTCCCAAGCAGCACGTTCCGGTCGGCGGCGTGGTACTCCGCAGCGAGCCGATCGAATACAACGTGGGTCGTCCCACCACCAAAATCAAGGTGCGCAATACGGGCGATCGACCCATACAGGTTGGCTCGCATTTTCACTTTTTCGAGGTCAATCGCTACTTGGAGTTTGACCGCGAGGCAGCCTTCGGAACACATCTCAATATTCCCGCCACGACCGCCATTCGTTTCGAGCCGGGTGACGAGCGCGAAGTCGAGGTTGTACCCTTTGCGGGCAAGCAGCGAATCATCGGATTCAACTCACTTGTAATGGGTTACGCGGGCACAGAGGACGATCCCGTCTACTATCCCGCACGCACGGCAGCCATCGCACGTATGCACGCCGAGGGCTACGCCTGCTGCTGCACGAAACAGAAACATTCACAAAACAAATAACACAACAAATGGCAAAAATTTCACGTCAAGAGTATAACAATCTATTTGGTCCAACGGTCGGCGACAAGATCCGCTTGGGCGATAGCGATCTCTATGTCGAAATCGAGCGCGACCTGCGCGTCTATGGCGACGAGGCGGTCTATGGCGGTGGCAAGACGATCCGCGACGGTATGGGTTTGGCAAATACGATCACCTCGGACGAGGGTGCACTCGATCTGGTGATCACCAACGTGACGGTCATCGACCCGATTCAGGGCGTGGTGAAAGCCGACGTGGGTATCAAGGACGGTCGCATTGCGGGTCTTGGCAAGGCGGGCAACCCCAACACGATGGAGGGTGTTTCGCCCGAACTGATTACGGGAGCTGCAACCGACGCCATTTCGGGCGAGCATCTGATCCTCACGGCGGGCGGTATCGACGGTCACGTGCACGTTATCTCGCCCCAGCAGGCGTACCACGCGCTGAGTGGCGGCATCACGACACTATTCGGAGGAGGCATAGGTCCGACCGACGGAACTAACGGAACCACAATCACTTCGGGACGCTGGTCTACGGAGATGATTCTGCGCTCGTTCGAGGGTCTGCCCATCAATGTCGGCTTGCTCGGCAAGGGCAACTGCTCGACCGCGCGACCGATGATCGAGCAGATCGAGGCAGGTGTTTGCGGATTGAAAATTCACGAAGATTGGGGCTCGACACCCGCCGCGATTCGTGCAGCAATGAGCGTTGCCGACGACTACGATGTGCAGGTGGCGATCCACACCGACACGCTCAACGAGAGTGGTTTTGTCGAGGATACGATTGCGGCTATCGACGGTCGCACGATCCACACCTACCACACCGAGGGTGCAGGTGGAGGTCACGCGCCCGACCTGCTGAAAGTGGCGTCGATGCCCTTCGTGCTGCCCTCGTCGACCAACCCGACCCTGCCATTCGGTATCAACTCGCAGGCGGAGCTGTTCGATATGATTATGGTGTGCCACAATCTCAACCCCAAGATACCCTCGGACGTCGCCTTTGCCGAGAGCCGCGTGCGTCCCGAAACGCAGGCTGCCGAGAACGTGCTTCACGATTTGGGCGTGCTGTCGATGATTTCGTCCGACTCGCAGGCGATGGGTCGCGTGGGCGAGTCGTATATGCGTGCAGTGCAGATGGCTTCGTATATGAAAGCGGCTTGCGGACGATTGAAAGAGGATAGCGACAACAACGATAACTATCGCGTACTCAGATATTTGGCTAAGGTCACGATCAACCCTGCCATTACGTTCGGTGTGTCGGACTACATCGGTTCGGTGGAGCGCGGCAAGGTGGCGGATCTGGTACTTTGGGAGCCCGCCTTCTTCGGCGCAAAGCCAAAAATGGTGATCAAAGGCGGTCTGATCAATTGGTCGAATATGGGCGACCCGAATGCCTCGCTGCCCACGCCCCAACCCTGCTACTATCGTCCGATGTTTGGCGGTTTTGGCACAGCAATGCCCGCAACCTGCCTCTCGTTTGTATCGAACGCGGCGTTCCAGAGTGGCATTGCCGAACGACTCGGTTTGCAGCGTCAGGTCTGCCCCGTTCGCCGCACCCGACAACTGACCAAGGCCGATATGGTGCTCAACGGTGCCACGCCCCGAATCGACATCAACCCCGAGACATTCGAGGTGATGGTCGACGGTGTTCACGCCTACGTCAAACCTGCCGAGCGATTCGCTCTGGCACAGCTCTATTGGTTCGGTTAAGCAATGAAGGTCTACACGCAAATCATTGGAAATGTGCACTCTAACGAGTGGATCGAGGCTCTGCGATCGGTGCAGATCGAGAGCCTCACGCTCGATCAATGGACCGCACAGAAGAGCCGTCTGGTGGCTGTGAGCGACCGTGGCGAGCACTATGCCATCTCGCTCGGACGCGGAAGGCGGCTGACCGATGGCGATATTCTCGACTACGATCCTGAGAATCATCGCGCGTTGGTTGTCAAGGTGCAGATGCACGAGGTGATGGAGATCGCGCTCGACCACCTTGTGCGCTTCACTCCCGAACATATCGCCCGCACAGCCTTCGAACTCGGTCACGCCATCGGCAACCAACATTGGCCCGCAGTGGTCAAAGGCACGCGCGTCTATGTGCCGATGACGCTCGACCGCAAGGTGATGGAGAGCGTAATGCGCACCCACGCGATCGAAAACATCTCGATCACGTTTCGGCGCGGTGCGGAGGTGATCCCCTACCTTGCTCCGCACGAGGTACGACGACTGTTCGGTGGCACCGACCCCGCAACGGCAGAACACACTCATCACCACGCCAAATGACTATGCGACAGATAGTTCACCTGCTACAATATGCCGACTCGGCACTACCTGTCGGGGCATTTGCCTTTTCGAATTCGCTCGAAACGGCGGTCGAGCAGCGCATTGTCTATGACGCGGTGACGCTCGCTCAATTTGTCGAGATTCAGTTGCGACAATCCTCCTCGACCGACGGCATTGCAGCCCTCGCAGCCCGCCGTGCCACACTCGGTGGCGACTTCGAGGCGTTGCTCGACATCGACTCTCGGTTGATACGTTGCAAACTGAGCGACGAGGCGCGGCAGATGACCACACGTATGGGGCGCAAATTGGTGGAATTGAGCGCACAAACGACCGACGATGAACTGCTTGTGCGGTGGCGCGACGCGATCATCGCTCGCCACACCGCAGGTACTTATCCCGTCGCGCAAGGCATTGTCTTTGCCCTCGGAGGGTTGGACGCGCAGTCGCTCTTTGCAGCGCAGCAATACGGAGTGATGACCACCACGCTCAACGCGGCGTTGCGTTGCCTGCGCCTGACGCACTACGATACGCAACGGATCATCGCCAAGCTTGCCGACACAATCGAGGAGCTCTACGAGCAGGTGCACACGCTCGGTGTGGAGCAGATGTACACCTTCGCGCCTGAGCTCGATCTGCTTGCTGCACTGCACGAACGCGGCACTGCGAGAATGTTTATGAATTAACTGAAACACAATAGAGATGAATAACAACACCTGCCGAATAGGTATTGGCGGTCCTGTCGGATCGGGCAAGACCGCCTTGATTGAGGCGATAACACCGCGTCTGCTCGCGCTTGGGCACAAGGTGCTCATCATCACCAACGATGTAGTGACCACCGAGGACGCCGAGCACGTGCGACGTATGCTCAAAGGCATTTTGGTCGAGGAGCGCATTATTGGTGTCGAGACGGGTGCCTGCCCCCACACCGCCGTGCGCGAGGACCCCTCGATGAACATCGCTGCCGTCGAGGAGATGGAGGCTCGTTTTCCCGACGCCGATGTGGTGCTGATCGAGTCGGGTGGCGACAATCTGACGCTTACGTTTTCGCCCGCGCTGGTCGATTTTTTCATCTATGTGATCGATGTGGCGGCGGGCGACAAGATCCCTCGAAAAGATGGTCCGGGGATCTCGCACTCGGATATTCTGGTGATCAACAAGACCGATCTTGCCCCCTACGTCCACGCCTCGCTCGACGTTATGCGACGCGACTCGAAGACGATGCGCGGCGAGCGTCCGACCGTGATGACCAACTGCTTCACGGGCGAAGGGATCGACGAAGTGGTCACGTTGATTCGCCGTATGGCACTATTTGACAGCAACATAGCGCGATGAACACACCGCCGCAACTCGATCGCTATCTTCGTGAGCGACACGGAGCACCCTCCGCCTCGGCGGGCAAGCGGGGTTACCTGCGTATGCTCTTCGAGTTGGACGCGGAGGGGAGGTCGATTCTGCGCGAGTTGGAGCGACGCACCCCGATCATCGTGCAGCAGGAGCTCTATTTCGACGAGCAGATGCCCACGATGCCCTGCGTCTATGTGCTCTCGTCGGGCGGTCCGAATGTCGATGGCGATCGCTACCGCCACCACATCACTCTGCGGCGCGACGCCTTTGCGCACATATCGACGGGTGCGGCAACCAAACTCGCCGAGATGACGAGCGACTACTCGGAGTTGGAGCAGCGTTTCGAACTCGATGCGGGGAGCTATCTCGAATATCTGCCCGAGCCGACAATTCCGTGTCGTCACACGCGCTATGTAGCGGCGACACAGATAGTTATCGACCCGACGGCAACGATCTTTTTCGCGGACATCTATCTCAGCGGGCGACGACACAAACGCGATCGAGAGCACTTCGCCTTCGATCTGCTCTCGATCGCAACCTCCGCCTTGCGTCCCGATGGAGAGCCGCTTTTCGACGAACGAATGGTGATCGAACCATCGCGCCACGCCCCCGACGCATTGGGAGCAATGGGCGCGTGGAGCATACTCGGCAACTGCTTCGTTCTCGCGCCTGAGAAGGTCGTCGAGGCGATCTATCCGCAGCTCGGTTCGAGGATTGATCGGGAGCAGGACGTGGCAGTTGGAGTCACTCGCCTACCCTCGCGCAGCGGGCTGATGATCAGAGTATTAGGCAACAACACCGCAAAAGTCAAACGCACAATCCGCGAGTGCTGTTCAGCAGTGCGCCGCGAGGTGAAGGGGTGCTCGCTACCTGCCGAATTTCCGTGGAGATGAACTCAACAAAAACAGCAAAAAATAGTTATGATGTCAGATTTAAAACTCAACGAGGAGCTACGACGGCTCGCACCACTCGAACACCTGCGAATCATACTTCGCGGAGCGGGGCAGGTGATGTTCCAACCAAGTGCTTGGACAGGTCTATTTTTCATTGCAGGTATCTTTTGGGGTGCTTACTCGTCGCACACACCTGAGGTGGCGTGGGGTGCTCTGCTCGGATTGCTGGTCTCGACGCTGACGGGATATATGATTGATATGCCCTCGGAGGACGGACGACAGGGACTTTGGGGTTTCAACGGCATATTGGTCGGGTGCGCCTTTCCGACCTTTTTGGGCAATACCGTATGGGTGTGGATCGCGCTGGTGCTCTGCGCGGCAATGACCGTCTGGGTACGCACGGCAATGAACAACGTGATGGCTCCGTGGAGGGTCAATTCGTTCACCTTTCCGTTCGTTTTCTGCACGTGGATATTCATTTTGGCGGCGCGAGCAATGAACTCAATGCCACCCGAACATCTGCCCGACCCGACACTGCCTGAGGTCTTTTCGTCGACAATCGACCTGCACCTCGTAAACCTCATAACCTATTGTTTGGAAGGCGTTTCGCAGGTGTTCCTGATCGAGTCGTGGGTGACGGGCTTGCTCTTTTTGGTGGGGTTGGCTATCAGCTCGCCGATCGCTGCACTGACCGCCTTCGGAGGCTCGGCTTTGGCACTGCTCGTGGCACTTGTGTTTGGTACGGCAGGATCCGAAACAGCGCACGGATTATATAGTTTCAGCGCGGTGCTGACCGCCTTAGCCGTGGGTGTGGTATTCTATAAACCAAACCTGCACTCGGCACTTTGGGCAACGGTGGCAACCATCGTTACGGTCTTTATGCAGGCAGCAATGAACGTACTGCTGCTGCCGTTGGGTATCGCAACGCTCACCGCGCCATTTTGTGTCACGACGTGGCTGTTTCTGCTGCCACTGCTGGCGATCAACAACGAGCAGAACCTCGACCACTCGAATTGGAATCCCGAAAACAAACGCCACTTGGCTAAACACTCACAAACGCCTAAAAATTAACTCGCTATGCATATGTCTGACACATTGGTCTCGCCCGCAGTTTTTGGTGTGACCTCCATAGTAGCCGCCACGCTGATCGTCGTCGCAACACGACGTGTCAGCCGCCCGACAAACGACACGAATCGCCGCTTGATACCCCTAATGGGAGTTATGGGGGCGTTGGTTTTTGCGGCACAAATGCTCAATTTCACAATCCCCGCAACGGGATCGAGTGGTCACATCGTCGGTGGCGTCCTGCTGGCGGCGGTGCTCGGTCCGTGGGCGGGATTTCTGACCCTCACATCGGTACTCGTGGTGCAGTGTCTGTTGTTTGCCGACGGAGGTTTGATGACGCTCGGTTGCAACATATTGAATATGGCGGCACTCTCGTGCTTGGTTGCTTATCCACTGATATTCAAACCATTGGTGCGCAACCACAACACACCCGCGCGGTGGAGTGCCGCCTCGATCGTGACCTCGATTGCGGCACTTGCGATGGGGGCATTAGCCGTCACGATCGAGACCGAGCTGTCGGGAATCACCGCCCTGCCCTACGGTCGGTTCTTGGCATTTATGCTACCTATTCACCTACTGATCGGGCTTGGTGAGGGTTTGGCAACCGCCGCCGTCATCGCTACTCTGCGTCGCTATCGCGCCGATCTGCTCGTCGATGCAACCGAAACACCCCGCCCGCGCACAATGTTCATCACCGCAACCGTCGCAGTGGCACTCATTTTGGCGAGTGTTGCGGGGGTTGTTGCCTCGTCGCACCCCGACGGTTTGGAGTGGTCGATCGGGCGCACAACCGAGGGGGTCGAGATCGCCGAAACGAATACCTCGCTCCATCATAGTGCCGCACATCTGCAACGCGCAACGGCTCTACTGCCCGACTACGAGGCGTCGATGTCGGGGTTGGTCGGTGTCGGTGCGACGCTGGTGGTGATCTATGGGGCGTCGCTACTCTTTCGACGTCGATGAACCGTCTGCAACGCCTGCTCGTGCAACTATCCGCGCTCGAACGAGCCGCACCAAACCGCTCAACAATCGACCCTCGTGCGCGAATCGTGGTGACACTCATCTACTTAGCCACAATGCTCTCGGTGCCTATCGCACGCCTCACGGAGCTGCTGCTCTACGCTCTCTTTCCAATCGTCTGCGCTGCCGATGTGCGGATTGAGTACCGCCCCATACTTAGACAATCGCTCATCGTTGTGCCCTTTGCCGCACTGATCGGGGTGTTCAACATATTCTATCACCGCGAGGAGGCAATGGTGGTTGGCGGAGTGATGATCACGCGCGGGTGGTTGGAGTTTTGTTCGATCATCGTGCGTGCGTTGCTCTCGGTGCAGGCTCTGCTGGTGCTGGTGCGCACCGAGGGTTTCAATTCCATTTGCAACGCCCTGCAACGGCTCGGCGTACCCGCACCATTGACGACGCAACTCGCTATGACCTACCGATATATGTTCGTGTTAGTCGAGCAGTTGCTATCACTCACGCGAGCACGCGCGGCACGTAGTTTCGGACGTCGCGCAATGCCCGTTGGCGAGTGGGGCACGATCGTCGGGCAACTCACCCTACGCACCTTCGACCGCGCAGAACGAATCTCGATGGCGATGGCGGCACGTGGTTTCGAGGGACAACTACCCGACTATTCACACGCTGCACGAGGGTGGCAGTGGCGCGATACGATCTACATCGTGGTGTGGAGCGCAGTGCTCATCGTCTGTCGCGCGACCTATCCCGTCGAACACCTTGCTCACATTCTCAATCCGCTATGAATCAAGTTATTCACTTCGACAACATTCACTACTCATACACCCCCGAACGCGAGGTGTTGCGGGGCATCGACCTGCGGCTCAACCGCGGCGAGAAGGTGGCACTCGTGGGTGCCAATGGTGCGGGCAAATCGACCCTACTGCTGCACGCCAATGGGTTGCTTATACCCTCGCGCGGGCAGGTCGAGGTGAACGGTTTGATACTCTCAACGAAGACACTCCCGACAATCCGCCAGCAGGTAGGCGTGATCTTCCAAAACGCCGATGATCAACTCTTTATGCCTACGGTCGAGGAGGACGTGGCGTTCGGACCTGCCAATATGCACCTCTCGCGCGAGCAGATCGACGAACGCATCGAACGCTCCCTACACGAGGTCGGTGCTCTCGATCTGCGCCACCGCCCCACTCAGCAACTCTCCGAAGGTGAGAAACGTCGCGTAGCGATGGCTACGGTGCTGGCTATGGAGCCGTCGATACTCATTATGGACGAGCCATCGGCAGGTCTTGATCCCCGCGCACGGAGGCAGGTTATCGAACTACTTAACCACTTCGAACAGACCGCTTTGATCGCCACACACGACCTCGATCTCGCCCGCCACGTTTGCCCCCGCACGGTCATTATGTATGCAGGTCGTGTAGCGGCTGACGGAGCGACTGCACAACTGCTCGACAACGAGCCTCTGTTGGAGCGTTGCGGGCTATAAATCACACCTTTACTTACCCACCCGTTCACCCCGTTCGCCACCCGATCGGGGCTTTTCGTTTATATATACATATATATAAATAGGGCAAAACGGGCGATTCGTTGGCAAAAACGCGCCGTTCGTTGAAATTATTTTGACCGAAATTATTGCAGTATTACTTTTGCAGTCGTTAATTGAAGAAGTGTTTGGCGAGCAACGCCCCGCCGAATTAATGCGAGAAAATTTTACAAACATACGATGAATAGATTTTTCACTATACTGTCTGCACTGAGCCTGCTTTTGGTGTCGTGCGAACAGTTCGAAATCCCGACTACCTCAGCCGATGGCAAAGTGCGCGTTACGATCAAAAGTGGCGCGACCGACAGCCGTACCTCAGTAGCCGAAAACGGGCTCTCAACAACGTGGTGCAACGACGACCAGATCGCTGTGTGGGCTTCGAATGGCTCGACCAACGCGCTTAACGCTCAGCCGTTTAAGGTCTTTTATTCGCACGGCGGCTATGTAGAGTTCACCTCCGACATCACTCCGATGGGCGACGGGACATTCACCTACTACTCGACCCACCCCGTGCCTGCGAACGTTTCGGGCACGACCGCAACGTTCCCCATCGAACGCGTGCAACAGGGTTCGTTCGACGGCACGAATGATGTTTTGGTAGCCTATCCCGCGTCGGGCTTGGCTCTCGAAAACGAAGATGCCGAGGTGAGCCTCCGTTTCAAGCATAAGATGCATACGCTCCGTATGTTCGTACCCGACGACGTCGATGGTATGGGCGAACCGATTCGTCGTATCGACATCACCTTCCCGACGTCAGTCGTGGGTGATGTGAGTGTCGACTACACCTCGGCAACCGCGCCCGCAACCCTCGCAAACGGCTCGGAGGTGGTTTCGATCGAGATCCCCGAAGGTCTTTCGGCGTCGAGCGACGCAGCTCGCAAGTATGCCTACGCGATCGTCTTCCCCGCTACGATGAACGAGAGCGACCAGATCACCTTCACCGTCCGTTCGGACAACTATCGCGCGGTGCAGTCATTCGGTGCTCGCACACTGAGCGAGGGCGGTAGCACTCCCGTGCGTCTGACCTGCTCGCCCGACAATCGCACCATTCTGCGATTCACGATTGGCAATAACTTCCTCGGCGAGAAACCCACGAAGGTCACCTTCACGGCAGCGATTGGCGAGGCTGTGGCTGATGCTGCAACCACGTTCGACAAGTATGGCTACTACGATTTGGACGTTACCGACCTCGAAGGTCTGGCTGGTCAGCCCATCACCGTAACCTACGAGTCGGAGAGCGCAATTGTGAGCCAACAGCTTACTCTGCCAAACTACGAAGCGGGCAAACTGACCGACGTCGTGCTGACCGTTCCCTATCTGTTGTATGAGGATTTCAGCGGTATGAGCGCATTCGAGAATAACACCTACGAATTCGGAGCATTCAACTACAACCCTTCGGCTATCACGCTCGACAGCTATGGTTTGACGGGCTGGACTGGCGCACGTATCGGTGGCGGCGCAAATACCAACATTCGTATCGCTTGTCGTTACGAGTCGGGTATCGGTGTTGCTGCATCGTACAAGGGTCGTTGCGACTCGCGTCCTCTGTCGGCAATCAAGGCGGGCAAGAGCGTTAAACTCCAAGTGAGCTACGACTACGCTGCCGACCTCTATGAGTCAATCGGCAGTGGCGGCTCGGTAACCTTCTGGGCAGGAACAACCACCACAACCGGTGCTATTAAGGGCGATGTGGGTATCTCGAACGTGGTACTCGGTGAGTCGGTTCTCTCGACTGATGGACCTTGCGTCGAGGGTTCGTGGTACGGCAACACACCCAATACCCAAACCTACACCGTCGATGGTTGCAGTTCGACCACACGTCTGAGTTGGCGCGTAGGTACCAACCGTGGTGGCTCGATTGCAGGTCGTGGTTACTATTGGCTCTACATCGACAACGTGAAGGTTTCAATTGCGAAATAGACGAACAATTAAAAATAACAAACTAAAAAACAAACCATTATGACAAAATTCAGAACTTTGGCATTGCTCTTCGCGGCAGCACTCGCATTTGTCGGCTGCTCGGAGAATGGGTTGGAGTCGGGTCGCGGTCGCGCACGCGTCGCACTCTCGTCTGACGACTCAGCCATCGAATTGTCGCGTGCAAGTTTGGGACTTAGCAAACCTGCCGCAGCTGACTTCGCTCTGACGATCTCGGACGCAACGGGCAACGTCGTGAGCGAGTGGAACTCAATCGCCGACTACGACGAGAACACGCTCTACAACGTAGGCAACTACTCGGCTAAGGCTACATACGGCAAGACCTCGATCGAGGCGTTCGAAACCCCCTGCTTCGAGGGCACGAAGGAGTTTGCCATCATCGACGACCAGACCACCGAGGTGCGAATCACCGCATACGTGGCTAATGCCGTTGTGAAGGTCGAGTGCACCGACGCATTCAAAAACTACTTTACCGATTACTCGTTCACGCTGACCACGGCTGCGGGTACGGAGATCCCCTTCGTTGCAGGCGAGACTCGTCGCGCATTTATCGACCCCTACACATTCAGCGTTGCAGGCTCGGCAACCACCCAGACCGGCTCGACCGTAAAGATCAGCAAGTCGTTCTCGAACATCGTTGCCAAGACGCTCTACACCGTCAAATTCGACGTGAACTCAGGTAACGTAGGTGGCGCGACCGTTACGGTGACGTTCAACGACGAGCCCGTAGCCGAGATCCCCGTCGATATCGAGCTTAACGACCAAATCTAATCAAGTATTAATCAGACAAAAACGAAAACACGAAATATGAAACTGTTTAAATTCATATCGGCCGTAGCTTTGGTGCTGAGCATTGGCTTGGTAGGTTGCGAGCGCGAGAAAATCGGTTATGGCGACAAAGAGGGTGCAACGGGCACGCTGTCGTTTATGAAGTTCGACGTTGAGACCTCGACCGACATCGAGATCATCGGACGTGCAGCAACTTCGGCTACTTATAACTATGTTATCCGCCTCTTCGACGCCAATGGCGAGCAGGTAGGTGAGGATTATATCTTCGGTCAGATGCCTGAGAGTATCGTACTCAATACGGGTACCTACTCGATGAAGGTTCAGTCACAGTCGCAGATCCCGTCAGCCGAGTTCGAGGCTCCGGTTTATGGTGCAACCGTGAACAACATCGTAATCGAGGAGGATCAAACCACCGACCTCGGCGTGATCACCTGCAAGTTGATCAACATCAAGGTTTCGGTTGGCTACAACGAGGCTATGGCGGCTGTTCTGGGCGACGACGCAAATGTTGTGGTTGAGATCGGCAGTGGCGCACTGAACTTCGCTAAGGGCGAGTCGCAGTGCGGTTACTTCGCTGCTCCTGAGGTGTCGAACGCTATGACCGTCAAGTTCGCAGGTACGGTCGATGGCAACTACTCGACTATGACCCGCGCATTCACCGACGTGAAGGCAGGTCAGTGGCGCAAGGTTACCTTCATTTTGGTTGCAAACGAGGAGGGTAATGTGACCTTCGACGTTGTAGTCGAGGATTGGTGCGACGAGAAGGAGCTGGCAAACAACGTAGAGGTTAGCGAAGAGGTTATCGGTCCCGATCCCGACGCTGGCGAGGGCGAGGAGGAGGAGAATCCCGACGCTCCGAAGGTGATCTACAAGGGTGGCTCGGTTCCCACATCGCCGATCGTAATCACCGACGGTATGGAGCTTGGCTTCACGATCTCGGCTCCGAAGGGTATCGCTGGTCTGTCGGTTGACATCGCATCGACCAACGCCGACTTCAACAACGACGTTCTGTCGGCAGGTATTTCGCCCATTGATCTGGTTAATCCGAGCGCAGCACAGATCTCGATCTGCGATATGTTCGGTCTGAGCTATGGTTCGAACCTTGTTGGACAGACCGAGGTTGCATTCAACCTGACTGGTGCTGTGACTCCGCTGTTGGGCTTCCCCGGCACTCACTCGTTCACACTGACGATCACCGACGCCGAGGGTAACACCACTTCGACCACTATCAAGATGAAAGTTAACGCCTAAATCAAACCTACGACTATGAAAAAGATCATTACATACATTGCATTGGGTCTTGCCGTAGCGTTTGGCGCGACCTCGTGTAATCAAGACAATATCCCCGCAGAGGGTAAGGGCGAATTCTCGCTCAAAGTTATGTTCGACGACCAGACCCGTGCTACGGCTGAGGAGCTGGCTGAGAACTGCACGATCAATATCTACAACTCGGAGGGTCTGATCCGTACCTACGAAGGTATCGACGCCGTTCCTGCGAAGATGTGGCTCGTGACGGGCGAATACCGTTGCGATGTTTTGGCAGGCAAGGAGAGCGTAGCCTCGTTCACAGATAAGAGCTACAAGGGTTCTAAATCGTTTACTATCAGCGCAGGCGCAACTACAACGGTAAGCGTTGAGTGCCGCGTGAATAACATAATTGCAGCCGTATCGTTCGACGCAACGATCGCCGATCAGTTCTCGTCGTACGAGGCTCAGGTTGGTGGCGAGCTGACCGAGGGCAAGGCTCTGACCTTCAACTCGTCGAGCGCATCGGTTGGTTACTTTACACTTGCAAAGGGCACCACCGCATTGCAGTGGCAGTTCTCGGGTACGCACGTTAAGTATGGTGCATTCTCAAAGACGGGCACCATCGAGGGCGTTGAGAAGGGCAAGAAGTACAACCTCGCCTTCACCTACACTAAGGGCACTCCCGAGGGCGACTTGAAGTTCGACATCGCGGTAGTCAAGACCACCGAGGACATCGAGGATAACATCATCTTCGAGGCCGATCCTACGGGCGTTGCAGCCGTTGGCAAGTGGGACGTTTGGGCTAAGCACGCTACCCTCTTTGCGAATGTTTCGGAGAGCGAGTTCGGCTCGGAGGGCATCGCAATTCAGGTACGCGCACAAGGCTCGGAAGAGTGGAACGCAATCGACGCAACGAAGGCGGGCGACAACCTCTTCTCGGTAGTTGCAACGGGTCTGACTCCCGAAACTACCTATGAGTATCAGTTGGTTATCAATGGCGAGGCTGTTGGCACGGCTAAGACTTTCACCACCGACTACGTGGCAACCATTCCCAACGCAGGTATGGAGGATTGGAACTCGAACGAGGGTTGGCCTATGCCCTACGCAACGGGCGGCACCTCGTGGTGGGGCAACGGCAACAAGGCTGCCGATATGGCAGGTTTGGTGATCAGCGAGAGCGACGCCTCGACCTACTCGGAGGGTACCAAGTCGGCGAAGTTGAGCGGTAAGCAGATCAAGATCCTGACCATCGACAAGGTTGCGCCGGGTAACCTCTTCTCAGGTTCGTTCGTTGCAACCGTAGGTACGAAGGGTGGTAAGGTAAACTTCGGTCGTCCGTTCACGGCTCGTCCGTCGGCATTGAAGGTCGATTACAAGTACACCTGCGGAGCAATTACCCACAATGAGGGTGGTCCGTCGAACGACTCTACCCCGCACGCAGTGGGTGATCCCGACCGTTGCCATATCTATATCGCGCTGGGCGATTGGGATTACAAGACCTATGGCGGTTCGGCTGAGAGCCCCGTACAGGTGAATACGACCGACGTTTCGACTCTGTTCAACCCCAACAGCGACGCAGTGATCGCTTACGGTGAGTTGGTTAAGGGCGAGAGTGTCAACGATTGGACCGAGGAGGTTATCCGCTTGAAGTATAAGGATACCAACCGCCGTCCGACCCATATCATCATCTCGTGCTCGTCGTCGAAGTTGGGTGACTACCTGACGGGTAGCTACAACAGCGTACTTTGGGTCGATGACTTCGAGTTGATCTACGACGAGAATGTCGTAACCGAATAATAGACAACTATGTTTAGAAAATTTTTCATCTCAATAATGCTGATCGCAGTGGGCACACTCAGTGCCCACGCGCAGCGTTTTGATCGCGGTATCGAGGTCAACTCGACGGTCTTTGTCCCGAAGGGTCAGTGGATCGTGGGTGGCAACGTCTCGTATTCGACCCACGACAACGAGAACTACAAGTTCCTTGTCATCGAGAACATCAACTCGACGGGTTATAACTTCAAGGTCAGCCCGATGTTCGCCTACGCCATCAAGGACAATATGGCACTTGGTCTGCGCGGTGGCTACAACCGTCAGCTGCTCAAAGTAAACAATGCCGACCTCAATCTGAGCGAGGATATGGCGTTTGGCGTTTCGGACTATTACAGCCTGAAACACACCACAACGGGTAGCGCAATCTATCGCTACTACATCACCTTGGGTCAGAGCAAGCGTTTCGCGCTGTTCAACGAGATGCAGCTCTCGTATGGCTACGGTCAGTCGAAGTTGGTCGACAGCAGCGGCGCAGCGGTTACGGGAACCTACGAAACCACAAACGAATATGCAATCGGTTGCTCGCCCGGTTTGGTAGCCTTCATCAACAACAGCATCGCTGTGGAGGTGAACGTGGGCGTGCTCGGATTCAACTACACCCACACAAAACAGGTAACCGATCAGGTATATGTCGGCTACCGCAAATCCTCGCAGATGAATTTCAAGATCAATATCTTCTCCATCGCGTTGGGTATCGCTTTCTATCTGTAACAGAGCGCAAACAAAATGAGATTTATCGAAAAGATAACATACCTCGTCCTGCTCTTGACGTTTGTGGTGACCACAGCCACCGCGACAACCGTCGCCGACTCGGTCGCCTCGGCACCCGTAAAGAGAACGAAGGCTCAACTTGCCGACTCGGCTTCGCGCGTTATCCGCGTGCCGTCTGAGGGGGCACGTATTGATCGAGGTATCTACCAATATCTGTTCATTCCAAAGGGGCAGATGTTGGCAGGTGCGACGCTCTCGTATGCACATCTGGACAGCGACGACAGCCAATTTATGCTGATGATCGACGGCTTGCAGGCTGAGTGCTCGATGACGCGCATATCGCCATTTATCGGCGTTAGCTACGCCAAAAATCAGGTGCTCGGTGCGCTATTTGCCTATCAGCAGACACGCGGCAAGGTCGATAATGTGTCGATTCAAGCGGGTGATAACGAGGATTATACCTTCACGCTGAGCAACGTCAATCTGCAACAACGCAGCTACGCGGGAGCACTCTTCCACCGCGCCTACATCGGATTGGATCTGCGCGGTCGTTTCGCACTCTACAACGAAACGCGCGTCGAGTTTGCCTTCGGTCGCAACGAGTTCAGCTATGGCAGTACCGCGCTCGACCAATATACCAAAAACCGCAAAGTGGGCATTACGTTCCACCCCGGTGTGGCGATCTGCATTATGAACAATGTGAGTATGCACGCCTCGGTGGGTATCGGTGGAGTGCAACTCTCGGACTCGCGCGTCTACGACGGTGCAGAGATGATCGGCAAGCGCACGGCAATGAACGCCAACTTCCGATTGAACCTGCTGGATATTTCGCTCGGCATTACGCTACATTTATAAACAAATGACAATGAAACGATTAACGTTTTTATCAATAATTGCGCTCGCTCTTGTGAGCTGTATCGAAAACGACATTCCGCTGCCTACGATTCAGGCTTCGTTCACCGCTTTCGAGGTGGAGGGTGCAACACGCGCTCCGAAGATCGACCGCCAGTTGCAGACCGTAACGGTCTACGTCGGCGAGCTGACCGATCCGCGCTCGGTGAAGGTCGACAGCGTCGCCTACAACGAGGGTGAGCCTGTCAAGTCATCGGTCGATTTCTCGCAGCGACTCAACCTCTCATCGCCCCTGCCCGTAACTCTCACGCTCTATCAGGATTACGAGTGGAACATTCGTTCGGAGCAGGAGATCGAGCGTTATTTCGAGGTCGAGGGTCAGATTGGTGACGCCGACATCGACTATATCAACCACCGCGTGGTGACGCTCGTGACAGCCTCGACCGACGTGAGCCGCGTGAAGATCAAGCGTGCGAAACTGGGTCCCGCGAACATCACGACCGAAAGCCCTGCAATCGCCTCACTCACAGACTTTACGACCGAGCAGAAGGTTGATATAACATACTACGGCAAGACCGAGCATTGGACCATCTACGTCGTCAATTCGACCTCGTCGATCGAGATGAAGAGTGCCGACGCTTGGACGCGCGTGGCGTGGCTCGAAGCAAACGGCGTGGCGGGTGCCGACAACGGATTCAAGTATCGCGTGAAGGGCTCGGAGGAGTGGACCGACCTGCCCGACGAGCAGATCACCTCGACATCGAGCGGCTCGTTCAAGGGTTGCGTGAAGGGTCTGCAACCGCTCACCGAGTACGAATACTACGCCTACTGCAACGCCGAGCAGACCGAGGTGGGGACATTCACCACCGAGGACGAAGTACCCCTGCCCAATGGTTCGTTCGACGATTGGCATCAGGACGGCAAGGTCTGGAATCCGTGGGCTATGGGTGGTACAAAGTTCTGGGATACAGGCAACAAGGGCGCGACATCGGTTGGTGCAAGCAACTCTGTTCCCACAGCTGACGCCTGCCCCGCAAACCCGAATGGACAAGCCGCGTTCCTCGAAACCAAGTATATCGTCATCAAGCTCGCCGCAGGTAACCTCTATGTAGGTGACTATGTCAAGACCGACGGCACGAACGGTATTCTCGATATGGGTCGCGAGTGGACCACCCGCCCCACCAAATTGCGCGGTTGGTACAAGTATCAGCCCCAGCCGATGAACGTGGTTTCGGACGAACTCGCACACCTCAACCTCAAAGGCAAGAACGACACCTGTAACATCTATATGTTGCTCGGTGATTGGGACGCCCCCGTACAGGTGCGCACCAACCCCCGCAACCGTAAGTTGATCGACTTCAATGACCCGAAGATCATCGCTAAGGCGCAGTTGCAGTCGGGCGACGTGGTGTCGGAGTACAAGCAGTTTGAGGTCGAATTTGAGTATCGCTCGACCTCGCGCAAACCGAAGTACCTGATTTGCGTCATCTCGGCAAGTAAGTATGGCGACTATTTCACCGGTGGCGACGGCTCGTTGCTGACGGTCGATGAGTTCGAATTTGATTACGACTATTAATTTATAACGATTAATAACCCCATTGTCGCGAACTCGGACACTTCATCTTTCCCCTAACCCCGTCTGAGGCGATGTAGCGGCAATATTCACACTCCCTTTTTATTCTCGCAGGTCGAGGCCGACGGATGTCGCCCTCGACCCCTCTTTTTTTATCTACATTGATACAATCGAACGCGCACCAGCCCGATGATGAGTCACTATTAACAACAAAAAAACCACGCCCCAAAGAGCGTGGCTTATAATCGCAAATGCAATTCACTAATTAGAACAGGTAGCCCGTATTGATATAGAACGCACCCTTGCCGTCCTGCTTCGAGAGCTTGCCGACGGGCTTACCGTACTCCAAGCAGACGATAAAGTTCTGATTCATAATGAATCGGAAACCACCACCCACGGTGATATGCGGACGATCCTTCTCGGTACCCTGCGCCATATATGCGTTATACTCCTCGCGAGCCTTCTCGTACTCGTTCGGAGTTGCGAACTCCTCCAACGTGCGACCAAACGACATATCGTAGCCCTTAGTCACCATCGTACCGTCGCTAAATACGTTCAGACCGAACGCGATGTTCTGTTTCCAGAGCGTGAACTGCACGAAACGCCAACGCAGCTCGGCATTGTACGACGCCATATCAAGACCCTGCACGCGGTTACGCATAATACCGCGCACCGTGCGGAAACCACCCATACCATCGCGGTCATAGGTCGGACCTACGGTAGTCAGGTAGGGCAGGATATAGTAGGGAGCCTTGCGACCGAAGGTACCCTCGTAGTTCAGACGGTAGGCGAAGGTCAGACGATCCTTCGAAACGATGGGCACATAGTGGCGGAACGTAGCCGAATATTTGTAGTAGGGATTGGTCGTACCCAGCCACTTGGGAGCCATCATCACGTGCGCCTCAGCCCACACACCGCGCGAGGGAGCACCCTCCTTATCGCGGGTATCGAACAACAGACCCACACGAACCGTGCTGTTCAGACCGCCATCAGCCTCCGAGTCCTTGATGATACCCCACTCGCGGTACTGCTCGAAGAGCGTCGGCTCCGAGTCGGGGAACATCTTATTCTCGTCCTTATTCTTGTTGATCTTTGCGCGGTTGATCGCCCCCTGCTTGAAGTAGCTCAGATGGTAACCTGCCTCCCACGACAGCGGAGTATTGCCAATCTTACCGACGAAATCTGCCTTGAACAGAGCCGCCAAACGGTTGGTGCGATACTTCGGGGTGTAGATGTACATATCATCGTTCTTCTTTCCGTCTATCACCTTCTGGAAATCGTAGTACGACTGATAACCGTTGAAACCGTAGAAATCCATCGCCTTGTCGTTGGTGATGGTCAGCGCGGTCGAGAAACGCACGCCCGGAATCCAAAAACGATTGTCATACGACACGACGTACAACTGCGAGCCCTTAGTAAAGAACGACGCCTCGAAATACCACTGCTGGCGCGTATTGGGATAGGTCGAGCCATCGCCAAAGTCGTAGATATTGAGCAGTGCACCCAGTTGGAAACCCTTATCGGCATCGAATGCCACGGCGGGCAGCGGTCCGAAGTTATAACCCGTTTTGATAATCTCCTTCTTTGCAGGCGCGGACTCTGCGGCAGGCTCTGCGTTCTGCGCCACGACATTGATCGTTGCAAACAGAACAATTAAAATGGTCAATATATGTTTCATCATCTCAAATGTTTTCGATTAAAGGAAATATTTGCGGATTTCGCGGTACTTCGCACGCAACTCACCACAGAAAAGCAACTTCACGTCCGAGATAACCAATCGTACCAAACGCCACGTCTCGTGTGCCACGATCGGTGCGGGCAGCAGTGCAATGGTTACGGGCAACGCCCACTGCCACGGCAGCACAACGAATGCAATGATCGCATAGATGATCATCAGCACGGGCCACATCAGCAGATTGACCAGATAGCGCACCGAGTTGCGGAAGGAGATATCCTTAATCTTGGTGAACAGGAAGGCGCACACAGCCTTGATGGGCAGCGTAAGAATCGACACGGGCAAGCAATAGGGCAACGCCACCAGCAGGAACAACAATTTCAGCACACGCGACCAGAAAGGATACTTAATCGCAACCGACGACAGACTGATACGCTTCGAGCGGCGAATCTTCGACGCATCACGACCCAACTGCAACAACTGCCCAACCTTCTCAGGCTCGCGCTCGCTCATCTCACGCACCGCCCAAACGGTCTTATTATTAGCCTTGAAGAAGGCGTCCAACTCGTGCAGGTTGGCATTCTCGCGTGCGAGTTTGACCGTGCGAACCTGCTTCATCGACACCGCCGCGCAGATCTCATACATCGCCTCATAGTTCTCATCGTCAGGAATATAGAGGATCGACTGCTTCATACGCTCGGTCAGCATATCCTTCGCTAGATTGATCTGCACTTGCTGCGGTTCTTCGGTATGCTCCTCCAAGAAATCGCGCACGTTGATCGAATCGCCAATCTGCACACGCACCGTCGAGCGGAAACGGAAGAAACTACCATAGCGGATACCCACAGGCACGATCCATATCGGCATATCGGGCATCATCTCCTGCGCCTGAAAAGCGATGCGGAAGATACCCTTTGACAGCGGCAGCGACGAATATTTCGCTTGGTGCGTACCCTCAGGGAAGATACAGAAGGGCACCTTATCGCGCAGAACATCGACCGCCTGAGCGATCGTCTCGTCATTCTTGCGCACCTCGTCGATACCGTCGCGCATACGCATAATGGGCAGAATCTTCAAGAATCGGAAGATCTTAGCCAACGTCTTATTCTTGAATATATCGGCACGCGCCACAAAGACCTTCGGTTTGCGGTCCATTGCCAAAATCACCAGCGCGTCCATCAGTGCGTTGGTGTGGTTCGGAGCGTAGATCACCGCGCCATTCTGCGGGATATTCTCCGTACCTACATATCGAACATTACGATACGAGAGTTTGAGCACGAAGTCTACATAGTAGCGCAACGTGTTATACCATCTATCGTAATCCTGAATCTTTTTCTCCTTTTTCATAATTGTTCTCCTCCTCTTCTCTCTCGTTACTCCTCAATTTCGTTACGACGGAACATATAGGCTACCGTCAGACCCGACACGATGTGCCAAATACCCCACCAAGCCGTGATGAACAACATACCTCCATAGTGACCGTGCCAAATTTCGGGCGGGAAGATCGCGGGATTGAAGAGCAGAATCAGACCCAAACCCGAATTCTGGATACCCACCTCGATGGTCAGCGAACGACGATCGCGCATAGGCAACTTCGCAAGCTTACCGCCAAAGTAACCCGTACCCAACGCCGCTGCATTGTGCAACATCACAATGAAGAATACGTAGATGATATTGTCCAAGAAGATCTGGAAATTCTGAGCGAACGACACCGCAACCATTCCGAGGAAGAGCAGGATCGAGATCGTCTGCGCGGGTTTGGTGATCTTCTTCGTCGCATTGGGGAAGTAGTGCGCGAAGACCATACCCAGCACGATGGGCACGCCGAGCAGCAGCAAGATCTGCTCCAACATCGGCATAAACGGAATCACCAATCGCGGAATATCGCTATGAACGGCGATGATCGAGCTATACAGCGAGCCCCACAAGAAGAAGTTGAGTGGGGTGATCAACGGAGCGAAGGCGGTCGAGATAGCGGTCATCGACACCGACAACTCGATATTACCCTTCGACAGCGACGAGATGAAGTTCGAGATGTTACCACCCGGGCACGATGCCACGAGGATCATACCCAACGCAATCATCGGCGTGATCACAGAGCTCAGAGCCAACGCAATGGCAAAGGTCACAGCCGGCAGACCGACCCACTGCAACAGCAGACCCACGATCACCGACTTGGGATTCATAAATACATCTTTGAAGGTTTGGGTTTTGATACCGAGAGCCACACCAAACATCACAAATGCCAAAATGATATTGACAATCGCCATTCCGCCCTCGCCGAAATTAATCGCTACACTATTCAGCGATTCGAGTTGTTCTTTCATTGTTTACACACACAGGTCGTCCTCGCGACCACAATTTATTAGGTTAATTTGGGGTGCGGGCAGCAACGCGTCACATTCGACCTTACGTCGAATCGAAACACTCTTTTTGCCCAAATCCACTACTCCAATGGTAGAATCATCTACAAATATACCCTTTATTTGCCGAGAATCACGCTTTTACACCTATAATAATATACGCGCGAGGGCAAAATAAGTACAAAGACTTACCCCATTTTCGCCCTTTGTACCATTATTGGACTTTCGAGCCAATCGCTTTTTTGCTCACCTCACCTCATCTCGGCTCTCGACATCTGCCGAACGCCCCAAACGCAACAAACCCTGCGACCTTTGACGGTTGCAGGGTTTGCTTTTGTGTGTAAACGCTGGGCGAAGATTACTTCTTAGCTGCGTTTCTCTTATCGTAGTGCTTTGCGTAGCGGCTCATAAACTTATCGACGCGACCAGCGGTGTCTACCAACTTCATCTTACCGGTGTAGAACGGGTGTGAAGTGTTCGAGATTTCCATCTTATACACGGGATAGGTTTCGCCGTTCACTTCGATGGTCTCCTTTGTCGAAACGGCGGACCTGCACAAAAACACGTGGTCGTTCGACATATCCTTGAACGCCACTAAACGATAATTTTCAGGGTGAATACCTTTTTTCATTTTCGTCTTTTTGTTAGTTTATTACGTAATAAAGTGCGGCAAAGATACGACAAAAAAAATGAGGCGCAAACTTTTACGCCTCTTTTTTCACTTTTTTCGCAATTTTTGGCTCATTTTCAGCCATTAGCGCGACGAGTGATTACTCCTGCTTCTTGAATTTAGCTTCGAGTTTGTCTTCCAACTCATCAACTTTATCTTCGAGCTGATCCTTCAAATCCTCTGCCTTCTCCTTCCAATCCTCGACCTTATCTTCGAGCTTATCGAGCAGATCCTCAGCCTTCTCTTTCCAATCTTCGCTCTTCACTTCGAGCATCTCTTTCAGCTCCTCAGCCTTATTCTCCAACTGCTCGCAAACAGCCTCAACCTTGTCGCCCAGCTGCTCGAACTTCTCTTCGAGGTTCATCTTCTTCTCTTCCATAGTCAACTATTTTAGAATGTAAATTTAACACCCAAAGCCAAGCTGGTTGCAACAAATTCGGTCGAGGGCAGGAAGTCCAGGCGGGGTTTCCAATCCACCGAGAACGCCAACGGAGCCGCCTTCAACGAGTACTCCAAGCCCACAATCGCGTCCAAACCGAGGTTGAAACCACTATTTTTACCCTCATCGTGCCCCGCTTTATAGGTCCAACCGCCCACGTGCGCACCCGCACCATAGTAGAGGTTGAAACCGTTGCCAATGATAGGCACATTCCACTCATACAAACCCGTGAAGTTGAAACCGCTACCGTGCTTCGAGTAGCTCCAACCAACCAATGCCTCAGCAGCATTGCCATTATTGAACACTCGCTTAACCGACAACGAGGTTGCGTCCCAACCACCGCGTACACCGATTGCCCAATCATAATACTGAGCCGACGCTGCCGACGAAATCATCACGGCTGCAATCAAAAGTAAAAATTTTTTCATAGTCGTTTTTGTTTTAGTTGTCATTTCATTACGCTATGAGATTGAGCGCATTACGCCTTCGAATAAGAATCCGAACGCCCATTCGCGGGGTCAATCTCACTTGCGAAATTAAGAAAATAAAACGTTAATCGAAAATAATTACGGGATTAATTTTGCAAGTTTTGCGAAATTAGCGTACTTTTGCAAACGCAAACCACATTTTGGACCCATAGCTCAGTCGGTTAGAGCAGCGGACTCATAATCCGAAGGTCGTGGGATCATACCCCTCTGGGTCCACCAACCAAAAAGCCTCTCAGCAATTGCTGGGAGGCTTTTTGAGTTATGTACATATAATTTGTCTTACCCCTCGAACGCCGAGCCCATAAACCAGCGGGGCAGATTGCAGCCGATATAGTTGCCGACGATTGCCCACAGCCACGCCCAAAGCATCATCACCTCGAACTTGCCAAACAGCAGCGCCGCAGCGTAGTAGAATGCGTCAGCCACGCAGTGAGGCAGACCACACATAATGAACACCGGAACGCCAAACAGTAGTGGCAGGTAGTGCCCTTTGCGTGCGCCATAGACCGCAAGGGTCATAATCATTCCCGTGCCTACCGAGGTCACCAGCAGTGCGTACCACGACGCCGCCTGACGAGCCGCAAGGATCGTATCGAGGTTTGCGTGCAGAGCCTCCGTACCGCAATAGCGAGCAATGCAAGCCGCCAAAAGGCAACCCACGGCATTACCTACCAACATTGCGATCAATCGCGGAATTTGTCGATAGGGCAGGAACCCCGACTTGCCCGTATAGAGTTGCGCACCGCACATCACCACGCACAACAATCCGAATGCGAACAGCACCGCGCCCGCCAAACCTCCAACACGCAAGTAGACCAGACCCGCTATGCCGATCAGCAGACCAGCAAACACCGACATCAAAACGAACTCTCTATGTTTCATCATCTTATCAGAATAGCAAGAGTAACAAAATCGGCAGTGCGATACCGAGCAACAACTCGATTCCGCCACGCCCCCAAAGACCCTTTCGACCTTTGATCATAAACATTCCCGTCAGCGTGATCACGATGAGCGACACCGCAAATGCGTCCGAGAACCACGTCCACCACTTATGCGGGTTGTAGTGGAGCGTTGTCATCTGACTGACCAGCGGACGACGACGCAACGACTCATAGACCACGCGACCCTTCGCAAGATCGGCTTCGATCGACGAGCCCCCTTTCAGAAAGACCTTCAACTGACCCTCGCGCGGAAAGTAGTGTTTGGTATATCGTTCGTCGGCACCAATGCGCGCCATCAACTCCTCAACCGCCTCACGATCAAACGATTGCTGCGCAGGCAGATCACTAACATCAAACACCTTGCGCGTAACCGAATAGTGGGGATTGATCTGATCGCGGTGGTTCATATAGATACCCGATATGGCGTAGATCAGCACCATACCTGCAAACAGAAACGACAGATCGCGGTGCAGCACACGGCACCAGCGACGCAGATCGTTACTCGACAACTTCATAAGCCTGAGCCTTTACGAAGTAGAACGAGAGGTACTCCTTGCCATCAACCTCAGCACGAGCCGCGATCTTGGCGCGGAAATCGGCAATGCGCTCCTCGCTGGTGTTGGCAGTCTCGCCACGTGCAGCCTTCTCGGTGTCGCAACCGCCTTCGCCGTCACCCTCGCCGTGGTGCTCCTCGGTTTTGTTGGCAATGCGCTGCTCCCAAGCCTGCAAATACGCCTCGTCGATACGCTCCTCGCACAACACGCCCTGCACCTTCACGATGCTGTTTTTGCACTTCTGGTCGAACGAACCGAGCTCGGCAGCCTCGACGCGGATAGTCTGACCGCTATCGCCCAACAAGAAAATCTTGCTTGCGCTGTGCGAGCAGATGTGGGTACAAACACCCTCAATCTCGATCAGCTGACCCGCCATAGCCTCGCCGTCAACGAGTACCGAGTCGATTGCAACCACCTGAGCCACTTGCTCTTCGGCTGCCTTATTATTCTGATTGTTGCCGCAGCCGACCATCATCAACGCCGCTGCCACGATTGCAAAAAACGAATTGAGTTTCATAATTTGGGTATGTTTTTAAAGATTAATTATTCTATTTCAATTTTCACAAAGGTAGCAATTTTTTTTGAACCACGCGAGCCACCGACCAAATTTCGCGCAAGATCGCACGTCGGTCTTAACATTTTTCGCTATCTTTGTTGCACGAAATTCAAAAAAAACACGAAGAAAATGTTATTGGCTCTCGAAATCGTTGGTGTCATCGTCGGACTGATCTATCTCTGGTTGGAGTACCGCGCCTCGGTGTGGCTCTGGCTGACCAACATCATTATGCCCGCAATCTATATCTACATCTATGGCGAAGCGGGTTTCTATGCCGATATGGGTATCAACATCTACTACCTCGTGGCGAGCCTCTATGGCTGGGCAATGTGGCTCCGACGAGGCGACAACGGCGAGCAGTTGCGAATCACCCACACCCCCCGCAAAATGGTCCTGCCCCTCGCGGCAGTCTTTGCCGTTGCGATGGCAGTAATCGCCTATATACTAATCAACTACACCGACAGCTCCGTACCCTACGGCGATAGCTTCACTACGGCACTGAGCATCGTCGCGCTCTATATGTTGGCTCGCAAGCAGGTTGAGCAGTGGCTGGTGTGGCTGGTGGTCGACGCCGTAAGCTGCGGTCTATATCTATATAAAGAGCTCTACCCTACCGCCGCGCTCTATGGTTTGTACACCGTGCTGGCGTGGGTGGGTTACCTGCGTTGGTTGAAGATGATCGAAGAGGAGAACAGCAATGCAACACTTCCCACTGCCTAAATCGACCGATCGCCCTGCGGTGGTGATCTTGGCTGCCGGCGACTTCCCGCACGGCGAGGTGGCGCGTGCACTGCTCGACACTGCGGGCGAGGTGATCTGCTGCGACGGCGCGGCAGAGGAGTATTGCGCTACGGGGGCTCAGCCTGTGGCTGTGGTGGGCGACTTCGACTCGCTCTCGCAGCAGCTACGCGAAAGGCTTGCCGACCGACTCCACCACCGCCCCGATCAAGATGTCAACGATCTGTGGAAGGCACTCTCGCTGGCGATCGAACGCGGTGCGCAGGAGGTTGTGATATTGGGCGCATTCGGGCGACGCGAGGACCACTCGATCGGCAACCTGATGCTCTGCGCGGCACGAATGAACGAGGCTAAGATCCACGTAGTTGGCGATCGCGGTGTGTTCGAATTTATTGATTGCGATAGCACGTTCGAAAGTTATGACGGTGAGCAGGTTTCGCTGTTTACGCTCTCGCCCGCGACCGAGATTTCGACCGTCGGGCTGCGCTACGAGCCGCCCCAAAACCACCTCTCGGCGATGTGGCAAGGCGTTTCGAACGAATCACTCGGAGAGCAATTCACTATCCGCACCAACGGTCCCACGATCGTCTATCGACTCTTCTAAGCAACACTATATATTAAATATATCAAAACAAAGAGCCGCGTCCCCCAATGGGACGCGGCTCTCGTTTGTAGTGAAGGTACTCGAATTACAAGATACCCTGCTCAACCATCGACTTAGCGACCTTCATAAAGCCTGCGATGTTTGCACCCTTCATATAGTTGATGTACTCGCCCTCACGACCATACTCCAAGCAAGCGGTGTGGATCGACGACATAATCTGCAACAGCTTAGCATCAACCTCAGCAGCGGTCCAATTCAACTTCTGAGCGTTCTGAGTCATCTCCAAGCCCGAAGTAGCAACGCCACCAGCGTTCACAGCCTTACCGGGACCGTAAGGAATCTTAGCGGTCAGGAAGGTGTCGATAGCCTCAGGGGTACAACCCATATTCGAAACCTCAGCAACCATCTGTACGCCGTTAGCAACCAGAGCCTTAGCGTCGTCGCCATTCAGCTCGTTCTGCGTAGCGCAAGGCATTGCGATATCAACCTTCTGCTCCCAAGGCTTGCGACCTGCGAAGAAGGTCGAACCTGCGAACTTCTCAGCGTAAGGAGCAACAACGTCGTTGTTCGAAGCGCGGAGCTCCAACATATAAGCGATCTTCTCCTCGTTCAAGCCTGCGGGATCGTAGATGTAACCGTCGGGACCCGAAATGGTTACGACCTTAGCACCCAACTCGGTAGCCTTAGTAGCCACACCCCAAGCAACGTTACCGAAGCCCGAGATACCGATCACCTTACCCTTGATCGAGTCGCCTGCGGTCTCCAACATCTGACGCAGGAAGTAAACAGCACCGAAACCGGTAGCCTCGGGACGGATCAGCGAGCCGCCATAGGTCATACCCTTGCCGGTCAAAACGCCCGTATTCTCGCGAGCCAACTTGCGGTACATACCGTACAGATAACCGATCTCACGACCGCCTACGCCGATATCACCTGCGGGAACGTCGGTCTCAGGACCGATGTGACGCCACAACTCAGTCATAAATGCCTGGCAGAAACGCATAACCTCACCTGCCGACTTACCCTTAGGATTGAAGTCCGAGCCACCCTTAGCACCGCCCATAGGCAGAGTGGTCAGAGCGTTCTTGAAGATCTGCTCGAAACCGAGGAACTTCAAGATCGAAGGATTCACACTGGGGTGGAAACGCAAACCGCCCTTGTAGGGACCGATAGCGTTGTTGAACTGGATACGATAGCCGGTATTCACTTGAACGTCGCCCTTGTCGTCTACCCAAGTTACCTTGAAGGTGAACTGACGATCGGGCTCAACGATACGCTCAGCGATACGGTTAGCCTCGAATTCGGGGTGCTGATTATAGACCTCCTCAACGGTCATCAACACTTCGCGTACTGCTTGCAGATACTCCTTTTCACCCGGATGACGGAGTTCGAGATCCGCCATAAGTTTGTTTACATTCATAGTTAAAATGTGTTTAGGTTTATTGAATTTGTAAGTAAATTTTCTATTGTTTGCGTTTAGCTCGATTTTAATCTATCTACAAAGCTAATAAATTTTCTTATACATTGTAACTCGCACGAGCCACTTTTTTGAATTTATTTTGCTGTTTTGACCACTCCGCGGTTGTTTCGACCGTCGATATAGACCATCAGAGGCTCCGAGAAGCTCACACGACGCAAAAATTCGCCCTCCTCGACGGCGGGCATTGCGTCGAGTCGATCGACATCGAACGCGCCATCACCCTCGAACGGATTGATCGTGAGGTAGCCGATTCCGAGCGAAGTGACGTTCTGGAAGAAGTGCGTTCCCTGACTCGGCTCGACGCGGAAGTTCTCCAAGCCGCACTCGACGATAACCCTCGCTTCGGAGATGTGCGACCACTTGACCGGAATGCCCAAGAAGGGGTCGCTCGACCCCCAACGACCGGGACCGACCAGCACATAGCCACGACCCTCCTCACGCATACGCATATTGAGTGCAAGCAGTTCGGTTGCGATCTGCTCGGTACGCAGGTTGTCGAACGCCTGCGGTTTGACATAGACGATGTCCGAAATGCCGTGCATCGCACCCACACCCAACGCGCGCTCGGCATAGATCAGTGCGCCGTCGCCGCTATGCTCGTCCCACTGCGTCGAGATGTCGTCGTTGGTCGAGATGATCGGACGGATTTGGAGGAAGTTGAAGATCTTTTTCTGACCCGTCTTGACGTCCAGATTGACCGCAAACTCCATCTCAACGGGGCAGCGCATCTCCTGCTCACCCATCGCCAGCAGGTTTTCGATAATCTGCGCCAGCGGGAACGAACCATATTTGAGTATTCGGTTGAACGTAACCAACTTGCGACCCTTGTCGTAGGGCGATTCGGAGAGTGTTCCTTCGAGCATATTCCACGTCGATGAGGCGTGTTGCACGTTGCGCATCGTCGAGTGGTCGGCAACGGTCAGGCGTGCTAAATTGACCGAATCGTCGCTCGAAATATGGAACGACGAGGGACGCATATCGAGCGCATAGAACTCGCGCTGGGTGTCGCGCAACGTGAGGTCGAGTGTCGAAGTCTGCAACGCCTTCTGCGGATAGCGGGGCGAGAAACGGAGCGTCTGCCCGCCATCGACCACCATCTTACCCAGACCGAGAGCGATGTTCACGATACCCTCCTCAGGACGTTCGTCGCCAATCGGATAGTGGTTGATCGAGCGTGCCACACCCGACAGCGTCGGGAAGAAGTAGCCCTCCTCCAACGTTCCGCACACCTGCTGCACGATGACCGCCATCTTCTCCTCACTCAGAAGGTTCGACGAGGTGGCGATGTAGGCGCGGCTGGCAGCGAAATAGACCGAGGCATAGACGCTCTTGATCGCTTTGCTCAGCAGACGCAACATCTGGCTCTTGTCCTCGGTGTTGGGGATCATATATGTCGAATAGATACCCGCAAAGGGCTGGTAGTGTGAATCTTCCAACTTTGACGACGAGCGCACCGCCAACGGATAATCGACCGTAGCCAGATAGGCTTTCAGTTCCGAAATGAGTTGCTCAGGCAGGCGCGACGCCACAAACTCCGACAGCAGCTCCTCGTCGCTCATCTCGGTCGAAACCACATATTGCAGTTCATTCTCCTTGATGAAGCGGTCGAAATAGTCGGTTGCGATGACGATCGTGCGCGGGATCAGTATTCGAATATCGTCATATTTGTTGTACTCGTGGTACTTCTGCAACATACTGTTGATGAACGCCAGACCGCGAGCCTTACCTCCCAACGAGCCTTCGCCCAAGCGGGCAAAACCGATGGCACTGCTATACGAATCGGGGTCGAAACGCGCCACCACGCCTTGACCGAGCATTGTTCGGTAGTCGCGGATCAGCGCGACGAGCTTTTGGCGGTGCTCCTCGATCGAGTCGAAATGGGCGCGGTCGAGGGCGCGGATTGACGCCGCCAACGGGAACAGACCTCGCGCATAGAGCCACTTCGAGAGGTGGTTCTGCGAGGTGTGATACTCGAATACCGAATTGGGGATCTGTGCGATCAACTTCTGCATATCGCGCAGATCTTTGGCACGACCGATGAGGGTGCCATTGACGGGATCTCGGAACTCGAAGTCACCAAATGCAAATTCGCGTCCGATATAGTCAGCCAACTCCTCGTGTAGCGTCTTCGAGTGCTTATGGATAAAGCCGACATCGAGCCATTCTGCATCAGCGCGGAAACACTCCTCGGACGACTGCAACAGAATGGGCATCAATGGATTATCTTCACGGATCAAGCGGCAAAGGTCGATACCTGCGTCCTTCTTCTCGTCCGACGAGCGATCGGTCGGGTGGAGCGGGAAACCCACGTCTGAGATGACGCCGAGCAGGTTGCTTTTGTAACGCTGGTAGATTCGCACGGCGTCCTCGTAGTTGGTCGCCAGCAGAATCTTCGGACGGGCACGCTTGCGCAGAATCTGCTGCTGCTCGTTGTAGGCATCTTTCAGGAACTCACTATTTTGCAACAACACAAGTTTGTAGATCGCAGGCAGGTAGGTCGAGTAGTAACGAATCGAGTCCTCGACCAGCAAAATCGACTGCACACCACCCTCCAAAATGTCCTTGTCGGCATTCATTCGGTCCTCGATCAGCTTAATGATAGCGATGATCAGGTCGGCATTGCCGTGCCAACAGAAGATGTAGTCGAGAGCCGTGCGGTCCTGCTCCTCGATACGACGATAGATGTCCTTCGAGAAGCTGGTCAGCAACACAACGGGCACCTTCGGATAACGCTCCTTGACAATGCGCGAGAAGGCAAACACATCGGGCTCGCCCACGTTGTACATCGTCAGAATGAAGTCGAAACCACCCTCCGACTCCAATCGCTCCAACGCCTCGGCAGTCGAGCTGACGCGCGTCAGCGAGGGGGGATTGCTCATATTGAGATCCATATACTCTTGGTTGATCTGTGCCTCGATGTGACCGTCCTCTTCGAGGATATAGCCGTCGTAGCTGCAACAAACCAGCAATATTTTGTGGATTCGGTGGCGCATAAAGCGGAAGGGCACATTGCACACCGCGTCGCCACTCGGGGTCGAATAAATTGTGTTGTCTATCATATTAATTCGCGTCTATGCAGACAAAAGTAAAAAATAATCGCTATATTTGCTAAGATTTTCAAGAAAATTACGCAGTTATGAGCTATACTTTGAAGGTGGTCAGCTCGCCACGCGACGAGCGCGAGTTTATCGACCTGCCAAAACGACTCTACAAAGCAACCCCGCAGTGGGTCTGTCCGTTCGATGATGACATTCGTTCAGTATTCGATCCCAAGCGCAACGACTCGTTCAATGATGGCGAGGCGCGTCGCTGGTTGGCCTTCGATGCTAAGGGAGAGTGCGTAGGACGTATCGCTGCATTCTTCAACCGCAAAACGGCCACGCTCGATAACGAACAACCAACAGGCGGTTGCGGATTCTTCGAGGCAATCGACGACCGTGAGTTAGCTTTTGCGCTCTTCGACGCTGCCCGTGAGTGGCTCGCCGAAAACGGTATGGAGGCAATGGACGGACCGATCAACTTCGGCTCGCGCGACCAATGGTGGGGTCTGCTGGTCAATGGTTTCGAGCACCAGCCGCTCTACGCCAACCCCTACAATCCGCCCTACTATCAGAAGATGTTCGAGGAGTATGGTTTCCAGACCTACTTCAACCAACATACCTACGCCCGCGGAATCAGCGCAGGAACGCTCTCGGAGGCTGTCTATGCACGAGTGAAGCGTTTGGAGGAGCAGCCCGAATACCGCTTCGAGCATATCCGTATGGAGGATTTGGAGCGTGTGATCGAGGGTTTCCGCACGGTCTATAACAAGGCGTGGTCGATGTTTACGGGCGTGCAGCAGATGGACGAGGCGCACGCACGAGGGCTGATGAATACGCTCCGCCCGATCCTCGACCCTGAGTTGGTCTATTTCGCCTACTATAACGACGAGCCGATCGGTTTCTTCATTATGATTCCCGACCTGAACCGAATCATCGGCAAGTTCAACGGTAAATTTGGCTTGATCAATAAGTTACGTTTCATTTGGGACTTGAAAGTTGCCAAAAAGGTCGATCGTGCATTCGGTCTGATCTTTGGCGTTACGCCCGAGCAGCAGGGCAAGGGCGTCGAGTCGGGTATGATCCGCGCCTTCGAGAAGAAGGTCGAGGAGGGCACGCTCCCCTACAAGACGCTCGAATTGGCTTGGATCGGCGACTTCAACCCCGTTATGATGCGTATGGTCGAGAAGTTCGTTTGCGCCAACCGCCACAAGCAGCACGTCACCTATCGCTATCTGTTCGATCGCTCGAAGGAGTTCAAGCGTTGCCCCTCGTTGGCACTCAAACGCCGCGAACGCCCCGCAACAACAACCGAGAAATAATCTAAAATCTAAAAACTATAACACAATGAAAATCACTCCTTTCACCAAGTACCACATCGCAGCTGGCGCCAAGATGGCGGAGTTTGCGGGTTACAATATGCCCATCGAGTTTTCGGGCATTAACGACGAGCACGCCACAGTTCGTAACGGCGTGGGCGTATTCGATGTAAGCCATATGGGCGAGATTTGGGTTAAGGGTCCGAAGGCTCTCCCCTTCTTGCAGCACATCACCTCGAACGACGTTTCGAAGTTGTTCGACGGTAAGGTGCAGTACTCGTGCCTGCCCAATGGCAAGGGCGGTATCGTCGACGATATTCTGGTCTATCGCATTGACGAGGTGACCTATCTGTTGGTTGTCAATGCCGCAAACATCGACAAGGATTGGGCGCACATCTGCGAGCAGGGCAAGGCATTCGGTATGGAGGCAGGCAAAGAGCTCTACAACGCTTCGGACGAGATCTGCCAGCTGGCTATTCAGGGTCCGATGGCAATGAAACTCGTGCAGAAGATGTGCCCTGAGGCTATCGAGGATATGACCTACTACACCTTCTGCAAGACCGAGATCGCAGGTATCAAAGACGCAATTCTCTCGATTACGGGCTACACCGGTGCGGGCGGTTGCGAGATCTACGTCGCTAACGAGGACGCCGACAAACTCTGGGAGGCAATGTGGAAGGCAGGCGAGGAGTTCGGTTTGAAGAACATCGGTCTGGGTGCTCGCGACACGTTGCGTTTGGAGAAGGGCTTCTGCCTCTATGGCAACGACATTGACGACACCACTTCGCCCATCGAGGCTGGTTTGGGTTGGATCACTAAGTTCGCTGAGGGTAAGGACTTCATCGACCGCGAGGTGCTGGCTAAGCAGAAAGCCGAGGGCGTTGAGCGTAAGTTAGTTGCATTCAAGATGACCGAGCGCGGCATTCCTCGTCACGGCTACGAGTTGGCAGACTCGGAGGGTAACGTGATTGGCGTTGTAACATCGGGTACGATGTCGCCCACGCTGCGCGAGGGTATCGGTATGGGTTACGTCAAGACGGCTCACTCGGCAGTTGGCTCGCCCATCACGGTTGTGATCCGCGGTCGACTGATCAAGGCTGAGGTGGTAAAGGCTCCGTTTGTATAACGACATAGTATCCAAGCAGAAAACAGGGCGATCCTACGGGGTTGCCCTGATTTTTTGCACGAAGGAATAAATCAAAGAGTTCAAAAAAAACGAGGTGCGATTTCTTTGAAATCGCCATACACGTCGGCGCCCGCGGCTGAAAGTCGCGCCGCCCCCCCGCCGACGTGTATGCTCTTATTGTAAACAAAATGTCCTTAATTTTGAATCGTGAATTGTGAATTGTGAATAGGATTCGTTATCTTTGCGAAAAGAAAACCGAACAAAACTATGAAACAACTCAAATTTTTCGCACTGGCGGCTATGGCTCTGTTCGTAGCCTCGTGCGAGCCCAACAATGGCGACGACATCAAGACGATGACCGTAACCTTCTCGAACGCAATGCTTTTGGAGAGTGGTTATATGAACCAGATGAGCTACACTGAAAAGCCGTGGACCTTCATCAATGAGTATGACCAGAGCTATGGCTCGTGGAACGGATTCGCATTCTCGACTCTCAACGACACCAAAACGGCAACGTTCGAGAACCAATACAGCGTCTTCTGCACTGCAACCCCCTCGACCTTCGCGGTGGCATACTACGAGGCTTATATGAATAATCCCGCAGTTTTCCGCGTGACCGATGGTCAGGTGCGCACGCTGCGTTCGGTCGATGTCTGCAACGCCACCTACCCCGCCCTCACAATGCGCGACGGTAATGCGTGGTCGAAAAAATTTGCTTCGGGCGACTGGTTCAAGGTGATCTTTACGGGCTACGACGTATACGACAAGGTGAGTGGCACGGTCGAGTTCTACGCTGCCGACTTCCGTGACGGCAAGTCGTACATCTGCTCGGAGTGGACTAAGGTCGACCTCAGTTCGCTCGGTGCGGTGCTCAAAGTCGAGATCTCGATGGATTCGAGCGATACGGGCGAGTGGGGCATCAACACCCCCTGCTACATCTGCTTGGATAATTTGGTCTACATTCCCGCAAATCCGATGTCGAACTAAGTCGCACAGACACAGCACCATAAAATCGACCACCGACCGTCTATTGAGGTACGCGCGGTGGTCGATTTTCGTTTTTGGGGCGCGGACGAAGAGTTAGGAACGGTTTTTGGTATCATCTCACGCACAGCCAATGCGCACACAAGATGTTAAACCAAATAACCGTAGCTATGAAAAATTTGAACAACCGCCCTCGATTCTATCAGCAACCCCGTCTGGTGACACGTGCCATACGTGTCGAGCAGGGCTTTGCGGGCACGGGTGAGCCCGTTGCATTTGCCGAAGATGAGTATATCGAGCCAGCAGATGCTTGGGAATAGTAGACCATAAGTCGAAAAACTAAGCACATTTACACCATTATGACCGATTAGGAGCTTGACAATGTTTGTCAGGCTCTTTTTATTTGCATATCTTTGCGCTCGCAAAACCCGAATATAAATGCCTCAAATTACAATCTATACCGATGGCTCGTCGCTCGGCAACCCGGGCGCGGGTGGTTATGGCGTGGTGCTGATCGCGCCGCCCTACCGCAAGGAGTTGAGCGCAGGCTACCGTCTGACGACAAACAACCGAATGGAACTTATGGCAGTCATCGTGGCACTCGAAGCTCTGCGTTTCGAGGGTAGCGATGTGGTGATTTACTCCGACTCGCGCTACGTGGTCGACGCCGTAAGCAAGGGCTGGGTCTTCGGTTGGGAGCGCAAGGGTTTCTCAGGCAAGAAGAATCCCGACCTATGGCGACGTTTTCTGGCGATCTATCGACGCCATCACGTGCGTTTCGTGTGGGTCAAGGGACACGCCGAGACGGTCGAGAACAATCGTTGCGACCAACTTGCCGTAGCCGCCGCAAATGGAGCGACGCTGCTCGAAGATGTCGGCTACCAGCCCGAATAGTGAACGGATATACAAATTAATATTATATGGCATATTTATACCTTTTAATCTGCTTGGTGGTTATAGTTTTCAGTGCCGATTGGCTTGTTGCGGGCGCGGTGACGATCGCTAAGCGTTTCAAAATCTCGGACTTCGTTATCGGCGCAGTTATCGTGGGCGTGGGTACCTCGTTCCCTGAGCTGGTGGTGTCGAGCATTGGAGCCTTCGGAGGCAACTCGGATATCGCAATCGGCAATGTGATCGGCTCGAATATCTTTAATGTGCTCTGCATTCTCGGTTTGACCGCACTCATTATGCCCGTAGCCGTTTCGAAGGAGAACAAACGTTTCGATCTGCCGTTCTGTATCGGTGTTTCGGTGCTGACGCTGTTGCTCGTCTTCAACTTCTTCACAGGCGGTGAGGTGCGAATTGACCGTATGGATAGCTTTATCCTGCTGCTCTGCTTCGCTGCGTTTATGTGGCTCTCGCTACGCAGCAACAAGAAAGAGGAGGTCGTGGACGATAGCGTTATCACCAACAAACAGCTCGCCATTGGCATTGGTCAGGTGGTTGTAGGCTTGGGAGCACTAATCATCGCAAGCCGTTTCTTCCTCGACAACGCCATCAAAATCGCTGAGGCGTGGGGTGTGAATGAGGCATTTATCGCCATCACGCTGGTAGCTTGCGGCACCTCGCTGCCTGAGTTGGCGGCGTCGCTCGTTGCCGCAACGAAGAAGAACACTCAGTTGGCACTTGGCAACATTATCGGCTCGAATATCTTCAACCTCTCGTTGATCCTCGGTGTGGGTGCGCAGATCACGCCGCTCACCACCTCGGGTATCACCTTCGTGGACTATGCCGTTATGATCTTTGCCGCCCTCGTGCCGCTGCTGCTCGGCTTTAAGGGTAAGTTGAACCGCTGGGCGGGAGCCTTGATGTTCCTCTGCTTTGTGGGCTACAACTACTATCTGATCTCGACGCAGATCGGCTAAGAGAAAGAGATTCTATATGTAACACAAAGAGCCGTGTCCTGAAAAGACACGGCTCTTTGTGTTACATAGTCAGAGGTGCGGACTACATCATACCGCCCATACCACCTGCGGGCATCGGGGGAACAGGGTTATCCTCCTTCTTCTCAGCCAGCACGCACTCGGTGGTCAGGAACATCGAAGCGATCGACGCCGCATTCTCCAATGCTACGCGCGACACCTTCGTCGGGTCGATGATACCTGCTGCGAGCATATCCTCGTAGCGGTCGTCGCGAGCGTTGTAACCAAAGGCGCCCTCGCCCTCCTTAACCTTATTGACAACTACCGAGCCCTCGCCGCCAGCGTTTGCAACGATCTGACGCAGAGGCTCCTCGATAGCACGTTTCACGATATTGATACCTGTGGTCTGATCCTCGTTGTCGCCTTTGAGGTTCTCCAAAGCAGCCGTCGCGCGGATATATGCAACGCCACCGCCCGGAACGATACCCTCCTCAACCGCAGCACGAGTTGCAGCCAAAGCGTCATCAACGCGGTCCTTCTTCTCCTTCATCTCAACCTCGGTTGCAGCACCGACGTAGAGAACCGCTACGCCACCAGCCAACTTAGCCAGACGCTCCTGCAACTTCTCCTTGTCGTAGTCCGAAGTCGAGATCTCGATAGCGGCACGAATCGACGCCACGCGAGCCTCGATAGCCTCCTTCGCACCGTCGCCATTGACGATGGTGGTGTTCTCCTTGTTCAAGGTCACCTTCTCGGCAGTACCCAACATCTCGATGGTTGCGTCCTCGATCTTCATACCCTTGTCGGTCGAGATCACCATACCGCCCGTCAGAATTGCGATATCCTCCAACATCTCCTTACGACGGTCGCCAAAGCCCGGAGCCTTGCAAGCTGCCACCTTCAACGAGCCGCGCAGACGGTTCACTACCAATGCCGACAGAGCGTCGCCATCGACGTCCTCAGCCACGATCAACAACGAGCGACCGCTCTGAGCAACGGGCTCCAAAATGCCCATCAACTCCTTCATCGTCGAGATCTTCTTGTCGGTAACCAAGATGAAGGGTTTGTCCAACTCTGCCAACATCTTCTCGGTGTCGGTGATGAAGTAGGGCGAGATATAACCGCGATCGAACTGCATACCCTCAACAACCTCAACGTGAGTCTCGGTACCCTTAGCCTCCTCGACGGTGATCACACCCTCCTTGTTGACCTTGCTCATCGCCTCAGCGATCAGCTTACCGATATTTGCGTCGTTGTTAGCCGAGATGGTCGCTACCTGCTCGATCTTAGCGATGTCCGAACCAACGGTCTGGCTCTGCTCTTTGAGCGACGCAACAACCGTTGCCACAGCCTTGTCGATACCGCGCTTCAAATCCATCGGGTTGGCACCCGCGGTCACGTTCTTCAAACCTACACCGATGATAGCCTGAGCCAGCACGGTTGCGGTCGTCGTACCGTCACCTGCGTCGTCGTTGGTCTTCGAAGCGACCTCCTTAACCATCTGTGCACCCATATTTGCGAAGGCGTTGTCCAACTCAACCTCCTTAGCAACCGAAACACCGTCCTTGGTCACCTGCGGAGCACCGAACTTCTTGTCGATGATCACGTTACGACCCTTAGGACCGAGCGTTACCTTCACTGCATTGCTCAGCGCGTCGACACCCTCTTTGAGCAGTTCACGCGCCTCAACGTTATATTTAATCTCCTTTGCCATAGCTCTTTTTCGATTTTAATTGATTTAGATAATAGCCAGAATATCGCTCTGACGCATAATCAGATAGCTCTCGCCCTCGACCTGAATCTCGGTGCCGGCATACTTGCCATAGAGCACCTGGTCGCCTACGCTGACCTCCATCTTCACCTCAGCGGTGCCAGGACCAACGGCTACAACTTTACCTGCGAGGGGTTTCTCTTTTGCGGTGTCGGGGATATACAAACCACCGGCGGTCTTCTCCTCTGCCTGATTGGGCAGAATGAGAACTCTGTCTGATAACGGTTTTACATTCATTGTTCTGTTTATTTTAGATTTTTGTTAGTTTTCTGCTTTCCGAGGAACATTTATATCAATCGGTATGCCAAACCCCGTTTGACACAGTTTTATGCCAAAATGCGACGCGACGCACGTGCGCAGTCTGCCACTTTGTCATACGTGCGCACTATCGGCGACCGCCCTTCTTGCCTTTCGAGGGTTTGCCGCCCTTGCCGCTTTTGGCACTTTTGACGCGACCACTGTGACGCTCTGCGCCCCAGCTGTTGCCTCCGCGCTCGAAGTAGCTCCAATCGAAGGTGTCGTTGCTACGCTCGGTCTTTGTGCGAGGGGCTTTGGGTGCGGGTTTGCGATTGGGACGCTCCAACTGTTCGCGCTCTGCTGCAAATGCCTCAGCCGCAGCTCGTTCCGTCGCCGTACGCTCCTCACGCGCAGGTCGCTCCTCACGCTGCTCGCGTGCCGCACGCTCCTTACGCTCCTTGCGAGGGCTCTCGGCACGCGCACCCTCAGTGATCTCCGCCACGGGACGCTTGCCCTTACGCAATTTGTTCAATCGACGCACAACCTCCTCGGCGTCGGTATAGGGAACGGTCACGAACGAATAACAATCCGCAACCTTCACATCGCTGATATGTTTGTCGCGCAGGTCGCACTCGCGTTTGAGCAGACCAACCAACTTGCGACCATCGAAGCCGTCCTTGCGACCGATCGAGAGGAACAGACGCACCGTACCGCGACGATCCACCGCAAACGAGCGAATTTCGGGGTACTGCTTCTCGTCCAGCTCATTCTTGAACGCCATACGCAGCAGTGCCGCCATCGCCACCTCAGGGGTATAGTCGCCCATCAGTTCGATCGCCATATCGGTGTAGGTCACATAGCCGTCGCTCTCGACCACCTCAGCCATCTCGTCCTTGATACGTTTGCATTTCATTGCCACGATGTCCTGCGGCGAGGGCAACTCCTCGCGCTTGATCTCGACCTTAATATCGCGTTTCAGATAGCCAAACTGGCGGAACTCCGCAGGCGAAAGGAAGGTTATCGCCGTGCCCGCATTGCCCGCACGTCCCGTACGACCAATACGATGAACGTAGCTCTCCGAATCCTGCGGCAGCGAGTAATTGATTACGTGTGTGAGGTTTACGATGTCGATACCGCGTGCCGCAACGTCCGTCGCCACCAAGATATTGGTTTGGCGAGCCTTGAACTTGCGCAGGATCTTCTCGCGCTGCGCCTGCGACACATCGCCGTGCAGACCCTCGGCAGCATAGCCGCGCTCCTGCAAGCGGTTCGAAATCTCATCGACCGCCACCTTCGTGCGACAAAAGACAATGCCATAGAACTCCGTCTGCACATCTATGATTCGGGTCAGCGCGTCGAACTTATCGCTCTCGCGCACCTCGAAGTATATCTGATCGGTCAGATCGGTTGTAATCTGCTGCGCCTCAACCCTCAACAGTTCAGGTTCACGCATATACGACTGCGACAGACGCACAATTCGTTCGGGCATCGTAGCCGAGAACAACAGCACGCGACGCTCCTCGTTCATCGCCGCCATAATCGCCTCGATATCCTCGATGAAACCCATATTGAGCATCTCATCAGCCTCGTCCAGCACCATATAGTTGATCTTCGACAGGTCGAGCGAGCCGCGACCGATGTGATCCAGCACACGCCCCGGCGTTCCCACCACAATATCGACGCCACGCGACAGACGACGCAACTGCTCGCCAATCGACGCACCTCCATAGATAGCCGTCACCGACACCCGTTTTTCGTGGTTGAACGAGATCAACTCCTCGGTCACCTGCAACGCCAACTCGCGCGTGGGCACCAATATAATCGCCTGAACGTGACCCGCTTTGGGAGTCAGCAACTGCAACAACGGCAGTCCGAATGCCGCCGTCTTGCCCGTACCCGTCTGAGCCTGCGCGATCAGATCCTTACCCTCGCCGAGCAGCGCGGGGATTGTCAATCGCTGGATCGGCGACGGACGCTCGAATCCCTTAGCCTCGACCGCACGCAACATCTGCTCGTCGAGCCCCAATTCGGCGAAAGTCAAGTTTGTTTCAGTAGTAATATTCTCTTGTTCCATTCTTCGTAAGTTACCACAAGCAAAATAAGGGTGTCTGCAACAGACACCCTAAACATTATCGTCGGAGCGCACTCTCTTGGGCACCCCTCCGACCGCACCACACCCTCTCGTTAGAGCGAGTTTACGTGGAGCTGAACGCTGCTCTTCAAGTTACCAGCCTTGTTCTTGTGGATAATGTGCATCTTAGCCAACTTATCCAACATCGAGCTTACCTTAGGCAGCAAAGCCTCAGCTGCGCTCTTCTCGTTAGTGTTACGCAGAGCCTTAACTGCGTTACGAGCGGTCTTGTGATACAGGCGGTTGTGAGCACGCTTGGTAGCGGTCTGACGAATTCTCTTTTCCGATGACTTATGGTTTGCCATAATCTGTTATAATGTTTTTAATTCTTTATTTTCAATAACTTAGTAGCCCATAGGAGAGTCGAACTCCTCTTTCAAGAATGAAAATCTTGCGTCCTAACCGATAGACGAATGGGCCTTCCTGCTATACTTTCGACCGCGATTACGGTAATTTTTAGCGGTGCAAAGGTACGCAAAAAAGTTAGACTTACAAATATTCCTCGATAAAAATATCGTTTTTCGTCCTTATTTATTCGTTTTTACCGTTTTACGCCCCTCGCTCGCGGCTATTCGACACCAAATCGGCGACGCGACGCATCGAAACGTATCGCAATGAACAGCAGCAAAGTGAATGCCAGCAGCGACGAACCGCCATAGCTCATAAACGGTAGCGGGATACCCATCACAGGCATCAGTCCGATGGTCATACCCACGTTCACCATCAGGTGGAACAACAGAATCGACGCCACGCAGTAGCAATAGATTCGACCAAACGGCTCCTCCTGACGCTCACCGATACGCATCAGGCGCAGAATCAGCGTGCAGTACATCGCCAGCACAATCAGGCAACCCACGAAGCCCCACTCCTCGCCTACCGTACAGAAGATGAAGTCGGTATGGTTCTCGGGCACGAAGTTATACTTGACCTGCGTACCCTCCAAGAAACCCTTGCCGAACAGTCCTCCCGATCCGATTGCGATCTTCGACTGGTTGACGTTGAAGTCGATACCCTTCGGGTCGTTGATGATTCCGAGGAACGAGTAGATTCGGTTCTGCTGGTGCTCTTTCAGCACCGAGTTGAAGAGATAGTCGGTCGTAGGCAGGAAGATCATCGATCCCACAAACATAGCCACCACTATGAATATATTGCGCAGGTGCGCACGGTAGGCGTAGATCACCACGACCACCATCGATAGTAGTGCCGTACCCAGCAGCGCCTTATAGGCCGACAGTTGCCACCCTATCAGATAGTTTGCCACCAGATAGATCATCACACTCACCAAAGCAAGCATCGCCAGATAGATCACTCTCGACTGCCACTGACCGTTCATCAGCACCTCGCTCACCGTGCAGATCAAAATCAACAGCACCAGCATTGTCATCGGCGTAAAGACGAACGAGCCTATAAACAGCGCAGCGATCAGCAGAAACGGGATACATATCCACTTATTCAGTCCCTCGCGGTAGAGCACAAAGATAAACGAACAGAGTACGATACCCGAACCCGTATCGTTCTGCAAGATGATGATCAACAGCGGCAGGGCGATGATCGTCGCCACGCGCAGCAAATCGCTGAAACGAGAGATCGAGAACGAGTAGGAACTCATCACACGCGCCACAGCCAATGCCGTCGCAATCTTCACCAACTCAACGGGTTGCAGCGAGAAGAAACCAAACTCGATCCACGCCTTTGCGCCATTGACCTCCTTACCGAAGAGCAGCGTTCCGATCAGAATCAGCAGACCTCCGATATAGGCTGGGTAGGATAGAATATGGTAATATTTATCGTCGATCAGCATCACAAACAACGCCACCACAAATGCCATTGCCACCCACATCACCTGCTTCACATAGAAGTGCGAGAACGAATAGGGGTCGATAGCAGTCTCGTCGTACGACGCCGAAAAGATACTCAGCCAGCCTATCAGCACCAACCCCACATAGAGCAGTATCATCACCCAATCGACCGACGACGTGAAGATCGAACGCGAGCCTCCGTAACTATTATTTCTTAGCATTGGGATAGTGGATTTTATACTGTTTAACTTGGTCGATCATATACGGGCGCGTGATCGTATCCGTAAGATACTTCTCGATCAGCAGGCTGGCAATCGGCAGTGCAATCGTCGCACCGAAACCACCATTCTCGACATAGACCGAGATGGCAATCTTCGGGTCGTCCTTCGGCGCAAAGCTCAGGAAGGTCGAGTGGTCACGACCGTGCGGGTTCTGGGCCGTACCCGTCTTGCCGCAAATATCCAACCCCTCAACTGCCGCACGTGTCGATGTTCCCGCCACATTGACACCCTGCCACATACCCTCGACAATCGGTTCGAAATGCTCCGCATCAACCTTCGTGTAGACGGGCTCGTAGAATCGCTGTTCGAGCGAATCGACACCCTCGACCGAGCGCACGATATGGGGAATATAGTAGTGACCGCGGTTGGCGATAATTGCCGCCAAGTTAGCCATCTGCAACGGTGTACAACCCAACTCGCCCTGACCAATCGACAACGAAATGATTGTCTGCGACTTCCACGAATTGTGATAAACGCGGTTGTAGAACTCCGAGGTGGGTACATAGCCGCGCGTCTCGTTTGCGAAGTCCGAGTCGAGCGTGCGACCGAAACCGAACGAACGAACATAGTCCGCCCACACGTCCAAACCCTCCTTCACATTTTCGTACTTCTTGTTCTCGATGATATCGCGGAAGACGTAGCAGAAATAGGCGTTACACGAGTTGGCAACCGCAGGACGCAGATCGAGCGGCGAGGGGTGCGCGTGGCACTTCATCTTGCGACCTTTGGCGTAGGTGTAACCGCCGTTGCAGGGGTAGCTGTAACTCGGTTTGAGCACGCCCTCCTGCAACCCAATCAGACCCTGCACCAACTTGAAGGTCGATCCCGGGGGATAGTGCGACGATACGGCTCGGTTGTAGAGCGGGCGGTGGGGATTGCGTAGCAGTTTATTGTAGTTCAGTCGCAGGTTCTTACCCACCAGATCGTTCGGATCGTACGTGGGCGACGACACCATCAGCAGAATCTCGCCCGTCGAAGGCTCGATAGCAACCACACTACCAACCTTGCCCTCCATCAACTCCTCAGCCAGCTCCTGCAACTCGGCGTCGATCGTGCAGACCAACGAGCGACCGGGGACGGGCAACGAGTCATACATTCCGTCGCGGAACGAACCTTTGATCACACCGTGGTTGTCTATCTCATTGACTTTCACGCCCTTCTTGCCGCGCAGAACCTCTTCGTACGCCGATTCCAGACCACTAATACCGATATAGTCACCCGCACGATATTCGGGTCGCTTACGCAACTGCTCGGCATTGATCTCGCCCACGTAGCCCATCAAGTTACCACCAATGCGACGCGGATAGGAGCGCATCGTTCGATAGACCGTATAGAAACCTCGGAAATTGCACTCGTCGAAACGCAGTTTGACCTCCTTCGAGAGCTGGTTGGTGATCATCATCGGCACACGCGAACGGGTCTTGGCGCGTGTGAGTTGCTTGATGAGTTCCTCCTTCTCCATACCCAGCACGCGGCACATACGCATCGTATCGAAACCCTCCTTCGGGATCTCACGTGCGATGACCATCAGGTCGTACGCCTCGCGGCTCTGCACTATGAACTCGCCATTGCGGTCGCGCACCTCACCTCGCGGCGGATACTGCACCACGTGGCGCAGAGCATTATTGGCTGCCATATCCTTGTAGCGGTCATCGACCATCTGGATATAGAACAGACGCCCCACGATCGCACCGACAATAATCAGCACGATCATCTGCAACGTTCTTACGCGAATCAAACTATCTCTCTGATCGCTCATAATACACGTGCCACTTGCGAGTTAAATATCTTCGATGTGAAGTAGATCACCGCCACCGTCACCACTCCACTCACCGCCGTACGCAACAGCGTCAGATGAAAGTAGTCGAACGTCGCGCTCTCCATCGTGAAGTAGACAATCGAGTGCAGCACGACCGCCGCCACCACATAGCGCATAAAACCCAGCACACCCAATCTATGTACCGACGGCACACCGCCGTCCGACACACTATCTTTCGAGCAGGTCAGTCGCAACAACGCACCGCGCAGGAACGCCACAGGCAGCGTCGCAAGGGTATTCAACCCCGCAGCACCCACTGCCACGTCCATCACCACGCCCGTCAGCAGCCCCAGACCGAGCACTAAAACGGGTGCTGCTTCGATCGGCAGCAGAATGATGAAAGCAATGTAAATCAACGGATTGAGATAGACGCTCAGCTCCAAGTTGCTGAACAGAAAGACCTGCAACAGCACCAGCACCAAGAACAACAGCGCATACTCTATAATTTGACGCATCATAACTTTTCGGCTCTTCGTTTTTCATTACTTGAACAGCTCCGCAGCCTCAGCCTCCAAAGCGTTCAATTCGTAAATATCAATATTCTTGATCAGCAGCACGTCCTGCACGCGACTCATATCCGCCGCCAGACGCAACTCCAATTTGAGCGACGAGGTAGGCTCATCGACCTCCATCTGCTCGACATAACCGATCGTGATATCCTCAGGGAAGAAGTGAGAGAATCCGGTCGAAACGATCGTATCACCCACCTCAACAGGCGCATACTTCGACAACTCGTGCATCTTGACGCGGTGCGAGTCGAAACCCTCCCAATAGATCGCGCCCGAGTGACCATCACCCACCAACTTACCGCTGGCATTGAAGTCGGTATTGAGGATCGAAATCGCCACCGCATAACGCTCCGAGCAACTCACAACGTAGCCCACCATCGCCCCATCGGGCGTAATGACCGCCATATCCGTTTCGACGCCATCGCGCTGACCCTTATTCAGCGTCAGGAAGTTATGCTGTCGGCTCACCGTATTGCGCACCACGCGGGCGGTCATATACGAATACTTCGTTTCGACCTCCGCACCGAGCGAATCCAACTGATCGTAGACCGCCGACTCGCGGTAGCGCGTCAATTCGTTCTGCAACGCCGCCATCTCCTCCAACAGCACGCGGTTGCGTTTGCGCAGTCCGAAATACTCACCCACGCCCGAAATCGACCCGTAGACACCACCCACAACGCTGTTCGATGTTGCCAACAGACGCGCCTCGGCGTAGCTGTTCGAGTGGGCATAGTAGCGAATCGCCACGATCTCCAACACCACAAACAACAACGGCAAATAGATCTTCTTTATGAACTCAATGAGTTTTAACATCTCTCAGTTTTTTGACCCGAAAATCATTCGGGCATTTAACCCAAGACAGGCGCATAGCAATGTATGCACCTGTCTATCAGTTTATTGCAAATCCCGCACCTCGCGCTTAGCGCATCAGGAACGAGAAACGATTGACGTTCTTCAACGCGATACCCGTACCGCGAACAACGGCACGCAGAGGATCCTCGGCTACGATGAACGGCAGATTGGTCTTAGCGTTCAGACGCTTTGCCAAACCCTTGATCAACGCGCCACCACCCGTCAGGTAGATACCGTTCTTCACCACGTCGCTATACAACTCGGGCGGCATCTCTTCGAGCACCTTCATCAGGGCTGCGTCGAGTTTCACCAGCGACTTCTCCAATGCGTATGCGATCTCCTTGTAGGTCAGCGTAACGGTCTGAGGCAGAGCCGTCAGCAGGTTAGGACCCGTAATCTCGAACGGTTCGGGCTCTTCGTCCAGCTCCGAAACTGCTGCACCAATAGCGCACTTGATCTGCTCGGCTGTGCGCTCACCGATACGGATATTGTGCTGCTGGCGAACATAGGTCTGAATATCCGACGTAAATACGTCACCTGCCACATTGATACTCTCCGAGTGAACCAGACCACCCAACGAGATACAAGCGATCTCCGAGGTACCACCACCGATGTCGATAACCATATTACCCATCGGAGCCTCAACGTCCAGACCTGCACCTAACGCAGCTGCCATAGGCTCGAAAATCATATATACCTCACGACCACCTGCACGGTCAGCCGAGTCGCGCACCGCACGGATCTCGACGTTGGTCGAGCCCGATGGGATACCGATCACCATTTTGAGCGAGGGCGAGAAGAGGTGACCATTGGTCTTCACCTTATTGACCAGACCGCGAATCAACATCTCGGCTGCGGTAAAATCGGCAATCACACCGTCCTTCAACGGGCGGATCGTACGGATATTGGGGTTGGTACGTTCGTGCATCATCTTAGCCTGCATACCCACCGCTACGACCTTCTGCGTGCGGACATCGATTGCTACGATCGAGGGTTCATCGACTACGACTTTGCCGTTATGTATGATCAGGGTGTTGGCCGTACCGAGGTCCATCGCCAACTCCTGTGTCAATGAAAAAAGTCCCATTTTCAATCTATTCTTTACCTGTTTTTTAACTCGTTTTTAGTGCTTGAAGTGGCGCAGACCGGTGAACAACATCGCAACACCATTTGCGTTGCAGTAGTCGATGCTCTCCTGATCACGTACCGAGCCACCGGGCTGAATCACAGCGTCGATACCCTCGTTGTGGGCGATCTCAACACAGTCAGCGAAGGGGAAGAATGCGTCGCTTGCCAGCACCGCACCATTCAGGTCGAAGCCGAACGACTTAGCCTTCTCGATAGCCTGACGCAACGAATCCACACGCGAGGTCTGACCGATACCGCTTGCATAGAGCTGCGAGCCCTTAGCCAGCACGATGGCGTTCGACTTCGAGTGCTTAACGATCTTGTTTGCGAAGATCAGATCCTTCATCTGCTCCTCCGATACGCCCTTCTCGGTCTTCTGCACAGCCTCCGTATCGACACCGCCAACCTTATCGTCGCGCTGCTGAACAGCCACACCATTCAGCACCGAGCGGCAGGTCATCTCGGGTCGCTCGATGGTTTTCAAGTCGAGCAGGATACGGTTCTTCTTGCTCTTCAAGATCTCCAACGCCTCTTCCTCGAACGAGGGTGCCATCAGCACCTCGCAGAAGAGCGTGTTGATCTTCTCGGCGGTAGCCACGTCGATCTTGCGGTTGCAGATCAGCACGCCACCAAACGCCGAAACGGGGTCGCACGCCAGCGCAGCCTCGTATGCCTCGCAGAGCGTCGCACGTGTAGCCACGCCACAAGCGTTGTTGTGCTTCAAGATTGCGAAGGTAGGCTCACCCTCCCAGAACTCGCTGATCAGACCCATCGCTGCGTCGATATCGAGCAAGTTGTTGTACGAGATATCCTTACCGTGCAGCTTCGTGAACATATCCTCGATCTTGCCATAGAAAGCAGCCTCCTGATGGGGGTTCTCGCCATAGCGCAACGACATCGCACCGTCGTTGGTCATACGCATAGCGTCGATCTTCTCCGTGCGGTTGAAGTAGTTGAAGATCGCGCTATCGTAGTGCGAGCTGACGCTGAATGCCAGAGCTGCAAAACGACGACGCTGCTCAATGGTGGTCGAGCAATCCTGCTCCTTCAACAGCGCGAGCAACTCGCCATACATCACAACCGAAGGAACGATCAGCGTATCCTTGTAGTTCTTAGCCGCAGCGCGGATCAGCGAGATACCGCCGATGTCGATCTTCTCGATGATAGCCTGCTCCTCGGCACCGCTTGCCACGGTCTGCTCGAAGGGATAGAGGTCAACGATCACCAAATCAATCTCAGGAATAGCATACTTAGCCATCTGCTCGCGGTCACCTTCGTTGTCGCGGCGACCCAAAATACCACCGAATACGCTGGGGTGCAGAGTCTTGACACGACCGCCCAAGATCGAGGGATAGCCCGTCAGATCCTCAACAGCCGTAGCCTCCAAACCGAGCGACTCGATAAATGCAAGCGTACCACCCGTCGAATACAATTTAACGCCGCCAGCAGCGAGCGTCTTAACTATTTCGTCCAATCCGTCTTTATAGAAGACCGAAATCAGCGCACTTTTAATCTTTTTCACGACTTTATTGTTTTTTTTATTTGATTATTCGATTATACTTCGCAAAGGTAGAAAAAAGTCGGCGAATTATTGCCATAGTTCGCGCAATTTTTTCTAAATTTGTAGCACATTTATCCTGAACACGTAATGAGTTTGAAATTAGATAGTAACGCCCGTTGCGCCGTCATTGGTTACGGTAGCTGGGCGACCGCATTGGTCAAGATTCTTTGCGAGAACGAATCGCGCGTAGGGTGGCATATCACCAACCCCGTCGTAGCCGAGGGCGTGCTCACCGATGAACATAATCCTAAGTACCTTAGCGACGCCGAGCTCGACACCTCGAAACTCGACATCAGCGACGACATCAACAAGATCGTAGCCGAGGCAGACATTATCGTGCTGGCAACCCCTTCGGCATACCTCAAAAAGACGCTCGAACCGCTTACCGTATCGCTCGACGACAAGTTTATCGTTTCGGCGATCAAGGGTATCGTGCCCGATGAGTATGTGACCGTGGCTGAGTATTTTCACCAGCACTACTCGATTCCGTTCGGTCGTATCGGCATCGTCACGGGACCCTGCCACGCCGAGGAGGTCGCATTGGAGCACCTTTCGTACCTCACGGTGGTGTGCAGCAACAACGACGACGCCGAGATGCTGCGCCGCAAGTTCACCACAAAATATATCCAAACCGTCACCTCGAACGACATCTACGGTATCGAATATGCGACGGTACTCAAAAACATCTACGCCATTGCCGTAGGTATCGCCGCAGGTTTGGGCTATGGCGACAACTTCTTGGCGGTGCTGCTGGCAAACTCGTCGATCGAGATGGAACGATTCTTGAACGAGACCTATCCCGCTGAGCGTCAATCGCGTGCCTCGGCATATTTGGGCGACCTGTTGGTTACGGGATACTCGCTCTTCTCGCGCAACCGCCGCTTCGGTATGATGATCGGTCGCGGGCACTCGGTAGCCGCTGCGCAGTTGCAGTTGGGTATGGTCGCCGAGGGTTACTTCGCCTCGGAGTGTATCCGCCACGTCAATAGCCGTTTCGGGGTCGAAATGCCTATCGCTGATACGGTTTACGACATTCTCTACCGCAAAGTCAAGGCGCGTACCGCTATGAGATTATTAACAACAAAACTTATATAACCAATGGATTTTATCAAACTTGACACCTCGAAAGCTGCCGTTACGGTCAGTAACGAACTGCGTGCCGCAGCCGAGGCTTCGAACGCCCTATTGGCAAGTGGCGAGGGCGCAGGTAACGACTTCTTGGGTTGGGTTGCACTCCCCTCGTCGATCGACGCCGAGCAGATCGCTGCCGTAAACGAAGTCGCTAACCGTCTTCGCTCGAAGGCAGAAGTGATCGTATGTATCGGCATTGGCGGCTCATATCTGGGCGCAAAGGCTGTTTTGGAGGCTATGAGCAACTCTTTCTCGTTGCTCCAACGCGATCGCAAGGAGCCCATCGTTCTCTTTGCAGGTCAGAACATTAGCGAAGATTACACCTACGAACTGCTCGACGCCGTTAAGGACCGCGAGTTGGCAGTCGTTGTGATCTCGAAGTCGGGCACCACGACCGAGCCCGCCATCGCTTTCCGCATTTTTAAGGCTGAGTTGGAGCGTCGCTACGGCAAAGCTGAGGCTGCCGAGCGTATCGTTGCCGTGACCGACAAGGCTCGCGGCGCACTCAAAATCCTCGCTACGCAGGAGGGCTATTCGACCTTCGTGATTCCCGACGATGTTGGTGGTCGATTCTCGGTGCTGACCCCCGTGGGTCTGTTGCCGTTGGCTGCCGCAGGCATCGACATCGAGGCTCTGGTGCGCGGTGCGCAGGATATGCAGAAGGCGACCGACGAGAATGTTCCCTACGAGAAGAACATCGCTGCACAATATGCCGCTGTGCGCAATGCACTCTATGCCGAGGGTAAGAAAATTGAGATTTTGGCGAGCTACGAGCCTAAGCTCCAATACATTGCCGAGTGGTGGAAACAGCTCTACGGCGAGAGCGAAGGCAAGGAGGGCAAGGGTATCTTCCCCGCAAGCGTGACGCTGACTGCCGACCTGCACTCGATGGGTCAGTATATTCAGGAGGGCGAGCGTATGCTGATGGAGACCGTTATTTCGGTTGCCAAACCCGACCACTCGATCGTAATCGAGAGCGACGAGGAGAACCTCGACGGTCTGAACTTCTTGGCTGGCAAGCGCATCTCGGAGGTCAATCGTATGGCTGAGTTGGGTGTTCAGCTGGCGCACTGCGACGGTGGCGTGCCCAACATTCGTATCGAGCTGCCCGCGATCAACGCCTACCACATCGGTGCGCTGCTCTACTTCTTCGAGCGTGCGTGCGGTATCAGTGGCTACATCTTGGGCGTCAATCCCTTCAACCAGCCCGGTGTCGAAGCGTACAAGCGCAATATGTTCGCCCTGCTCGACAAACCCGGCTACGAGGCTGAGAGCAAAGCTATCAAAGAACGCTTGTAATTCTTTGTAATTCAGAATTCAAGATTCAAAATTAAAAATTGAGCCGCACTCCTCGCAAGGGGTGCGGCTTTTGATTGCTTGGAACTATTGAGCAAATTCTACCTATAATTGGCAAAATCTCCGATTTTGACACACTCGCGGGCTCAGCCGAAGGCTGACCCCCGCAGCCCGCGAGTGTGCGTACACCATAGAGGAGATTATATTCTTCAATGATTTTATGAACAAAGAGAGAAATGTAAACTGCGACGCAACAGTATTAATCTTGGATAAAAAAAGACCGACCACACAATGGTGATCGGTCTTTTTCATATAGTTAGGCTATTCGCTTACTTCGCAGCAACCATCTGCTCGTACTCCTCGCGCGAGCCGACAACCATCGTGTCGTAGTCACGCATACCCGTACCGGCGGGGATCAGGTGACCGCAGATTACGTTCTCCTTCAAGTTTGCCAGAGGATCGCTCTTCGCCATAATCGCAGCCTCGTTCAGAACCTTCGTGGTCTCCTGGAACGACGCAGCCGACATAAAGCTCGAAGTCTGCAATGCCGCGCGGGTGATACCCTGCAAGATCTGGCTCGACGTTGCGGGAACGATGTCACGCACCTCAACTGCCTTCAAATCCTTACGTTTGAGTACCGAGTTCAGGTCGCGCAGACGACGAACCGTAATGATCTGACCGGGCTGAACCTCCTCGCAGTCGCCTGCATCGGTTACAACAACCTTGTCGTAGAGTTCGTCGTTGACCTCCATAAACTCCCACTTATCGACGATCTGGTTCTCGAAGAAACGAGTATCACCCGGATCCTCGATCTGAACCTTATTCATCATCTGGCTAACGATAACCTCGAAGTGCTTGTCGTTGATCTTTACACCCTGCATACGGTAAACGTCCTGCACCTCGTTCACGATGTACTCCTGAACCTTCGTAGGACCGAGGATACGCAGAATGTCGCTCGGAGTGATTGCACCGTCCGACAGTGCCATACCTGCCTTCACGTAGTCGTTCTCCTGAACCAAGATCTGACGCGACAGCGGTACCAGATACTTACGTACCTCACCCGACTTCGATGTTACGACGATCTCGCGGTTACCGCGCTTGATCTTACCGAATGTGATCTCACCATCGATCTCCGATACGATTGCGGGGTTCGACGGGTTACGTGCCTCGAACAGCTCGGTTACACGCGGCAGACCACCAGTGATATCGCCTGCCTTACCAACAACACGCGGAATCTTGATCAGAATATCGCCTGCCTTGATCTTGGCATTCTCCTTAACAACGATGTGCGCCGAAACGGGCAAGTTGTACTGCTTCTGCTCAACACCGCTCTTATCAACGATCTTAATGATCGGGTTCTTGTTCTTGTCCTTCGACTCGATTACAACCTTCTCACGCAGACCGGTCTGCTCGTCCGACTCATCGCGGTAGGTTACACCCTCGATTACGTTCTCGAATGCTACCTTACCCTCGTACTCCGAGATGATTACTGCGTTGTAGGGATCCCACTCGCAGATCAGATCACCCTTCTTAACCTCGGCGCCGTCCTGCATAAACAGCGTTGCACCATAGGGCAGAGCGTGGGTATAGAGTGTGATATCGGTTGCGGGATTGACAATGCGGAACTCCGACTGGCGGCTGATTACCACATTTACCTCCTCGCCCTTATCGTTCTTGGTCTTCACCGTACGCAACTCGTCGATTTCCAGACGACCCTCATACTTCGAAACAACATTGGTCTCGACCGTAGTACCGCCTGCAACACCACCGACGTGGAACGTACGCAGAGTCAGCTGAGTACCAGGCTCACCGATCGACTGAGCGGCGATGACGCCGACAACCTCACCCTTCTGGACCATACGTGCCGTAGCCAAGTTGCGACCGTAGCACTTCGCGCAGACACCGTGACGTGCCTCGCAGGTGAGTACCGAACGGATCTCGACCTGTTCCAGCGGCGACTTCTCGATTGCCTCAGCGATCGACTCGGTGATCTCCTCGCCTGCGGCAACCATCAACTCGCCCGTGATGGGGTGATATACATCGTTCAGAGCTACGCGACCCAAAATGCGCTCATAGAGCGTCTGAACCACGTCCTCATTCTTCTTGATAGCCGTAGCGACCAAACCACGCAGTGTACCGCAATCCTCCTCATTGATGATCACGTCCTGAGCAACGTCTACCAATCGACGAGTCAGGTAACCTGCGTCTGCGGTCTTCAACGCGGTATCCGCCAAACCCTTACGAGCACCGTGGGTCGAAATGAAGTACTCCAACACCGACAGACCCTCCTTAAAGTTCGACAAAATCGGGTTCTCGATGACCTGACCGCCCTCCGAGCCACTCTTCTGGGGCTTAGCCATCAGACCACGCATACCGCTCAACTGACGAATCTGCTCCTTCGAACCACGAGCACCCGAATCCAGCATCATATAAACGGGATTGAAGCCGTCCATATCTTCGGTCAGGGTCTTGGTCACAGCCTTCGTAAGTTCGTTATTGATCTTAGTCCAAACGTCGATAACCTGATTGTATCGCTCGTTGTTGGTGATAAGACCCATATTGTAGCTCTCGGCGATGTCGTCGGCCATCTCGTAGCCCTTCTGAACCAATGCAGTCTTCTCCTCGGGGATAATCACTGCATCGAGGTTAAACGACAGACCGCCCTGGAATGCCATACGGTAACCCATTGCCTTGATGTCGTCCAAGAAGTTAGCCACCTTATCGGCACCTGCCTTCTTCATCACCACTGCAATGATGTCGCGCAACGAACGTTTAGTCAGCAACTCGTTGATATATCCAACCTCCTTAGGTACAACCTGATTGAACAGGATTCGACCGATGGTGGTCTCCTTCAACTCGCGAATCGGGTTGCCCTCAGCGTCGATGTCATCAACTACGCAACGAACCTTTGCGTGCAACTCGGCACGACCCTCGTTGTAAGCGATGATTGCCTCCTCGGGACCATAGAATACCAGACCCTCACCCTTAGCACCTGCGCGGGGCTTAGTGATATAGTACAGACCGAGGACCATATCCTGCGAAGGCACGGTAATAGGCGCACCGTTAGCGGGATTGAGGACGTTGTGCGAACCCAACATCAGCATCTGAGCCTCCAAGATCGCTGCATTACCCAGCGGCAGATGGACTGCCATCTGGTCACCGTCGAAGTCCGCGTTAAATGCGGTACACGACAGCGGGTGCAACTGCATTGCCTTACCCTCGATCAACTTGGGCTGGAACGCCTGAATACCCAGACGGTGAAGGGTCGGAGCACGGTTCATCAATACGGGGTGACCCTTGATAACGTTCTCCAAGATATCCCAAATTACGGGATCCTTTCTATCAATGATCTTCTTAGCTGATTTTACAGTCTTAACTACGCCGCGCTCAATGAGCTTACGGATAATGAACGGCTTGTAAAGCTCTGCCGCCATATCCTTCGGAATACCCATCTCGTGCATCTTCAACTCGGGACCTACGACGATTACCGAACGTGCCGAGTAGTCAACACGCTTACCGAGCAAGTTCTGACGGAAACGACCCTGCTTACCCTTCAACGAGTCGCTCAGCGACTTCAACGGGCGGTTGCTATCGGTCTTAACCGCGTTGCTCTTGCGCGAGTTGTCGAACAGCGAGTCAACAGCCTCCTGCAACATACGCTTCTCGTTGCGCAGAATCACCTCAGGAGCCTTGATCTCGATCAGTCGCTTCAAACGGTTGTTACGAATGATCACGCGACGATACAGATCGTTCAGGTCCGACGTTGCGAAACGACCACCGTCCAGCGGAACCAACGGACGCAGTTCGGGCGGGATCACAGGGATAACCTTCAAGACCATCCACTCAGGTTTGTTCACGCCGTTCGATGCGCGGAACGCCTCGATAACGTTCAAGCACTTCAAAGCCTCGCTCTTACGCTGCTGCGAGGTCTCGGTGCTCGCCTTGTGGCGCAGTGCATACGACATCGAGTCGAGATCTACCTGCTGCAAGAGGGTGTAGATTGCCTCAGCACCCATCTGAGCGATAAACTTGTTCGGATCGCTGTCGTCCAACTGCTGGTTGCCCTTAGGCAGTGCAGCCACTACGTCCAGATACTCCTTCTCGGCAAGAGTCTGCAACTTCTCGATACCCTGCTCGGCAGCGGCACCAGCCTGAATAACCACGTAACGCTCGTAGTAGATAATCGCCTCCAACTTCTTCGAGGGGATACCCAGCAGGTAACCGATCTTCGAGGGCAGCGACTTGAAGTACCAGATGTGAACTACGGGCACTACCAACGAGATGTGACCCATACGCTCACGACGTACCTTCTTCTCGGTAACCTCAACGCCGCATCGGTCGCAGACGATACCCTTGTAACGGATACGCTTGTACTTACCGCAGTGGCACTCGTAATCCTTCACAGGACCGAAGATGCGCTCGCAGAACAGACCATCGCGCTCAGGCTTGTAGGTACGATAGTTGATGGTTTCGGGTTTAAGCACCTCACCACTCGAATTCTCCAAAATCTCCTCGGGCGATGCCAAGCCGATGGTAATTCGGTTGAAGCTCGTACTCTTATTGTCTTTATTGAATGACATATACTTGTTCCTCTTTAACTTATTATCGTTTGTGTTCTCCTCTCGATCCGATTAGTCGAGCTTAACGCTGATTGCCAGACCGCGCAACTCGTGCAACAGTACGTTGAGCGATTCGGGGATACCTGCGGGCGGCAGGTTGTCACCCTTAACGATTGCCTCGTAGGCCTTCGCACGACCCATAACGTCGTCCGACTTGATCGTCAAGATCTCCTGCAAGATGTTGGCTGCACCGAATGCCTCCAATGCCCAAACCTCCATCTCACCGAATCGCTGACCACCGAACTGAGCCTTACCACCCAGAGGCTGCTGCGTAATGAGCGAGTAGGGACCAATCGAACGGGCGTGCATCTTGTCGTCGATCATATGACCCAGCTTCAACATATAGATCACACCAACGGTTGCGGGCTGGTCGAAACGCTCGCCCGTGCCACCATCGTACAGATAGGTACGACCACTGCGAGGTACGCCTGCCTCGTCGGTGTACTTGTTGATCTGATCAAGCGTTGCACCGTCGAAAATCGGGGTTGCGAACTTGACGCCCAACTCGCGACCTGCCCAACCCAATACGGTCTCGTAGATCTGACCGAGGTTCATTCGAGAAGGCACACCCAGCGGGTTCAGCACGATATCCACGATCGTACCATCTTCGAGGAAGGGCATATCCTCGTCGCGAACAACCTTCGCTACGATACCCTTGTTACCGTGACGACCTGCCATCTTATCACCCACCTTCAACTTACGTTTCTTGGCGATGTAGACCTTAGCAAGCTGAATCACGCCTGCGGGAAGCTCATCACCATTGGTGATATTGTACTTCTCACGCTTAACCTCGGCGTCATACTTCTTCCACTCGATAATATAATTATTAATAGTGCGATCAATCAGCATATCGACGTGAGCATCACCGACCCACTTATCGGTCGAGAGGTTCATATAGTCGATATCCTCCAACATACGCTTCGAGAACTTCGTGCCCTTAGCATAGAGCTCTGCGCCGAAGTAATCCTTGATACCCTGCGTAGTCTTGCCTTCGAGCAACTGCCACAACTTAGCAACCAAACGCTGCTTCAACTCCGAGGTCTGAGCTACGAAACGCTGATCAATCTGCTCCAACTGAGCCTTCTCGGCGTTCTTACCCTTGCGACCGTCCTTGTTGGCGCGGCTGAACAGCTGAGTCTTGATGATCGTACCGAACAGCGAGGGCTGAGCCTTCAACGATGCGTCCTTAACGTCACCTGCCTTGTCACCGAAGATTGCACGCAACAGTTTCTCCTCAGGCGAGGGATCGCTCTCACCCTTCGGGGTGATCTTACCGATCAGGATATCGCCCGGCTTAACGTTCGCACCTACGCGAATGATACCGTTCTCGTCCAGATCCTTTGTTGCGTCCTCGCTGACGTTGGGAATATCCGACGTAAGCTCCTCGACACCGCGCTTGGTATCACGAACCTCCATAATATATTCGTCAACGTGTACCGAAGTGAACATATCCTCACGCTGGATACGCTCCGAGATCACGATTGCGTCCTCGAAGTTGTAACCCTTCCAGGGCATAAATGCCACCTTCAAGTTACGGCCGATAGCCAGCTCACCACCCTGAGTCGAGTAGCCCTCCGTAAGGATCTGACCCTTCTTAACCTTCTCGCCGGTCAGTACGACAGGCTTCAAGGTGATCGAAGTGTTCTGGTTGGTCTTGCGGAAACGGGGCAACATATAGGTTGTGATCTCCGGCTCGAAGCTAACCAGAATCTCGTCCTCGGTACGCTCGTAGCGAATCTGAATCTGAGTTGCATCAGCAAATACGACAACACCGTCCTTCTCGGCAACGATCTGGATACGGCTGTCGGTGATCATCTCCTTTTCTAGACCGGTACCTACGATCGGCGACTCGCACGTGATCAGAGGCACAGCCTGGCGCATCATATTCGAACCCATCAACGCACGGTTAGCATCGTCGTGCTCCAAGAAGGGGATCAAACTTGCTGCGATCGAGGCGATCTGGTTGGGGGCAACGTCCATCAGATCAACGCGATCTGCGCTAACCTGCGGGAAGTCTGCCTCGCAACGGGTCTTAACGCGGTCGGGACGCAGGAAGTTACCCTCGTCGTCCAGCGGCGAGTTCGACTGAGCAATGATCTTGCCCTCCTCCTCCTCGGCACTCATATATACGACCTCGTCATTATTCATATTCACCTTGCCGTTCTCGACCTTACGATAGGGGGTCTCGATGAAGCCCATATCGCTGATCTTTGCGAACACGCAAAGCGACGAAATCAGACCGATGTTGGGACCCTCAGGGGTCTCAATCGGGCACAGACGACCGTAGTGAGTGTAGTGTACGTCTCGAACCTCGAAACCTGCACGCTCACGCGACAGACCGCCAGGACCCAATGCCGACAGACGACGCTTGTGAGTCATCTCCGCCAGCGGGTTGGTCTGATCCATAAACTGCGACAACTGGTTGGTACCGAAGAACGAATTGATAACGCTCGATAGGGTCTTTGCGTTGATCAGGTCGATCGGGGTAAACACCTCGTTATCACGAACATTCATTCGCTCACGAATGGTACGAGCCATACGCACAAAGCCAACCGAGAACTGATTCGACAACTGCTCGCCCACCGTGCGTACACGACGGTTCGAGAGGTGGTCGATATCGTCCACGTCAGCCTTCGAGTTGATCAACTGGATCAGATATTTGATGATGGCTATCATATCCTCCTTAGTCAGAATTCTGACTGCGGGATCGATATCCAATTCGAGTTTTTTGTTGATACGGTAGCGACCCACATCACCCAAGTCGTAACGCTTGTCCGAGAAGAACAACTTCTCGATTGCGTCGCGAGCAGTTGCCTCATCGGGTGGCTCCGAGTTGCGCAGCTGGCGGTAGATGTAAACCACAGCCTCCTTCTCAGAGTTACAGGGGTCTTTCTGCAATGTGTTGTAAATGATCGAATAGTCGATACCCGACTGGTTCTCCTTGTGCAGAAGAATGGTCTTGGCACCGCTCTCGATAATATCTTCTATATTCTCCTCGGTAAGTTCGGTTTCACGATCGACGATAACCTGATTACGCTCGATCGAAACTACCTCACCGGTATCTTCATCTACGAAGTCCTCCACCCACGTCGTCAGAACACGTGCTGCCAACTTGCGACCAATAGCCTTCTTCAAGTTGGTCTTAGTTACCTTCACTTCGTCTGCCAGATCGAAGATTTCGAGAATCTGCTGATCGGTCTCGAAGCAGATGGCACGCAACAGAGTGGTTACGGGCAACTTCTTCTTACGGTCGATGTAAGCATACATCACGTTGTTGATGTCCGTTGCGAACTCAATCCACGAGCCCTTGAACGGAATGATACGAGCCGAGTAGAGCTTCGTACCGTTGGTGTGCATACTCTGACCGAAGAATACACCGGGCGAACGGTGCAACTGTGAAACGATTACACGCTCGGCACCGTTGATGATGAACGTACCGCGAGGGGTCATATAGGGGATCGTACCGAAGTAAACGTCCTGAACGACCGTATCGAAATCCTCGTGATCCGAGTCCGTGCAATAGAGTTTAAGTTTAGCTTTGAGGGGGACACTATACGTCAAACCGCGCTCCAAGCACTCTTCGATCGAGTAGCGGGGCGGGTCAATATAGTAATCTATGAATTCCAGAACGAAGTTGTTTCTGGTATCTGTAATGGGGAAATTTTCCGAGAACACCTTGTAGAGACCTTCGTTTTTACGATTTTCGGCCGTGGTGTCTAACTGGAAAAAGTCTTGAAATGATTTGAGCTGCACTTCGAGGAAATCAGGATAGGGCAACCTGTTATTCACCGAAGAGAAGCTTATACGTTGGTTGTTTGCTTGTGCGGACATTTTTGATCCTTTTAAAGTTGAAGTGTGAGACATCTGTCGTGAAAAGAATCATCTAAAATAGCTTTCAGATAACCCCACTAATGCCCTCGGCGACAACACATTACGCACGCGGGCAAAACTTGTTGCAAAGTTGCGGTACGGGTCGTCACCCGAACCCTCACTTTGTTAGACGAGAAAAGGCATAGAGCTTATTTTTACATAAGCTCTACACCCAATATGTCCTGAAACTATAAGTAACGAATTACTTAACCTCAACTTCAGCACCAGCCTCTTCCAGAGCAGCCTTGATCGACTCAGCCTCCTCCTTCGATACACCTTCCTTAACAGCCTTAGGAGCGCCATCAACGATGTCCTTAGCCTCTTTCAGACCCAGACCAGTGATCTCCTTAACAGCCTTTACAACCTGCAACTTAGCCTGACCTGCGCTCTTCAAGATTACGTCGAACGAAGTCTTCTCAGCAGCAGCAGCCTCGCCAGCAGCAGCGGGAGCAGCAGCAACTGCAACAGCAGCAGCAGCGGGCTCGATGCCGTACTCCTCTTTCAGGATAGCGGCCAACTCATTTACTTCCTTAACAGTCAAATTTACCAATTCTTCTGCCAATACTTTTACATCTGCCATAATGGTATAGATTTTATTAAATTTGTTTTACTTGTTTTGTTCTTGATTAGTTGTTTCTTTCTTCGAGTGTCTTTACGATACCCGCGATCTTCTGTCCTGCATTCGATTGGAGTGCCGAGATAACGTTCTTAGCGGGCGACTGCAACAGAGCAACGATATCGCCAATAAGCTCTTCACGGCTCTTAATGTTGCACAGGCTCTCGATCTGATCGTCACCTACGTATACGCAACCCTCTACGTATGCTGCCTTCAATACGGGCTTATCGCTCTTCTTGCGGAACTCCTTGATGAGGACTGCGGGGGTCTTACCGGTCTCGGTAAACATTACCGAAGTCGAACCCTCCAATACCTTTACCAACTCTTCGTCAGCCTTCTCAACATTCTCCAATGCCTTGCGCAGGAGAGTGTTCTTAACGACCATCAGAGTTACATTGCTCTCGAAGCACTTGCGACGCAATGCTGCGGTCTGCTCAGCGTTCAAGTTTGCGATGTCGGTCAGGTAGAAGTGAGGATACTCGGTGAGTTTCGCAGTTAAGTTGTCAATTACAACCTTCTTTTCGTTTTTAGTCATCGTCTATCCTCCTCTTATTTGGTTTCTACTGATTTGGGATCAACCTGCACACCGGGGCTCATCGTGGTCGAGAGATAGATGCTCTTTACATACGAACCCTTTGCTGCGGCGGGCTTCAACTTCAAAATCATACTCATAAACTCCTTAGCGTTGTCTACGATCTGCTCGGGAGTGAACGAGATCTTACCTACCGAAGTGTGAACGATACCGAACTTATCAACTTTGAAGTCGATCTTACCAGCCTTCACCTCCTTAACAGCCTTACCGATCTCCATTGTAACGGTACCAGTCTTGGGGTTAGGCATCAAACCACGGGGACCCAGGATACGACCCAGAGCACCTACCTTACCCATTACGTTGGGCGAAGTGATGATCACGTCTACGTCGGTCCAACCGCCCTTGATCTTTTCGATATACTCGTCCAGACCTACATAATCTGCGCCAGCCTCTTTTGCCTCGGTCTCCTTGTCGGGAGTACAGAGTACAAGAACTCGAACCTGTTTGCCGGTACCGTGGGGCAGCGTTACCACGCCACGTACCATCTGATTCGCCTTACGGGGGTCAACGCCCAGACGCACGTCGATATCAACGGAAGCATCAAATTTCGTAAAGGTAATTTCCTTTAGAAGAGCTGCCGCCTCAGCGAGCTTGTATGCCTTACCGGGCTCAACCTTTGCGTAGGCTATTTTTTGATTTTTGGTCAGCTTACTCATTTTCGTAATCTTTTAATTACAGTTCGGGAAATTCACCTACGACATTGAGACCCATACTGCGAGCAGTACCAGCCACCATACGCATTGCCGACTCCAACGTGAAGCAGTTCAAATCGGGCATCTTGTCCTGAGCGATGGTTTTAACCTGCTCCCAAGTTACCTGACCAACCTTCTTACGGTTAGGCTCAGCCGATGCGGTCTTCACGCCAGCAGCCTCTTTCAGCTGTACAGCTACGGGGGGCTGTTTAACGATGAAATCGAATGACTTGTCGCTGTAAACGGTGATGATAACGGGCAAAACCTTACCTGCCTTATCCTGAGTGCGAGCATTGAACTGCTTACAGAAGTCCATAATGTTCACACCCTTAGAACCCAATGCGGGACCTACCGGGGGCGAAGGATTTGCGGCACCACCTTTAATCTGCAATTTAATAAATGCAGCAACCTCTTTTGCCATAACTTTCCTTTGGTTAATTATTCTTTTTCAACTTGCATAAAGCTCAACTCCATAGGAGTCTTGCGTCCGAAAATCTTCACTGAGACGGTCAACTTCTTACGCTCATTGTCGACTGCCTCGATCGTGCCCTCGAAACTCGAGAACGGACCGTCGGTAACCTTAACGGTTTCGCCAACAAAGAACGGAACATCAACCTCTTCCTCGCTTGCGCTCATCTCATCGACGCGGCCCAAAATACGGCTTACCTCCTGTGGACGTAGAGGTGTAGCAATCATTTTGGCACTCTCCTCTTTCGAGTCACCGAGGAAACCGAGCACATTCGGGGTATTGCGAAGCATTATCGGAATTTGTCCTACCAAAGCTGCCTCAACGAGAACATAACCTGGGTACGATACTCTCTCCTTCGAGACCTTCTTACCATTGCGAATGGTAAAGACCTTCTCGGTAGGAATGAGAACTTGCGACACGTAATCCTCCAAGTGGTCCTGGCGCACCTCAGCCTCGATATACTCTTTGACCTTATGCTCCTTGCCACCTACGGCACGTATCACATACCAGTTTTTCTGAATTTCACTCATTTTCGGTTAAGTTTTATCGACCCAACTGAGCGTAAATGAACTCCATAATGTTCTCGAACGACATATCCATCGCCAGCACAACAATCGCAAATAGAAGGGAAGCAATCATAACAACTATCGTTGAGCTTTGCAGTTCAGGAAACTTCGGCCAAGAAACTTTCTCTACAAGTTCCTTATAGGACGCTTTAATATAATTTACTATTCTCATAGCCTTACTTTTTCTTCTTTTCTTGCAGGGGCAGAGAGATTCGAACTCCCACCAACGGTTTTGGAGACCGTGATTCTACCCTTAAACTATGCCCCTAAGTTGAGTAGCGCGGCGCGAGGTCGCGCTACTCTATTTGTGAGTCAAATTAATTACTCAACGATCGAGATGATCTGACCTGCACCTACGGTACGACCACCCTCACGGATAGCGAAACGCAGACCCTCGTTCAGAGCTACGGGGTAGATCAGCTCTACGGTAATGGTGATGTGGTCACCAGGCATTACCATATCTACGCCCTCGGGCAGCTGAATCTCACCGGTAACGTCCATAGTACGCAGATAGAACTGGGGACGATACTTGTTGTGGAACGGAGTGTGACGACCACCCTCTTCCTTCTTCAATACGTAAACCTCAGCGGTGAACTTGGTGTGAGGAGTAATCGAGCCGGGCTTAGCAACTACCATACCACGCTTAACCTCCTTCTTGTCGATACCACGCATCAACAGACCTACGTTGTCACCAGCCTCACCCTCATCGAGCAGCTTACGGAACATCTCAACGCCGGTACAAGTCGAAGTCTTAATCTCCTCTTCGAGACCTACGATCTCAACGGGGTCACCTACGTGGATCACACCAGTCTCGATACGACCAGTCAATACGGTACCACGACCGGTAATCGAGAATACGTCCTCAACAGGCATCAAGAAAGGCTTCTCGTTCTCACGGGGAGGAATGGGAATGTACTCGTCAACCGAGTTCATCAACTCCATAATCTTCTCAACCCACTGGGGCTCGTCGTTCAAACCACCCAGAGCCGAACCACGGATGATGGGGCAGTTGTCGTCGAAGTCGTACTTAGCCAACAGGTCGCGAACCTCCATCTCAACGAGGTCGAGCATCTCGGGATCGTCAACCATATCGCACTTGTTCAAGAATACAACGATACGGGGAACGTTTACCTGCTTTGCCAACAGTACGTGCTCGTTAGTCTGGGGCATCGGACCGTCAGTAGCAGCTACTACGAGGATAGCACCGTCCATCTGAGCAGCACCGGTAACCATATTCTTAACGTAGTCAGCGTGACCCGGGCAGTCTACGTGAGCGTAGTGACGGGTTGCAGTCTGATACTCAACGTGAGCGGTGTTGATGGTGATACCACGCTCCTTCTCCTCAGGTGCGTTGTCAATCGAATCGAACGAACGCAACTCCGACAGACCAGCCTTAGCCAGTACGGTGGTGATAGCTGCGGTCAGGGTAGTCTTACCGTGATCGACGTGACCAATAGTACCAATGTTCACGTGCGGTTTCGAACGGTCAAATTTTTCTTTTGCCATAGCTTTGTAAAGTATTTAAGATTTCTGTATAAAATTGCTTTTTTACTTCTCTTTTTCTTTATCGAGGTTCGCTGCCTGCTTTTCGACGTCCGCCATCTGCTTTTCGACGTTCACCGCCTACTTTCCAACGTCCGCCATCTGCTTTTCGACGTTCACCGCCTACTCTTCAACAGCTCCCCCCCGTTGTTTTGCGGTCTTTGGGTTGCCCCTCAAACCGACCCGTGAGCGGAAGACGAGGCTCAAACTCGCGACCCTTAGCTTGGAAGGCTAATGCTCTATCAACTGAGCTACTTCCGCAAATTCGGTCGTTATTAAGCCCACAAAATCCGATTGACGACACAAGCCGACAACCGGAAAGTCTTTACGACCGGTTTTCTAACCCGAAAATCCAATTCGCCGTAGCGAACCGGATTCGGATTTGAGTGGGAGAAGATGGATTCGAACCACCGAAGACGTACGTCAGCAGATTTACAGTCTGCCCCATTTGGCCACTCTGGTATTCTCCCAATATGTAATAGTCGCTTTTGCAACCGTTGTCCCGTTGGATTCAAATCCGCGGGGCTCGTTTTGAGCCGATGGAGGGATTCGAACCCCCGACCAGCTGATTACAAATCAGCTGCTCTGACCAACTGAGCTACATCGGCAGAGCTCGTTTCGGGTTGCAAAAGTAGGAACAATTTTTCAATCCACCAAATTTTTGCGAATATTTTTTTGTTCCGCGACTAAATCTTCTCAAAGAACGTCGATACACTCGATAATGAGCGAAATCGGGCACAAAGGTAGAATAGTTTTGCAAATAAAAAAACACATTGAGCATTTTTTTGCATTTTTTCTCGAAATTTTCTCGTTATGGGCTATCTCTTAGTGGTTTTCGGTGCGCAGGGCGGATTGCGGGTTTCGAAATTCAAAATGCAGAACCACCCCCTCAACCAGCGAATCTTGAATTGTGGTTTGTGGATTTTGAATCTTGAATTTTGAGTCTTGGAATTGTGGATTGTGAATCTTGTAATTTTGAATCTTGAATTTTGAATCTTGAATTTTGAATTAAAAAAAGGGTTGCCCCCGAGAGCGCAACCCCACACATATATATATTATAACGCGCGTTACATCGCAATGCGACGATCGAGGAAGTAGGTAAGTTTCGCGGCGGTAATGCCATCGTCGGGGTAGATCGCCTGAACAGCTTCGAGCACATCTTCCGCAAGACGCACGCGATCAACGTCATAGACCTCGAATCCGAGGGTACGAGCTGTGCCGTTCTCGGTCAGCACCAACGAGTTACCCGACAGTTGCCACGAGCCGTTGGTCGATGTTGAGCCGTTGCTCCACACGAAAAGCGTAGGACCAAATTCGACGGTCGAGCCCGCCAACTGCGCACTATACCCCTCGATCAGAGCGGTTTTGATCTGCGCCATACGCTCTGCGGTTGCCGTTCCGTCGGTTTCGAGCGCGACATCAATGCCGTACTTTTGGTTTGTCGTGACGCCCCAAAAACCGACCAAACCGCGCACACGCACCGCCATCTCAATAAAGACACGATCGGTCGTAACGAAGAGCGTCGTCATACCCGTATTGACACCTTCGAGCACTAACACCGTACTATCGACCGATGCCTTAACGACATTTGTATTACCCTGTCGGACTGCAAGTTGCGAGCCGAAATTCGCCATATTGATCGAGTCGACCGATCCCAACCACAGGCGTGCCGAGCCTTGCAAATAGTCAAGGCTGTCGCTGCTATTCGAACAGCCAACCGAAGCAATAGCCAGCGACGCAACCATCAAAATCTGTAAAAACTTTTTCATAACATATCTTTTTTTATAAGACGATTATCAACTTTTGCGCGAGGCACAATCGCCCGCCCGCCATTCACTCCGCAAAATTCGCTCCAAACCCTCGCGCCCTGCAACTCTATTTTCGGTGTCCGAACGGCTCATTTCGCGGTGCGAAATTTGTATCGTTTCGAACGTAATTCAAGACCGCGCGATATGAAACGTTATATTTTGATCCACCTGACAATCCTTGCTGCAATGGCGTCGGCGTGGGCAATTGTCAGTAGCTCCAATCAGCAGAGCAGTCAATCCAAAACCCGCCCGATCACCTTAGTATTCTTGGGCGACACCCTCACACCACGACTCCCGTCGGCTCTCGTCGGGCAACTTTCGAAGGTCGATGCTAAGCATTACAACACGCTGCACAACAAGATGTTACGGTCAGACTACGCCCCACTGATCGCCTATCTCGAACGTTATTGTACAGAGCGACGGGCGTGCGATTGGTGTCGATATATGCTCGTGCGGGCGGTGAGCGAGGTCGCCATTCCCGACACGCAGAGCGACGAACGGATCGCCTTGCAGATATTTCTGCTCGAACGTATGGGCTTCGACGCGCGTGCCGCACAGCAGGGCGAACGGCTCGTTATGTTGTTGCCATTCGACGGAGTGGTCTACGAACGTGGCTACATCAATATCGCGGGTGAGCGTTTCTACATCTTCGAATATGGCTCAGCACCAGATGGTTATCAACCCATTGCCCCCTCCGACTCCTCGCTGCGACGTCCACTCTCGATCGAGATCGGCATAGGGATCGACTCGCCACACACAACCTCGATCACCCTCCCATTGTGGAGCAAATATATGGGCGAAGTGATCACCGTACCCATTTCGACGGCGCGAATCGAACTGATGCGCCAATACCCGACAACCGAGAAGGCTCCCTTCCACCGCGCCGAGATCCCCGCCCCCATTCGTAACACCCTGCTACCAATCCTTGCTCGACAAATCGCCTCGATGTCGCAACTCGACGCCGCGGAGTATCTACTCGGGCTGGTGCAACACGGATTCGAGTTCACAAGCGACAGCGATCTCTTCGGTCGCCACAAACAGATGACCGTCGAGGAGTCGCTCTTCTACGGTCGCAACAACTGCAAAGACCGCACACTCATCTATTCGTGGTTGGTCGGTGAGTTACTCGGCTTGCGAACTGTTTTGGTTGATTATCAGATCGATCCGCGAGTTGAAAACGTCGGTCACGTAGCTTGTGGCGTTGAGTTTTCGAGCGACGTTGCAGGCACTTTTATCACCCATCGCGGAGCGCGGTTTACGATCTGCGACCCATCATATATCGACGCACCCGTCGGTCACCAGATGCCTCGCTACGCTCGCTATCCAATGGCGGTCGTGGAGTTGTAATTCCATTTACAAATAAATCCCCCACTCCAATTTCGCACCGAGCATAACGCAGAAATTCGCAGCCGTTCTAAAAATAGTGTGAGGATTATGGCTGATGAAGTTCAAGGCTTGCGATGCGACAAAAAGCGGAGTTTACTCCAAGAAAATTATAGGGTATTTTTGCCTGTTTTCTAAGATTTGCCAATAATATGCAAAACATTGTGTTTTAGCGTATTTTGGCAAATTTTCTTTTCTTGTGATTTGCATAATTTGCCGATAATATCTACTTTTGTATGCAAATAGTATGTGCAAGAATTTGCATACACAGAAGTAAGTAACCTAAAAACGGCAGATTATGTTCAAGTATTCAAAGGACGGTATTTCGGTACTCTCGGTGCTGGATGCTCGTCGAGCCAAGAAAAGCGGTCTGTTTCCTGTTAAGATACAGGTCATCTACAACCGCAAGCAGAAATACTACTCTACGGGGCAGGAACTCTCCAAGGAGGATTGGGCGAACCTTGCCGAGAGCAAGAGCCGCCGATTGTCGGAGATTCGTTCAAGTGTGGAGAATAGTTTCTCTATCATCAAGAGCCAAGTAGAATCCCTTGCCGAACGTGGTGAGTTTGGTTTTGATTTGCTCAGCATTCGTTTGGGGCGCTGTGCAACGGTTACGGTCAATGCAGCTGTCAGAGCCAAAGTAGCTGATGCGGAGCGTAACGAGCAGTATAGCACTCGCAATGGTTATCACTCTATGCTGTTGGGTATCGAGGCTTTCGCAGGTAAGGATATTCCATTCTCTACCATCACCATTGATTGGCTCAACAGGTTGGAGCGCTTTTGGAGGAATGACGGCAAGAGCAAATCCACCATCAATGTATATTTCAAGTACCTCAAAGCGATACTCAACCAAGCCCGAATGGATGGCGTTATCAAAGAGGCTAATTTCCCATTTGGCAGAGGTCGATTTGAGATGCCTTCGGCTGAGGGTAGGAAGTTAGCTCTTACATTAGAGCAGATAAAGCAACTTATAACCTACACCGATGGCAACGAGGAGACGGAAATGTATCGTGATATGTGGTTCTTCTCTTATCTGTGCAACGGTATTAACTTTCGTGATATGCTCTACCTTACATATAATAATATAGAGGGTGATGAGATATGTTTTGTCAGAGCCAAAACCAAGAACACCTCAAAGCAGATACGCACTATTAGGGCGGTACTAACTCCTGAAATGCGAAATATCATTGAGCGTTGGGGTAATGCCGATGATGGTAACCCCGATACTCTGCTATTCAAGTTTGCCACAGGTAAGGAATCTGCATACGAGATTAAGCAACTCGTTTGTAAGGTTACTCAACGATGCAATATCATCTTAGCCCGTATCTCCAAGGCTTTGGGATT
>JAZUBB010000013.1:0-55164 GCA_045638285.1 Alistipes sp. | reverse complement strand
GCTGCAATATGCTTGTGTATAGGTCGCTATTACGTTGGTATCCGAGAGCCAAGCGAGCGTATGTCCAATAATAACCTACATATTTTATTGAATATGCCTTTGTTGGTTTCAGAAATGGATTTCCGACAGAATATGAATGTGTGGTTTCATATCTCGCTCCCGGGTACAAGTATGAGTAATCGGGGCGGCTGATACCTGACACGAAGTATAGCGTTTGGCTGATATTCTTTGCTCTATGCGTAAAGCTTAATGTTGGGAATAGATTGAAATAAGTATTGTCAACATTCTCTCCAGAACTATTATTCTTTGTAGTGTAGGAAGTCAGCTCGCCACGAACACCTGCATTCATATAAAAATGATCGTTGAACTTATGAGAAGCATTTAGATAAAAAGCATATAGGTTTTCATCTGCGCCAAAGTCATTTGTAGACTCAATCCACGAAGGGATATCGCCAGAATAAGCGACATTGTTTTTCAAGCTGCCGATATCCATTTTAAGACCTGCCGATAAAGATGTCATTCTAAAAGTCTTTGTCAAATCACCTTTGATTATATGCTGCGTACCAGCTGTCTTGTAGCTTGTATAAAGGTTGGAGCCATCAATGGCATATCCGTCACTTACCATATTGCTGCCGTAGATAAGACCGTAGTTTAGTTTAAGTTTAAGAGTCTCATTAAATGTTGCAGCATATTCGATGGTGCCCGAATAGAGGTCATCATCTGTAATACCATCTTTTACGGTCGATGATATGCTGTTGTTTAGTGAATAAAGCGAATTATCTGTAACATCAGAGTTCATACGCTCTTTGTAAGCATATAGATTGAAGTTCAGTGAGTGATTCGGCTTTATCATCCACTCAATATTAGCCATAGCCGAGTAGGTGTTAGAACGGCTGTAAGAATCTCTACTCTCCAATAAATAACCAGCATTATTGTATATCGTGCTATCTCGTTGGTCGTATGATATAACACCGTTGGCATAGTCCAACATACCGTAGATGTTTACATTACCACTTCGTGCTATGATGTAGGCACTACCTCCGCCATCCCAATTATTTTGTCGGTCGGCTGTTCCCGCCGCATTGATTGCCATATTCCAACCATCATTTTGACGTTTTGTTGTTGAGATGTTAATTACGGGACCTGTTGTTGCATCGTAGCTGGAGCTTGTAAATGAATTTAGTTCTACATTGTCTACATTCTCAACGGGCATAGCTTTCAATAGGCTTATGGCTTGTGCGCCAGATAGACTCTGCTTGCGTCCATCAATATATAGTGTTGCCTGTTGGCCATTGAGCGTCAGCCCTTGCTTTTGGCTTGCAGTCACGCCGGGCAGCTTATTCAGTACATTTGTGATGTCTGCACCAACATTGCCCTTAATTTGACTTACATTGAAGCGGATGTTACCTTCATCAGTAATTGATGTGATAGGTTTCTCGCCCAGCACGACAACCTCGCCAATCTCCGAAGCATCAGCCTCCAGCACAAGGTTTATTGGTTCTGTCAGTGGCAATGTGATAGATAATTGCTTATCTACATAACTGATATGACTTGTGTGCAACATCGCATTACCCATATGGCTTGTGCTAATTTCAAATACACCATCATTGTTGGTAACAGCATACGATATTACAGTTGAATCAGTTTTAGTAAGGGATACTACAGCTGCTACAATAGCTTCACCTTCTGCATCTACAACAGTTCCTCTTACTATATTGCTTTGTGCAAATAATCTTCCAGCAATGAGTAGAAGCACCAAAAGAATAACAGTTTTCCTCATATTCATAATTCACTAATTTTGCATTTACTTTTTTTGCAAAGGTATATAATTAGTGTATTATGGGAGTAATTCTAATGGGTGTAAAATCTATCCAATAAGAGTTATAACACCTTGTATGATAGCAAGATATGTAATAAGGCTTTTTAGAATTCTATCCGCTCTAAAAAAAACTTCTATCATTAAGACAAAATGGCTATAAATATTGGGCAAAAGTAACCGCATTGGATGATGTGCTACGGTTAATCTTTTGCTTTAGACGCGATTTTCGATTATATACTACCTCCAACTTTTCGCCTATAAAGATGCTTATTGCGCGAGACGAAAAACCTGCAACCGCATATAGATAAAGTATACAGTCTGATTCCTTCATGTCAGGAAACTCTTCCCTAAAACGAATCATTAGGTTGTCCTTGTAGGTATTGATGAAGTTTTCAAGTTCCTTTATCGTTTTCTTGTCAGATCCCAGACCTGATACAAGTTTCATTACATTAGTATATATTTTTTGCTTCTCGTTTGCTGTACCTTGATATTCGTAATAATCACTGCTCAACTTATCAATGGTGGCAAATCGTTGTTCAAACAAGTTGTTGATAACCTCTTGCATTGAATTAGTTTCTGTTTCCTTGACTTTAAGCATATTGCGTAGATTAGATGCTAACAGCATATTATTCTCAATCTCTTTGCGCTGAGCCTTCAGTCGTAGAGATATGATTATATAGCTCAAAGCCATAATCATAATGAAGACTACAACTATAATTGTTTTAGTCGTTTTCTCGTGTTGTATCTCTCTTTCTTGAATTATGCGTTCATATTCTCTGTAATTGGATACTGTTTCCGTTACATTTTGGCTGACCATAGTTTTGATTATCTGGTCTTGGTATTCATACTCATGTTCCAATGCTTCGATTGCAGACTTATAATCTCCAATAGATTTACTAACAGTATATGGCAACCATCGCAAGGTGCTATCTGCCTTGCTAACGATATTCATATAATACCTTGCACTGTCAATATTACCCACTCTATTGTACGATGATCCAAGGTTACTATAATCCTCGGCTGTCATAGAAGAGGGGTAATCAGTAATCATTTGATTGTAAGCATCAATAGCCTTATGGTATCGACCGCTTGCATAATATGACATACCTAACAGTTTTAAGCCATTAGCAATCAATGTTTCATTGTTTCGCAAATGCCCCAACTCTATCATTTCATTTGATGTACGAATACTTGACTCAAAATCCTTACAATTGAAGTGTGCACGAGCTATATCCCATAGCGCCCAATCGCCAAACTCCTCTTTGCTTGACTTTCTGAAATGTTCGTAACTCTTCAGTGAATAGTTAAGGCTTTCAACGCCATTATAGATTGTGGCATATATATCACCGAACTGGCGATAAATCAAACCCAAGTAAAAGTCATCTCCTAAGTCAATAGCTTCATCTTCTGCATAAAGTAGGCTGGTAATGGAGTTTGAATATTCTTTATTATTGAACTGAACACGAGCCAAATAATAATATGATAACATATTGTGATATTGATCATCACTATTTTTGTAGTATTCTACAGCAATACTAATTTTTGAGTCATCTGGGGCGTCTATGTAGTTTTTATCCTCTGCTTGAGTATAGAGCAATGCATACAATGCTTTATCTTCTGCTGAATGAAATTGCGTAGTATCAATACCTTGCAAGACTACCAAGGCACTATCTGGTCTCTCCTCAATATATGACTCTACTTGCGTCAGAGTTTCCCAATACTTGGAATGTTGATCACAAGCCACTATCCAAAGTATTAAAACGATGATTGTTATATATTGTTTCATATAAATTTATCTAATTTTTCTGCAAAGTTAAACGAAATATCCCAAACGGAGTTCTCTAGAGTACGTAAAATGTACGATGCTACTTGGTTTTGATTACTCCATTTGGGACACATCCAAAAAAATAATTAAAACTGCTAGTATCCGATGGTGTTCAACTAATAATCAAAAGAAAGAGTTCGGTTATGCCGAACTCTTTCACAATATAATTAAATATCAATTTTTAGCTATTAGAATGTGTTTTATCTTTGCATCCATAGAAGTCTTCGTAATAAATCCAAATCAGTTTCAATATTTCCTGAAAGGCTTTCTTCTGGAAGATGAAATGTCTTGCTTCGTTTCATAAAGGCGTATGCTACTCCATAAGATTGATTTTCAAATCCTACTCCTGTGTTGCAAAGAACATTATGCGAGTGTGTGCCATCGAATGATGGTCCAAACTTACTATGTTCTGTTGTTTCTGATATAATTCTAGCTGCATGTGTCCATTCATCATTATCAACATTCTTATAGAGAACAACTTTGTCAAAGTTTTCTTCCAAATGACTATTGTCGCATAATGTAAACCCAACCGCTTCAAAAGCTTGAATTAATGCACTTGGCGACATCGTCTTTTCAACACCATCGGGCCACCAACAGCCAGGTTCATCCGCAATATCAACCCATCTATCTTCAAATTGCATTGCCCACGCTATACAATTATAAATATATGTTTGCGGACTAAGAATTTGAAAATTTTCATCGTTTTTAAGGTCAGGAAATACACAGCAAAGTATACTCCTATTTATTATTGAATCTAAATTTGCGTGAGTAGTATTGCCTTCCATCTTTCACATACATCTTTTAGGTTTACAAAACCTTCATATTTCATTACTCCTGGGAAAATTCTATCTAAAGCATAAACTAACGGAGTAGGGCCCTTTTTTAGTTCATCTAAAATAAATGGAACAGCATCAATCCCCATATTTACGATACCCTGAAAATATGAGTTATTAATATTATTAGTCGATATAAATGCTGTTTCCTGATTCCAGTATTTGAAGTTCTGTGCAAAGATAGCATTCCGATCCGTTTCGTGCATATCTATATTCTGAGCATTACCATCATTATCAACTAATGAAATAGAAGAAGAAAAAGCAAATGCTGGCTCACCCTTTGCTTTTAGTTCTCGTTCAGATAGAGATAATTCAGAATTAGACATTGTATTTATATCTGTACTATTTGCCATCTTTCAATATTACCTTAAATAGGTGATCAATTACTAGATCGTCATCAAAAAAAACTTGAAACTTATATTCACCAGGAGTATTAAATATAATTCCTTTAAAACCTGCAAGCAAATTCATTTTTTCTGCCTTATCAATATGGTTGTATGAGCCATTTGTGTCAAATAAAATTTCAAGGCTATCATCGGCTTTTAGGATAATCATTCGGATTTTCTGATACTCTTTCTGAATGTCAACTATGTTTATTTTCGCAGCAAAATGAAAATAAGCTCTCCATGGGAACTTTGAGGCGACGATTGCATCAAATGTATCTACAATAGAAAGACGTCCATTGTGTTCTGATGCATATTCACATAGTGTGCAAATTTCTAGTTTCATAGTTTTATACTAATTTGGTTTGCAAAGTTACAAAATTATTTTCATATATAGTTATGTCATTGATGCAAATATTGGTGATTATAATATTTTAGTAAATATATGCAGTCAAATTATGGGCCACTTTGTGTATAAACGATTATTGAGTGTAGTTTGTTGTGTCGGCGTATTTAAATCCGTCTACAAAATTAAGTACGTGTTGCTCTATTTTTGTTGCAATATTGATATTTTGTTATTATTGTCCGATAAAACTTTTTGAGGGAATAAAAAATTAGGGCTGAAATCACATAACTTAGCCAGCCCTTTGTTGTTCTTTGCGGTTTCCATACACACTAAGAATAACTGTGGGCAAAAGTACACATTTTATCGGACAGCAATAATATTTTATTTTGAAGTGGAACGCAGTTTAGTTTATCACATTGGCTATATACCCAAAACGGACTAAACTGGTTTGTGCATTGACAGCGTAAAATATGCTGGCAAAAAAAGAAATCATTGCAACTTCTCTTTTCGTCAGCAATATTTTTTGTACCTTTGCGATATTGGAAGAGAAGGAAAATAGAAATAATCGCCTACCACGATGGAAACTTCTGAGGTAGTATTTTTAGCATTGCTATTTTCCCAAAATCTCCGATTTTGTATGCAAATTGTATGTTATAAAATTATACAGCAACTGCAAAATGTATAAGTAATAATTTGATAATTAAGTAGATATTTAAGGTTGGCAAATTAATAATTTATTTACTCCAAGTAAATGAGCATTTTTGTCACGAGCGTAACGCAGAAATTCGCAGCCATAATTCTCACAAAAAAATAAGGGTGCCTCCCTCAGGAAGCACCCTCAATCGGTAATTATGCGTAAAATTACATCTTCTTACCAACGTTGGTCTTGGTTGCAGCAACCTTTGCACCGCTATTCTTAGCAGCCTTTGCAGCAGCGGGCTTAGCCTTGGGAGCTGCCTTAACTACGGTAGCGTCCTCTACGGCGTCGGTCTTCTTAGCTGCGGGCTTGCGCGAACGGCGAGTCTTGGGCTTAGCCTCGGTCGATACTACACCAGTGGTGTAAGCCTCGTTGAAATCAACGAACTCGATGATGCACATATCAGCAGCATCACCCAAACGGAAACCGGTCTTCAAAATACGGGTGTAACCGCCCGGACGCTCAGCGATCTTGGGAGCGATAGTGCGGAACAACTCGGTAACTGCCTCTTTCTGCTTCAAGTAGCTGAATACTACACGACGCGAGTGAGTGGTATCCTCCTTTGCACGAGTTACCAGAGGCTCAACGAACTGACGCAGTGCCTTAGCCTTTGCAACAGTTGTCTCGATACGCTTGTGCAGAATCAGCGACGATGCCATATTCGACATCAAGGCCTTACGGTGGCTGCTCTGTCTGCCAAGGTGATTGAAATTCTTATTGTGTCTCATTTAATTAATCTTTATCAAGTTTGTAGATAGATACGTCCATTCCGAAGTGGAGATTCAGTCCTGCCAGCAGGTCGTCCAACTCAGTCAGCGACTTCTTACCGAAGTTACGGAATTTGAGCAGGTCGTTGCGGTTGTAACGAACCAGGTCACCTACGGTATCAACCTCGGCTGCCTTCAAGCAGTTCAGAGCGCGAACGCTCAGATCCAGATCAATCAGCTTGGTCTTCAAGAGCTGACGCATATGCAGTACATCTTCGTCGAACTCCTCGGCGCCACCGTTCTCCTCCATATTGAGGGTGATCTTCTCGTCCGAGAACAGCATAAAGTGCTGAATCAGAATCTTTGCTGCCTCTTTCAGAGCATCTTTCGGGTGGATCGAACCGTCGGTGGTAATCTCCAAATTCAGTTTCTCGTAGTCAGTCTTCTGCTCGACACGGTAGTTCTCGATAGAATACTTGACGTTTTTGATCGGTGTGTGGATCGAATCGATAGGCAACAGTCCGAACTCGGCGTCCTCAGGACGGTTCTCGTCGGCGGGAACATAACCGCGGCCTTTACCGATCGTCAGATCGATCTGCATCTTCGTTCCGGGCGACAGACGGCAGATCACCAGATCGGGATTCAACACTTTGAAGAACGAAAGGAAGTTCGAGATGTAACCTGCGGTCAGCTCCGTTACGCCTGCTACGTTGATCGACACCTTCTCGAAGTCGGTGTTGTCAACAGTACGAACGAAACGTACCTGCTTCAATTTCAGAATTACATCAATCATTCCCTCCATCACACCGGGGATAGCGGCAAACTCGTGATCGACACCGGCTACCTTTACAGTCGTGATTGCATAACCCTCCAACGACGAGAGCAGAATACGACGCAAAGCGTTACCGATGGTCATACCGAATCCGGGCTCCAACGGACGGAACTCAAACTTTCCGAAGTTAGAGGTAGATTCGAGCATAATCACCTTTTCAGGCTTTTGGAATGCTAATATTGCCATAATTTTTATTCGGTTATAAGTTACTATTTCGAGTACAGATCGACGATCAGCTGCTCCTTGATGTTCTCAGGAATCTCCTCACGCTCGGGCTTTTGAAGGAACTTACCCGACATCGTCTCGTCATTCCACTCCAACCAAGAGTAGCGGCTCTTGCGACCACCTGCCAAAGAGTCGGTAATTACCTCCAAGCTCTTCGACTTCTCTCGAACAGCAACTACATCACCTGCACGCAGGCTGTACGAAGGAATGTTCACCACGTTACCGTTTACACAGATGTGGCGGTGGCTCACCAACTGACGTGCTGCTGCACGGGTGGGAGCGATACCCAAACGGTAAACTACGTTGTCGAGGCGGCACTCCAACAATTTCAGCAGGTTCTCACCGGTGATACCCTCCAAACGCGCTGCGTTCTGGTAGGTACGTACGAACTGCTTCTCCAATACGCCATAGGTGCACTTTGCCTTCTGCTTTTCGCTCAGCTGAATACCGTACTCCGAGGTCTTCTTACGCTTGCGAGCAAGACCGTGCTGTCCGGGAGGATAGTTCTTCTTTTCAAGGACTCTATCCGTTCCGTAAATAGCTTCGCCAAATTTACGGGCGATTTTGCTTTTAGGGCCAATATATCTTGCCATTGTTTTTTACTTTTTACTTTCGTTGATTTGTTGTCTGTTGTTAGTTTATGCTTTTCGCTTAATTCGTTTTCGCGACGATTAATTAGACGCGACGACGGTTGGGCGGGCGGCAGCCGTTGTGGGGCAGCGGAGTAACGTCGATGATCTCCATTACCTCGATACCTGCGCCGTGGATAGTACGGATAGCCGACTCACGACCTGCACCGGGACCCTTTACATAAACCTTAACTTTACGCAGACCCAAGTCATAAGCAACCTTTGCGCAATCCGCAGCGGCTGTCTGAGCTGCATAGGGAGTATTTTTCTTCGAACCGCGGAAACCCATCTTACCTGCCGACGACCAGCTGATAACTTCGCCTACTTCGTTGGTGAGGGTTACAATCACGTTATTGAAAGTCGAGTGAACGTAAGCTGCGCCCAGTGCGCCAACTTTAACGACCTTCTTCTTAACTGTTCCAGTCTTTTTTGCCATAACTCTCTAAAATTACTTAGTTGCCTTTTTCTTGTTAGCGACAGTCTTCTTCTTGCCCTTACGGGTACGTGCGTTGTTCTTGGTGCTCTGACCGCGAACAGGCAGACCCAGACGATGACGGATACCTCGGTAGCAACCGATATCCATCAGTCGTTTGATATTGAGCTGTACGATCGAGCGGCACTCGCCCTCAACCTTGATACCGCTCGTTGCGATGATGTTACGGATTGCACCGACCTGCTCGTCTGTCCAATCCTGTACTTTGAGGTCGTAGCTAATGCCTGCCTCGTCGAGAATCTTGCGAGCGGTGCTGCGACCGATACCGTAGATATAGGTCAGACCGATCTCGCCTCTCTTATTTTTTGGTAAATCTACACCGACTATACGTGCCATAAATTTCTTTTTTCGTTTTTAATTGGTTGAAACATTACCCTTGGCGCATTTTAAACTTAGGATTCTTCTTGCAGATCACGTAGAGCTTGCCCTTACGCTTAACGATCTTGCAATCCTCGCTTCTCTTTTTGATTGATGCCTTGACTTTCATTTTTCAGCAATCTTTGATTATTTGTACCTAAAGGATATACGACCCTTACTCAAATCGTACGGGGTCATTTCCACTTTTACTTTATCTCCCGGCAGGATTTTGATATAGTGCTGTCGCATCTTGCCTGAGATATGGGCGGTGATAACGTGACCGTTATCCAGCTCGACGCGGAACATTGCATTCGACAATGCCTCGATCACCGAGCCGTCCCTTTCAATAGCAGTCTGTTTTGCCATAGAGTCTTTTTACTTTTTAAGTGCTTGTTCGATTACACTAAAATCGGTAAGTACGTCGGGGCCATCTTTGGTTATTGCCACGGCAAACTCGAAGTGTGCCGACGGCTTGCGGTCGCGAGTACGGACGGTCCAGCCGTCACGCTCGAATACGACCTGCTTGGTGCCTTGGTTGATCATCGGTTCGATACAGATTACCATACCTGCTTTGAGCAGAGGACCTCTGCCACGTGCGCCATAGTTGGGAACTTCGGGATCTTCGTGCATTTTTCGACCCAGACCGTGTCCTACTAATTCGCGTACCACCGAGTAACCGGCTGTTTCGGCGCAGTACTGCACGGCTGCCGAGATATCGCCTACGCGATTGCCCGGACGAGCCTGCTCGGTACCCTTATAAAGAGCTTCTTTGGTTGTGTCCAGCAATTTTTGGACTTCGGGAGCGATCTCTCCCACCGCAAACGTATATGCGGAATCACCAACAAACCCCTTCATAAACGTACCGCAATCTACCGATACGATGTCGCCCTCACGAAGGGCGTAATCCGACGGAATACCGTGTACAACGTTTTCGTTCACCGACACGCAAAGTGTTGCGGGGTAGCCGTTGTACCCGAGGAAAGCAGGAACTGCTCCGTGAGAACGGATAAACTCCTCGGCGATGCGATCAAGTTCCTTTGTGGTAACACCTGGCGCGATGTGGCGACCCACTTCTGCCAGCGTTGCACTCACAAGAAGGTTATTCTCGCGGAGCAGCTCTATCTCTTCCTCTGATTTAAGGTATATCATCTCTCCTTATTTCAAGAACTCTTTGTTTCGAGCTTAGTTGCGACCCTGGATTCGACCGGTCTTCATCAGACCGTCGTAACGACGCATCAACAACTGGCTCTCGATCTGCTTGAGAGTGTCGAGGATCACACCTACCATAATCAACAACGAAGTACCGCCGTAGAAGTAAGCGAACTCCTGGTTGATGTTCAAGAACTTCATAGCCAAGGCGGGCATAATTGCCACCAATGCCAAGAAGAACGAACCGGGGAGCGTGATTCTCGTCATAATGGTGTCGATATACTCAACGGTCTTCTTACCGGGCTTAACACCGGGAATGAAGCCACCGTTGCGCTTCATATCTTCTGCCATCATTGCGGGATTTACTACGATTGCAGTGTAGAAATAGGTAAATGCGATTACCAGCACTGCAAAAGTGAAGTTGTACCAGAATCCCTGGTATGCGAATGCAGCTGCGAAGTTGGGAGCGACCTTAACGAACAGCATCGGAATGAACATCAACGCCTGAGCGAAGATGATAGGCATTACGTTTGCTGCGTTGATCTTCAAGGGAATGTACTGACGTACACCGCCATACTGCTTGTTACCTACGATACGCTTAGCGTACTGCACGGGGATACGGCGGGTAGCCTGAACCAGTGCAATGGTGCCCATAAATACGAGGTAGAGCAGTACCAACTCCACGATCAACATAATCATACCACCCGTAGCCTCCGTGAAACGGGTATTGAACTCTGCGATCAGCGCGTGCGGCAAGCGAGCTACGATACCGACCATAATGATCAACGAGATACCGTTACCGATACCGCGATCGGTGATCTTCTCACCCAACCACATAATGAACATAGTTCCGGCGATCAGGATCAGAGTTGCAAATGCTACGAATTGGAAGGTGTTACCGTATACGAACGATTCGGGTACCTGTCGATAGAGATTGGCAACATAGGTGGGACCCTGCAACAGCAACACAGCGATCGTCAAAAGGCGAGTCCACTGGTTGAGCTTACGGCGGCCGCTTTCACCCTCCTTCTGCATCTTCTGGAAGTAGGGAACGACCATACCCATCAACTGAATGACAATCGATGCGGTGATGTAGGGCATAACACCAAGTGCGAGTACCGAAGCATTGCTGAATGCACCACCGGTGAAGATGTTCAACAATCCCAACAGACCGTTGCCCTCCACCTGGTCAGCAATACCCGAACCGGCACCCAACGCGTTGGGGTTGATACCGGGGATCACCACGAAGCTACCAAGACGGTAGATCAACAGAAGACCCAGCGTATAGATGATACGCTTGCGCAGGTCCTCGATCTTCCAGATGTTCTTGATAGTCTCGACAAACTTCTTGTTAAACATCAGACCGGCTGCTACCAGTGCGATGATACCAAGAAATATGAGTAATTCTTTCATAACGGTGCGAATTTAAGCGTGTTTGGAATTAGAGCTTTGCAACCGAACCACCCTGAGCCTCGATAGCTGCTACTGCACTCTTCGAGAATGCGTGTGCGCTTACTGCCAAAGCCTTGGTTACGTTGCCATTACCCAAAATCTTCACCTTATCGTTAGCCGATACGAAACCAGCCTCGATCAGAGTTGCTACGCTGATCTCGGTGAGGTTCTTCTTCTCAGCGAGCTCCTCGATTACCGACAGGTTGATTGCCTTAAACTCAACGCGCTTCAAGTTCGTGAAACCGAACTTAGGCAGACGACGCTGCAAAGGCATCTGACCGCCCTCGAAGCCCAACTTACGCGAGTAACCCGAACGCGACTGAGCACCCTTGTGACCACGGGTCGAGGTGCCGCCGTGACCCGAACCCTGTCCACGACCGATTCGCTTCTGGTGATGTGTTGCACCCTTTGCGGGTTTCAATTCATTAAGATTCATCTTCTTAAAATCTTTTTTAGTTCTTACTTAACTTCTTCGACCTTGACCAAGTGCTTAACGCGCTCCAACATACCCAGAATGATAGCCGAGTCGTCGTGCTCTACGGTCTGATTGATTTTGCGCAAACCAAGTGCTGCAAGGTTCTTGCGCTGGATGTCCGAGCTACCGATCTGGCTGCGGACCTGAGTGATCTTCAATTTTGCCATAGTTTCCGAGTCACATTAACCGTTAAACACCTTTTTCATCGAGATACCGCGAACCTGTGCTACGCTGTATGCGTCACGGAGCTCCAACAGTGCATTTACGGTTGCCTTAACCAAGTTGTGGGGGTTCGACGAACCCTTGCTCTTTGCCAACACGTTCTTTACACCTACCGACTCCAACACAGCACGCATTGCACCACCGGCGATGATACCGGTACCGGGAGCTGCCGGACGGATCATAACCTCCGAGCCACCGAAGCGCATCTCCTGCTTATGAGGAATAGTACCGTTGATGATGGGTACATTCACCAGATTTTTCTTTGCATCTTCTACGCCCTTAGCGATAGCTGCCTGTACTTCGCTTGCCTTACCAAGACCGTAGCCTACAACGCCGTTCTCGTTACCTACTACTACGATAGCCGAGAAGCTGAAAGTACGACCACCCTTGGTCACCTTCGTTACGCGCTGAATGCTTACCAAACGATCCTTCAACTCCAAATCGCTGGTTCTTACTTTCTTTACATTAGTATTTGCCATATTCGCTTAGAATTTAAGACCACCTTCGCGCGCTGCGTCGGCCAACATTTTTACTCTACCGTGATACAGGTAACCGTTACGGTCGAACGAAACGGTCGAGATACCCTTAGCAATGGCGCGCTCTGCTGCGAGCTTACCTACCAAAGCGGCTACCTCCGACTTGTTCTTACCTGCTACGTCTGCGATCTCCTTCGACGATGCTGCTGCCAAAGTAACGCCGCAAACGTCATCAATGAACTGTACATAGATCTGCTTGTTGCTGCGGAATACAGTCATACGAGGCTGCTCTGCAGTACCGCTAACGATCTTACGGATACGCATCTTGATGCGCTCTCTTCTCTCAATCTTATTCAATGACATAGTCTTACGTTTTTACTATTTAGCACCTGCAGACTTACCTGCCTTACGACGCAGAGTTTCGCCTACGAACTTAATACCCTTACCCTTGTAAGGCTCAGGCTTACGCAACGAGCGCAACTTTGCAGCTACCTGACCTACGAGCTGCTTGTCAATGCTCTTAAATGTAACGATGGGGTTACCCTTCTTCTCGGTAACTGCGGTTACAGTAACCTCTGCGGGTACCATCATATGGATATCGTGCGAATAACCCAAGCTCAGCTCCAAGATCTGACCCTTAGCCTCAGCCTTAAAGCCGACACCAACGAGCTCCTGCTTGATCTCGTAACCCTGAGTTACGCCTACTACCATATTGTTGATCAGCGCGCGATACAAACCGTGCATCGAACGGTGGCGCGGCTGATTTGTGGGGCGCGATACGGTGAGTACACCATCCTCTACCTTAACGGTAATATCCGAGTCAACCTTCTGACTCAGTGTACCAAGAGGCCCTTTCACGCTTACCACGTTGTCGTCCGAGATCTTGATCTCGACACCTGCGGGCAAGTTTACAGGTAATTTACCAATTCTTGACATTTCTTAAAAAGTTTTTGTTTTGTTTGTTACTCTCGGGGTGGCACGCTTTGTGCGTTCTGTTTGCTCGGCACAATGGAAACCGATTGTCTGTTGGCACTCTTCGCCGTTATACCTATATATATTATATATGCGCCTTTCCTTCGCATACGCCTTCGCTATACTTTCTCATAGCACAAGGCATCGGTATAACTCGAAAAAACTCCGCTCCCCCGTTTCCCGTTAATAGATGTAGCAGAGGACTTCACCGCCTACGTTCTCCTGACGAGCCTTCTTGTCGGTCATAATGCCCTTCGAAGTCGAGAGGATTGCGATACCCAGACCGTTCAATACTCGGGGCATCTCTGCTACCGAAGCGTACTGACGCAGACCGGGACGGCTAACACGTTTGAGGTCTTTGATGGCGTTGGTCTTGGTCTGCGCGTTGTACTTCAAAGCGATCTTGATGGTCGAGAAACCACGCTCATCGGTATCAAACTTGTAAGCCAAGATGTAGCCCTGCTCATAGAGGATCTTAGTGATCTCCTGCTTAATTTTTGAGCCGGGAGCTTCAACCACCTTGTGGTTGGCTTTCACCGCGTTTCTAATTCGCGTGAGAAAATCCGCAATAGGATCTGTCATAACGATTAAAAATTAAAAATTAATTAGTTGATAATTAGTTATTTACACAAGTAATTTCCGCCACCAACACCCCATTTTTGCGGTGTTTGCGACGGTAATCCTCGAAAAAATCGCGTAAAGTTAATCAAAACTTGCGAATAATCAGCAACTTTTTCACAAAAAAATGATTTTCAGACCAACATTCTTCATCTCTCTCCGACTCGAACCGTTCCGCAAGGTGCTCAATTTACACCCGAAAGAACGCCCAAATCGCGAGTGAGATGAAGATGTCGAGGTCCGAAAATCAGTGGAAAGTTACTGCTACCAGCTTGCCTTCTTCACGCCCGGGATCAGACCCTGCGAGGCCATCTCACGGAACTGGATACGGCTGATACCGAACTGACGCATATAGCCCTTAGGACGACCGGTCAGCTGGCAACGGTTGTGCTGGCGAATGGGGTTTGCGTTGCGGGGCAACTTAGCCAACTCCTGCCAAGCCTCCATCTCGCTGATCTCGCCGCTCTTAACACGTGCAGCTACCTCATCGCGCTTGTGCTGGTATCTTTTTGCGAGTTTCGCACGCTTTACCTCGCGTGCCTTCATCGATTCCTTTGCCATAGCTTATTGATTCTTTTTAGCGTTTTTGAACGGCAGACCGAACTCGCGGAGAAGTGCGTATGCCTCCTCGTCGGTCTTAGCCGAGGTTACGAAGGTAATCTCCATACCGAAGATCTTGGTGATCTTGTCGATATCGATCTCAGGGAAGATGATCTGCTCGGTTACGCCGAGGGTGTAGTTACCCTTGCCGTCGAACTTCTCGTTGATACCCTTGAAATCGCGGATACGGGGAAGTGCAACTGCGATCAGACGCTCCAAGAACTCGTACATACGATCTGCGCGCAACGTTACACGAACGCCGATGGGCATACCCTTACGCAGTTTGAAGTTCGAGATATCCTTACGCGAGCGAGTCTGAACGGCCTTCTGACCGGTGATCTGGGTCAACTCAGCCTGAGCAACCTCGATCAACTTCTTATCGGCTACTGCCTGACCCATACCCTGGTTGATAACGATCTTTTCCAGCTTGGGCACCTGCATAATGCTCTTGTAGCCGAACTCCTTCATCAGAGCAGGCTTAATCTGCTCATTATAAGTAGTCTTGAGTGTAGGAATGTAATTTGCCATTATTTGATCTCCTCCCCTGACTTTTTAGCGTAACGTACTAATTTACCGTTCTCATTGAGCTTGCGACCTACCTTGGTAGCCTTACCGGTCTTTGCGTCGATCGGCTGCAAGTTCGAGATGTGGATGCCAGCTTCCTGCTCGACAATACCACCCTGAGGATTCTGCGAGTTGGGCTTGGTGTGCTTCTTAACGATGTTCAGGCCCTCTACTACGGCGCGCTGCTTCGCTACGTTCACCTCCAACACTTTACCTGACTGCCCTTTGCTATTGCCGGCATTCACGTAAACCATATCCCCTTTCTTAATATGCAATTTGGTTGACATAGTCTTCTGTGTTTTTAACGATTACAATACTTCGGGAGCCAGCGAGATGATCTTCATATACTGGTCACGCAACTCACGTGCTACGGGACCGAAGATACGAGTACCTCTCATTTCGCCCTGGTTGTTCAGAAGTACTACGGCGTTGTCGTCGAAACGAATATACGAACCGTTTGCACGTCTGATCTCCTTCTTAGTTCTTACGACAACCGCCTTCGATACGGTACCCTTCTTGACATCGCCAGAGGGGGTAGCGCTCTTCACGGTCACAACGATTTTATCGCCGATCGATGCGTAGCGACGCTTGGTGCCGCCAAGCACGCGGATGCAGAGAACCTCTTTTGCACCGCTGTTATCGGCTACGACAAGTCTACTTTCTTGTTGTATCATAACTACTTAGCTCTTTCAATGATTTGTACTAATCTCCAACGCTTGGTTTTGCTCAAAGGGCGAGTCTCCATAATGCGAACGGTATCGCCTTCCTTTACGGTCTCGTCCAAGCACTCTGCTACGAACTTGGTAGTCTTGTTCATAAACTTACCGTAGATCGGATGCTTGACCTTACGCTCAACGGCAACCACGATGGTCTTCTCCATCTTGTTGCTGACAACCAAGCCAATACGCTCTTTTCTAAGATTTCTTTCCATAGTGGTAATTAACATTTAGAGTTCTTCTGGCCGAGAATTGTCAGCATACGCGCGATATCTCTGCGAGATTTTTTGATTAACGACGAGTTCTCTACGGGCGACACTGCGTGCTGCACCTTCATCTGAGCGAGGTTTGCCTTCTCCGATTCGATGCGCTCGGTCAGTTCCTGTACCGTGAGCTCCTTTATTTCAGCACTTTTCATTTCTTAGATTGAATTTTCGGTGTAATCACGTCTTACAATAAACTTAACCGTAATAGGCAGCTTCTGTGCGCCCAGACGAAGTGCCTCCTGTGCAACTTCCAGGGGTACACCCTCTGCCTCGAAGAGAATACGGCCCGGAGTAACGGGAGCCACGAATCCTTCGGGCGAACCCTTACCTTTACCCATTCGAACCTCAGCGGGTTTCTTGGTGATCGGCTTATCGGGGAAGATACGAATCCACACCTGACCTTCACGCTTCATATAACGTACAATAGCCTGACGGGCTGCTTCAATCTGGCGACCGGTGATCCAGGTCGATTCCAGTGCTTTGATGCCGAACGAACCGTATGCCAACTGGTTTCCGCGGTGTGCGAAGCCCTTCATACGGCCTTTCTGCATTCTTCTAAATTTGGTCTTTTTTGGCTGTAACATTTTCTATTATCGCATTAAAAGGTCCATACTACTTATTGTTGTTTCTTCTCTTGCGGGGAGCGCCCTTACCGCGACCCTGCTGCGACTGACCGCCCTGGGGTGCGCTTGCGCTTGCACCTGCGATCTCGAACAGATCACGCTTCTTGTAAACCTCACCGGTGCAGATCCACACCTTGATACCGAGGATACCAACCTTGGTCAGTGCCTCAGCCAGGCAGTAGTCTACGTCAGCACGGAAGGTATGCAGAGGAATACGACCCTCCTTGTAGGTTTCGCTACGAGCCATTTCGGCACCACCAACACGACCCGAGATCTGGATCTTGATACCCTCAGCGCCCATACGCATCGTCGAAGCGATTGCGGTCTTAACGGCACGACGGTGCGAGATACGACCCTCCAACTGACGAGCGATGTTGTTTGCAACGATCACTGCATCAACCTCGGGACGCTTGATCTCGAAGATGTTGATCTGTACGTCCTTACCGGTGAGCTTTTTGAGCTCTTCCTTCAATTTATCAACCTCTTGTCCACCCTTACCGATGATGATACCGGGGCGAGCGGTCGAGATGGTTACAGTAACGAGTTTGAGTGTACGCTCGATGATGATCTTCGAGATACTTGCCTTAGCCAAACGGGCATTCAAGTACTTGCGGATCTTCTCATCTTCAACCAGACGCGACGAGAAGTCCTTGCCGCCGAACCAGTTTGAATCCCAACCGCGAACGATACCCAAGCGGTTAGCTATCGGATTAACTTTCTGTCCCATTTGCTTTTACTTATTTTCGGTTACCATTTTATCAACAACCAGCGTTACGTGGTTCGAACGCTTACGAATGCGGTGAGCACGACCCTGAGGTGCGGGCTGAACACGCTTCAACATACGACCGCAGTCAACGAATACCTCCTTAACGCAGAGGGTGTTATCCTCCAAACGCTCGTTGGGGTTCTTTGCCTCCCAGTTTGCGATGGCCGACTTCAAGAGCTTCTCCATACGGATCGATGCCTCTTTCTTCGAGTAGCGGAGGATACCCAGAGCCTTATTGATCTCAACGCCACGAATGATGTCTGCTACCAGACGCATCTTGCGGGGCGAAGTAGGGCAATCACGCATAATAGCGATAGCTTTCTGCTTCTTCTCGGCCTTATACTTCTCGGCCATTAAATTTTTTCTTGCACCCATATTCTACTTATTTTTTCTTGTTACCACCGTGACCACGGAAATTACGGGTTGCTGCGAACTCGCCCAGCTTGTGACCCACCATATTTTCAGTTACATAGACCGGAATAAACTTATTTCCGTTGTGGACAGCGATCGTCTGACCTACGAAGTCAGGCGAAATCATACTTGCACGCGACCAAGTCTTGATGACAGACTTATTATTGCTCTCAGCCTGCGCAATTACCTTTGCTTCAAGCTTCGGGTCAATGAATGGTCCTTTTTTTAATGAACGGCTCATTATGTTACTCTTTTAATTATTTTTTCTTTGAAATAATAAACTTCGAGGTCGTCTTCTTCGGGTTGCGAGTCTTGTAACCCTTAGCCAACAGACCCTTACGCGAACGCGGGTGACCACCCGAGGCGCGACCTTCACCACCACCCATCGGGTGATCTACGGGGTTCATTACCACACCACGGTTGTGCGGGCGACGGCCCAACCAACGCTTGCGACCTGCCTTACCGTGGCTTTCAAGGTTGTGATCGACGTTCGATACAACACCTACGGTTGCGCGGCAGGTTACGAGTACCATACGAGTTTCGCCCGAAGGCAACTTGATAATCGCGAATTTGCCCTCACGAGCCAGAAGCTGTGCATAGGCACCGGCGCTACGTGCCATTGCGGCACCCTGACCGGGATAGAGTTCAATATTGTGGATCACCGTACCCAGCGGAATCTCCGACAGGAACAGGGTGTTACCAACCTCAGGAGCTACGCCTGCGCCGCTCATTACGGTCTGACCAACTTTCAAACCGTTGGGTGCCAAGATATAGCTCTTCTCACCGTCTGCGTAGCAGATCAGTGCAATACGTGCCGTACGGTTAGGATCGTACTCGATAGTCTTCACTACGGCAGCTACACCGTCCTTTGCGCGCTTGAAATCAACCAGTCGATACATCTGCTTGTGACCACCGCCCATATAGCGCATAGTCATCTTACCCTCGTTGTTACGACCGCCAGTCGACTTCTTGGCACGAAGCAACGACTTCTCCGGTGTCGACGTTGTGATCTCGTCGAACGTACCGATAATCTTATGTCTTGTACCGGGAGTTACCGGCTTAAACTTTCTTACTGCCATCTCTCTTAGATATTACTGTAAAAATGTATCTTATCTCCATCTTTCAAGGTGACGATAGCCTTCTTGAAATTGTTAGTACGACCTTCCAACAGACCAGCCTTGGTGTAGCGGCTCTTTGCCTTACCCATTACGTTGATCGTGTTTACGTCAGTGACAACTACGTTGTACATCTGCTCTACGGCGTTACGGATCTGCAGCTTGTTAGCTCTCGTATCGACGATAAAACCGTAGCGATTCAGCTTCTCGCCCTGAATCGTCATCTTCTCGGTCAAAATAGGCTTAATAATTACTTCCATTTCCTCAATGTTTTAAGCTAACATTTCATTAATTGCGTTAACTGCGCCCTCGAACATTACTACTGCCGATGCGTTCATCACGTCGTAGGTGTTCAAGCTTGCTGCGTTGATAACCTTAACGTTGGGAAGGTTGCGGCACGAGAGCGATACGTTCAAGTTCGACTCGGTTACTACCAACAGTACCTTCTTCTCTGCTACGTTCAGGTTCTTGGTCAGCTCGATTGCCTTCTTAGTCTTGGGTGCCTCCATTACGAAGTCCTCAACTACGGTGATTGCGTTGCCCTGAGCCTTGTAGGTCAATGCGCTACGGCGAGCCAGCTGTTTGAGCTTCTTGTTCAGCTTGAAGCTGTAATCGCGGGGTACGGGACCAAATACGCGACCACCACCCGGGAACAGAGGCGACTTGATGCTACCTGCACGTGCGCCACCGGTACCCTTCTGTCGCTTCAACTTTTTGGTCGAACCTGCAACTTCGTTCTTCTGCTTCGACTTGTGAGTACCCTGACGCTGGTTAGCCAAGTACTGCTTAACGTCGAGATAAATAGCGTGGTCGTTAGCCTCCACACCGAATACAGCGTCCGAAAGAACTACTTTCTTACCTGTTTCCTTACCTAAGGTGTTATATACTGCTAATTCCATCTTTAATTCTCAATTACTAAGTACGAACCCTTTGCACCCGGAACCGAACCCTTTACAAGGATCAAGTTGCTCTCGGGAATTACCTTGAATACTTTCAGGTTGGCAACCTTAACCTGGTCACCACCAGTGCGGCCCGGCAAACGCTTGCCTTTGAATACGCGCGAGGGATACGACGATGCACCCAGCGAACCCGGCTTACGCTGACGGTTGTGCTGACCGTGAGTCTGGCCACCTACACCGGCGAAACCGTGACGCTTAACAACGCCCTGGAAGCCTTTACCCTTCGAGATACCCGTTACGTCTACCCAATCGCCCTCAGCGAAAGTCTCAACGGTCAGAGTATCACCCAGATTCACCTCACCGAGACCCTTGAACTCAACAAGCTTACGCTTGGGAGTCACACCTGCCTTCTTGAAGTGACCTAACAAACTGCTGCTGGTGTGCTTTTCACTCTTGTCGTCATAGGCAACCTGAACTGCCTCATAGCCATCGCTCTCGACAGTCTTGATTTGCGTAACTACACACGGACCAGCCTCGATAACAGTGCATGGTATGTTCTTACCCTCGGCACTGAAAACGGAAGTCATTCCGATTTTTTTTCCAATAAGTCCTGACATTTTGTCTAAAAAAGTTTGTTTTGTATAAGTGTGTTTGTTTTTCGTTTTTTGCGGTGCGCGATACCTATATATTATATATAAAGCTTTTCTCTTTCGATCACTGCTCTCTATACGTGCTCCGTTCTTCATTCGAACTTCGCTCCATATAAGCTCTACTCCATTTCGGTCGCCTGCCCTTATTCACAAGCCCCCTTACTCTGTTTCGACTTTTGCTTGGGTTTACTGCTTTCAGTGTTCCGACCAACTTTGGCAGCCCCCCCTCAAAAAGCTCCGCACCCTATTGGGTTCTTCGCTTATTTCCTGCTCCCCTCTCGTTTCAGGTTAGCCTCACAAGCTCCCTTATTTCAAGTTTGCTTCACAAGCCCCCTTTGTTTCAGGATCGCTCTCATAAGCTCCGCCTCTTCGAAAAGGCGCGTGGCGAGCGTTGGACAACCTACCTTTCGGTGGGTTGTCCACCTGCTCGGCACGTTAATGCCTCACGATATTGTGTGTCGATCAGACCTTGATCTCAACCTCAACGCCCGAGGGCAATTCAAGCTTCATCAGTGCATCGATAGTCTTGGGAGTCGAGCTATAAATGTCCAAGATGCGCTTGAAGGTCGAGAGCTGGAACTGCTCGCGTGCCTTCTTGTTTACGAAGGTCGAGCGGTTCACGGTGAAGATCTTCTTCTGAGTAGGCAGGGGAATAGGACCGCTAACTACTGCGCCGGTGCTCTTCACCGTCTTTACGATCTTCTCAGCCGACTTGTCAACCAAGTTGTGGTCGAACGACTTCAATTTAATTCTAATTTTCTGGCTCATATCTAATTCTTATTCTAAATCCTTACGTTTGCCACTTGCTTTCTCGATAATATCCTTTGCGAGGTTAGCGGGTACCTCCTCGAAGTGCGAGAACTCCATCGACGAAGTTGCACGACCCGACGAGATAGTACGCAGTACGGTTACATAACCAAACATCTCCGACAGGGGAACCTTAGCCTTAACCACACGTGCAGTACCCTTCTGCTCCATACCCTGAATCTGACCACGACGCTTGTTCAAGTCGCCGATGATATCACCCATATTCTCCTCGGGGGTTACAACCTCAACCGACATAATGGGCTCCATAATCACCGAACCTGCCTTGGGTGCTGCAACACGGAAACCGTTACGTGCAGCGATCTCAAACGACAACTGATCCGAGTCAACGGGGTGGAACGAACCGTCCTTCAAGGTAATCTTCATCGAATCCATAGTGTAACCTGCCAAAGCACCGTTAGCCATAGCCGACTCGAAGCCCTTCTGAACTGCGGGGATAAACTCCTTAGGAATGTTACCGCCCTTAACCTCGTCAACGAATTCAAGACCAACTTTGCCCTCCGATGCGGGACCGATCTCGAAGATAATATCTGCGAACTTACCGCGACCACCGGTCTGCTTCTTGAATACCTCACGGTGCTGAACGGTCTGAGTAAGAGCCTCCTTGTAGTTAACCTGGGGTGCACCCTGGTTGATCTCTACGCCGAACTCACGCTTCAAACGGTCAACGATGATATCCAAGTGGAGCTCACCCATACCGCTGATGATAGTCTGACCGCTATCCTCGTCGGTCTTAACGGTGAAGGTGGGGTCCTCCTCAGCCAGCTTACCCAGAGCGATACCCAGCTTATCGAGGTCCTTCTGAGTCTTAGGCTCAACTGCCAAACCGATAACCGGCTCGGGGAAGGTCATCTGCTCCAATACGATGGGCGAACCCTCAGCGCACAGAGTATCACCAGTGCGGATCTCCTTGAAACCTACTGCTGCGCAGATATCACCTGCACCTACGGTTTCGAGAGGATTCTGCTTGTTAGCGTGCATCTGGTAGATACGGCTGATACGCTCACGCTTGCCGCTACGTGCATTGTAAACATACGAACCTGCATCGAGCTTACCCGAATATACGCGAACGAATGCCAAGCGACCTACGAAGGGGTCGGTAGCGATCTTAAATGCCAAACCGCAGAAAGGATCAGCCTCAGTTGCGTTACGCACCTCGGTCTCCTCGGTCTTGGGATTCACACCCTCGATTGCGGGAACGTCCAGCGGCGAGGGCAGGTAAGCCATAACTGCGTCGAGCAAGTGCTGTACGCCCTTGTTGTGGAACGACGAGCCGCACAACATAGGAACAACCTGCATCTGCATCGTTGCCTTGCGGATTGCCGCGATCAACTCCTCGGGAGTGATCGAATCGGGATCCTCGAAGAACTTCTCCATCAGAGCGTCGTCAACCGAAGCAACCTCCTCGATCAACTTGTTACGCCACTCCTCAGCCTCAGCCTTCATATTTTCGGGGATCTCGCGCAACTCGAAGTTGTCACGAACGGTCTTGTCATCGTAGTAGTAGACTGCCTTATTATATATAAGGTCAATCAGACCCTCGAACTTATCCTCTACACCGATAGGCAAAACTACGGGCAGAGCGGTCGTACCGAAGTGCTCCTTGATCTGAGCGCAAACTGCATAGAAGTCTGCACCAGTACGGTCCATCTTGTTAACGTAACCGATACGGGGAACGTTATACTTATCAGCCTGACGCCATACGGTCTCCGACTGGGGCTCAACGCCACCTACTGCGCAGAACGTAGCAACGGCACCGTCCAGAACGCGCAACGAACGCTCTACCTCAACGGTAAAGTCAACGTGTCCCGGGGTGTCGATCAGGTTGATCTGATACTGATGACCCTTGTAGTTCCAGAAAGCGGTAGTAGCTGCCGAGGTGATGGTAATACCACGCTCCTGCTCCTGTGCCATCCAGTCCATAGTAGCTGCACCCTCGTGGGTCTCGCCGATCTTATGGGTCTTACCAGTGTAGAAGAGGATACGCTCCGAAGTAGTAGTCTTACCGGCATCGATGTGAGCCATAATACCGATATTACGAGTGTATGTTAAATCTCTTGCTGCCATCTTCGTAATCCTCTAATTAAAATCTGAAGTGTGCGAATGCCTTGTTGGCCTCAGCCATACGGTGCATCTCCTCCTTACGCTTGAATGCAGCACCCTCCTGGTTGTATGCTGCCATTATCTCACCTGAGAGTTTCTCTGCCATCGACTTACCAGCGCGCTTACGAGAATAAAGGACAAGGTTTTTCATCGAAATCGAAATCTTGCGCTCTGCTCTCACCTCGGTGGGAACCTGGAAGGTAGCACCACCGATACGCTTCGACTTAACCTCGACCTGCGGGGTGATGTTTTCAAGTGCCTGCTTCCAAATTTCGAGGGGAGATTTGTCAGCATCCTTCATCTTCTCGCCAACGATATCCAACGCATCGTAGAAAATCGAATAGGCAATACTCTTCTTTCCGTCCAACATAAGGTTGTTCACAAACCTTGTAACAAGTACGTCCGAGAACTTGGGATCCGGAAGTAGAATTCGCTTCTTAGGCTTTGCTTTTCTCATTGTTGTTTCTCTTTGTTAAAATTTCCTCTGTTGATTACTTCTTCTTTGCGGGAGCGCCACCCTTACCTGCCTTAGGACGCTTTGCACCGTACTTCGAACGACGTTGCAGACGACCGTCTACACCTGCCGAGTCCAAAGCACCACGAACCAAGTGATAACGTACACCCGGAAGGTCCTTCACACGACCACCACGAACCAGAACGATCGAGTGCTCCTGCAAGTTGTGACCCTCGCCCGGAATGTAGGCATTCACCTCTTTACCATTAGTCAATTTCACACGTGCCACCTTACGCATAGCCGAGTTAGGCTTCTTAGGGGTGGTGGTGTACACACGGGTACAAACACCACGGCGCTGAGGACACGCATCGAGCGCAGGCGACTTACTCTTGAAGTCAACGTGCGTTCTGCCATTTCTTACTAACTGTTGAATAGTAGGCATTTTCTTACTGTTTTGTCCTTTATTTTTGTTAATATTTCGTCATTCCCATCTCAAAATGGGACTGCAAAGGTACGCATTTTTTTTGTTTTCACCAATTTCGCCCAACTTTTTTCACCTTTTTCGAGCCGATTTTTCAGCGTTTTAGCCGTTTTTGGGCGATTTTACGATTGTATTTTCTTATCGAATTTTACACGAAATAGATTTCATTTATCACATTCGAGATTTTTAAGAGCTTACACATTGATTTACTGCGCGTTACAACTATTTCGCAATGTCGCAATGATGAGCGAGCCAATCCGAGGGCTATACTTTTGTTTTAATGCACGTTAGCGTCCGTGTATTACACGCACGCGAGAGAGCGATGAACAATTCACGATTTTGACTTTGCTACACTTTTACTTTGCTACAAATGACACACACGCGGTGGCGTGGGGCGATTTCGAAGAAATCGCCAATTTTGAATTTTGCTTTTTGAATTTTGAATAAAAAAAGCCACGCTCAGAAGCGTGGCGTAATTTTGAATCTTGAACCGACACCAAGCCGAATGCGGAGGTTGAGCTTGCTCAAACTCGGCTGAGGCGCGAAGGAGGGAAAGCCTGCACAGCAGGATTAATTTTGAATTAACGCAAATAGGCGACACCCTGCGAATAGGGGTGGTGAAAATTTGGACGAGTCAACTTGTCCGCAACAACCCACGAAAGCCAGCGATATTTCGAGCCGTCGGCGGGGTTATCACCGCGGAAAATTCCGATATAAATTCGACCATTGCGACCAATCAGATTCAACTCGCGCAGCTCCGCTAAATCGAACGATCCCTCGGTCACGTAACCACTCTCGGTGCGGGCGACTTTATACTCTAACGTCTTGAAATTCCAATTCATACTGCTCTTGCCGCTTGCATCACGACCGTGATCCAAAACGCCCGCTTCGGCAATCTCGGCACCGCAGTAGAAACTCATTTTTCGGTCGCTCGAAAAGAAGATTTCAACGCGATCGTGATCGAACATTTGACGCTCGTTTTCGATCTCTCTCGTCACGATATTTGCGTCAGCAACCTCGAACAAAAAATACAATTTTGTATTGTCATAACAGAGCGCGACGCGCGTTCCGTCGGTGGTCGTTTTGTCGTGCGCACTGGTGAGCGTCGTAAGCTGACGCTCATCGCCCCAATCCGCTGCCGAACCATCAATGGTGACCGTTCCGTGCGGAATTTCGAGATGTTCACCACGGTGCGAAATTCGGGGTGCAGCGCAGCTTGTCAATAGCACGCAAGCCACCACTGCAATGAAATAGAACTTTCTCATAATCAATCGTATATAATTTGCGCCGCCCGCCCCGAATCAAGGCAAGGCGGCGCATTATTCACTCGTTTTGTAGTGCCGTCAATCTTAGAGATACTTCTTCAACAGCTCAGCCATTTCGACCTGCATTTCCGCCGCTTTCTGACCCGCAACCTCAGCAAAATCGTCACCCTTCGAGGCGTAGATAATGCCGCGCGACGAGTTCACCAGCAGACCGCAATGCGAGTTCATACCGTACTCAGCAACCTCGCTCAGCGAGCCTCCCTGAGCACCCACACCGGGCACCAGCAGGAAGTGGTCGGGCACCAACTCGCGGATACCGCCAAGCATCTTCGCCTGCGTTGCACCCACGACGAACATCGTGTTCTCCTTCGAGCCCCACTGCGACGCAGTCACGAGTACCTGCTCATAGAGTTTGCGACCGTCTGCCAGCGTAAGCATCTCGAAATCAGCAGCCGAAGGATTCGACGTCAGTGCCAAGATCACCGACCACTTACCCTCATATTCGAGGAACGGAGCGACCGTATCGCGTCCCATATAGGGCGACAGCGTCACCGCATTGACCAGCCCCTGCTCGAAGAATGCGCGGGCATACATTGCCGAGGTATTGCCAATATCGCCACGTTTAGCGTCGGCGATGATGAAGATCTCGGGGTGCTTCTCGCGGATATAGCGGCACGTGCGCTCGAAGCTCTCCATACCTGCTGCACCGTGCTCCTCGTAGAATGCCAGATTGGGCTTATAGCTGACCGTATAGGGTGCCGTAGCGTCGATAATGGCGCGGTTGAATGCAAAGATCGGGTCCTCCTCACCTCGCACCGCCTCGGGCAGCTTGCGGACGTCCGTATCAAGACCCACGCACAAGAAGCTCTGCTTGGCGCGAATCTGCTCGAAAAGTTGGTTGTAGTTCATATTTTCGAAGTATTAGATTACAATGTTAATGATCTTGCCCTTGACCACGATCACCTTCTTCGGCTCACGACCCTCGGTCCACTTCTGCGCTGCGGGATCGGCAAGTACCGTTGTGATGATCTCCTCGTTCGACATATCGAGCGGCAGCTCCTTCTTGAATCGCATCTTACCATTGATCGAAACGGGATACTCGTGGCTATTCTCAACGAGGTACTCGGCGCAGAACTCAGGATACTTCGCGTCGCAAACCGACGTCGTGTGTCCCAGCACCGACCACAACTCCTCGGCGATATGCGGAGCAAAGGGCGCGATCAGCACCACCAACGGCTCGACAATCTCGCGCTTGGGGCAGTCACCCAACTCGTTCAAGCAGATCATAAAGGCTGCCACCGAGGTATTAAATGAAAAGTTCTCGATATCCTCGCGCACCTTCTTGATGGTCTTGTGGAGGGTCTTCAACTCGGCAGGCGTTGCCTTCTCGTCGGTGAGTTTATACTCGCCAAAGCGGTCGTAGAACAGACCCCACAGACGGCGCAGGAACTTATGCACACCGTCGATACCGTTGGTATCCCACGGCTTCGACTGCTCCAACGGACCGAGGAACATCTCGTACATACGCAGAGTATCAGCACCATACGCCTCGACGATATAGTCGGGATTCACAACGTTGAACATCGACTTCGACATCTTCTCGATAGCCCAGCCGCAGATATACTTGCCGTCCTCCAAGATGAACTCAGCGTCAGCGAACTCAGGACGCCACTTGCGGAATGCCTCCTGATCGAGCACATCGTTGCGCACGATATTGACATCGACGTGGATCTCCTGCGTCTCGTACTGGTCGCGCAGACCGAGCGACACAAACTTATTGGTACCAACCACGCGGTAAACAAAGTTCGAACGACCTTGAATCATACCCTGATTGACCAACTTCTTGAAGGGCTCGTCCTCGCAGACGTAGCCCAAATCGTAGAGGAACATATTCCAAAAACGCGAGTACATCAAGTGACCCGTAGCGTGCTCAATACCACCCACATAGAGATCAACATTGCGCCAATACTCGTCTGCCTCGCGGCTAACCAACGCCTCCGAGTTGTGGGGGTCCATATAGCGCAGGTAGTATGCCGACGAGCCTGCAAAACCGGGCATTGTCGACAACTCAAACGGGTCGCCCGCCTCGGTGCACCAACCCTCGACACGTGCCAGAGGAGGCTCGCCCTGCTCCGTCGGACCGAAGTCCTTGATGGGCGGCAACTGCAACGGCAACTGATCAACGGGCAGCGTATATGCCACATCGTCCTTATAGTAAACAGGGAACGGCTCGCCCCAATAACGCTGACGCGAGAAAATCGCATCACGCAGACGGTAGTTCACGCGCTTGCGACCGATACCGCGCTTCTCAACCTCGTCGAACATCACCTCGATAGCCTCCTTAACGTCCATACCGGTGATGAAACCTGAGTTGATCATCGCACCCGACTTAGCGTCGTAGCTCTCCTTGCTGATGTCGCCACCCTCAACCACGGGAACAATCTCCAAACCAAAGTGGCGTGCAAAAGCGTAGTCGCGCGAGTCGTGCGCCGGAACTGCCATAATCGCACCCGTACCATAACCCGCCAGCACATAATCCGAAACATAGATCGGAATCTCCTTGCCCGTGAAGGGATTCACTGCATACGAGCCCGTCGCAACGCCGCTCACACGCTTGGTCTCGGCGATACGCTCACGCTCCGAGCGTTTCTTGGTCTGAGCGATATACTCCTCGACTGCCGCGCGGTTCTCGTCCGTAGTCAGGCGGTCAATCCATTGGTGCTCGGGCGCAATAACCATAAACGTTACGCCAAAAACGGTATCGGGACGTGTGGTGAAGATCTCCAACTTCTCGTCCATACCCTTGATGTCGAAGAACATCTGCGCACCCGTACTGCGACCGATCCAATTTCGCTGGATCTCTTTGAGCGAATCGCTCCACTCCAACTTCTCCAAACCGTCCAACATACGCTGAGCATACGCCGTCACGCGCAGCAACCACTGCTTCATACGCTTCTGCTCAACGGGGTGACCACCGCGCTCCGACAAACCGTCCTTCACCTCGTCGTTAGCCAGCACCGTACCCAACGCGGGGCACCAGTTAACCATCGTGTCGGCACGGAACGCCAAACGGTAGTTCTGCAACACCTGCTCGCGCTCCTTCTCGTTCATCGCTGCCCACTCCTCAGCCGTGAACGTCATCTCCTGAGTGCAAGCCGCATCGACACCCTCGGTACCATTTGCAACAAACTTAGCCACCAGCTCCTCAATCGGACGCGCCTTCTGCTCCACGTTGTCGTAGTAGTGCGAGAACATCTGCACAAATGCCCACTGCGTCCATTTGTAATACTCCGGCTCGCAGGTGCGTACCTCGCGGCTCCAATCGAACGAGAAACCAATCTTATCCAACTGCTCACGATAGCGATTGATATTCTGCGTGGTAGTCACTGCGGGGTGCTGACCCGTCTGAATTGCATACTGCTCGGCGGGCAGACCAAATGCGTCGTAACCCATCGGGTGCAGTACGTTGAAACCGCACAGACGCTTGTAACGCGAATAGATATCCGAGGCGATGTAACCCAGCGGGTGACCTACGTGCAGACCCGCGCCCGACGGATAGGGGAACATATCGAGAACATAGAATTTGGGGCGCGACGGATCGACCTCGACTTTGTAGGTACCGCGCTCGCGCCACTCTTTTTGCCATTTGGCTTCGATGGCTCTAAAATCGTATTCCATAACTTGTTGTATATTTTTGTTGTTTTCTTTCGATTGTGTTCAATACATCTTGCAAAAATAAACTTTTTTCGCGAATCATCAACCGTTTTACCTATATATATTTATATTTTTTAGGATTTCAGGGGCTTTTATTAGGCAGAAACGGAGATTATCGCGTTCGGTCGAGCACGTCATCATTGGCGGGTCGGCTTTCAGCCGCCCCTGCCGCCAATGATGAGGATTCAAAAAGCAAAATTCAAAATTTAGTTCTCGATTTGCGTGCAAATTGACACGCGATTTCCACGGAAATCGTCAAGTTCTGTGGCTCGCCTTCGGCGACCGCCCCAGCCGCAGAACTTGGATAAATACGAAAAAGAAAAGCCGCACCCTTTCGGAGCGCGGCTATAATCTTGAATCTTGAATTTTGAATTTTGAATTAGAACAGCTTGCTGATCTCGAATCCGTACCAAACTGCCGAACCGACAAAGAGCAGCAGGCAAAACAGCGCAAATGCGATCCACGGTTTCGACACGCGGCGGGTTTCGCGGAAGATCTTATAGAGCGAACGCAACCCCTGAAAGCCACCAACCACACCCCACGTGGGAAGCCATACGTTCCACATCTTGGCGAAAGCCCCGAAAGCCGACTTCGGCTCAGGCATCAAGTACCACACGATCGCCATCGCCACCAAAATCAATAAGGTAACAATCAGTAATTTAGACCAACCCTTTCGGTATCCTTCCTTGATTTTCTCCCAATTCCACTCATCGCCATACTTGTTGGTCCAGGCAAAAAATTGAATGGTTGCCACGATCAGCGAAAGCGTCAATGCTGCAATTAAAACGATTGTCATCTCTTCGTAAAAAGTTTAAATTCCAGCGACAAATGTAGCTAAAAAAGCGCAATGTCGCAAATTTTATTTCGATAACATAACCAATCGAACAAGAACGCGCTGATAGACACCAACAAAAAAAGGTTGATCTTTCGATCAACCTCTTAGTGCCCAGGACAGGAATCGAACCTGCACGCCTTTCGACACACGCACCTGAAACGTGCGCGTCTACCAGTTCCGCCACCTGGGCGTGAAACCGAGAACTTTCGTTCAGTTTGCGGGTGCAAAGATACGTAAAAAATTATGAATCCTCCAAATCTTTTTTTATATTTGCTGAAAATTTATTCAAAAAACGGCTAACAACTATGCGTAAAACACTCTTTTCACTCATCGCGTCACTGCTTTTCGTGACGGCAGCATCGGCTCAGAGCCGAATCGAGGAGCTGACCGTACATAGCGAAATCCTAAACGCCGACAAGACCTATTCGGTCTATCTGCCAGACGGTTACGACACCGCAACCGAGCGTTTTCCCGTTCTCTATCTGTTGCACGGTGCCTTCGGTCAAGACAACAATTGGCACAAAATGGGGAACCTCCAAGCGCAGACCGACGAGGCTATCAAGGAGGGTCGCGTGCGTCCGATGATCGTCGTTATGCCCGACGCTCGCGGTACGGCAGAGAACCTCGCAGGCGAGAATATGGGTTACTTCAATGTCGAGGGCTGGAACTACGAGGATTTCTTCTTCGAGGAGTTCATTCCCCATATCGACGCAACTCTCAAAACCCTGAGCGACAAGGAGAACCGCGCCATCGCAGGTCTGTCGATGGGTGGCGGCGGCTCGGTGGTCTATGGTCAGCACCACCCCGAAATGTTCGGCGCAGTATATTCGGTCAGCGGTCTGCTCGACAACTTCCCCAAGAACAGCGTTTCGAAATCGTATGCCATTCCGTTCCTTTGGTCGGTTGTTCGCACCTCGCCCGTCGAGTTCCTGCAAACGGCTAAGCCCGCGCAGATCGAGGCTCTGCGTACGGTTCGTTGGTTCGTCGATTGTGGCGACACCGACTTCCTGATCCGTCCTAACCTCAACTTTTTCAGCGAGATGATGCGTGCAGGCGTGCCTATGGAGTTCCGCGTGCGCGATGGTGCTCACTCGTGGAAATATTGGACTTCGGCTGTTCCGATGATCCTCGAACACTCGTTCCCCGCGAAGAAATAATTCGCACTAACAGTAACCACAAGCCACTCTCCGAATATGGAGGGCGGCTTTTTGTTTTGACGGAGGCGTTCGCCCTTATTTCACCTTAAATCGGCGAGTTAGCGAAAAAAGTTGCCGAAAATTTTGCGGAAATGAAAATAGTCGCTATCTTTGTGCCCTCGAAAAGAGAGTTCTTTTGATGTAATGCCCAGGTGGTGAAATTGGTAGACACGCTACTTTGAGGGGGTAGTGAGCATTAGCTCGTGCAAGTTCGAGTCTTGTCCTGGGCACCAAAAGCTAAAACGCGCTGAACGAAAGTTCGGCGCGTTTTTTTGTTCATAATAATTTTGTGCGATTTCGAAGAAATCGTCATACACGTCGGCGCCCGCGACTGAAAGTCGCGCCGCCCCCCGCCGACGTGTATGCTCTAATTTTGAATTTTGCTTTTTGAATTTTGAATCTCAACGTTCTCTACTTTCTGCGCGGAGCAAATTCGAGGCGCGAGCCACGTACCGAGCGATCGACGCGACCCTCCGCGAATGCCTTGCGACCACCGACTAACGTCAGCTCGACCGACGACGAGAAACGCTCTCCCTCGAAGGGCGACCAACCACATTTGTAAAGCACATTTTCGCGCGTCACGATTTGCGGTTTTGTAGGATCAACCACCACAATATCAGCGTGATAGCCCTCGCGCAAGAATCCACGTCCGACAACTCCGTAGCGCACCGCAGGGGCGTGGCACATCTTCTCGACCACCTTCTCGACCGAGCAAACACCGCGCTGCGCCAGCTCCAACATCATCACTAATGAGTGCTGCACCGACGGACCTCCCGACGGGCACGACCAATAGGGTTGTGACTTCTCCTCGTCGCTATGCGGAGCGTGGTCGGTCGCCACGATATCGACCTTGCCATTGAGCAAGCCCTCGCGCAGAGCGTCGCGGTCGGCTCGGCTCTTGACTGCCGGATTCCACTTGATACGGTTGCCGCGAAGGGCGTAATCCTCGTCGGTAAACCAAAGGTGATGGACGCAAACCTCGGCGGTTATATTCTTCTCGGTCAGAGGTTTAGAATCAATCAACGACAACTCGCGGGCGGTACTCACGTGCAGCAGATTAAGCTCCGCCGAGTAACGGTCTGCCAGCTCAACAGCGCGTGCCGACGAGAGATAGCACGCCTCAGCGTCGCGGATCTGTGGGTGCATTGCGGGGGTCACATTGTCGCCATAGCGGGCGCGGAACTCCTCGATTCGGGCGCGTATACGCTGCTCGTCCTCGCAGTGGGTCGCCACCACCACGGGCGACGAATCGAACACCGCCGAGAGCGTGCGCTCGTTATCGACCAACATATTTCCCGTCGATGAACCCATAAACATCTTCACGCCACACACCGCACGCGGATCAACCCTTCGCACCTCGTCAATATTGTCGTTTGTCGCACCCAAGTAGAACGAATAGTTAGCCACCGAGCACTCCGCCGCGCGATCGAATTTACGCTCTAAGTCGCTGAGTGTCACCGTTGGAGGTTTCACATTGGGCATATCCATAAACGACGTGACGCCACCCGCCACAGCCGCAGCCGACTCCGAGGCGATGTCGCCCTTGTAGGTCAAACCCGGTTCGCGGAAGTGCACCTGATCGTCGATCGCACCCGCCATAACCCACTTACCCGTGGCATCGTAGCGTTCACCCTCGAATGCGCCCTCGAACGCACCCTCTCCAATGCTGTCAATCAGTCCGTTACGAACAATGATATAACCCTCGAACGTGCGGTCTTCGTTGATGATCTGACCGCCATAAATAAGAATTGGTGTCATACGTGATTAGTTTTTCACCACAAATTTAGTAATTTTGTAGCAAATTCATCAACTATGCCGCAAACAATCACCATTCAACTCTCGCCCCGCGAGGCAGCCGACCCCGAAATATACACCTCGTTGGCAGCCCGTCGTATGGGTATCCGTCGATCGGAGGTGGCTCTGGCGCGTGTCGTGAAACGCTCGATCGACGCCCGCCAACGCAACGTGAAGGTCAATCTCTCGATCGAAATCTACGTCGATCGTGAGCCCCAACCCGCCCCCGTACACTTCGACTATCCCGATGTGAGCGGTCGAACTGAGGTGGTGATTGTCGGTTCGGGTCCTGCGGGTCTGTTCGCTGCACTGCGACTTATCGAACTGGGTTACAAGCCGATAGTATTGGAACGCGGACGCGACGTGTCGGCTCGCAAACGCGACATCGCGCAGATCAACCGCAACGGCGAGATTGATCCCGACTCGAATTACGCCTTTGGTGAGGGCGGCGCAGGAACATTCTCGGACGGCAAATTGTTCACTCGTTCGAAGAAACGTGGCGACTACAACAAAGCACTGCAAACGCTTGTCTATCACGGTGCTGTGCCCGATATTCTGTTCGAGGCACACCCCCATATCGGCACCGATCGCCTGCCCCGAATTATGACCAACGTGCGTCAGACGATTCTTGCTTCGGGTGGTGAATTCCTGTTCGACAGCCGCGTTACAGGGCTGATAATCAAGGGAGATCGCATTGAGGGCGTCGAGTGTGGCGACCGCCGAATCGACGCCGCCGCAGTCGTGTTGGCTACGGGGCACTCGGCACGCGACATCTATCGAATGTTGTATGCTAACGGCGTGCGCTTGGAGGCTAAGGCGTTCGCTATGGGCGTGCGAATCGAGCACCCGCAAGCACTCATCGACTCGATCCAATACCACTGCCGCGAGCGAGGTGAGTATCTGCCCGCAGCAAGTTATTCGCTTGTTTGTCAGCAGTTTGGGCGTGGTGTTTATTCGTTCTGTATGTGCCCCGGTGGTTTCATCGTGCCGGCAATGACCGAGCAGTGGCAGTCGGTCGTGAATGGAATGTCGCCATCGGGTCGTAACTCGGTTTTTGCAAATTCGGGTCTGGTGACCGAGGTGCGTGTAGAGGACTATGCTCACCTGCGTGAAGAGTTTGGCGAGCTGGCTGGTTTGGAGTATCAGGAGCGACTCGAACGCTTGGCACGCGAGCAGGGCGGCGATAAGCAAATAGCTCCTGCACAGCGAGTTGCAGACTTCGTGGCGGGGCGTCGTTCGACGTCGATACCGCGCACATCATATATCCCCGGTACGGTCGCGTCGGAACTTTCGGCGTGGTTGCCGCCATTTATGGGCGAGGCTCTGCGTGCGGGAATCGGTCACTTTGGTCGTCGAATGAAGGGCTTTGTGACCAACGACGCGGTGGTTTTGGGCGTCGAGTCGCGCACCTCGTCGCCTGTACGTATCCCGCGCGATAACGACACGCTGATGCACCCCGAAACGCTCGGTCTGTTCCCCGCAGGTGAGGGTGCGGGCTATGCGGGTGGTATCATTTCGGCCGCCCTCGACGGCGAGCGAATTGCCGACAAAGTCGCCGAATATGTGGCTCGCGGCAGAAAATAACACAAACGAAACTCGGATAGCTTCGAGATTGTAAAATTAATTTCGTATCTTGCGCCGTAGTTAGGTTTAAAGCACATTGAAAGCTATGGACACTTTGACTCGTGAGCAGCGTTATGCACGTCTGCTCGATATGGTTCGATCCAATTTTTCGCCCACGACGCAGACTCTCGTCGATGAGGCTCTCGAATATGCCGACCGCGCATTGGACGGTCAGTTGCGTTATGATGGCTCACCGATGTTGGATCACGCGGTGCGCACTGCCGAGATTGTGATCTCGGAGATCGGTCTGGGTCGCAACTCGACCGTAGCCACCATTCTGCACGATGTGGTGCGTCTGGCAGCTAAGCAGAGCAGCGAGGAGTTGGAGCGTGTGAGTACCGAAATACGCTCACAGTTTGGCGATTACGTGGTTGAGATTACCCGCGCATTGGCAAATATCTCGGACGTCAAAACCAAAGTCGCTAAGGAGCAGGCGGACAATTTCCGCGATCTGATCGTGTCCTATTCGACCGATCCGCGCGTGATTCTCATTAAGCTCGCCGACCGCCTCGAAGTGATGCGTTCGCTGTCAATTTTCCCCGCCTCGAAACACCACAAAAAGAGCTGGGAGAGCCTCAACATCTATGCCCAAATCGCCCATAAGTTGGGTCTGTATGCCATCAAGAGCGAGTTGGAGGATATCTCGCTCAGCTATCTCGAACCCGATGATTATCAGCATATTCTGTCGAAATTGGAGGAGACCTCGCAGGAGCGTCAGCAGTTGATTGCGCGATTCCTCGAACCGATTATCCCGAAGCTCGACAAGATGGGTTACGAATACCACATCAAGAGCCGCACCAAGTCGATCTTCTCGATCTGGACCAAGATGCGCAAGAGCCACATTCCGTTCGAGGAGGTCTTCGACATCTTCGCACTGCGAATCATTGTCGACTGCCCGCGCGAGATCGAAAAGACCCTCTGCTGGAATATCTACTCGGTGGTGACCGACTTCTATACGCCCAATCCCGAACGTATGCGCGATTGGATATCTATCCCTAAATCAAATGGTTACGAATCGCTCCACACCACCGTTGTGACCAAGGAGGGACGTTGGGTCGAGGTGCAGATTCGCTCGGAGCGTATGGACGAGGTTGCCGAGCGCGGTATCGCCGCCCACTGGCGTTACAAGGGTGTCAATCAGGGTGCGCAGACCAGCGAGCAGTGGCTGGGTCGTCTGCGCGAACTGATGGAGACCACGACCCACTCGCTCGTGCAGCGTTTCGACGCCAAGCCCGCCACGGGTGAGATCTTTGTCTTCACGCCGAAGGGCGACCTGCGCAAGCTGCCCGAGGGTGCGACGGTGCTCGATTTTGCATTTGATATCCACTCGAATGTGGGTTGCACCTGCGCGGGCGCGAAGGTAAACCACCGCAATGTTTCGATCCGCGAGGTACTGCGCAATGGCGACATCGTCGAGATCCTGACCCAAAAGAACCAAACTCCCAAATCGGATTGGTTGAATGTAGTAACGACCACCAAGGCACGCAACAAAATTCGTCAATTCCTGCGCGAAGAGCAGGCTCGACAGGCGCGTTTGGGACGCGAGGAGTTGGAGCGCAAATTGAAGAATTGGAAGATGAACATCGCCATCGACGACGCGGTGGTCTATCTTTGTAAGGCTCTGAAAATCAGAACGGGAACTGAACTTTACAACCGTATTCTGAACGAGAAGATCGACTTTGCCCAGATCAAGGAGATCATCACACGCCACCTGAGTGGCGAGGCAGATGAGCAACGTCGCACGACGGCTGCCGCGCTCGATGCCGCCAAGCTCGACGCGAACAAAATTTATAATACGCGACCCTCAGGCGACGCGCTGGTGATCGACGACAAGATCAGCAAGATCGACTACAAGTTAGCTAAGTGCTGCAACCCGATTATGGGTGACGAAGTATTTGGTTTTGTGACGATTAACGCGGGCATCACGATCCACCGCACCGACTGCCCCAATGCCGCTCGCCTGCGCGAAAACTACCCCTATCGCATTATGGAGGCGCGTTGGCGCGAGCAGGTGCAGGGCGGGGCGTTCCGCGCGTCGATCAAGATCGTGGCGGACGACTCGACGGGTATGGTCAATCGCATTACGGAGGTCATCAACCGCGATCTGAAACTCAATATTCGTTCGATGAATCTCTCGTCGGGTGGGGGTACGTTGTCGGGACTGATCAACGTCGAGGTGCCGAGTACCAATGTGGTCGATATGTTGATACACAGCATTTTGCGTATCCGCGGCGTGCAACGAGCCTATCGAGTGAACAACTAACAATTAAAGCCTCGCGATTGCGGGGCTTTTTTAATTCAAAATTCAAGATTCAAAATTCAAGATTTAGAATAAAACCCAAGATTCAGAATTCAAAATTGTCTTTGTCGTAAATAAGGCTTCATCATCGGCGGGTGGAAGCACGCCATATGGGCGGGTTTTACTATTTGTTACGGAACGGGGTCGTAGCCACTGCCGCCCCACGGGTGACAACGGCATAGGCGTTTGATTGTCAGCCAACTGCCCTTGATCGGTCCATATTTGCGCAGAGCCTCAACGGCATACTGCGAGCAGGTGGGCGTATAGCGGCACGAAGGGGGTGTCAGTGGCGAGATACACCTCTGATAGAATCGCACCAACAGCAGCAACGGTGCCGCACAGACGCGCTTACAGATTGCTGACAATTTCGCCCAAAATTCGCTCGACGCCATTGTTGATTGTTTTGTAACTATGGATTTTCTTTGTGCTGTAAACCAGCGCGATACGCACCTTACGGCTGCCCGCGGCGGCAATCAGCGCGGACTTGCCCAAACGATACGACTCCTTAGCGCGACGACGCACAAAGTGGCGTTTATTGGCACGTTTCAAGAATCGCTTGGGCACCGAAAACAACACCTCAACACCGCCCGAAGTTGCGTTGCCCGAAGTCTCAACGCCTGCCTCGCCCTCGGCACACTCGTCCACCAACCAGATGTAGCGGAACGGGTAGACAAACCCACTGCGACCCTCCTCGAAGAGTCGGCGAATCACTTTGAGCGAACGGAGTCGCTCGGCGCGGGTCAGGGTCTGTTCAGCCATCGTTGTGGTCGTGTTAATCGGCGGTTTTCGAAGTTGCCGAAATTGTCGGCAGTCTCCGAAAAAAAGTCGGAGGTGGAAGTGCCACCACCGACTTGTGCGTTAGTTGTTCTGTACGTTAAATATCTCTAACAGAGGAGCGTTACTCGGCTTTGACCGCAGAGGTCTTCTTCGTCGCGCTCTTCGTGGTGGTTGTCTTTTTGGTTGCGGCACTCTTGGTTGCCGTCTTTGTTGCGCTCTTGGTGGTCGTGGTTGCCTTCTTGGTCGCAGTGCCCTTCTTGGCGGGAGCTGCGGCTGCGGCTGTTGCACTCTTGCGCACGCGGGTCTTTTTGGCGAGCTTAGCCTGCTGCGTGCGGATAAACTCCTCGTTGTTCTGATCGTCGTGCAACTCAACCGGAGCAACCTCCTCACCTGCGGCTAACTTATTCAGGTAGATGTCGATAGCCTTAGTCATCGAGGGAGCTGCGGGGGTGGGAGCCATCACGTTGATGGTGATGCCTGCTGCAACGGCTGCACGTGCCGTAGCGTCGCCAAAGGTTGCCACGCGGGGCAGCGGCTTATCCTCGTACGCGCTCTTGAACGCCGCAACGTCCGAAGGCGAGTAGAGTGCCACCATATCGTACTCCGCCAAGGGCAGTTTCGATACGTCAGTCTGCACGGTCTTAGCCAAAATCACCTGATCGACATTGAGTTTCAGACGCTCCAAAGCCTCAGGCAGTTCGGGCTTGTGGGGCTCACTCAGTGCGAGCATATACTTTTCGTCCTTGTGCTTGATGATCAGCTCCAAGAAGTTGGTAAACGAACCGTCAGCAAAGAAGATCTTACGCTTGCGATAGACGATATACTTTTGCAGATAGAGAGCCACCGCCTCGGTCTGGCAGATATACTTCATCGTTTCGGGCACGGTGATACGCGACTCCTCGCAGATACGGAAGAAGCTATCGACCGTAGTTCGGCTGGTGAAGATTACGGCTGTATGTGTCAGGATCTCTACGCGCTGCCCCATAAACTCTTTGAGGCTCACGCCTTGAACACGGTTGAAGGGGTTATAGTCGATATTGACTTTATGTTTGCGTACGATTTCGAAGAACGGTGATTTTTCAATAATAGCCGGTTGGGGCTGTGATACCAAAATTTTTTTAATGCTCATCTCTACTTAAAACTCTCTCATTACCGTCAGAACTATCAGACTGACAGGGAATAATTCGACGGTGCAAAGGTACAAAATCCAATGCAAAACAGAAATTTTTTTCGATACAAACAAGACAAAAGTTTCGTACAAAAAGACCAGCAAAATCGCAACTAACTCTATCACAATGAGATACAAAAATACATTTGATCGACCAATTTCGCTCAAAGCGTAGAGTAAAACCGTTGGAGTGCAGCAAATTGTGAAGATTGCGAAGCAAATTTTGCGCAAACGCATCAATGTCGAGGTCACATCGGAGCACATTGCCACGCCGCCAATTACCCACAGCAGAGCCACTTGCAGCGTCGCGATCACGATCGTCGCAACCAGCACCGAGGGCACCGCCACAGCATAGATCCACTGCGGTGCAACCACTCCACTTGCCAATGCAGGGGCGAGGTCGGCACCCTTGACCACCATAATCGCCGCCAGCAACAGACCCACGCCCACCGTCGTCGAGAAGAAACGACCATAGACGCTGCCCTGACCCGAATATGTCAGCTCCTCGGCGATTGCCTTGCGGTTGGTGAAGAGCTGCACGATGTCGCTACGGAAGCGGTAGACCAGCAGCACGTATGCCACCAACAGCAGAATCACACACGATTGAAACGCACCCGTCGCCGTAAAGGGGGTATCTATTGGGGTGCGGTCGTGCAGACGCGCAGGCACACTCTCGGTCAGCGGACCATAGATCGCCACCGCCTCAGCCGTAAGCACCGAATCGCTCGGCACCACGCGGTACATCACGCTATCCGTACGCACCAAAGCCTCGCCCAAAGCGTCGAAACTCAACACCGAAGGCTGGTCGATGACGCCATTCGCTGATGCCGCCTCCGCGTGCGCGTCGTGCGCGTTATTATATATAGTATCGTGTTGAATCACCGTTGTTATTCAAATATTCGTTTGAGTGTTATGCGTATCGTCGTGCCCTTGCCAATCTCGGAGTCGATCACCGCAATGCGACCCTTGTGGTACTCCTCGATAATGCGGCGACTGAGCGACAGACCCAAGCCCCAACCGCGCGTTTTGGTCGTGAAACCGGGTTCGAAGATTCGCTTCCAATTACTGCGGGCGATACCCTTACCCGTATCGCGCACATCGACAAAGACGCTCTCCGAGTTCGACGATATGGTGACCTTGATTGCGCCCTGACCTTGCAGCGCGTCGAGCGAATTTTTCAGAAGATTCTCAACCACCCACTCGAACAATGCCGAGTTGATCATCGCCTGTACGGGTGCCGTAGCCAAACCGTTGTAATCGAGTGTCACGTTGCGCGGAATACGTGTGCGGAAATACATCACGCAACCACCCACAACCTCGTTGATGTTCGCCGAAGCGAGAATGGTCTCCGAGCCGATCTTCGAGAAACGATCGACGATCTTCATCAGGTGCGTGAGGTCTTTATTCATCTCATCGACAGCCGTTTGATCGACCTCCTGCGTACGCAGATACTCGATCCAGCCCAGCAGCGACGAGGTAGGTGTGCCGAGTTGATGGGCGGTCTCCTTTGCCAGACCGATCCAGACGCGGTTCTGCTCGTCCTGCTTCGACGAACTGAACGCGATGTAGCCAAACAGAATAAATATCACAACCACAACCAACTGAACCAGCGGGAAGTAGTAGAGCGTGCGCAACAGACGCGACTCGCCATAGAAGATATAGATATTGTCCTGCGCATTCCAGCGGTTGCGGATCACGATGGGAGTATTTTTCTCGGTCAGCTGGTCGATCTTCTCGCGCAGCAGGTCGGGGTGGTTGATGACCGACTGCGGGATCAGGTGCGACTCGATCACGTGGAGGTTGTTGTCGGTGATAATCAAAGGAATGTTGTTGCGACCTGAGATAATCTCCGCCATCAGCGGATCCTCCGCCAGAAACATACTCGTGTTGCCACTGCGCTCCATCGCCATCGCCCATATCTGCACATCGTGCTGCTCCTTCTCGCTGAGCGAACGCGCCATACGCGAGGTGAAATACAACGACACACACGCCAATACAAGACCCAAAACGATGACAACCATTCGGTTGCGGAAGGTGAGCAGGCGGGTAAGACGTTTCATATCTCTGTTGGGGTTTATGATGGATTTGACTTTCGGGTTTTATTCGTCGCGTTTGTGCTGGCGTGCGGTGTCCTGCTCGCGCAAAATACGGCTGTACTCCGCGCTGTTACCGAGCAGTTCGACTGCCGCCGCAGCGTCCTTATCGTCTTGCAGGTTGTATTGCGCCACGCCCTCCGAGTAACGGTAGCGAAGAATAATCTGAGTGTTGATTGCGTCGAACAGCTCCTCGCGGTGACGGCGCAGGTTGCTCTCCATATCGCCTTCGAGCGCACGCTCCAAGCGACGAATATCGGCAAGAACGGTCGAATCGTGACGCTCCTGCTCCGCCGCACGACGCACCACATCGGCATACTGACTGCTCTGCGAACGGTACGAGGTCTTGCGGTCGCGCATCATCGCCACGAACTGTTCGAAATCCTCGTCCGAGATCGAGAACAGAGTGGGATCCATCGCTTGCAGACGCTCATCGTGCTCCTTTGCGTAGTCGTCGGCAAAATCCTCGATGTGACCCTCGGCATAGAGCGTCAGCACAAATCGCGTTGCATACTCCGCCTCGCGCTCCACATCGGGCATTACGCCACCACCGTCGTAGACCTTACGACCGCCACGCGTCGTGAACTCTCGGATCAACGAGTCGGGAACGTAATCGACCGAGCCATCTTCGTTGCGATGGGCGTAGTCGATCGCCTGAATACAGCGTCCGCTGGGCATATAGTACTTTGCGGTGGTGACCTTCAAGTAGTCGCCATAGCCCACCGAGCGGGTCGACTGCACCAGCCCCTTACCGAACGTACGGCGTCCCATCAGCACCGCGCGATCCATATCCTGCAACGCGCCCGCCACGATCTCGGCAGCCGACGCCGAGCCGCTATTGGTCAGCACGACGATAGGCAACTGAGTATCAATCGGCTCTTTATCAGTTCGATAGACGTGGCTCATCTCCTCGGTGCGACCCTTCATTTCGAGTACCTTCGTACCCTTGGGCAGAAACATCGACAGAATCTCAATCGCCTCCTGCACAATGCCGCCGCCATTGCCGCGATAGTCGAGCACCAGACCGCGCAGGCGACCCGTCTCGCGCATCTTCATCAGCTCACGACGCAGATCTGCCGCGCAACCCTCGTTGAAATCGCCGTGCGCAATGTAACCGATCGAGTCGTTCAACCAACCCGCATATGTCACGCCCGAAATTGCGATTCGCTCGCGGCGCAGCGTCAGATTCATCACGCTGTCATCGACCAATCGAGCCACCTTCAAGCGGATCTCGGTTCCGGGATCGCCCTTCAAGCGATTGCTCACCTGCTCGGTGGTCATTCCCTTAGCCGACTCACCGTCGATCTCGATAATGCGGTCACCGATTTTGATACCTGCACGATCTGCCGGACGACCCTTATAAGGCTCGGCAAAACGCACATAATCACCCTTTTGGCGAATCAACGAACCAATGCCGCCATACTTACCTGTGGTCATCATCTCGAACTCCTCGACCTCCTTTTCGGGCATATACGCCGTATAGGGATCGAGCGTCGAGGTCATACCCTCCGCCGCATTTTTCATCAATTCATTGGGGTCGGTCTCATCGACATAGAGCACGTGCAACTCGCGCATCATATTGATCAACACCTCGATGTTGCGACCGAGCGCAAAGTCGTTGCGCGTCGATGCCATCAGCACCGCCGCAACCAAAACCACCACTGCCGCCGCACCCACGCGACGCAACGTATGTTTAGAGTTCTTCGCCATTCTCTTTTCTCATATAAATTTCCGAGCGATAGATGACCTGCACCACCGCCGCGCGATGACCGCGGATCATCGTTCGATCGCCCTCCGACCAAACCTCCAACTCGTCCTCACACAACAGTCGCAAACGACGCGATAGCGAGCTCGAACGATAGTACAACACCCCCTCGCGCTCTCCCGTGAGTTCGAAATCGCACGCCGCCATCGCTGCGTCGATACCCGCGCGGTTCTTCTCCAATGAGATGGGCAACGAGCGACACATATACCCAAACGCAGGGTACGCCAGCGACAACACGATCAACACCGGCAGCAGCCACTTCGATCGCTCGTCGGCACGCAACATCGCAATGTAATCCTCCACCGACATCGGTGTGCTCTCGAAGTAGTACGACAAGGCGTAAAGCACCACAATCAAAACGATCAGTAGCACGAAATATTTTACGGCTCTCAATAAGTAACGGTCAGTTCGCATAACTCTTTTTTTATTCAAAATTCAAAAAGCAAAATTCAAAATTGTTTTTCTTTGCCCCCACTTAATCCAAGTTCGGCGGCTACGGGCACGCCATATGGGCGTGTTTTACTTTTTTCTTTGCTCCCACTCAGTGCATACGCGCCGACGTGTATGACGATTTCCGCTGGAAATCGCATTTAGTTTGCGTCGAACTATAATTTTGAATCTTGAATTTTGAATTCTGAATTCTCAATATAGTCCGCCACCTGTTGCATCAACCATTTCGGGGTCGAGGTCGCACCGCAGATACCGACGGTCGCGGCTCCCTCCAACCACTCCGCCTGCAACTCCGCAGCCTCCTCGATATTGTAGCTCAGCGGGTTAGCGCGTCGGCACACCTCGAACAACACCTTGCCGTTCGAGCTCTTGCGACCGCAAACGAAAATAACCCTATCGACCGACTGAGCAAACTCCACCAATCGCTGCTCGCGCCCTGCCACCTGCCCGCAGATGGTATCGACCGCCTCAACCTGCGCAGGGTCGGCAGCGCGGCTACGCATAACCTCCAAAATATGTTCGAACAACGCACGGCTCTGCGTGGTCTGCGACAAGAAGTAGATCGGACGCGCAAAATCGACCTCCGCCAAATCCGCTTCGTTCTCGACAACTATCGCGCGACCATCGACCTGACCCGTCAGTCCAACCACCTCGGCGTGACCGTGCTTGCCAAGTATAACCACCTGACCACCAACCTCCTGCATCTGTTCGTAGGCACGTTTGACCTTACGTTGCAGAGCCGCCACCACGGGGCACGTAGCGTCGATCACCTCGATAGCCAACTCCTCGGCACGAGCGTAGGTCGTCGGGGGCTCGCCGTGCGCGCGAATGAAGAGGCGACGACCGCCCAAATGCTCCATATCTTCGTGCGAAACGGTCTGCAAACCAAGTTTTTCGAGTCGTTGCACCTCGACACGATTGTGTACAATGTCACCTAACGAATAGACCGTACCGCCCTCCGCCAGAGCCTCCTCAGCCCGCGAAATGGCACGCACCACACCGAAACAAAAACCCGAATTATCGTCGATAATAACTTTCATTCCGCAAAAAGCAAAATTCAAAATTCAAAAAGCAAAATTGTTTTTCTTTGCTACTATTGGCGAAATCTTTGATTTCGTCACACCTTCGCGGGCTCGCCTTCGGCGACCGCCCCAGCCCGCAAAGGTGCGCTCGCCATTCGTTATCTATGGTGTCGAACTATAATTTTGAATCTTGAATTTTGAATTCTGAATTCTCAAATAGTCCGCCAAACTTCTCGTCGAACCAAACCATCTGGTCGGCAATCGTCATATAGCTGTTGTCGAGCACCACAGCGTCGTCCGCCTTACGCAGAGGGCTGATGGCGCGATTCTGATCGGCAATGTCGCGCGAGCGAACATTCGCCTCGATCTCCGCCAGCGACACCTGCTCGCCCTTGGCAGTCAGCTCGTCGTAGCGTCGCTGGGCACGCACCGCAGGGTCGGCGGTCATAAAGATCTTGATCTCGGCGTCGGGGAAGACCACCGTACCGATGTCACGACCGTCCATCACGATACCCTTGTTACGACCCATCTGCTGCTGCATTGCCACCAGCTTCTCGCGCACCTCACCGATTGAGCTGACGCTGCTGACGCAGTTGCTCACCTCGATAGTTCGGATCTTACCCTCGACCAGATCGCCATTGACATAGATGTCGCTGGCACCGCGGGCGGGATTGAAACGAAATGCGATATCAATTTTGGGCAACAGTGCCACCAATGCCTCCTCGTCGACGATACCCGAACGGATAGCACCATTTTCGAGCGCGAAGAGGGTCACAGCGCGATACATCGCACCCGTATCCACAAAGATGTAACCAAAGCGTGCCGCCAGAGCCTTAGCGAAGGTACTCTTGCCACACGACGAAAAGCCATCAACCGCGATAGTCAGACGGCGACGAGTGTTCTTATTCAGCGTCATAGAGCGAAAACTTCAATAAATGTTGAGATAATTGTGTAGGCACCCAGCGCACCGATCAGGCAGCCCGCAATGCGGTTGATCCAGAGCAGGTGGCGGGGACGGAAGCGATTTCGGAAGAGGTTGATCACGCTCGTCAGGCAGAACCACCAGCAGACCGCACCGCCGAAGAAACCGACAAGGTGCAGTGCACCGAGCAGCAGCGAGTTCATCGACACGGTTTGGGTGGTTTCGATACTGAACATTCCGAAAAAGACGAAGATGTAGGGTATGATCATCAGCATATTAGCCAGCGTAAAGCCGAACATCGAGGCAAAATCCTGCCATAGATCGCTCTTGCCGGCGCGGTTACGACGGATCTGCGTCACGGGGTTTTGGAGGAAGATGTAGACACCCACCGCCACGATCATAATACCGCACGCCACACGCATAAAGAGTGCATACTGATCGAGCCACGACTGCATAACCGAGTAACAGAAATATGCCACGGTTGCCATCAGCGTGTCGGCGCAAGCCACACCCACACCCGACATCAAACCCGATTGGCGCGACTTGCTCAGCGTGCGCTGGATACAGAGCACTGCGACCGGACCAACCGTAATTGACGAGGCTAAACCGACCAGCATACCTCGAAAAATCATATCATACCACATAGTACGTCGTCTAAATTCGCTACGTTTATGAAATCTTACTAAGATATAAAGTGCAAAAATAGTAAATATCTTCTATCTTTGCAGACAAAATCATACGGAAAAATGCAAAACTTGATACGAAACCGATTATTTTTGGTCGCTCTGACGGTGCTGATGCTCTCGTCGGGTTGGTTACGCGGAACGGGACTGACTCTTTTGGTGGCTTTGGTTCCGCTGTTGGCGCTCTCGGCGGGCTACGACGACTCGCGCCGTTCGTTCTGGCGCGTGGCGGGCTGGACGTGGCTCACAATGCTCGCGTGGGCAACCATAACCTGCTGGTGGATATGGAATTCAACCCCCGCAGGAGCGGTGGCGGCTCTGCTCGTGACGGCTACGCTGCCCACCGTGGCGGTGATGGCATATCACTACGTTTCGAAACGCGCTCCGAAGTCGTTGGCTTACTGCACGTTGGTGGGCGCGTGGATCGCTTTGGAGTACTTCTACCTCACCACCGAGGCGTCGTTCCCGTGGCTCACGCTCGGCAACGGATTTGCCAACGAGGTGTGGGCTGTGCAGTGGTACGAATGGACGGGTGCGTATGGCGGCTCGCTGTGGGTACTCATCTGTAACCTGCTCTTTTTCGAGGCTTTACGCTCGCGTTCGGTGCGTCGCGCGGTGTGGGGCGCAGTGGCGGCAGTAGTGCCTATCGTCATCTCGTTGGTCATTTGGTTCAGTTATGACGAGAGCGACGAAAAGGTCAAAATCAGCGTCGTGCAACCCAACTTCTCGTGCTTCCCTCTCGATCAGAAATATGATATGCCCGATGAGATTCAGGACTCGATCTTCCGTGCGCTCATCGAGCAGTGCCCTGAGGATAGTCGCTACGTGCTGTTACCCGAAACGGCGTTGGGTGCCAATAGCGCGATTTGGGAGAACGACTGGTCGGCGGCGGCAATCCACAATATCCGCTCGGTGCAGGAGTCGCATCTGCCTGAGGGAACGGTGATTGCAGGCGCGAGCACTCTGCGCCTTTATCCGTTGGGAGTGCCCGCCTCGGAGACCGCTCGCGTGCGTGGCACGATGCGCTACGATGTCTACAATACGGCGTTGGAGTTTGCTCCGCGCGGGGAGTTTGACGTGCGCCATAAAATAAAGTTGGTGGTCGGCGCCGAGAAGGTGCCCTACCCGCGATTTATGTCGTTGATTTCGGGTCTGATTGTCGAGCTTGGCGGCTCGTCGGGACAGCTCGGAGTCGATCCCGCACCTAAGAATTTTGGCTCGGAGGAGCTGCCTATTGGCGTCGCAATATGCTATGAATCAGTCTATGGCGAGTTCTACTCGCAGTTTGTGCGTCAGGGAGCAAAGGTGATGTCGGTCATCACCAACGACGGCTGGTGGGGCGAAACAAATGGTCACCGCCAACACTTCTCCTACTCGCGTCTGCGTGCCATCGAGACCCGCCGTAGCGTGGCGCGAAGTGCCAATACGGGCATTTCGGGCTTCATCTCACCGCGCGGTCGCGTGATCTCGACCATCGGCTGGGACGAGCGTGGCGTGCTGACCGAGGAGGTGCCCATCGAGAGCCGCCTGACGCTCTATGTCCGCTTGGGCGACTACATCGCGCGACTGAGCTGTTATCTACTGTTACTCTGCGTGTTATACTTCATCGCATATCGTGTTCGCCGTCGCAACTATCTCGTAAATTAACCCCACACACGATGAACTACGCTCAAACACTCGAATATCTCTACTCGTCGCTACGTTCGTTTCAGGACGCGGGTGGTGACGCATATAAACCTGGGCTGGAACGTATCGAGCAATTTATGACCTACCTCGGTCGCCCCCATCGCCACTATGCCACCGTCCACGTCGCAGGCACAAATGGCAAGGGCTCGACCTCGCATATCATCGCTGCGGTGTTGCAGGCGGCGGGATTCCGAACGGGACTCTTCACCTCGCCCCACCTGCACGATTTCCGCGAGAGAATCCGCGTCGACGGTGCCGAGATTTCGGAGCGCGAGGTGGTCGAATTTGTCGAGGTGCACCGCGCGGCAATGGAGCGTATCGGTCTGTCGTTCTTTGAGATGACGGCGGCAATGGCGTTCGACCATTTCAGCCGCGAGGGTGTCGAGGTGGCGGTTATCGAGACGGGTCTTGGAGGTCGTCTTGACGCCACGAACATCATTACTCCGATCGCCTCGGTCATCACAAATATCGGACTCGATCACACAGAATTTCTCGGCTCGACGCTCGCTGAAATCGCTGCCGAAAAGGCGGGTATCATCAAGCCCGAAGTGCCCGTCATCATCGGCGAACGTGCGCCCGAAACCGATGCGGTTTTCGAGCGTGTAGCGCACGAGGTGGGGTCGAATATCTACTTTGCCGAGGAGCTTTTCGAACTTGTTGCGGGCGAGTGTGGCGAGGGCGGCAGTCGCTTCACGGTGCGCCGTACGGGTGACGAACGTGAGTACACGCTCGACCTCGACCTTGGGGGCGACTACCAGCGTCGCAATATCATCACCGCGCTCGGAGCATTGGAGGTTTTGCACCGCCACACGCAGGTGTCGATCTCGACCCGCGCGTTGGTCGATGGTTGCCGCAACGCCGCCACCTCAACGGGGTTGCAAGGACGCTGGCAACGACTCGGCGAGCGACCATTAGTGGTGTGCGATACGGGTCACAACGCGCACGGATTGAGATATGTAACCAAGCAACTTAAAACACTGAATTGCAAGCAACTATATATTGTTTTGGGCGTTGTGCACGAGAAGGATCTCGGAGCTGTCCTGCCCCTGTTGCCACGCGAGGCGCACTACATCTTCACGCAGGCTGCCATCACCCGTGCATTGGACGCCGAGGAGTTGGCACATCGCGCGACGGAGGTCGGTTTGCAGGGCGAGGTGGTGCGCGGAGTGCGCGAGGCTGTTGCCCGTGCCCGCGAGTTGGCAACCGCTGAGGACGCAATCTTTATCGGAGGTAGCACCTTCACCGTCGCCGAAGCGTTGTGAGAATGCAAAATTCAAAATTCAAGATTCAAGATTCAAAAAGCAAGATTCAAGATTCAAAAAGCAATAATCAAAAAACAAGATTCAAAATTAAGCTGCGCAAAAGCGTGGCTTTTTTGTTGCTCATCGGTGGCATACAAGAGCATACGCGGTGGCGAGGGGCGGCGCGACTTTTAGTCGCGGGCGTCACCGCGTATGACGATTTCTTTGAAATCGCGCAGTGCGAACATACCTGAATCACTGAAAAAAAGCCGCGTCCCGAAGGCGCGACTTGTAGCTTTGTTCGAATTAATACTCCATTACCCCTTATACAACTCGCGGAAGCAGTGGCGGCAGATGGGTTCGTAGGTATCCTTTTCGCCGAGCATAACCAACTTATCATCAGCCGTTAAGCGGTGCGAATGGTGCGCCAAATTACCACAACGAACGCAGATTGCGTGCACCTTCGTAACATACTCCGCCGTTGCCATCAGCGCAGGCATCGGACCAAACGGCTCGCCGCGATAGTCCATATCCAAACCCGCAACAATCACGCGCACACCATTGTCGGCTAACTGTCGGCAGACACTGACCAGATTCTGATCGAAAAACTGCGCCTCGTCGATACCCACCACATCAACATCGGCCGACATCAGCAGAATGTTGCCCGACGAATCGACCGGTGTCGAACGGATTGCGTTGCTGTCGTGCGACACCACATCCTCCTCCGAGTAGCGGACATCGAGTTTGGGTTTGAAGATTTCGACGCGCTGATTTGCGAACTTTGCGCGTTTGAGGCGACGAATCAGCTCCTCGGTCTTGCCCGAAAACATTGATCCGCAGATCACCTCGATATAGCCTTTGCGGCTGGCATTTTCCAAAAACATAGATGGTTATATACTTTTTTTGATTATTATCATCGGTTGAACTCCTTGCAAAATTACCACAAATATTCTGCTCGTGCAATAGCTGTCGGGGGTTTGAAGTATAGAAAAAATGTGATATATTTGTGTTCGTCGAATTGAACTAACAAAAAACAACCGATATGAACCGACGCGAAATGTTGAAAGCCACCGGCACACTGCTTGCTGGGGCGACCTTGTTCGGAGCTGAGGCGTTTGCTGCCGAGCCGACCGAAAACGCAACAGATCATAAGAGCTCAACCTCAAAGCGCAAAGCACTTGTGATTGGCGCACACCCCGATGACCCTGAGAATGTGGGCGGTACGATACTCCTGCTACGCGAAGCGGGCTGGGACGTTGCGGCGGTCTATATGACTCGCGGCGAGGGCGGCATCAAAGGTAAAACGGGCGACGAGGCGGCTGCGATCCGCACCAAGGAGGCGATCAAGGCGTGCGAGATTCTCGACGTGCGACCCATATTTATGACCCAAATCGACGGCAACACCGAGATCAACAAGGAGCGTTACGCCGAAATGCGCGAGATGATTGCTGCCGAAAATCCCGATCTGGTGATCACACATTGGCCCATCGACGGTCACCCCGACCATCGTGTCTGCTCGATGTTGGTCTATGACGCTTGGCGCAGACTCGGATACAGCTTTGAACTCTACTATTTCGAAACGATGACGGGCACGCAGACGCAATACTTCCACCCGACCGACTATGTTGATATTTCGAAGGTTGCGGAGCGTAAGCACGACGCCTACTTCGCGCACGTGAGCCAAAATACAACCTCGTCGTTTGCACGCTACCACGACCGAGTTGAGAAGTTCCGCGGTATCGAGTTCCGTTGCGAGCGTGCCGAGGCGTTTATCCACCTGCGCCGCAGCAATAGCGATATATTCTAATAAATTAGGGGTGCTTTGAATTTTGCTTTTTGAATCTTGAATTTTAAAATTCAATGCCTGAGATTTTGTAGTAACGAGAATTATTGGTATCTTTGTCCAAACGGAGAAATTCAAAACTTATGAAATTACCTCAAAACGTTAATGTCTTACTGCTCGGTTCGGGTGGACGCGAGCACGCTTTTGCTCACTGCATTGCACGCAGTCCCCGCACCGCAAATCTGTATATCGCACCGGGTAACGCCGGCACAGCTCTCGAAGGTACAAATGTCGAGGTGTCGCCGACCGACTTCGGTACTATCAAGCAATTTGTGCTGCGTAACAACATCAACCTCGTGGTTGTGGGTCCCGAAGATCCGCTGGTACGTGGTGTGGTCGATTTCTTCCACAGCGACAGCGACATCTATCACATTCCGGTGATCGGTCCCTCGGGCGAGGGTGCTCGTTTGGAAGGCAGTAAGGAGTATGCCAAGGCATTTATGATGCGCCACAACGTGCCCACGGCAGCCTACCGCTCGTTCGGTGTGGGTCAGGTCGAGGATGCTGTTGAGTTCCTGCGCACGCTGCGCCCCCCCTACGTGTTGAAGGCCGACGGTCTGGCAGCAGGCAAGGGCGTGGTGATCCTCAACGAGTTGGAGGAGGCACGCCGCGAGTTGGAGCAGATGTTCGGCGGTAAGTTCGGCAAGGCGGGTGACCGCGTGGTGATCGAGGAGTATCTGAGCGGTATCGAGTGCTCGGTATTCGTGGCTACCGACGGCAAAAACTATAAGATCCTGCCCGTTGCGAAGGACTACAAACGTATCGGCGAGGGCGATACGGGTCTGAATACAGGCGGTATGGGTGCTGTGTCGCCCGTTCCGTTTGCCGATGAGGAGTTTATGCGCAAGGTCGAGGAGCGTATCGTGCGCCCGACCGTTGCAGGTCTGGACGCCGACAAGATCGACTATCACGGTTTTGTGTTCATCGGTCTGATGAACTGCGACGGCGACCCCTATGTGATTGAGTATAACGTACGTATGGGCGACCCCGAAACTGAGGTTGTGCTGCCGCGTATCGAGAGCGATATTATGGAGCTGTTCGAGGGTATCGCCTTCGGTCAGCTTGATGAAGTGGACCTGCGTATCGACCCGCGCACAGCCGTTACGGTTGTATGCGTATCGGGCGGCTACCCTGAGGCTTACAAGAAGGGTAAGCAGATCAGCGGTTTGGAACTTCCTACACCCGAAGGCACAAAGGTCTACCACGCAGGTACAACCTCGAAGGCGGGCGAAACGCTCACCTCGGGCGGTCGCGTGCTGGCTGTGACCTCGCTGGCTGAGGATATTCCCTCGGCACTGGCGAAGAGCTACGGCACAATCGAGCAGATCAACTACGAGGGTAAGTATTGCCGTCGTGACATCGGTCAGGACGTAATGCGCTACGGCAAGGAGTAGCCCTGCGAGTGATGAATTGAGCGGTTCGTGGTTGCTATCGAGGTGACGGGCGGACCGCTTTTTTTTGATCCACACGCCATATGGGCGTGTTCTACCATTTGCCTTTGCAAACAATAAAATAATCAAACGGTGTTACCGAAGATCGACATAACGCGCCAACCGCTGTTGTTGGTATTGGCAACGTCGCTTGCGCTGACGGTGTTGGGGCTCTCGTTCCGACTACCGTTCGATGTGCCTCTGCCCGCGCAGTCGATCGAGACACCGCTCGGAGCACTCCTTGCGGCATTCCAACGCTCGCACCACGGCTGGTCGGTGGTGGCGGTATTCCTGACGGCAATCTCAGCTGCATACCTCACAACGCGATCGACCGTACGCTACGACCTCTACTCGTGCCGAACATATATCGCAATGGTGATGTTCTCGCTCTGCTCGTGCTGTCTGTTCGGGTGCGAAGAGTGGCTGCGCAGCTGGGCGACGCTGCTCACGCTGCAACTCGCCTGCCGCAATTTCGAGGCGGGATTCAAACGCAGTTACGCCTTCGGTGAGATCTTCCGTGGCTCCCTCTTTTTGGGTCTTGTGCCACTGATCTACGCCCCCGCAGCAACCGTTCTGCTCACCCTGCCCCTGCTGATATTTCTGTTCCGCCGCCCCGCACGCGAGGTGCCGGTGGCGTTGGTGGGCGTCTGCCTGCCGTGGGCGATATGCTCGTACGTGTGGTGGGGAATGGGCTACGAATTTGGGTATGTTGCCCAGCAGACCATAGCCGCCGCAATGACCGAATCGGGCTACTCGCTCTTTGGCGGAGCGCAACTCTTCGACCTGCTGGCTATGGGCGCAGTGCTGTTTGTGGTGCTGATGTCGTTGGGCGTATATATGATCGGGCTCGGAGCACTCAAATTCAAAGCACGCCGCGTACACGTCTTCTACGTTGTTTTGGCGGCAATGATCCTTGCCTCGTCGTTGGCTGCGGGGTCGGATTGTTGCACGTGGCTGCTGATGTCACTGCCGCTTGCGGTATCGATGCCACTGCTGTTTGTCCGCGCCGAAAACCGCTTTTCGATGATCACGTATGTGCTGTTGCTGACACTTGCGGTATTGTCGCTGATCGGATAAATAGATTGTATTTTGAAGATTCAAAAAATATTTCATACCTTTGCGCACGCAACTAAGCGGATATGGTGTAATTGGTAGCCACGTCAGACTTAGGATCTGATGCCGAGAGGCGTGGGGGTTCGAGTCCCTTTATCCGCACAAAGTTCAAGGCGAGCAACGGTTTTACCGTTGCTCGTTTTTTTGTTTGCTGTGCGATTGTGTCTGAAAAGAGATTTTCGCCACATCGCCCATCAATCTCGACAATCTTCGATTGCAACAACCTCCCTTCGGTCAGCTCTCGGCTTCTGCCGCCGTTTGTGCCTGACCTATCAAGAGAGGCGATTAGCCCATCTTACCTGTAAGGTAGGCTTTGGTGCGCTCGTCTGAGGGGTTGGTAAACATCGTTTCGGTGTCGCCATATTCAACCAACTCACCGAGGTACATAAACATAGACTTCGATGATATTCGTCTTGCCTGTCCCATATTGTGCGTCACGATAAGGATTGTAACCTCCTTCTGCAACTCCAATAGTAGCTCCTCGATATGCTTTGTCGCAATGGGGTCGAGTGCCGATGTTGGCTCATCCATCAGAAGAACATCGGGCTTCATCGCCAAGGCACGGGCGATACATAGACGCTGTTGCTGACCACCCGAAAGGAATGTTCCCTTCTTGTTCAGCACATCTTTTACCCCCTCCCAAAGGGCAACGCTACGCAAACAACGCTCAACGGTTGCATCTTTCTCTGCCTTGGAGAGTTTGATGCCGTTCAATGCAAATCCCGACAAAACATTATCGTAGATGCTCATCGTTGGGAATGGTGCAGGACGCTGGAAGACCATACCCACACGGCGACGCACATCGATAGGCTCCATCGCAAGGATATTTTCGCCATTAAGCAGGATTTCGCCATCGACACGGATATTCGGATAGAGGTTGTGCATAAGGTTTACGGCACGCAGAAGTGTCGATTTTCCACAGCCCGAAGGTCCCATAATCGCCGTGATGGTATTTTTCTCAATGGCTGCCGATACATATTTCACAGCCATTGTTTGCTTGGTATATGATACGCAAGTCTTCTTAAACTCCAATATAGGTTTTACTGATTCCATTTCTTTGCAAGATATTTAGCGGTAAGGTTTAATGTGAGAACGAATAACAAGAGGAAGAGCGATGCGCCCCAAATAAGCTCTTGTAGGTTGGGGTCGTTGAAGAACTCCCATATAAGCAGAGGTACTGCCGAGATAGGCTTGTCGATAGAGAAGCGTATAAGCGAGCAACCAAGTGCTGTAAACATTAACGGTGCAGTCTCGCCAATCAC
>JAZUBB010000012.1:0-96499 GCA_045638285.1 Alistipes sp. | reverse complement strand
CCTAACTGTAAGTAGTGATGTTTACTTTTCTTTGTTTTAATTTAATCCAAGTTTGGCGGCTGGGGGGCGTGCAACTACGTTTGCACGAGCCGCCGAACTTGACGATTTCTTCGAAATCGCGCCACCTTCGCCTCCGAGCGTGTTTATTTGCGACAAATATAATTTTGAATCTTGAATCTTGAATCTTGAATTTTGAATAAAAAAAAGCCACGCAACCGCGTGGCTCTAATCGTAAATTGAAAAAAGCTACTTCGTAGTCAGCGTCATCTCGTCAACCAGATGACCTGCGCCTGCGAACTTGTCGATCACGAACAGAACGTAACGAATATCGACCGAGATCGTGCGCTGCAACTCAGGCTCGAATGCGATGTCGCCACTCATAGCCTCCCAGTTGCCGTCGAATGCCAAACCGATAAGCTCGCCACGAGCGTTCATCACGGGCGAACCTGAGTTACCACCCGTAATGTCGTTGTTCGAGATGAAGCCAACGCGCAGCTCGCCATTGCGATCGGCATAGCGACCGAAGTCCTTAGCCTCGTAGAGCTCCTTCAAACGCGCGGGCACGGTAAACTCCATCGGATTCGAGGGATCCTCCTTCTCCATCACACCGCGTAAAGTGGTGTAATACTTATACATAACGCCGTCCTTCGGGTCGTATGCGCCCACGTTACCGTAGGTCAGACGGATCGTGAAGTTAGCGTCCGAGTACCACATCTTGTCAGGCTGCTGCTGCATCAGACCAGCGATATATTTGCGGTGTCCCTCGGCATACTTTGCGCCCGACTCGCGGGTGCTCATAGCCGCCTTGTAGTACATCTCGTAGACCGACTTGACCATCGGCATTGCGGGGTCGGCAGCCACCTTCTCAGTATCGAAATTCTCGATCAACTCCATCGTCTTTGCCTCATCGACGAAGATCGAGTTGTCGAACAGATAGTCAACGTATGCGTTCACATCGCCACCAAACTTAGCATCGACCTCCTCGGCATAGAACGAGGGCAGCGTCTTCATATTCTCGCGCACGATTGTAAGCATACGCTTGGTTACCTTACGGTCGGTCGAGGGGCTGTAATCCTTAAAGAACGCCTCAGCAACAGCTTTTGCGCGATCAACGTCCTTAATCTGCTTGGTGTTGTTGTATCGAATTGCAGGCATCACAAACTCAACGGCACGCAGGAATGCCTCCGAGAGGTATTGCGACGTTGCGGTTGCCTCCTCACGCTCAGCGACTGCCTCGCGAATCTTCGTCAGAGCGTCGATATAACCCTCCTCGGGCAGGGTGTTGGCATTAGCCCAGCTCTGGAACGACTGCTCCTGAGCCTCCTTTTTAGCCTTCACGTTGAGTTTCTCGACGCCGCGCGACATACCGATCGAATTTTTCCAATAGTTCGACGACGAGGCGTATTTCGACGCATACTGAATACGGATCTTGTCGCTTGCCTGCATATCCTCTTTGAGGATAGCCTGACGCTCGCCACGGATATAGATACGCTGCGGGTTGGTCACCTTCAACATCTCGTCGATCTCGTACGAGGTCATATAACGCTGGGTCGAGCCGGGGAAACCCATAATCATCGTGTAGTCGCCCTCCTCGACACCCGCGAGCGACACTTTCAAGTGCTTGACGGGCTTGTAGGGCACGTTGTCGGGCGAGTAAGCAGCGGGCTTGTTATTCTTGTCGGCATAGATACGGAACATCGAGAAGTCACCCGTATGGCGGGGCCACATCCAGTTGTCGGTGTCGCCGCCGAACTTACCGATCGAGGTCGGGGGAGTACCCACCAGACGTACGTCCGAAAAGACCTCAATCACAAATGCAAAGTACTGATTACCACCGAAGAACGATTTCACCGACAGCTCCATATCGGGATACTGTTTTTCGAGTCGTTTCATCAACTCGGCACGGTTCTCGCGGGTGATTTTGTCATACTCAGCCTGAGCGGCGGTCGAGGGCACGTTGCCCACCATCTCGGCTGTCACGTCGATAATCTGACGCACGAAACGCACTTGCAGACCGGGTGCGGGCAGCTCCTGCTCGCGCGACATTGCCCAGAAACCATTTTTGAGGTAGTCGTGCTCGACGCTACTCAGTGCCTGAATCGAACCGTAGCCGCAGTGGTGGTTTGTGAGCAACAGACCCTCGCTCGACACCACCTCGCCCGTGCAACCGCCACCGAAGATCACGATTGCATCTTTCAGCGCGTGGTTATTGACCGAGTAGATATCTTCGGCAGAGAGTTTCAGACCCTTAGCCTTCATATCCTTGATGTTCATCTTTTGGAGGTAGGGCAGCAGCCACATACCCTCGTCGGCGTGTGCGGGCACAGCAATAGCCGCCGCCACGATCAACGAAACGATTAAATTTTTGAGTTTCATAGTTTTCTATTGTTTTTGTTTGTTGTTTGCTCTAAATATTTAGTTGCAAAGATAATACTTCGCCACCGAAATTGTTACTCTTTTCGAGAGTAATCTGCTTTTTCTTCTATTTCTATTTATATTATTAAATTAAAAATAATAAGAATATGTAAAAGAAGAATTAACTAATCCACGACTTTTATGAAAGTCGTGTTATCATCGTAGGGTCGCTCTTCGGGCGAGCCCCCCACCCTCCGATGATAAGATCTTCAATTCAAAAAGCCACTACGCCACAGAGTGTATCTCAATGATAGCAAAGAAAATAATTTTGAATCTTGAATTTTGAATTTTGAATCCTATTTAATAGCTATCATATTTCGAATCGAACGCTCGGCAGCCTTTCGCACCTCTTCGTCGAGTACGATCTCAGGCTGTTCGTTCTCCAATGCCGCCACGATCTTCTCCAAAGTGACCATCTTCATATATTTACACTCATTGCAGCCGTGACCCATTGCGGGGGTTGCGGGCGGCGCGGGAATGAATCGTTTCGAGGGGTAACGACGCTCCAACTCGAACATAATACCCGCCTCAGTAACAACGATAAACTCCTCAGCCTCAACCGTTCCGCAATAGTCGATAATACCCGCGGTCGAACCCGTATAGTCTGCCTCGGCAACCAGCTCAGCCTTACATTCGGGGTGAACGACAACCTTCGCCTCAGGGTGCTCCGCCTTCAAACGCTGCACACCCGCCAGCGAAAACTCCTCGTGGACGTGGCAGGCACCGTTCCACAGCACCATATTCTTGCGACCCGTCAGCTTTTGGATATAGGAGCCGAGGTTGCGGTCGGGACCAAAGACGATGGGTTGATCCTCAGGAATCGACTGCACCACCTTCAATGCATTCGACGAGGTGCAGCAGACATCGGTCAGAGCCTTGACGCCGACGGTTGTATTGACATACGACACCACCTTATGGTCGGGATACGAGCGCAGGAACTCAGCCAAATCCTCGGCACGGCACGAGTCGGCGAGCGAGCAACCCGCCTCCGTATCGGGAATCAACACCTTGCGGTCGGGGCAGAGCACCTTTGCGGTCTCCGCCATAAAGTGAACGCCAGCAAAGAGTATCACGCGGGCGTCGGTCTTTGCCGCCTCGATAGCCAGCGCGAGCGAGTCGCCTACGAAGTCCGCCACCTGTTGTACCTCGGGTGCGGTGTAGTAGTGAGCCAAAATCACCGCCTGCTTCTGCTCTTTGAGGGCAGCGATGCGATCTGCCAAAAGTTTGTTGTCAGCCATTTTCGATTTTTATTAATTTTAATTTTTAATACATTTTAAAATAATAAATAAAGAATAAGAATAAAGGCTGTTGAAAGTGTCGATAAGTAGACCTCGGTCGCGTGTCACTTCGATTTATCAACCTTTGATAAACAGTCAATTTCTTCTTTAATTTCTTTATTTTGAATTATTTAAATATCATTATAAACAGTTGTTATTATCATTTATTGACAATTCAACACTGTTCGATTTTCAACAATCTGTTACGGTTTTTGTCCGAGTGAGCTGTCGATTCTTTTTGAGTAAATTAATTTGGAAAATCGTGCCGCTTCATTATACGAGTGTCGAGCCTAAACTTCCAAATTTTCGAAGGGTGTTTTTATGAAAAGTTTTCGACCACTTGTTTCACAACTTTCAACACCACTTTTCAACATTATCAACAACTCTAACCGACCTTTTCGACAAGGCGCGTGGCGATCTCACGGTAATATTTTTCGGTATCGACATCGAACGACGAGGCGGGACGACCACAATCAGCACCCTCCATAACCGATTGTATGATAGGAACTTCACCCAAGAAATCGACACCCTCTTTCTCAGCCAATGCGCGACCGCCACCGCGACCGAAGATATAGTAACGGTTGTCGGGCAGCTCGCGCGGAGTGAACCACGCCATATTCTCGATCAAGCCCGCTACGGGAATGTTGATCTTCTCAGCCTTGAACATACGTATGCCGCGCAGCACGTCCGCCAACGCCACCTGTTGAGGTGTGGTAACGATCACCGCCGAGTCGATCGCAAGCTCCGACATCACACTCAGGTGGATATCGCCCGTACCCGGGGGCAGGTCGATCAACAGATAATCCAATGCTCCCCACTCGGTCTGGTGGATCATCTGACGCAGAGCGTTGTTCGCCATCGGACCGCGCCAAACCAGCGCATCGTCAGCCGCAATGAAGAATCCGATCGACATAATCTTTATGCCCATCACCTCGGCAGCCGCCATATACTCCGCGCCATCGCGCTCGACCATTTCGGGGATATACTCCTCAACACCAAACATTTTGGGTTGCGACGGACCATAGACATCGGCGTCCAAAATACCCACTTTGTAGCCCGCATTGCGCAGAGCCACAGCTAAATTGGCGGTTACGGTCGACTTACCTACGCCACCTTTACCCGACGCCACGGCAACCACCTTACGGATCTCGTCCGCTGCCGAACGGGGTTGGGGTTTGGGTTGCTTGGGAGCCTGCTCGCGCACGATGACCGTCAGCAACTCAGCCTCCGCACCAAACATCTCGGCAGCCAACTCCTCGATACGGTTTTTGATCTTCACAGCGAATGGATCGCGCGGCTTTGCCATCATCAGATTGAGGACAACCTTGCCGCCATCGAGCTCCGCCATCGACACCAAGTCACTCTCCACGAGGTTCTTACCCGTTTCGGGGTGAACAATCGACGTGAGAAGTGTTATTAACTGTTCCTTGTTCATATTATCTTGTTTATAACTCTATTTTAAGTTGTTAATAAGTTAATCAAACCTTACCGTAGCGTGCGACGTGCCGTCGCAGTTGCAATTCTGACCCACCCCCAAACCCCCGCCTCAGGCAGGGGCTTAGCCGCGTAGCGGCAGGTTGCCAATCAGTAAGTTTTGTTAATTATTCAAATTTCAAAAAAGCAAAATTGCTTTACACTCTTCTTTGCTCCCACTTACTCTCATCATTGTCGGGTGGGGGGCTCGGCTGAAAGCCGACCCGACAATGATGACACGCCCAAAGGCGTGCGGTTTCATTTATCCCCATCTTTTTGCGCACATATTGCGGCTGGGGGCGGTGCGATTTTCAATCGCGGGCGCCGCAATATGTGTGACGAAATCAAAGATTTCGCCCTCTTTCCTTTTACCCAAAACTCCCCCAAAACCCAATTTTGAATTTTGCTTTTTGAATTTTGAATAAAAAAAGAACTCTCCACTAAATTACAAATATACAACTTTTCTACGGAACAGCGCACAAAAAAATGACTTCCACCTGCGCGGAAGCCATTTTTTCGATCAAAAACCGATCCCCGACTATCGAATCTTGACGGGAATAGCCAATGCCTGCACGCCCTCGTTGTCGATCAGCGCACGCAGCGAGCGGTAATCGTCGTAGAGCACGCCCATCTCCTTACGCAACTTACGCTCCGAGATACGTGCCTCCAAGCTGCTGAGCAGAGCTGCAAAACCCGTCTGCTCGCCCATCGACTCGCGTACCATAAAGTCGTCCGAGCACTCCGCTTTGTCGGCTGCAACGCCGATAGCATATTGCAGACCGCCGATCTGATCGACCAGACCGATACGCTTGCCGTCGTTACCTGTCCAAACGCGACCCTGACCAATGGCGTCAACCGAGTCGAAGGTCATATTTCGACCGTCGGCAACGTGGTTTACGAAGGTAGTGTAGACCTGCTCGATACCGCGCATAATGTGCTCGCGCTCTTTGGCGGTCACCGCGCGGAAGGGCATACCCATATCTGCCGAGGGGTTGGTTTTAGCCACGTCGATCGTAACGCCGAGTTTGTTGTTCAGAGCCTTCTCGGCATTGAACATCAGACCGAAAACACCGATCGAGCCGGTCAGTGTCGTCGCGTCGGCAACGATCGCGTCGGCAGGAGCCGAGATGTAGTAACCACCACTTGCAGCGTAGTCACTCATCGAGACGATTACGGGTTTCTGCTGACGCAGCAGCTCCATTTCGCGCCAGATAACCTCTGACGCCAAAGCCGAGCCACCGGGTGAATTGACACGCAGCACTACCGCCTTCACCTCTTCGTCGAGGCGAGCCTCAGCCAGCTGCTCAGCCAAGGTTGTCGAGCCCAAAATACCGCTCTCGCTCACTCCCTGAACGATCTGACCCTCGGCATAGATCACCTCGATCTTGTTGTCCGAATAGGTTGGCGTATAGGGATTTGCAGCGATATACTCACCCAAGGTCACGAATGCGATATCCTCGTCAGCGTCCAATTCGAGCTTCTCGCGCAGAATATCCTCAACCTCGTCCTCATACTTCAAACCATCGACCATACGTGCCTGCAAGGCGTCCTCAGCCATCATTGCCGACAGATTGTTGGCGTAGATGTTGAGTGTGTCGATCGAGATGTTGCGCTCCTCGGCAATATCCTCGACCATAGTACCCCAAATCGAGTTTGCGATGGTCTCCATCTGGGTGCGGTTTGCGGGACTCATACGATCCATAATGTAGGGCTCGATAGCCGACTTGAACGTACCGTGACGGAACACCTGCGGCTCAACACCTAACTTGTCGAGCAGACCCTTGTAGAACATTACCTGCATTGCCAGACCGCGCCAATCCATCTCACCTACGGGGTTGAGGTAGATGCTGTCAGCCATCGACGCGAGGTAGTAACCGCCCTGCGAGTAGGTTTCGCCGTAAGCGATCACGAATTTCTCCGACTCCTTGAACGACGAGATGTAGCCGCGCATCTCCTCCAACAGAGCTGCCGAGGCTACACCTGCGCCCGTCAGATTGATGTAGATACCCTCGATGTTCTCGTCCTGAGCTGCTGCCTCGATAGCGTGCATAACCTGCATATTCGAGATACTCTTCTGCACGTTCATCGACAGCGGGTCGAAACCTGCTAAGGGGTCGTTTACGGGTTGATCGACGATCGACTCGTCGAGATTGATCAGCAGAACCGACTTAGGCTCAACGACCGTAGTCGATGTACCTGCCAATGCTGCAACTCCTCCAATGATGATCAAAAAGAGGAAAAACCATAAGAAGTTGGCGACGAAGAATGCTAACAGCGACGCCAAAAAGGTTTTGAAAAAGTTCATAGTGCTTATCTTTTTATGTTGTTAATATTTTGCTTTTTGTTTATGTCGGCTCACCTATTTTTTCAGTTCGGCGATGATCCAATCCCACATCTTTGTGACGTGCTCCGAGGGCAGCCAGTGACCCGTATTGGGGCTGACGCAGAGCTGCTTGGGTGCCTTAATTATATTATAGGTAGCGTAGGTGGTGGTCGGAGAGCAGGTCACGTCGTTGTAACCAAATGCGTAGAAGACCGGTGCGGTCAATCCGCGAGCGAAGTTCGAGGCGTCGTAGTAACGCTGCGTCTCGATGATCTGCTTTGTGCGGTTTGCCTCCCACTTGAAGGTGTGGGGCCAGCCGCCCGCGCGACCATTGATGTAACCCTCCTGATCGCAGAAGGCGGGGAAGTAGATCGCCGACGCCTTGACTCTCGGCTCTAAGCGCGACACCACGATTGACAACAGACCACCCTGCGAGCCGCCCAATGTGCCGACGTTACCGTTGCATTCGGGCAGCGACAATAGATACTCGACACCCTTCACGCAACCCAAAAAGACGCGACGATAGTAGTACTCATCGCGGTCGTCAATGTTGATTGTGTGGTAAGCACCCAAAGTTGCCTGACGGTTGAGTGCGGCATAGACCTCCGCGTCGAAGTTTACGGGGATACCGTGGATACCCATTTCGAGGACGATCACACCCTGCTCGGCGTGTTTCGTGTCGCCACCGATGGCGTGAACACCCGCACCCGGCAGACGCAGAATCGCGGGATATTTACCCTCGGCTTTGGGTACGGTCAAAATGCCGTACATACGTGAGTTATTGATGTTTCCGTACGAGATGAGGTAGCTGTTTACCTTGTCGGTGCAACGCTCAGGCAGCAACTCCATTTTGGGGTTGAGTTTCACCTTTGCGAGCTCCTCCAAACCCTTCTGCCAAAACTCGTCGAAATCCTTTGGCAGCGGGGTCGTAGGCTCCAACTTTTCGGGATCGAAACCGATGGTTTTGGTGGTCGAGTAGCTCTTGCCGTCGTGCTCGATTTTGGCACGCACGCGCAGGAAACCCGCCTTGCGCATCGTTCCGACCTTGATCACCGCCTCAGGACCTTTGAGCTTCACGGTGCTCTTCTCGCGTGCGGGCATCAGATCCTCGCTCACCTCGTAGCTCACCTCGGCGTCGTAGATCGCCACGCCGCAATCGAGCGCGATGACCTTCATCTTCGCCTGCTCGCCTGTGCGGTAGGTTGCGGTGGGTGAATCGGGAATCAGATGTAACTCGACTTTCTGCGCCAAAGCGTTGAGGCTCAGCGTCAATAACATTGTCAGAATTGAGATTGTGCGTTTCATTTTATGTGTTGTTTTTTGTTTGTACGCAACGTTTTGGGGTGTGGTGAGCGGTTGTTGCCGATGGTTTTTCACTCCGCCGAACACTATCCCACGACAAAGATAAAAAATTTATTTGGAAAACCTCGCTAAATTTATCGAAAAACAATAAAATAAATTCCATTGCGATCAACTTCTACCGCTTTGGGTTTGGTCTATTAGACGCACTCGACCCCCGAAAAACTACAAAAATCTGAGTAATAATCCCCACAAAGCGCGATTTGGCAGAGATCGTCTACCTTTGCGGGCTCGCCTTCTCCGCTTGCTTAACGATCTCGTTTCGATGTGCGCTCATCGTTTCAACCGAGAGCACTGTTTGCACCGAAATAGGGTCGCGTAAAATTCAATTTATGATTGTAATCACTACAATTATTTATTGCAACTTTCGAGGGATCGAACCGTGTCGTGCGTGCGCCCGCGTGCAAGTTCCGAGGCGGAAGTTTTGGAAGAGCCGATTATTTTTATAACTTTGTAAGTTATAAATAGCGAAACTATGCTCGAAAAACTTGCCAAACAAACCGCCATCTACGGCATCAGCACCATCATCGGTCGCTTCCTGAGCTACCTGCTGACGCCCTATTATACCCGCGTTTTCGGGCAGGCGGAGTATGGCATAATCACTGATATATACGCACTTATACCCTTCGCGCTGGTCGTGCTGACGATGGGTATGGAGTCGGGTTATTTCCGTTTTGCTGCCAAAGCCGACGCGGCAGGTGGCGACGTGCGTGCCGCGAAAAAACGCTTATTCTCAACCGTTTGGGGCATTACGTCGTTGGCGGCGGTCGCATTCTTTGCAGCGGTGGCGGCACTGCGCGAGCCAATCGCCCGCGCGATGGGCGAGGCGTACGTTGCGCACCCCGAATATGTGGTTTTGGTGGGTGCGATTGTGATGTTCGACGTGGCGAGCTGTATCCCCTTCTCGCGCCTGAGGGAGCAGGGTCGCGCGGGGCGTTTCGTGACGCTCAAAATGGTTAACATCGTGTTACAGACGGGATTAGCATTTGCGTTTGGTGCGATGGGTCTGTTCGCAACCGAGTTCGGTGTGGGTTGGGCATTTGTTGCCAATTTGGCGGCGAGTGTGATCACTTTTGCCTTGATTCTACCCACTACGGAGCGCACCGTGCCGAAGGTCGATTGGCTGCTGCTGGCGACCGTATTCAGCTACTCGCTGCCACTGTTGGTGAGTGGCGTGGCGGGTACGGCAAACGAATTTATCGACCGCCAGATGATCAAGTACCTCGTGCCCGAAAACGCTATGGCTCAGCTTGGTATCTATGGCGCAATCACCAAAATCGCGGTGGTGATGATGCTCTTCACGCAGATGTATCGTTTGGCTGCCGAGCCATTCTTTTTGGCAAACTATCGCAAGGACGACTTCAAGTCGATGAACGCCGCCGCGCTGAAATATTACATCATTGCGTCGATGTTGATCTTCTTGGGCATCGCACTATTTAAGGACCTTTTTGCGTTAATCGTGGGGCGCGACTTCCGCCAGGGAATATTCATTCTACCGGTGGTGCTCGGCGCGAATGTGCTTAGTGGCGTGTGGCTCAACCTCTCGTTCTGGTACAAACGCGAGGAGCGCACGTGGTTGGCTATCGCGGTGACCTTTGTAGGTCTGATTTTCACGGTGTTATGCAACGTGTTGTTAGTGCCGAAGTATGGCTACTACGGTGCGGCGTGGGCACGTTTGGCGAGCGAGGCGGCGATGGTTGCGGTGAGCTATTGGCTCAATCGCAAGTATTATCCGACGCCCTATCCGATGGCGCGAATTGTGGAGTATGTGGCTGTGGCATTGGTGGTTTACGCGCTGAGTGTGGCGGGTGAGCGAACGATCGACGCGGTGGGTGTGCAGTATGTGCTGAACGCTCTGCTGGTGGGCTCGTATGCGCTCTATGTGGTGCGCCGCGAGAAGATTGATGTGGTGGCGATGGTGCGCTCGATTTTACGACGTGGATAGAAAAAATTTGACAACTATGACGACAAAAACGAAATTAAAACTTGTGGTCTTTGCGGTGAGTCTCGTATTCTTCACACTTGGTGTTGCCGCTTTGCGTTGGACGGGTAGCGACCGCATCATTGGACTTGTGTTGAGTTTTGCGGGACTGTTTACTGTGGCTGTGATTCAAACGATTAGAATACGAAAAAATATATAAATGACTATGAAAGTGAAAGTTATCAACCGTTCGCGCTTCGATTTGCCGCGCTATGCAACGCCCCTCTCGGCGGGTATGGACGTGCGTGCAAACATCGACGAGGCGGTGGTGTTGCGCCCTTTGGAGCGTGCAATGATCCCCACGGGACTCTCGATTGAGTTGCCCGAAGGTTACGAAATGCAGATCCGCCCGCGTAGTGGCTTGGCGGCAAAGCACGGCATTACGGTGCTCAATTCGCCCGGCACGATCGACGCCGATTATCGTGGCGAGATTCGTGTTATTTTGGTCAATCTGAGCAACGAGGAGTTCCGCATCGAGGCGGGTGAGCGTATCGCTCAGATGGTTGTGGCACGCCACGAGCAGGTTGAGTGGGAACTTACGGAGGAGCTTGGCGAGAGCGAGCGCGGCGCAGGCGGTTTCGGCTCGACAGGAAAGAAGTAAACGACTGAAAACAACGAAAATATGAAGGCACGAATCATAATTTTCGCAGGATTGTTCATCGTGATGGCAATCTACTGCGTGATGACCCTTATCGACGAATTGCAGGCGGACGAGTTGCGTTGGCTGTGGATCGTGATCTATGCCGTAATGCTCGGCGTATGCGTTGCACGTAGCGTGCAGCTGACCCGCGATCTGCTGCGTCTGATCAAGGAGGAGAACGAGAGATAAATTCAAAATTCAAAATTCAAAATTCAAAAATTCAAGAATCAAACTTCAAAAAGCAAAATTCAAGATTGTTTTTTGAAAATTGAAAAAGCAAACCACGCCCATTATGGCGTGAGTAGAAAACAGATTTAGCACAACAAACGAAACGAACAATGCGATTTTCGGAGGTAATAGGACACAACCAAATCAAGGAGCGATTGCGTCGAGCGGTCGATCAGGGACGTGTGAGCCACGCGCAACTCTTTACGGGTGAGTGCGGTGGTGGAGCGTTTGCGATGGCATTGGCTTATGCTCAATATGTCAATTGCAGCAATCGCCACGATGGTGATTCGTGTGGCGAGTGCGCGTCGTGTCGCAAGATGGCGGAGTTGGTTCACCCCGATTTGCACTTCGTTTTTCCGGTCAACAAGCAGGGCAAAAAGTCGGGCGAGAAGATGATGAGTGGCGACTTCCTCAAACCGTGGCGCGAGATGGTCGCGGCGACGGGAGGTTACTTCGACGAGGCGATGTGGAACGACAAACTCGATTTGGGCAAGACGCTCAAACCACTCATCTCGGTGCACGACGCGGGCGAGATCATACGCACGTTGTCCTATAAGAGCTACGAGGGCGAGTATAAGATCGTGCTGGTGTGGCTGCCTGAGCTGATGAACAACGAGGCGGCAAACACCCTGCTCAAAATCCTCGAAGAGCCGTGGGACAAGACCCTCTTCCTGATGGTCAGCAGCCAGCCCCAGCGACTGCTGTCTACCATCATTTCGCGTACGCAGGAGGTGGCGGTGCCGCGTATCGACAGCGAGGAGCTCGCGGCACAACTCATCGCCGAGAGCGGTTTGGAGCGTGAGCGTGCCGAGCAGTTGGCGCGTTTGGCGTGTGGCGATCTGATCGAGGCGCGACGATTGGTGCAGGGTGGCGATCAGATGTCGGCTGCGTCGTTCGAGATGTTCTGCTCGCTTATGCGACTGAGTTACAGCAATAAACACCTCGAATTGTTGGATTGGGCGGAGTCGTTTGCGACGCTGACCCGCGACCGCCAGATAGCCTTCTTTGGCGATTCGTTGCGTCTGCTGCGCGAGAGCTATATGCTCAACGCAGGTATGGCTGAGATCAGCTACCTGTGGGCTGAGGAGGCAACATTCTGCTCGAAGTTTGCTCCGTTCGTTGGCAACCACAACATCGAGGCTCTCGTCGCGGAGATCGAGACCGCCCGCAGTCAGATTGTCCAATACGGCAATCCGTTGATCGTGGCGACCCATTTTGCATTGGCAATCAGTAAATTAATTGTAAAAATATAAAACAACCTAAAAATATGGCACGTGTAACTTTAATTACAGGCGGCAATTTGGGCGATGTGAAGTCGCGCCTGCGTACCGCACAACGAATGATCAACGACAAGGTGGGCATCGTACTGCGCTGCTCGCACCGTTATAAGAGCCGTCCGTGGGGCTTCTCGTCGGCGGACGAATTTTCGAATCAGGTTTTGGAGGTCGATACCGATCTGTCGGCTGACGAGGTTCTGGACGCAGTTCAGGCTATCGAGCGCGAGTTGGGTCGTGACCGCGAGGAGGAGGCACGCCTCAAAGCCGAGACGGGTGCTCACTACTCGTCGCGTATGATCGACATCGACATTCTGTTCTATGACGATTTGGTTTTGGAGTCGCCCCGACTGACCATTCCTCACCCGCTGATCGAGGAGCGCGATTTCGTGTTGGCTCCGCTGTGCGAGTTGATGAAGAGCCGCAAGCACCCCGTATCGGGCAAGACGATGGAGGAGTTGCGTGCGGAGCTGCTCTCGAAACACGAAAGTGAAGTAATTGGAAATGAATAAATGGTTTAGAATCATAACGTTGGCGGCTGTGGCGGTCGTCGTGACGAGCTGTTTCAAGAAGGTGACGATGGATTGTCGTTACCACGTCCGTCCCTACTATCAAGCCGAGTCGGGCGGTGTTGCGGTGCAGGGCGAGGGGATAATCGCATACGCCTTTGCTGCCGACACCACGCAGTGGACCGTCGCCTCGTATGAGGACGCGCTGAATGGTGTGCTCACCTCGAAGACGTCGGGCGAAAAACGCTCCGACGCAATGGAGCGTGTCGAGCAGAGCGACTCGACCGTGGTGCTGCAACTGACAGTTACCCCTGTAACGATCGTTGTGGTCGATCCGATCAATAAGTTGTTCGCGTGGCGTATGACCGAGGTTGTGGAGAATCTGCCCGACCTCTATGTGAGTGTCACGTTCCGTCCGTGGTCAGCCAAGAAACTCTATGTCGAGGGTCCGTGGCGAATGAACAACGAGGCATACGTTGCGCCCGAAGTGCCCGAAGAGCCGACCGAACCTGAGCAGCCTGAGGAGGAGGTCGATCCCGACGCCCCGACCGAGCCGACCGAGGGTCAGCAGCCCTAATGAATAACAACGTAAGTAGTTAAGTATAAACTCGAAAGATGACTCTTCTAAGAAAGACGCTCACGCTCCGCACGGTGGCGAAAACGGCAGTTCTGTTGCTGTTTCTCTCGTCGATGTTGGTGCGCTGTGCCAACACCACAACCCCGCAGGGCGGTCCGCGTGATACGATTCCGCCCGTGCTGATGGTTGCTACGCCCGAGAACTACTCGACGGGATTCGCCGCAAAGCGTATCTATGTCGAATTCAACGAGTATGTGCAGCTCAAAGATCAACACAAGGAGTTCTTCACCTCGCCCCGAATGAAGACCAAACCGAGCCTCTCGATTCGTGGTCGCGGCGTGATGATCGACATCAAGGATACCCTGCTCGAAGATCAGACCTACGTGCTGAATTTCGGTGCTTCGCTGCGCGACAACAACGAAGGTAACCCCCTGCACTCGTTCTCGTATGTCTTCTCGACGGGCGCGGAGATCGACTCGATGTGGATATCGGGCTACACCGCCGACGCGCAGAAGTCGGATAGCGTTGCGAAGAGTTACATCTATTTCTATCGTGCCGATTCGTTGGCTCTCGATACGTTGGTGCGCACTTCGGAGTTCGATTCGACGCTCCTGCGCCGCTCGCCCGACGCCATCGCCCGCGCCGAAACCAACGGTATATTTTTGGCTAAGAACCTGAAACCCACCGCCTATCGTATCTATGCGTTCCAAGACAAGAACGACAACCAGATGTACGACCCGGGAACCGACCTTGTGGGTTTTGTCGAGGAGGAACACAACCCTGCCGAGATGCAGGAGTTTGCGATTTGGTACGACTCGTTGCGTCGCTACGTGACGGGCGAGCCGCAGCTCTATATGCGAATGTTTATGGACGGGACCTTCAAGCGACAGATGCTGACCGCCTTCGAACGCCCCAAGAGCAATCAGGCGGTGTTGCGTTTCGGAGCTCCGCGCCCGCAGATCGACAGCATTGTGTTGGATAGCATTGCGGCGGAGAATGTGATTTGGGAGTACCAAACCGAGGGACGCGACACGATGTCGTTGTGGTTGAATGTTGCGCCCGAGCTGCTGCCCGACACCATTCGCGGTCGCATTGTCTATATGAAACACGACACCACCAATACGCTCAACCTCACCACCGAGCCGTTGCTGCTCACGTGGCGCAAGATCGAAACCAAAGAGGAGGAGCGTGCCCGCGAGCGCGAGGAACGTGCCCGCGAAAAGGCTGAGGCGGCAGGCGAGGAGTACACTCCACCCCCCGCGAAGAACCCCTTCGCGTACCGTTTTACCACCTCAGGTGACATCAATCCTGAGTTAGGTTTGGAGTTTGAGTTCGAGTATCCGTTGGCGAAGTTGGACACCGCGGCGATCGCGCTTGCCGAGATTGACGACAAGCAACAGACCCGCAACGTCCCCATCACGCTCTCGCGCGACACGACCAATATGCGTCGCTGGCGATTGATGACCAAGTGGGGTGACGGATTGAAATATAAATTGGTGATTCCCGATTCGACCTTTGTCGATGTTGCGGGTTACACGAACGACTCGATTGGCAAGGAGCTGACCACGATGGCAGCCGAAAAATTTGCCAAAGTGATTGTAGACCTGCGCGGCAAGAGCGACTCGGCGACCTACATTCTGCAACTGACGGGCGCGGACGGCAAGAAGGTCATCAACGAGATTCGCAATGCTCGTACGGGCAAATATTCGTTCAACTATGTGCCTGAGGGTGAGTACAATGTGCGCATTGTTGAGGACGTGAACGGCAATGGACGCTGGGATAGTGGCAATCTGATCGAGAGCCGCCAGCCTGAGCGCGTTGAGATCTATCGCAACGAACGCGACGAGGAGGTGATTACCACCAAGATGAATTGGGACGTCGAGATCGTAGCCGATATGAACCGAATGTTTGCACCCGTGACTATGCAGTCGTTGATCCGTCAGCTGGACGCCCGCGAGAGTGTTCGATTGGTCAAGTTCTACGAGGAGCAGCGCAAGAAACGCGAGGAGGAGCGACGTCGCAAAGAGGAGGGTACACGCAATAATTCGGGCGGCAATCCGTTCGGTGGTTTCGGATCGAACTTTAATTTCTAAACAGATGAAACACAAGATTATATATCTACTCGTAGCCCTTGCGGCGGTGCTTCCTCTCGGAGTCCGTGCGCAGCACGTCTTTGGCGTCAAGGGCGGCTGGGGCGCGTCGACGGCACGCTTCTACCCCAAGCAGGAGATGCGAATGATGTGGGGCGGATATACGGGCGGTGTCACGTGGCGTCACTACACTGCCGAGCGATTTGTTGGTGCGGTGGGTGCCGACATCGAATTTATGAAACGCGGCTACTCGTACTACCCCTATTTCTCGTCGGATAACCCCGAAACCAAAGCCTTGCGATATACGCGCCACATCAACTCGGTGCTGGTGCCAATCGTCTGGCAACCACACTTTTACTTAGCCGATTTCCGCCTGCGAGTCTATATTGATCTGGCGGTTACGTTCGCCTACAATATCTCGTCGACCTACGTCAATGAGTTGCAGGGTTCGTCGGGTGTGTACAACTTCAAGCTGGTGCGCGACAACCGATGGAACTACGGTTTGGCGGGCGGTGGCGGCGTAGCTTATTTGGCGGGGCGCAACGAATTTTCGATCGGTGCCCGCTACTATTTCGGCTATGGCGACATTCTGCGCAACACCAATAAATATTCGGGCAATGCCACCGACGGTCCTGAGAATCCCTTCTCGACCACACCGCGTCGTTCACCGATTGACAACATCTACATAACCATCGGTTACGGCTATCGCGTGGGTAAGGCGAGCGAGTTTGCGGCGTTCGAGCGTATGCGCGAGGGTCGTGCCCGCCGTGCGGAGAAACGTCGCGTCGAGGCTGAGCGCAAGGCGGCAAAAGAGGCTGCCGAGGCTGCGTCGCCGAAGCGTGCCGCGTTGCAAACAGCACGAACTAAATAGTTGATTAACAAGCAAAAATACAATAAATGGAAAGCACAAGACAAGCAAAGATGGCGCGTCAGATTCAGAAGGACGTAGCCGAGATTCTGCTCAAAGAGGGCGCATCGTTGGTGCGAGGTGTGATGGCGTCGGTGACCACCGTGCGCGTGTCGCCCGACCTGAACTATGCCAAAATCTATTTCAGTATCTTCCCCTTCGAGAAGAGTGCGGAGGTGATGCGCACGCTCGAAGAGAACAACTGGTTGATTCGTCGCGCGTTGGGTCAGCGTATCCGCAATCAGGTGAAGAGTGTGCCCGAATTGCAGTTCTTTTTGGACGATTCGTTGGAGTATATTGCCAATATCGACACCCTGCTGAAAGAGGAGTAACCGTCGCTCGTTCAACCACTTAACCGACCGCAAACAGGCTATGCTCTCGCTACTTTTCGCACGCCGTTATCTCTTTTCAGCCAAGTCGCACTCGGTGATCAATGTGATCTCCGCGGTGAGCGTCGTGGCTGTCGGTGTGCCCGTGGCGGCGATGATCATTCTGATGTCGGTCTTCAATGGTTTTACTGCGCTGGTCGATGGTATGCAGTCGGCTTTCGATGCCGATTTGGAGGTGCGTCCGCGCGAGGGTAAGACCTTCACGATCGAGGCTCTGCCGACCGATTCGTTGCGCTCGGTTGCGGGTGTTCGCGGAGTGTCGTTTGCGCTGGAACAGAGCGCATTAGCCGAGTATGGAGGTCGCCAAGTGGTGGTTACGGTGCGCGGTGTCGATAGCGATTATGGCGACGTGCTGCCGATGGACAATTATGTCCGCACGGGCGACTTCGAACTGCGTTTGGGCGAGATCGAGCAGGCGTGCGTCGGTTCGGGCGTAGCCTACCAGCTCGGTGTGCGAACCTTCCTCGACACCCCGCTGAATCTCTATTCGCCCCGTCGTGGCGAGATCTCGACGCTGCTGCCGTTCGACGCCTATACCCACCGTCGCACATACCCATCGGGCGTATTTTCGATCAGTGGCGATGTCGATAACGCCTACATTCTGACTACAATCGAGCTGGCGCAATCGCTCTTCGACTACGACGGTCGCGCGACGCAGCTGCTCATCGACGTGCGCGACGAAGAGTCCATAGAACGCACCCGCGATGAGGTGCAACGTGTTGTGGGTGAGGAGTTTCGGGTTGTGACACGATTGGAGCAGCAGGCAGCCTTGTACCGTATTATGAAGTACGAAAAGTGGGGTATTTTCTTCATCTCGCTGCTGGTGCTGATCATCGCCTCGTTCTCGATCGTCGGCTCGCTCGCAATGCTCATCATCGACAAACGCGACAACATCTCGACGCTGCGAGCTCTCGGTGCGCGTACCGAATTTGTTCGCTCGATATTCTCGGGCGAGGGCGCACTGATCGGAACACTCGGTGCCGCGCTCGGATTGGTGATCGGCGTGGGTGTCTGCTGGGCACAACAGCAGTTCGGACTGATCGAAATGCCCGGCACGACGTTCGTGGTGAGATACTACCCCGTCGAGATGAAACTAACTGATATATTGTTGATTATAGCGGCAATGGCGGTCGTGACGACGGCAATCACACAGCTCACCGTACGCACGATGATCCGCCCCGCCGAAACCAAAATAGAGAAATGAAACAGATAAAAAACCTGATACGAACCCTCGTGTTGATTGCGATTGTTGCCACCACTGCGGCGTGCAACAAACCGCGCGTGATCCCCGACGACCGTCTGGCGGATATTTTCTACGATGTCTACCTTACGAATGCCTACGTCGATCGCCACGATATCTCGCTCGATAGTATGATGCTCTATGAGCCGATTTTCGAGAAGTATGGCTATACGGTTGAGGATCTGCACCTTACGATCAACAGCTTCTCGAAACGAAAGAGTGCCCGATTGTCCGATGCTGTGGAGCTTGCGATCCAACGCCTCGAACGCGAATCGGATCTTTTGAATGCGCAGGTTGCCGACCTCGACACGATCAATGCCATCGCTCGTCGCGCCAGCGTGCAACGTATCTATTTCGACACGACGATCCGTATGCGCTCGGTGGCGGACACCGCCAAGATGAAACGCCGTATCCCGATCACGCGTGCGGGCGAGTATTTCGTTGAGTATTACTACCGTATCGACTCGACCGACAAAAATCCGAGCCACCGTACGGTTGGTTATTTTGTCGATTCCGCCGACCACCGTTCGAAGTATTACACGATGCGCTACCGCCGTCAGACGCGCGACAAATATATGCACACGTTTATGGCAGATTCGACGGTACGCGAGTTGGTTTTGGAGCTTTGCAACCTGAACGATAAGCCCTCGCGCCCGCACTTTACGATTGATTCACTGACGGTTAAGTACTATCCCTCGCGCGAGGAGGCACTCGACACGCTGACGGCACGCAACTTCGGTTTCCGCCTGCTGGTCGAGGGATTCTACACCCCCGAACCGCCCGCAACGGCTGCCGACTCGACGCTCTACTTCGCTCTTCCGCCCCGAATCGAGTAGGGATACCTTTATATATAAAGCAATACAGCCGTGCTCCGAAGAGGGGTGCGGCTTTTTCGTTATTCAAAATTCACCCGCCATATGGGCGGGTTTTACTAATTCACAATTAATTGACGAAATTCAATGTATTTCGTTATACCTTCGTGGGCTGGGGGCGGTCGCCGAAGGCGAGCCCACGAAGGTACACGCCATATTGGCGTGTTCTGCTTGTTTCTTTGCTGCCACTAAATCCAAGTTCGGCTGCGAAGGTGTGTCAAAATCACAGACTTTGCTTTTTGAATTAGCCAACCCTTCCGATGATGAACTTAAATGTCAGCAAAGTAATTTTGAATTTTGCTTTTTGAATCTTGAATTAAAAAAAGCCACGCTTTTTCGGGCGTGGCTGTATTGTGAATCGAACTCTATCTCGCCATCAATGCTTCGATCTCCTCGACCGTAATGGGGATCTTCTTGCTGCCGATAATGCGGCAACCGCCCTCAGTCACAAGCAGATCGTCCTCGATACGGATACCGCCGAAGTCGCGGTAGCTCTCCAAGCGATCGTAGTTCACGATACCTGCATACTTACCCTCGGCGCGGCACTTGTCGATCAGCGCGGGAATGAAGTAGATACCCGGCTCGTCGCTCAGCACCGTACCCTTGCGCAGACGCCACGTCGCGCGGTGGAGGCACGTAGCCGACTGTGCAGCACGCTCAGCCACCTGCGAGTAGTCGAAGCTACGCTCGCCGATGTTCTCGCAATCGTGAACATCAAGACCGATACCGTGACCCAAACCGTGGGGCATAAACATCGTCATTGCGCCCGCCTCGACTGCGTCCTCAGCCGAGCCATTGATCAGTCCGATCGAGCGAAGTCCCTCAGCCAGCGAGAGATAAGCTGCGCGATGAACCTCGGTCATATACATCATTTCGGGGCGCACGATCTTAGCTACGTGGTCGTGAGCCGCCAGCACGATCTCATAAATCTCGCGCTGTTTCTGCGTGAATTTACCGCTTACGGGGTAGGTTCGAGTGTGGTCCGAGATGTAGTTCATCAGGTTCTCGCCACCGCAGTCAACCAACAGCAGGCGACCATTTTCGAGCACGCCCTCCGAGTTGAGATTGTGCAACGTCTCGCCGTGCTGCGACACGATCGGCGGGAACGAAACACCCAGACCCATCGACTTCGAGATACCCTCGATCTTACCCGCAATTTCGCGCTCGATAACACCCTCGCGGCACATCTTCATAGCCGCCGTATGCATCTCATAACCAATCAAAAAGGCGTCTTCCAGCTGCTCGATCTCCTCGTCGCTCTTCACCTCGCGCATCTCGGCTACGGCAAACATCAGGTCGATAGATTTATGTTCGTGCAACATCTCGATACCAAGACCGAGCAACGACGCGATCAACATCTTCGACTCGCCACGATAGGGGGGCAGATAGTGCACGCGACGGTTCAACGACACCGCCTTACGCATTGCGGGAGCAAGCTCCGCGAGAGGTGCGGTCTTCGTTACGCCTACCTGCGCACCAAGCTCAGCCACAGCGGGTTGCGGACCTGTCCAGATGATGTCTTCGACCGTGAAATCGTCGCCATAGAGTGTTGCCTCGCCCGTCTCGGCGTCGATCACGCCCACCATCGAGGGCATATTCAGACCGAAAAAGTAGAGAAACGTCGAATCCTGACGGAAATAGTAAGCATTGTTGGGATAGTTGTTCGGCGAGGGCATATTACCCGGAAGCAGAATCAACCCTTTGCCAATTCTGCGGCAGAGCTCTGCGCGTCGTGCCGCGTATGTGTTTGCGCTGAACATAGTGTAAAGTTTTTACGTTGTTTATATGTTATGTCGTACTATTCTTTGCTCTCCTTGACGCGCGACGTGCCGTCGCGGTTGCAAGTTTTACCCACCCCCAAACCCCCGCCTTAGGCAGGGGCTTTGCCGCTATGCGGCGAGTGTGGTTCTTTATAAAAGTTATACGTTTAATTATCCATATTTTATACCTTAACCTCGAAGCTCCGACGCCACTGGCGTCGCAAGTAATTCTGACCCCACCCTAAATCCCTCCCTCAGGGAGGGACTTTGCCGCTACGCGGCGGGTTGCGAGGAGGTTGCGGGTTGCGTGATATTAGTTATACGTTTAATTCTCGTTTTGTTATGCCTTGACTTCGAAGCTCCGCCGCCGTGGGCGAATGTACGATGATCAAAGTTCCTAACTATATTTATTACGCACGCGGTGGCGTGGGGCGGCGCGATTTTTAATCGCGGGCACCACCGCGTGTGTCGATTTCAAAGAAATCGCCAATTCTTTCTCAAAACTGCCGTTTATCTCAAACTCAAAACCCAATCTTGAATTTTGAATTTTGAATTTCCAACCCTTTACTCCACCTCGACAAACTTATACATCTTGTCGCCACGGCGCACTTCGCGTTCGGTTTTGACCGAGCAGAAGACACCCTGCACAGCCACATCTGCCTCACGCTCAGCAACGTAGGGAACGACATCGTGTTGCTCGACCACGCCCGTCTTCTCGCCCAAGAAGAAGACCGTACTGCCGCGCTCCAACGGCGACGCCTCGACCAAAATCTCAGCCACCGAAATGCGCTTGAAGAAGTTGGTCACCTTGCCCACAAAGACCTTGCGGCGTGTTGCCGACGAGCCGTAACGTTCGCTGTGCTCGGCTGCGGGTTTGCCCAAATAGTAACCTCCCCAAAAACCGCGATTGAAGACCTCTGCCAGCTGCTCGCGCAACTTCGTAGCCGCCTCGGGGGTATATTCGCCCGCCTCGATCATACGCAGTGCGCGGTCGTAGCACTCCACAACGCGCTTGACATATTCGCCACCACGCGCACGACCTTCGATCTTCAAAACACGCACGCCGGCATTGATAAACCGATCGAGGAAATCAATGGTACACAGATCCTTAGGCGACAGAATCCACTGACCCTCGGTATCGAGTTGAGCTCCCGTTTCGCGGTCGGTGAGCGTGTAGCTGCGACGGCAGATTTGGCGGCAGGCACCGCGATTTGCCGAGCAACCCGTCTCGTGCAGGCTCAGGTAGCACTTGCCCGAAACCGCCATACACAACGCTCCGTGAGCAAACATCTCGATACGGATCTTCTCGCCCGACGGACCGCAGATATTTCGCTCCTCGATAGCGCGGTGGATCGACGCAACCTGATCGAGCGACAACTCACGCGCCAACACCGTCACGTCTGCCCACTGAGCATAGAACTCCAACGCCTCGCTATTCGAGATGTTGAGCTGGGTCGAGAGGTGGATCTCCACGCCGCGCTGACGGGCATAGAGGATCACCGATTGGTCGGCGGCGATGATGGCATCGACCTTAGCTGCTGCCGCGCGATCGACTACGGCGTGCATCTGCTCGATCTCGTTGTCGTAGATGATCGTATTGACCGTCAGGTAGGCTTTGACGCCCGCCTTGTGCGCGATCGCCACGATCTGATCGAGGTCATCGAGGGTGAAATTGGCTGCCGACGCCGCACGCATATTGAGCGCACCGACGCCAAAATAGACCGAATCGGCACCCGCCTCAATCGCCGCCAGCAGCGACTCATACGACCCCGCAGGTGCCATTATTTCGATATCTGAACGTTTAATCATAAAAATCTTCCTTAATAAATGGCGAAATCTCTGATTTCGACACACCTTCGGGGGCTCGCCTTTGGCGACCGCCCCAGCCCCCGAAGGTGCGTGTATGCGGCTCGCTGAGAATGACGAGATCCGAAGATCTTTCTTACTTCTTTCTTCCCACCAAACTCTGGGCAAATTCGCGCATCTGTGCGGTGCGCTCAGCCGAAACGCTCACTGCGTTGAGAGCCTCCAACGCACGGTCGAAATGGAACTTAATTCGCTCTTCGGTCAGTGTGCGCACATCAGCCTTGTCGAACAACTCGCGGGCACGTGCCACCTTCTGCTCGGGCAGCAACGACTCGCGCTGGTGCAACGACAGCAACTCGCGTCGTTCTTCCTCGCCCAGCCTATTCAGTGCTGAGATCATCAGGAAGGTCTTTTTGCCTTCGAGAATATCGCCACCGATAGCCTTACCTAACTGAGCCTCAGTGCCGTAGCTATCCAGCAGGTCGTCTTGCAGCTGGAACGCCAAACCTAACTCATCGGCAAAGCGCGTGATGTGGTCCAAATCCTCGTCCGACGCGCCACCAACGATGGCACCCATACGTGCTGCACCTGAGAGCAGGACCGCCGTTTTGAGGTTGATCATCTGGATATACTCGTCGATAGTCACCTCGTTGCGCGTCTCGAAGTCCATATCATACTGCTGACCCTCAAAGACCTTCATTGCGGTCGAGTTGAAGACATTGAACAGGCGCGGCAGCAGCTCCGTAGGTGCCTTTTCGAGCAGTTGGTAGGCGTAGACAATCATCGCGTCACCCGACAGAATGGCGATATTTTGGTTCCACTTGCGGAACACTGAGGGCTTGCCGCGACGGATCGGGGCGTTGTCCATAATATCGTCGTGGAGCAGCGTGAAGTTGTGGAAAAACTCAACCGCCGCTGCGCAGGGCATTGCCGCCTCGACCTCGTCGGCAAAGATTCCGCACGCAAGCAATGCCAACATCGGGCGCAGGCGTTTGCCACCCTCCTCCATCGAGTAGGTGATTGGGGCATAGAGTTGTGCGGGTTCACCTTTAAGTTCGGATTGTGCGAGGTAACGCTCGACGCTCTGCAACAATTCTCGGAGTGATTTTTGTTCCATAGTCTGTTCGACTTTTTTTGTTATTTTATGCAAAGATAACGTCAAATTTCCTAAAATAATTGGTAGAGCCCAAAATTTGTACTACATTTGATGATTAAAAAACGTAAAATACATAACAAAATTATCACAATATGAAAAAATTGGCAGTCGGCATCGACATCGGTGGCACAAATACCGCCTTTGGTTTGGTCGATGAGAATGGCGACATCTTCGCCGAGTCGGTCATTTCGACCGAGAGATATAAGTATTTTTCGGACTACCCGCATTACATCGAAAAGTTGTGCGAGGCAGTGCACGCAATGTGCGATAGCGTTTCGTTCGAGTTCGAACTGATCGGTATCGGTATTGGTGCTCCCAACGCTAACTACCATACAGGTCAGGTGGTTACGCCTGCCAACCTGTGGAAGTTCTCGCCCGATGAGCAGGATCCCCGCAACGAGCGTCGTGTGTTCAACATCGCTGACGATATCGCTGCTAAGTTCGATGGCGTGAAGGTGTCGGTAACCAACGACGCAAATGCCGCTACGATCGGTGAGATGGTATTCGGTAGCGCGAAAGGCGTCAAGGATTTCTTGATGGTCACCCTCGGTACGGGTCTTGGTAGCGGTTTTGTTGCCAATGGCGAGATGATCTACGGTCACGACGGTTTCGCGGGCGAGTTGGGTCACATTATCGTCGAGCGCGACGGTCGTGAGTGCGGTTGCGGTCGCAAGGGTTGCTTGGAGACCTACGTTTCGGCTACGGGTATCAAGCGCACGGTTTACGAACTGTTGGCTACCAGCAACGCTCCCAGCGAGTTGCGCGACATCGCATTCAAGGATTTCGAGGCAGTGATGGTCTCGACCGCCGCTAAGCACGGCGACCCCATCGCATTGGAGGCTTTCCGCTATACGGGCGAGAAGCTGGGTCGCGCATTGGCTGACGTGGTGGCACTGACCGCTCCGAAGTTGATCGTGCTGTTTGGCGGTTTGGCTAAGGCGGGCGATCTGATCTTCGAGCCTACCAAGAAGTATATGGAGGAGTCGATGTTGTTCCTTTGGAAGAATAAGGTCGATATCGTTCCGTCGAGCATTCAGGATAAGAACGTAGCAATTCTCGGTGCTGCGGCTCTCATCTGGCAGAACCACGCTTAAAACGTATTTCGATTCTCACGCCCGAACGGTGACCGAAGGCTCGGTTGCTGTTCGGTGCGGTGGGACGATAAGAAACAACCACACACTCTCAAACTTGAACGCGAAGATACATAGAACGTTGCAACTCATTGCTGTTGTGTTGTTTTGCGCATTTGTCGGCATCACTGCCGAGGCAAACGCGCGAAACCACCACGCGGAGCATTGCACCTCGATCAAGCAGGAGCAGATCAGCGCAAGCGATAGCCGCTACGATCTCCATTTGGCAATCGAGAACAATTCGCGTTTTGTTGCTCCGCCGCTCGTAGCTCGCGTTGCGGGGGCGTCGGTGCGTATCATCTCGGCACGCAATTTCAGCGTGAACGACAATGTGTCGGTCGAACATCGTGCCGGTGTCAATTTCTCGAATCACAATCTTAAAGCGGGCGACGATACCCGTCTATATCGTCTTTCTCCGTCGAAGTTCCGTACAAGGTACATCTACTCGCTGCGGAGAATCATTATTTAACTCAGGGCGACCAACAGATTTAAGTTTCGTTTGCGTCGGGGGCTTGTTGTGTGGCTCTCGACCCCATTGAGTTACATAATTATATACAAAAAACCGCTTTAAAATCAAATGAAAAAACATATTGATGAGGTGCTTTACAGCATCTCGCCCGACACCGTTGTGGCTCGTCGCTACAACCCCATTCTTGGAATCGTTATCACCGTCGCAGCTGCTGTCGCAATGCTCGGCGCAAACTACATCGAACCCTTTGCGTCGAACCGCGATCTCTATCAGTATCTGATGATGGCAGGATTCTTGGTGCTCGCAACGGGCGCGACGATGATCTGCTATTGGCTCTTTGGTGATTCGGTGAAACCCCACTACGCACCCACAGGCGAACGCCTCGTGCGCCACGACCTTATATTTAATATCGCCGATGTGAACCGCGTCGAGACGTTGGTTGCAGCGGGCGATTTCAAGGCGTTGGAGAATCTGCCCCGTAGCTCGGCGTCGGGACTGATCGTGGTGGTCTATGCCGCTAAGAGTGGCAAGTTTGCGATGGCGCAGACGCTCGAATATGTGCCCCACGAATACCAGCCCGTGAGCGATCCGCACCTGTTCGAAGAGGGTAAATTTACAGTTGCCGACTTTATGTAGTCGAACGACCATCAAACCTACACCTAAACAAACTTTAAAAAACTTTCGCAATTTTATTTCATTAAAAGGGGGAGCGTCCGATCTGCACACTGCGGGTCGGACGCTCTGTTTCTGATTCAAAATTCAAAAAGCAAAATTCAAAATTACTTTGCTGACATTTAAGTTCATCATCGGAAGGGTTGGCTAATTCAAAAAGCAAAGTCTGTGATTTTGACATATCTTTGCAGCCGCCGAGCTTGGATTTAGTGGCAGCAAAGAAACAAGCAGAACACGCCAATATGGCGTGCGCCTTCGTGGGCTGGGGGCGGTCGCCGAAGGCGAGCCCACGAAGGTATAACGAAATACATTGAATTTCGTCAATTAATTGTGAATCTCGAATAAAAAAATGTCGCACCCGAATAGGCGCGGCATAATTGTGAATTAGTAAAACCCGCCCATATGGCGGGTGAATTTTGAATTAAAAAAGCCGCACCCCTCTTCGGAGCACGGCTTTAAAACTAATCGTATCAGTCGGTTACTCGATACCGCAAGCCTTGCGGATCTTTGCGGGAACAGCCTTCTTGTTCACAACGATGTTCATCGTCTTGTAGGCTGCGAAGGGGTACGAGAAGTAGTAGTAACCCTTGTAAGGACCTACCTCGCCCCACGAGTTCTTCACCTTGAAATACTTGTTGCCGATCTGGTCCACAGCGCGACCTACGATCTGCATACCGTGGTCGTCGGTGGTCTCATACTTGTCGTAAGCCACCTGGCGCATCTGCTGGTCGATTTCGAGCTCGGCAGTGGGTTTCGAGAAGCTATACAGAGCAGCGTCGCGCTCCTGCGGGGTCATCTTGCCCCAACGCTCAGCCTCGGTACCCTCCAAGTTCTCCAACTTAACGGTCGGAACAACACCCAGAGCCAGCTGACGGCTGAAACCCTTCTCGCTCACGTCGGTAGCCCAATAGATCGAGTGACCAGCGTCGAGCGAAGCGTCCATAATCTCCATCAGCTCGTCGAGGGGTACGTTGTACGACAGACCCCAAGCCCAGTTGTCGGGAACTGCGATTGCGAACTGAGTGTAGAAGGGGTGGTGAGTGAACGAGGTAAACGAGATGTAGTCCTCCATCTTGACGGGCAGCGACTCAGCGAACGACTTAGGGGTGTACTCCTTGCCGTTGTAGGTGAACTTCTCAACCTTCGGACCGAAGTAAACGTCGAGAATTGCGTTGAAACCATCTTTCCACGCAGGCGAGAGGGTCTTCTGCTTCACAACACCCTCCAAGTAACCACGCAACAGAGCATCAACCTCATAGTGGTTGTGCTTCTCGCTACCGTAGTTCAAACCGCGATAGACCTCCTCGGGAACGATACCGAACTCCTCGATTGCGTTCATCACGTCGTGCGTAGCACCGCCCTGACCGAAGTTCAACATACCGTGCAGACGGACGAACTTCTCTGCTTTCTGCTCGTAGCAGTGGCGTACGATCCACATCTCCGACAGATCGACAACCTCGCCACCATTCTTCAAAATCTCGCTTTCGAGGAACGCCGTACCCGAGAAACTCCAACAGGTACCACTACGGCTCTGATCCTTCACCGGAGTAACATCGACACAATCCTTATCGGTGATTTGATAGCCTTCGGGCTTCTGCGCCTCACCCTTACGCTGTGCCTGTGCGCCAAATGCCAACGCCACGAACAGCACGCTGAAAATAAGTTTTTTCATAGTTAGTTGTTTTATAATATTAATAATTCTATTGTTCTATAAGCACTTGCGGAGCGTCGTCCGACCCATCGAAAGGTGGAAAACGCTCCGCAAGATAACGAAAAATTTCGATCAACGCAACTATTTCTTGCTTCCGTCTACGATTTTAAGACAATCCGCATAGGTCAGCTCCTCAACTTTGCGACCCTTCGGGATTCGATAGTTCTTGCCCTTGTAGGCGATATAGACGCCATAGCGACCATTCTTGATGAGCATTTCGGCGTCCTCGGCAAAGGTTTTGACGGGCAGATTTGCCGTTGCCAGCTCCTTCTCGTGAGCCTTAACCAGCTCCACAGCGCGCTCATAACCAATCGTATAGGGATCCTCACTCTTAGGCAGCGAGGTGAACTTGCCATTGTTACGCAGGTAGGGACCGAACTTGCCTAAACCCACAACCAGACGATCGCCATCAAGCTCGCCCAGATCGCGCGGCAGTGAGAACAACTCCAACGCCTCCTCCAACGTGATCGAGGCGATCAGCTGACCCGCTTTGAGGCTTGCGAAACGTGCTTTTTCGCCCTCGGCACCCTCGATCTGCACCATCGGACCGTAGCGACCGATACGTGCCGAAACCTCCTTGCCCGACGCGGGATCAATACCCAACACGCGCACCTGATTGGTTTTGGTCGATTGGGTTTCGAGTGCCTGCTCGACCGTCGGGTGGAATGCCGAATAGAACTCGCCAATCATCTTGTTCCACTCCATCTCGCCCTCGGCAATCTCGTCGAACTGCTTCTCGACACTCGCCGTGAAGTTGTAGTCCATAATCGTGGGGAACGAACTCTCCAAGTAGTCGTTGACAACCATACCGATGTCGGTCGGTGCCAAACGGCTCTTCTCCTTGCCGATATTCTCCGAGAGCATCTTGCTCTTGACGCTCTTACCGTCGAAGGTCAGCTGCTCGTAGGCACGCTTAACACCCTCCTTGTTCTGCTTTACCACGTAACCGCGATTGATGATCGTGGTGATGGTCGGTGCGTAGGTCGAAGGACGACCAATGCCCAACTCCTCCAAACGCTTGACGAGCAGTGCCTCGTTGTAGCGCGTCGGAGCCTGCGTGAAACGCTGCGTAGCCACGATCGACTGCGCTGCCAACTGCTGACCGACCGCCAATGCGGGCAGCATACCCTGAGTTGCGTCTGCCGACTGATCGTCGTCGGTCGATTCCGAGTAGAGCTTCAAGAAACCGTCGAAACGAACTACCTCGCCCGTTGCAACGAACTGAGCCTCACCATCGTTCATATCAATCGTGATGATCGTGCGGTCGATTTCGGCTGCCACCATCTGCGAGGCTACCGTACGTTTCCAAATCAACTCATAGAGTCGTTTTTCGGCTGCATTGCCCTCGATTGTGGTGCGATCCAAATACGACGGGCGGATAGCCTCGTGAGCCTCCTGCGCGCCCTTGGTTTTGGTCTTATAGTTACGAATCTGGTGATACTTCTCGCCAAATAGCTTGATGACCTCCTCCTTAGTCTGCGCCAATGCCTGACCCGACAGATTGACCGAGTCGGTACGCATATAGGTGATCAAACCCTGCTCGTACAGACGCTGTGCCAACGACATCGTCTGCGACACCGACATACCCAACTTACGACCCGCCTCCTGCTGCAAGGTCGAGGTGGTGAACGGTGGTGCAGGAACGCGCTGCGAAGGTTTCTCCTCGCTCTTCACGACGGTGAAACGTGCGCCCTTGCAACTTTCGAGGAATGCCACAGCCTCCTCGCGCTTCTCGAAACGGTGGCTCAACTCGGCACGGAACGTAGCCTTCTCCTCGCCCTCGGTTACAAACTGCGCCACTACGCGGAAGTAATCGGTCGGTTTGAAGTCGATGATCTCGCGCTCGCGCTCAACCAGCAATCGCACTGCCACGCTCTGCACGCGACCCGCCGACAGACTCGGCTTGACCTTCTTCCACAGCACGGGCGAGAGCTCGAAACCTACCAATCGGTCCAACACGCGGCGAGCCTGCTGCGCATTGACCAGATCCATATTTACTGTTCGCGGCTCCTCGATTGCGCTGAGGATTGCCTTTTTGGTAATTTCGTGGAACACAATTCGTTTGGTAGTCTCGACGGGCAGACCCAACACTTCGGTGAGGTGCCAAGCGATAGCCTCTCCCTCGCGGTCCTCATCAGATGCCAACCATACGGTCTTGACGCTGTGCGCCAATTTGCTCAACTCGGCTACAACCTTTTTCTTATCGTCGGGAATCTCATAGATCGGATTGAATCCGCTTTCGAGGTCGATACCCAAATCCTTTTTTGCAAGGTCGCGGATATGACCGAAACTCGACTTCACGACGTAGTCTTTACCCAAAAATTTCTCGATCGTCTTTGCCTTGGCAGGCGACTCGACGATTACCAGATTTTCCTGCATTGCTCTTTGTTGCTATGATTATATATCGGATCGCACGCGGGCGATCGTTATTCTTATCGGTTCTTTTTCGATTTATTCTCTATAAACGAGAAAACCTAAGACGCGTGCGCTCTTAGGTTGGTTTCTCGTTGTTTTTCAGTCGATTTACTATCGCATTAGTGTGTATGTCAGCACCACTTGAATCTCCTCGTCGCCTCGTAGCGCAACCTGACCAAATGTGAACATCTCGTTCACTGCCGGTGCTACGAAAATCGAGCGATACTGCACCTTCGAGAGATCGCCCTCGGCTTTCAGATACTCGCCCCACATTCGCTGAATGTACGCGGTGATGTCCATCGTGTAGCAGCCGCGCGAACGGTTCAACTCGCCACCGTAGGGCAGTTTGTAGCTTTCGCCATACTGTTTCAACTGCTCCTCATACTCAGGGTCGTAGTCGGGGATACCCGTCAGCTCGACGAAGTTGGTGTACATACCCAAGCGTGCGGGTGCTGCGTCGAGGAAGGGGATCGCGGCGGGGCGTTCGGTGGGGTTTGTCACGTCAACCGTCAGCGGGAAGTAGATCGTTGCCTGGTTGATCGAAACGGTCGAGTAGCCGCCATTTTTCATCTCGTCGCCCAACTCTGCCAGCAGTTCGACAAACTGATCGGTCACCTTCACGTAGCTCATCACGCCACCCATACCTTCGACGTAGATCGTGCGCTGAGTCGGGTCGCCCGCGAGTGTATCGTTCACGCCTGCGGCAGCCACGATCGAGCCTTCGTAGTCGTGCTCAACCATATTTGCCGAGATGTTACCCACATTTGCCTCCTTTGCATAGAAGGCATACGAAGCGTAGACCGTATCGAGGATCATATTGTTATCGACCGAGTCGTGGTCACGCAACCACAACTCCAAACCCGTGTACGAGGTTTCGGTACGATAGATCACCTTCGACTCCTTGTCGGCATTGACGGGAGCCACGTACAGACCGTGGAACTTATTGACCCACAGCGTATCGTTGTAATAGGTTACGGTATCGGTCTCCATCAGTCGTGCAACGAACTTACGACCTGCGTCGGTAAGTTTCACGCGCGACGAGGTTTTGGTGGGCGAGGTGATCTCGAACTCGAACAGCGGTTCGGGGTTGATATAGCCTTCGGCGTCGAAATTGATGTAGAACATCGTATCTTCGGGAATGAACGCCTTGTTCACCTCGTATGCGCGGAACTTCTGCGAAGCTGTTGTATCGCCCTTGTAGTCCGAGATCGAGTAGGTGAACAGCACCGAGTCGAGGATCGGGTCCAAACCGAAACCAGCACGATAGGGGATCTGCGTAGGCAGTATCTGACCGATGAACGAGCAACGGCGCAAACCGAATGTATCGTTCTTCAACTGACCCATATAGGCGTAGCCACTTCCGACGATACGCGACTCAACCGAGTCACTCTGAACCAAATATGTATCGAGATTATGGAGCGTATCGATACGGATCGTCATACGCTGATTTTCGGGGATTAGGTTGCTACCCAGCGCGTCGTTAACTTCGGTGCAGGCTCCCAACACCATCACTGCGGCAAAGAGAACCATCGTGGCCGAAAACGCTCGGCGCAAACTCATTTTATAGCAATTCATCATAGAATTTCTGATAATTGTCCAAATATTCGGTCGTTGTTTTATCCTGATATTCAAGTACCTTCTTGCCGCTTGCTGCCAAGTAGTCAGCCACCTCGGCGTCGAGCGTCGGAGTCTCGACGATGATACCGTCGGCATAATCAATAACGAGTTTCATCAGGTTTTGGTATGAGGGGTGCTCGATATTTTTCAAATTTTTCGCATCGACGCCCTCATTGACGATCTTTTTAGCCATTTCGCCACACAACTCGCCCTCGTAGCCCTCGTCATAGATCGACGCTACGATCTTGACATCTTTGAAGATCGGGTCGTCCGAGAATACCTCGCGCAGATAGATCGGCACGATGCTCGAAAACCAACCGTGGCAATGCACGATCGTAGGCTCCCAGCGCAACTTCTTGACCGTCTCCAACACACCGCGAGCGAAGAAGATCGCACGCTCGTCATTATCCTCGAAGGGTTTGCCCTCTTCGTCGGTCATCACCGCCTTACGCGAGAAGCAGTCGTCGTTGTCGATGAAGTAGATCTGCACACGAGCCGAAGGGATCGACGCCACCTTGATGATCAGCTGGTGGTCGTTATCGTTGATAATGAGGTTCATACCCGACAGGCGGATCACCTCGTGCAGTTGATTGCGATATTCGTTGATGCAGCCATAGCGCGGCATAAAGGTACGGATCTCATTACCTCGTTCCTGCATTGCCTGCACCAGTGTGCGGCAGAGCGTTGCCATATCCGACTCGGGCAGGTAGGGCACAATCTGCTGACAAACGTATAGAATTCTGTGTTTAGCCATTATTCTACTTTTTTCTCATTCTGCAAAGTTACGAAAAATTTCTTAAAGAATCAGCATCGCATCGCCGTAAGTACCAAATCTGTACCCCTCTTCCTTCGCAACGCGATACGCCTCCATAATCAGGTCGTAGCCGCCAAATGCCGCTACCATCATCAACTGCGTCGAATAGGGGAGGTGGAAGTTGGTGATCATTGCGTCGGCAACCGTGAAGTCGTAGGGCGCGAAGATGAACTTGTTGGTCCAGCCGTCGTACGACTTCAACATACCGTTGGTCGAAACCGTGCTCTCGATGGTGCGCATTACGGTTGTACCCACAGCAACCACGCGATTGCCATTCTGCTTGGTGCGATTGACAGCCTCGGCAGCTTCGGGCGTAACGACGATCTGCTCCGAGTCCATCTTATGCTTTGTAAGGTCCTCGACATCGACCGTGCGGAAGTTGCCCAGACCCACGTGCAGTGTGATCTCGGTCGAGTTGATACCCTTGATTTCCATACGTTTCAGAAGGTGTTTCGAGAAGTGCAGACCTGCCGTCGGAGCTGCCACTGCGCCCTCGTGCTTAGCGAAGATGGTCTGGTAGCGTTCCTCGTCGATCTCCTCGACCTTCTCGCGTACCCAGCGCGGCAGCGGGGTCTCGCCCAGCTCGTAGAGAGCCTTCTTGAACTCGTCGTAGTCGCCATCGAACAGGAAACGCAACGTACGACCGCGCGAGGTGGTGTTGTCGATCACCTCAGCCACCACCAGGTCGTCATCGCCGAAATAGAGTTTGTTACCGATACGGATTTTGCGTGCCGGATCGACCAGCACGTCCCACAGACGCTGCTCGCGGTTCAATTCGCGCAACAGGAAGATTTCGATCTCTGCTCCGGTCTTCTCCTTGTTGCCATAGAGGCGGGCGGGGAATACTTTGGTATTGTTGAAAATGAAGATGTCGTCCGCTGAGAAATAGTCGATTACATCTTTGAACGTTTTGTGCTCGATCGTACCTTTGGCACGGTTGATGACCATCAGACGCGAGTCGTCGCGGTTATCGGTCGGATACTTTGCCAACATTTCGGGCGAGAACGAATAGCCGTACTGCGAAAGTTTCATATCGTGTTTGTTAGTTTTGTTTACTGCAAAAGACAGCGCATTAATATAAACAATACGTAAACGATTCGATTTTGTTTCACTCGATTAGAGATTTTCCAATATTTTTTCGAGATTTTGTGCCAAAGCTAACGTGAAACCGCCACTGCGCGTGCGACACAGCGAGGTCAGGTAGGCTCCGCTTGCGAGTTTTTCGCCCAACTCCATCGCAATCGAACGGATATAGGTACCCTTGCTGCAACGAACACGAATCTTAATGCGCGGCATATCGTACTCCAAAAGCTCCATTTCGTAGATGTTGATCAATGCCTGACGCATCTTAGGTTCGGTTTCGGTCAGTGCACCCTCGCGGGCATACTCATAGGCTCGGCGACCGTCGATCTTCTTTGCCGAATAGACTGGTGGGGTCTGCATACGTTCGCCACACAGCTCCGCGAGTGCCTGCTCGACCATTTCGCGGGTGATGTGGTCGGTCGGATAGGTTGCGTCGACGGGGTGCTCCATATCGTAGCTCGGCGTGGTTGCACCGAGCATCATCTCGGTCACATACTCCTTCTCCTCCGCCTGCAACTGCTCGACCATCTTCGTAGCCTTGCCCACGCAGACGATCAGCACGCCCGTAGCCAGCGGGTCGAGTGTTCCGGCGTGACCAACTTTGATATTTTTGAAACCCTTGTGGCGCAGGTTGTACTTGATTTTGCGCACCACGTCGGTCGAAGTCCACTCGTAGGGTTTATCGACCACAATGATATGACCCTCGTTATAGTTGATTGTATTCTCCATTTATTCCTAAATAAATATCCGTTTTGCACCCACCCCGACGCCATCTGCGCCCCACTTGCACCCGCCACGCAGAGCGTGGCTAAGCCCCTGCCTGAGGCGGGGGTTTGGGGGTGGGTCATAATTGCCTACGCGACCAGCGGTCGCGCGAAGAAAACCGTGAAGGTCTGTTATTTCTTATATTGCACTGTTTAACTTGTTACTATATACTATATTATATAGCTCATAATGGCAACCACACCTGCTACTGCGCAATAAGCCGCAAACCAAGTCAGCTTGCCGCGACGCACGATACCCAACATAAACTTACAAGCCAAGCAGCCCGTAACGAATGCCGCTACGAAACCTGCCGCCATAACGCCCGTCGAGATACCCGTTGCAGTCGCCTCGCCCGCACTCTTGATCACATCGAGCAGAGCCTCGCCCAGAATCGGGGGCAGTACCATCAGGAACGAGAATTGCGCCACCACCTCGCGCTTATTGCCCAGCAGCAGACCCGTTGCGATTGTGGTACCTGAGCGTGACAGACCGGGCATTGCCGCCACCGCCTGTGCGCAACCGATGATCCACGCATCACGCCACGACAATTCGCTCTTCTCGCGCTCCTTGGCACGTGCCGCGAAGGTCAGCAAAGCTGCCGTCACGAGCAGCATCGCACCCACGATGAGCATAATAGCGGGCGACGAAAGCATTGCGTTGAGCTGATCCTTGAACGCAAAACCGACGATACCGATCGGGATCATCGACAGCAGGATCTTGCCCACATATTCGGTCTGCGAGTTGCGTTCAAAGCGCAGCAAGCCGCGCAACAAATCCCAAATCTGCTCGCGCAGCACCACGATCGTGCTCAGCACCGTTGCGGCGTGGAGCGTCACGTCAAATGTCAGGTTCTCAACTATTTCGACGCCCAATAGCTCCTTTGCGATTTGCAGATGTCCGCTGCTCGACACGGGCAGAAACTCCGTAAGTCCCTGCACCACACCGAGGATTATCGACTCCAAATAGTCCATTACTCCTCCTTCGGTTTATTGTTGTCGAAACGCTTCATAATGGCGTAGATTTCGAATGCGAAACCGCCAATCACCAGTATCGGCGCAAGCGTAATGCGACGGAAATTGAACATCTCGTAGTTAAACTCATCGGGCGACGCACTGCCACCACCCGACATCAGCACAAAACCCAACACGATCACCGCAAAACCGATGAGCATCAGCACGTAGTTGCGCGGCGTGAGTGCCATACGACTATCGGTCGAGGGCTGATTATTTTGCTCCTTTTTCATTAGTAGAGGTGTATTTTATTCGTTTTCATATTGACAAACTTATTGACCGCAAAGGTAGTGAACAAAAGCGAAATCACAACGCCTCCGACCACCATCGCCACCATAATCACTGCCGCCGTCGAGGGTGCGGTGAGCGTCCCGAATTCGGGCATAGCCTCGCCCAGACGCCAGCATACCAGCGCAAACAGAGCTGCCGCGCACACACCCGCCAGCACGCCCTGCCACAATGCGCTGCCTAAGAAGGGGCGCATAATAAACCACTTGGTCGCGCCGACAAGTTTCTGAGTGTTAATGATATATCGTTTCGAATAGATCGAAATGCGGATCGTATTGTTCAACAGAATGAGCGAGATCAGCAGCAGCACCCCACCGAAAACCCACAGCACCGTGCGGATACGGCTGATGGTCGAATTGATCTTCTCGACCACACCGAGCGGCACGATCACGTCGTCCACGCCCTTCATCTTCTTCAACTCGGCAACCAAGCCGTCAATCTCCTCCGCCTTGACCACCGCGCCGTCTAACAGCACTTCGTAGGTATCGAGCAGGGGGTTCTCGCCCAACACCTTCTCGAAATCCTCGCCAAACATCTCGCGGAAAGCCTCATCCTCGGCCTTCGATTCCTTGCTCGAAAATTGCACGCTCGTAATGTACTCCTTGGCTGCGAGCTGGCGTTCGATACTTTCGCGCTGTTCGGGCTCGGCGTCGCGGGCGAGTTCGACGGTCAGCATAGCGCGATTCTGCAACGCGCGCGAGGAGTTTACTGCCACCGAAAGCAGATAGCCCACCGAGCCTAACAGGAAGATTACCAGCGCAATGCTGATTGTGGAGATGGCGTACGAATTGCGTACGCGGCGTTTGAGTTTGCGATTATCTTTCATCGTTTTTCTGATTTTCGTTCTGTTTGCGGCGGCGCACAACGGCAGCGACCACCACCGCAACAATACCCGCCAAAATCGCTATCGACGAGCAGAGCGTTACCGCCTCGACCTTGCCGAACGACGGTGCGCGGAATCGCCACTCGACGGTGTGTTTGCCCGCAGGCAGAGTCATCGCTCGCAGAATGTAATTGGCTCGGTAATAGGGAGCCTCCTCGCCGTCGATGTATGCCTTCCAGCCCTTGTTGTAGTAGATCTCCGAGAAGACCGCCACACCCGTACCCGACGCCTCATATTCGTAGCGCAGGTAGTTGGGACGATACTCCACAAGGTCGATCGCCGCCGCGAAATCTTCGCTCCGATCGAGAGCCTCGACATCGGTCGCCCAACGTGCGTCAACGACCGCCTCCGAGTGGGGATCAATCTCCGCCAGCGCGTCGATCTCGTCGCGCGGTGTCTCGGTCAGGTAGACGCGGTCGACAAACCACGCCGCGCCACAACGTGTGGGGTTGGGATTGAGCGCGATGCCCTCAGCCGTCGGCACGATCAAGTATTTGGTATTGAGCATATCGAGCACCTTCTGAGCCGTCGAGTCGATGCCATAATTGACTCGGCTCAGATAGTTGTCGATGATGTCCTGATAGCGGCTCAACTTTGCACCGTGGTAGCCACCCACCGAACGGTGGAAGTACGATGTCGTTGCGTCGTTGAAGGGCGACACCGTAAGATTCAGTACGCGGAAACCGACCTCCTTGTCCGCCATAATATATTTATCTGCCTCGTTGGGTACAACCTCCGTACGACGTGCGCTGACAAATGCCGACTGAGGCAGGTAGCGCAGGTTGACAGCCACCAAATCGACCAAAACAACCGCCGCAACAACCGCCATAGCCACCCCATAGCGCACCTTGCGACGCAGGTAGAGCCACACCATCGCTGCCGCCGCCAGCACAAATGCCAACGAACGCCAAGCGTCCGCCGCAGCCACCTCGGCACGCTCTGCCGCCATCGCCTCCGCTGTTCGCAGACCCAGCTCCTCGTGCAGACCCTGAGCGATATATTGCTCGCCACCCTGCTGATATTCGAGCATCGTGCGCCACTCCTCGGTCATCATCACCTCAGCCTCAGCCTGTCCGAACTCGAAGATCGAACCCGCAAACAGCGCGATCACCAAGCAGACACCGCCCACGATACCCGTAGCCCAATACAATCCGCGCTCCGCCTTCGTTCGGTCGCAATCCTCGTCATCGAGGCGCGAGAGTGCCAGCGCAGCCAACAGCGGAACGCTCCACTGAATGATGACCTGAATCATCGACACGGTTCGGAATTTATCGTATGCAGGCAGGTAGTTGAAACACAACTCCGTCAGCCACATCAAGTTACGACCCCACGACAGCAGCAGTGCCACAGCCGACACAGCCACGATCCACCACTTTGCGCGACCCCTCAGCACGAAACAACCGAGCACCGCCAACAGCACCGCCGCCGCACCCAAATAGGTTGGACCTGCCGTAAATGGCTGGTCGCCCCAATAGCGCGGCAACTGCTCGGCAACCGCCTGCAAACCATACGGGCGCAACGCCTCTGCCACCGCGCCATCGGCTGCAAAAGTTTCGTTCGACGCACCTCCCATCAGATTGGGAACGAGCAGGTTGAGGCTCTCCGCACGTCCATAGCTCCACGCCGTAGCATATTGCAGATCAAGACCTTCCGCGCCACCTTCGGCTACGGCAAGCTCCGAGCCGCCACGAATCGTTTCGGGTTGGTGTTGCATTGTGTACCACAGCGGCGAGAAGTTGGCTCCCACGCCCAGCACACCCGCCAGCGCGACTGCCGCCGTCGTCAGTGCAAATTTGCGCAATGCACCCTCGCGCACCGCCTCAACCAGCAGCGCGATCCACATCGCACCCATCACCAGCACGAAATAGTAGGTTATCTGCGGGTGGTTGGCTCCCACCTGCAAGGCGGTGAAGAGCGCGGTCATTGCCGCACCCGCCCAGCGATTGCGCTTGAACGAGTACCATACCGCCCCGACCATCAACGGAGCATAGACCAATGCCCACATCTTTGTGATGTGTCCTGCGCTGATAATCAGGAAGAAGTAGGTCGAGAGTCCATAGCCTAACGCACCCACCACCGACGGCATTCGGCGCACCTTCATCATCAGCAACATCGCCCAAAAAGCGACCATCGCAAAAAAGACAAACGAGGCGGGTTGGTCGATTATCTTAACCACTTGACCGACCGAGTGTTTGATCCACTCCGCGGGGTAGTAGGTGTTGATCAGATATGAGGGCATACCGCCGAACATTCGACCCGTCCACTGCGGATCTTCGCCCCAACGCTCGCGCGAGTCGAGAATATCGCTGGTCATACCGCCATACTGCTGCACATCGTGCTGCGCCAGCACGCGACCCTCGAACTGAGGAGCGAAATAGACGGCTGCAACCACGAAAAAGAGTACCACGGGAGCCACCCAACGAAGTGCCCACGAGGCTATGTTTTGAGTCTTCATCATTCAAAATCTTTAATATCAAACTGCAAAGTAACGAAAAAATGTTGGACAAGCGTGCCCCTATCCCGAAAAAAGAGCGTATATTTGCAAATAAAAAATCTCTCAAATGGATACTCTCGCAGCAATTCGTCGCCCGATCGAACAAGATCTGCTCCAATATGAGGAGTTTGTGCGTCGATTTTTCAACGCCGAAACCGAACCTCTGCGCTCGATACTCGAATACGTAATCTCGAATCGCGGCAAGGGCGTGCGCCCAATGCTCGTGCTGTTGGCGGCAGGTATGTTCGCCCGTAACCCCCAAGCGGGTGCGTCACATCGCACACTGCTCGCAGCCTCGATCGTCGAGATGTTGCACACCGCCTCATTGATCCACGACGACGTGATCGACGAGTCGAATATGCGTCGCGGAAAACCCTCGGTCAATGCAAAGTGGCAGTCGCGCAACGCCGTTCTGGTGGGCGATTACATCTTAGCAAAGACCTTCGCAAACGGTATGCACAGCGGTCAGTATGACATTGTCACTCACGTAGTTGGAGCTATTGGCGAGCTGTGCGAGGGCGAGCTTATGCAGAGTGCCCACAGCCGCGCTCTCGATATGACGCGCGACGCCTACCTCGACGTGATCTACAAAAAGACCGCCACGCTGCTCGGTATCAGTTCGTCGGTGGGTGCGCTGACCGTAGGTGCTACGTCGCAGCAGGTTGCCGAGATGCGTCGCTTTGGCGATTGTATCGGTATGGCGTTCCAGATCAAGGACGACATTTTGGACTATACGCCCGACGCCGAGACGGGCAAACCCTCAGGCAACGACCTGCTCGAACATAAGATCACGCTGCCGATGCTCTGCGTGTTGGAGGAGTGCTCGGAGGAGGAGCGCAAGCAGATCATCGAGCAGATCCGCAACTGCTCGACCGAGGCACAAAGCATCGAGTTGCAACAGATGGTTGCCGAGCGAGGGGGCATCGAGGCTGCCGAGCGCACGATGCGCCAATACATCGAGAGCGCCACACGCATTCTGTCGCACTATCCGCAGTCGGCTTACCGCGATTCGCTGATGACCCTCTGCGCCTATATCGGCGAGAGAAATAAATAGCCCGAAAAAAATATTGTAAAATCAAAAAAATGCGCTAAATTTGTAGGGCTTAGTCCACACAACGACTAAACTAAATTAATCTTAAAAACATAAACTGATTCGTATGGAAAAACAGAAAAGTAATGTGTTGGCAATCATCGTGATGATCCTCCTTTTCGGTATGATCTCGTTCGTGACCAACTTGGCTTCGCCTATGGGCGACGTATTGAAACATCAGTTCGGCGTGGCTAACTGGATGGGTACGCTCGGCGTTTTCGCTAACTTCATCGCATACGCCGTGATGGGTATTCCCGCGGGCAATATGCTCTCGAAGTTCGGCTACAAAAAGACCGCTCTGATTGCTATCTCGGTCGGCTTCATCGGCGTGGGTATTCAGACTATCTCAGGTTTCGTAGGTAGCTTCGGCATCTATCTGCTCGGTGCTTTCGTGGCAGGTTTCTCGATGTGTATGCTCAACATCGTCGTGAATCCGATGCTGAACAAACTCGGTGGTGGCGGTAACAAGGGTAACCAGCTGATCCAGATCGGTGGCTCGTTCAACTCGTTGATGGGTACCGCAGTGATCATTCTGACGGGTCTTTTGATCCCCAACATCGCCGAGGCTCAGATTAGCGACGTTAATGGTCTGATGTACACCGCATTGGCTATCTTCGCTGTGGCATTCATCGTGGTTTCGGGCACCGCAATCCCTGAGAACGCTCCCGCAGCAGCCGTAACTGCCGAGAAGTCGAAGTATGGTCCGATGTCGTTCCGCCACTTCGTGTTAGGCGCGGTTGCAATCTTCGTATATGTAGGTGTTGAGGTTGGTATCCCCAACGTATTGCAGAAGTGGTTGAACGAGGTTTCGACAACCGCTATCGCAGGTACCGTTGCAGGCACATATTGGTTCCTGATGTTGATTGGTCGTCTGGTGGGTGCTGCCGTAGGTAGCAAGGTGTCGGCTAAGGCTATGCTCTCGACCGCGTCGATCGTGGGTCTGTGCTTGGTTGCTGGCGCAATGTTCCTCTCGCCCGAAACGATGGTGAACCTGCCCGTATTCGACGGTGCAAAGGGCTTCGCTATGGCTAACGTTCCCGTGAATGCTGCTCTGCTGGTGCTGGTTGGTCTGTGCACCTCGGTTATGTGGGGCGGTATCTTCAACCTCGCAGTTGAGGGTCTGGGCAAGTACACCGAGAAGGCTTCGGGTATCTTTATGGCACTGGTTTGTGGTGGTGGTATCCTGCCTCTTGTGCAGAACGCTATCGTTGACGCAACGGGCAACTACTTAGCAAGTTACTGGGTGATCATCGCAGGTTTGGCTTATATGTTGTTCTACGCCCTCATCGGTTCGAAGAACGTCAATAAAGATATTCCGACCGAGTAATTCGCCGATTCGGAACTCATAACTTAGAGCCGCGCTCCGCAAGGGTGCGGCTTTTTTTAATTCAAAATTCAAAATTCAAAATTCAAAAAGCAAAATTCAAAAAGCAAAATTCAAAAAGCAAAATTCACCCATATAGCAGTGGCAATTTCGTGGGCTGGGGCGGTCGCCAAAGGCGAGCCCACGAAGTTGGACGATTTCGCAGAAATCGCGTATTTTTAAATTTTGAATCGTGAATTATGAATTAAAAATCGTATCTTTGTCCGAATTATTGCTGATTAGATTTTTGAGATGAGTTTTTTTGATCAAATATGTAGTGCGTATGGTTGGCAGGGGGTAGCGTTGATGGTGACCCTCGTCGTGCTGCTGGCTGTGCAAATCTACTTTTACTCAGTTCGTTACCGTCGCGTACCCCGCTACTCGAACAACTCGCTGCCTGAGCGTTTGAGTGCAGAGCCGCCCGTATCGGTGGTCATCGTGACGCAGGAGGACGCCGACTTTCTCGAAGAGCGTCTGCCGATCTACTTGACGCAGGACTACGAAAATTATGAGGTTGTGCTGGTCTATGTGGGCAACAACGAGGATTTCTCGATTATGCTCACCCAGATGCGCCTGAAATATCCCCGCTTGAAGATCACCAACATCAAGCAGAATACCCGCTTCCCGATCTCGAACAAGCAGGCACTCAACTTCGGTATCCGTGCCGCGGCGTATGACCATATCCTGCTCTCGACGAGCGACACGATTGTCACTTCGGAGCGTTGGATTCGCCTGATGGCTAAGGGTTTCACGCGTGGCGATGTGGTGTTGGGCTACTGCGGTGTGGAGTTGCGAAGTGGTTTTGTGGGTCGATTGATGCGCACGCAGCGTATGGTCGAGTCGATGATGTGGCTCTCGGCGGCGGTCTGCCAAAAGCCCTATCGCGGTGTGCGTAACACGCTCGGCGTGAACCGCGAATTATATCTGAAAGTCAAGGGTTTCAACCACCTCAATATGAATATGGGCGAGGACGATCTCTTCTTGCAGGAGTTGACAAAGGAGGCGACCGTCTCGGTCATCATCTCGCCGCGTGCAACGGTGCGACAGAAGGTGTGGGGCGGCGCGTCGTGGTGGCTCGGTGCCCGCAAATATTTCGGTCATACATATCGTTTCTATCCCCTCGCGGCACGTAATGCTATCGAGTGGGAGGGTGGCAGCCGCGTGCTGTTCTTCTTGGCGGCTGCGGCGGCTCTCATCGCGCTGCCCGTGGAGCTAAAAATCGCTACGGCGGTGCTCGTCGTGTTGCGTTATGTGTTGGTCTATGCCACGGTCAATGCTGTTCGTAAACGCTTGGGCGAGAAACATATAATGGCGACCTATTTCCTCTACGACCTTTTAGGCGTGTGGGTCGAAGTAGCACTTGCCGCCTCGCGCCGTATCTATAAGGACGAAACCGTATGGAGATAGCCGACTACATAGTTGCCGACGACGCGCAGTTGGTCGATTGGGTGCTTGCGGGCGATAAAGCCGCCTTCGAGTATCTGTTCAACCGTTATGGCGAGTCGATACGTCGCCTCTATGTTCAGCGTTTGGGCAATTCGAGCGATGTCGACGACCTGCTGCAAGAGACCTTCATCAAGGTCTTTATCAATCTGGTGCGTTACGACCGCGAATATACCTTCGGTCAGTGGGCGTACACCATCGCCCGCAATACGCTGATCGACTACGTGCGTAAACGCCACGAAGATCTGTCGATTGACGCTCTGCCGTCGCACTCGACCGTCACGCCCGCCTCGACCGTTCCGACGCCTGAGGAGAGCGTCATCAGCCTGCAACAGCGCGGACGTATCGAGCACCACTTGGACCGTATGACGCCGCGTTACCGACAGCTGATCGAGTATCGCTTCTTTTTGGAGTATTCGTACGAGGAGATAGCCGAGAAATTGGCACTGCCGTTGGGTACGGTCAAGACCCAGATCCATCGCGCCCGCGAGCAGTTGTGCCGATTCATCGTCGAAGATAAAATGTAAAAACCGCTACAAGATATGGAGTTGATTCTCAAATACTTTCCCGACCTTACCGAACGCCAGCGCGAGCAGTTTGCGCAACTGTTGCCGCTCTACACCGAGTGGAACGCACGCATCAATGTGATCTCGCGTAAGGACATCGACAGCCTCTATCTGCGCCACGTGTTGCACTCGTTGGCGATCGCGCGTGTGTGCCACTTCGAGGCGGGTGCGCGTGTGTTAGATGTGGGTTGTGGTGGCGGTTTTCCGACCGTGCCGCTGGCGATTTTGTTTCCTGAGGTGCAGTTTACGGCGGCAGACTCGATCGGCAAGAAGATAACGGTGGTGCGCGAGGTCTGCGCGGCGTTGGGACTGAGCAACGTGCGCCCCGTCAATGCGCGTGTGGAGAGCCTGCCTGAGCGTTTCGACTATGTTGTGAGCCGCGCGGTGACCGATATGAAGACCTTTACGGGCTGGATTTGGAATAAGATCGAGCGTGGTCAGCGCGGCACACTGCCCAACGGAATCCTCTATTTGAAGGGCGGCGATTTGGCTGAGGAGCTGGCACTTACGGGCAAACGCTGGGATCTCTATTCGATCTCGGATCTCTACGACGAGGAGTTCTTCGACACCAAAAAGGTGGTCTACACCAAGCGATAGAACCGCGGATACAAGTCAAGATTCAAGATTCAAGATTCAAAATTCAAAAAGCACAATTCCAAATTGAGCGATTTCCGATCGAGTGTTTTGCACCCGAAGTGGAAATCGTCCGACTGCGTGAGCTCGCCTTTGGGCGACTGCATAAGTGTGCCGAAATCCATCGGATTTCGTTATTATAGGCAACAGAGTAAATAATTGTGAATTGTGAATTGTGAATCGTGAATTAATTCGTATCTTTGTCCGAATGAAGTTTACACTACAACATAAAGCTCCCGATACGAAGGCTCGCGCCGGTCAGATTGTGACCGATCACGGCGTGATCCCGACCCCGATTTTTATGCCTGTCGGCACGGCTGCGGGCGTCAAGGGTATTTTCCACCGCGACCTGCGCGACGATGTGGGCGCGAAGATCATTTTGGCTAACACCTATCACCTCTATCTGCGCCCGGGTATGGACGTGATCGAGGCGGCGGGTGGTGTCCATCGTTTCAGCACGTGGGAGGGACCGATGCTCACCGATAGTGGTGGTTTTCAGGTCTTTTCGTTGGCAGCGTGCCGCAAACTCACCGAGGAGGGTTGCCGTTTTGCGTCGCATATCGACGGCTCGAAACACCTCTTCACGCCCGAAAATGTGATGGATACCCAGCGCACGATCGGAGCCGATATTATGATGGCATTCGACGAGTGCCCGCCGGGTGACGCGCCGTGGGATTATGCCTCGAAGTCGCTGGCACTGACCGAGCGTTGGTTGGATCGTTGCTTCAACCGTTTCAACCAAACCCAACCCAAATATGGTCACTCGCAGTCGCTGTTCCCGATTGTTCAGGGTTGCGGCTATGAGGATCTGCGCGAGCGAGCTGCACGTAACGTAATGCAGTATGACGCAGACGGTTACGCCATTGGTGGTTTGGCTGTGGGCGAGCCTACCGAGGTGATGTATCGTATGATCGAGGTGGTCAATGCGGTGCTGCCTGAGGACCGTCCCCGCTACCTGATGGGTGTGGGTACGCCCGTCAATATCTTGGAGGCGATTGATCGCGGTGTGGATATGTTCGACTGCGTGATGCCGACGCGCAACGGTCGCAACGGTATGTTGTTCACCAGCGAGGGCGTGATCAACATTCGCAATCAGAAGTGGCGCGACGACTTCTCGCCGATCGACCCCAATGGTACGAGCTTTGTCGATCAGCTCTACTCGAAGGCGTACCTGCGCCATATGACCATTGCGGGTGAGATGATTGCGGCACAGATCTCGTCGCTGCACAACGTGGCGTTCTACCTGTGGCTGGTGGGCGAGGCGCGTCGCAAGATCGAGGAGGGAACGTTTGCCGAGTGGAAACGCGAGATGGTTGTTAAACTCACTAAACGTCTGTAAGCGAGATGCGTAACCCTGGACTCAAAATACTCGACCGATATATCATTCGTAAGTTCCTCGGCACTTACTTCTTCTCTATTGCCTTGATCATCGTGATCGTGGTGGTGTTCGACTGGACCGAGAAGACCGACGATTTCTACGAATTGAAAGCCCCATTGAACGCTATTTTGTTCCAATACTACGCCAACTTTATCCCCTTCTTTATCAATAAGTTCAGTGGTCTGTTCACGTTCATTGCCGTGATTTTCTTCACCTCGAAGATGGCGTACCAGACTGAGATTACGGCGATTCTGTCGAGTGGTGTGAGCTTCCGTCGATTGATGTGGCCCTACTTCATCTCGTCGATGATCATCGCGATGTTGTCGCTCGGACTGAACCTTTGGGTGATCCCCGTCACGAGCGAAAAGCAGGTGGCATTCGAGGCTCTCTACCTCAAAAAACGACAAAACATACGCTACGACCGCCATATCTACCGCCAGATCGAGCCGGGGTTGTTCGCCTACGTGCGTGGCTATTCGGGTCGAGATAATCGAGCGTCGTTCTTCGCGTTGGAGCAATATCGTGGTAATAAGATGGTTGCAATGCTCGAAGCTGCCGAAGTGAAGTTCGATCCTGAGACGCGCCATTGGACCGCCGAGCGATATGTCACCCGCACGTTCGATGTGGAGCAGGGCGAGCGATTCGAGAAACATACCAAGCTCGATACGCTGGTCAACCTCGACGCGACGGAGCTGGGACGAGTCAATGAGTTGATCAAAACGATGAAGATCGGTCGTCTCAATGAGTTCATCGCGCAACAGAAGGCGAAGGGCTCGAATATGATCGGACTGCTTGAAGTTGAGCGACATACGCGCTATTCGTACCCGCTGGCTACGTTCATTCTGACGCTGATCGGAGTGTCGCTCTCGTCGCGCAAGATTCGCGGCGGTATGGGTCTGCACATCGGTGTGGGTATCACGCTCTGTTTCACCTATATCCTCTTCGGACGATTCTTCGAGGAGTTCGCTAAGGGTGGCGTGATGAACCCTGCGTTGGCGGTCTGGATTCCCAATATGATCTATGCTGCAATTGCGGTCTACTTGTATCGCAACGCCCCGAAATAACGAACGAAAACGACTAAAACCCAAATAGTTATGAGTTTTATTAAGAAAACATACGAAACTTTCCGCACATCACCCGTGTTGCGCACGTTGGTGTGGATCGTATTGGCAATCGTTGCAATGCTCGTTGCGGCGCACTACCTGATGCAGCTCGGCACACGCCACGGCTCGCGCTGCTCGGTGCCCGATTTTACGGGTATCTCGATTGGCGACGCCGAGCATTTGGCTAAGAAACACGACCTCGAAATCATCGTCAATGACTCGCTCTATGTGCCTGTCTATGACGGTGGTATCGTCTTGGAGCAGAACCCCAAGGCGGAGGTTGCCGTCAAGCCCGGTCGCAAGGTCTATGTGACCATCAACTCGTTCGCGCAGAAGTCGGTACGAATCCCCTACGTGACGGGTTACTCGTTGCGTCAGGCGAAAAATAACCTCGAAATTGCAGGTTTGGAGATTGCCGAGCTGATCTACCAGTCGGATATGGCTACGAACAACGTGTTGGAGGAGCGTTTCCGCGATCAGGTGATCACGCGCAACGACAACATCGAGGCTGAGGCAGGTTCGGGCATTACGCTGGTTGTGGGTGTGTCGGCTGAGAGTGGCGCGGTGAGCGTCCCGAAGGTGATCGGTTTCCCTCTGAAAGAGGCTAAGAGCCGTCTTTGGGAGGTGGGTCTGAATGTGGGTCGCGTGCTCTTCGACGAGGGTATCGAGGTGCTCGACCGCAAGGACGCACGTGTCTACCTGCAATCGCCCCAGCAGAACAAGGTGCTCTCGCTGGGTCAGCGTGTCGATCTGCACCTGACACTCGATCCTGAGAAGATCGAAAAACAGAGCGCAGTGTCGGATCGTGCTGCCCGCCGTTTGGAGGGCGAACGCGAGCTGCGTGAGGCTCAGATCACCGACTCGCTGATGGTGATAGAGGCGGCATATAAGGCTGAGCGTCGCGCTGCCGATTCGTTGGCTGCCGTAGCTCGTGGCGAGCAGTATATTCCTGAGGGTGAGGTGATAACGCCCGTTGAGGAGCCTGCCACCGCCGACCCTGCCGACTCCGAAACAACATTCTTTGAATAAAAACCCCGATGACCGATGATCAACGACGACGAGGATATCCTGCTGCTCGATGAGGAGGGCGACGAAGGTGCGGGCGAACGTTCGGGTGACGAACTGTTTGAGCACTTTGCGCTGACGGTCGATAAAGGACAGGCGATGATGCGAATCGACAAATTTCTGACGATTCGTATGGAGCACGTGTCGCGCAACCGTATCCAAACCGCCGCTGATAATGGCAATATTCTGGTCAATGGCACCCCCGCCAAATCGAGCTATAAGGTCAAACCGCTCGACCGCATCTCGATCGTGATGCCCTACCCCCGCCGCGAGGTCGAAATCACCCCCGAAGATATTCCGCTCGATATTGTTCACGAGGACGACGACATCATTATGGTCAATAAGCACGCCGGTATGGTGGTGCACCCCGGTTGTGGCAATTGGTCGGGTACGCTGGTCAATGCGCTGACCTACCACCTGCGCAACCTGCCGATGTTTCAGGGACACGATATGCGTGCGGGACTGGTTCACCGTATCGACAAAAATACGTCGGGTCTGCTGGTGATCGCCAAGAACGAGGACGCCGCGGCTCGCCTTGCCAAGCAGTTCTACGACCACTCGATTTCGCGCCGCTATGTTGCGCTGGTGTGGGGTAACTTCGAGGAGGACGAGGGCACGGTGACGGGTCATATCGGTCGCAGCCGCACGCACCGTATGAAGATGGCGTGCTACCCCGACGGTAGCGAGGGCAAGCACGCCGTGACGCATTGGCGCGTGCTGCGTCGCTATGGCTACGTGACGATGATCGAGTGCCGCCTCGAAACGGGTCGCACCCACCAGATACGTGTACATATGGAGCATATCGGTCACCCGCTGTTCAACGACGAACGCTACGGTGGCGACCGCATTTTGAAGGGTACGACCTTCTCGAAATATAAGCAGTTTATCGAGAATTGTTTTGCGCTGATGCCGCGCCACGCCCTGCACGCCCGCTCGCTCGGTTTTGTGCACCCACGCACGGGCAAGGAGGTCTACTTCGAGAGCGAGCTGCCGCCCGACTTCAAGGCTGTGGTCGAGAAGTGGGAGGGCTACACCACCGCCCGCCCCTATATCGAGAGCGACGAGGAGTAGAAATAAAAATAATAAAAAGGAGTCTATCGAAAGGTAGGCTCCTTTGTTTTTCATTCAATATAGTTGGTTAATTATTATTTTCCTCTTTGTTATTGCCTTTTGCAAACAATGCAAATACACCTAATAAGCCAGCGAGAATCATTATACCACCACCAATAATTCCAAACCAAACAGCAATCGTATGAGAGAATCCCATATCTAATGATTCAATGTAAGGGTCATTGAGTGTTTCAATTCCGTTAGACAACAGAAAAAGACCAACTACTCCTGTAATAATAAGAGTCAAACTACTTTTAATTCTTTCCATAATAATAAGATTTAATAATTGTGTTTTTGTATTTCTTCTTTATAAGCATCTGAATATCTGAAATACTTATCTCTATCTTCTCGATAACGAGATAAATGTTTTTCTTGTTGTTTCATTGCTTTTTCCATTGCACGAGCATTCTGTTTATTCATCGCCTTTGCCATCTCTTTCGCATCTTTTTTGGCAATAGATTCAGGAGATGAGCAACTGCTAAACATACAAATAGCACCGATTAGAAGGGTTATCGCAAGACCTTTTTTTAAATAAGCATTCATATTACTAAATTTGATTTAATAGATCCTAGTCCTCGGTGATCAAATAGGAAATAAATAAAAAGCGCGGACTAAATTGCCGATATTGGATTCTGCGGTCTTCCACAACCTTTGTCCCCCCATATACGGAATAAAGCCCACGCCGATACACAGCGTGAGCGTCAAACTTTATTCCGTGGGGACTTGATTATTGTGGAAGTTTCAGAATCCCGAAATATAAGCTAACGCTTTTTATTTTAATATGTCCTTAAAGTTAGTTATTTAACCATAGGCAACTTTTGTTTGAATTAGTGATATACAAAATTAAGATATATTTTTTGAAATAGCAAGTTTAAAATTCATATAACGAAAAGGAGCCTGCCTGCACGGTAGACTCCTTTCTGTTTATCGAAAAGCTCTCGATCGGCTTGATTTTAGCCCATTTAGGCGCGAAAAGCGACCAATACTAAAAAAAATTACTATTTTTTGAAAATTTTTTAAGAAATATTTGCACGAACCAAAATTTCGCTTTACCTTTGCAGCGAAGTTTTAAGGTTCATTTAGGTTAGTAGTTTTAGGTTGGTAGAGGACGTCGGCAGGGCGCGGTCGTGATGCTGAGAAGCATAGGAGATCGCTTGGGTTAAAGCGTAGTGCTTTAATCGACCACCCTCCGAATCCTCGTTTTTTTTGAAATTAAACGCGTGTCGGTGCACAGACCGCGACAATATATATTAAAATGTTCGAAGTTGCTCTCTGATCCTATGGATTGGGGAGTTGTTTTTTATATATGTATAAGAAGTATACGCGGCGGCGTTTGCCACCGCGTATGACGATTGCGCAGAAATTGCGCTATCTTGTAGACTATTCTTCGGTGGGAGTTGTGACGGGTTTACGCACAAAATCAATCTGATAGGTGTTATTTTCGGGTTTTGTAATTGCGCCCGTTGCAGCGTCAATGCCCCAACCTAAAATATCGCACAAATTGATCACCGATACTGCGTTGAACTTTTTGTCGATGTAAATGCTTTGGGTTTCGTAGCCCTCAGCCTCCGCCTTCACGACCGTTTCGTCAAAGCCGCGCTTGATTTTGGTGGTGTAGGGGAAGGTCACAGCCGAATGTTTGCGACCGTCGATGGTAAGGTCAGCTGTTTGGTCGATGTTGCTTTCGAAGGTCACCTTCGCCTTCGAGCCGCAGAAAATAGTGGCACACGATGAGAGTGCCAATGCGCTGATAATGAGCGCAGGGACAAAGATCTTCTTCATTTTTTTGTTGTCGTTTTGGTTGCGCCGAATCCCCTTAGCGCAGGTTAAAATTAAGGCACAAAAAACGTGGGATTCAACTCGTCCATCTGCTTTCTGAGGCTCTGGTAAACCCTTACAACCAAATAGAGAATGAAGCCCACGCCATACGACGTGAGCGTCAAACTTCGTTCCTTGGTTGTTTCGCAAAAATTTACCAGATTTTCAGAAAGCAAGTGAACAAAGCTAACGCTTTTTATATGTATATTGTGCGTTACGCGTAACGCAACAAGTTATGTTTCAATCGTTTATCTATGCAATCAATAGGCAATTCTGTTTTTATTGTTTCAACAAATATACAAAATTTTTCGATTCGTTATTCTCTATTTCGTGAGTCGATCCAAATCGTTACGGGACCGTCGTTGACGAGTGCTACCTGCATATCGGCACCGAACTCGCCCGTGCCGACCGCACGCCCCGAAAGCTCCTCGACGCGGCGCACAAATCGCTCATAAAGCGGACGCGAAATTGCCTCGCCCGCGCTGCGGATATACGACGGTCGGTTGCCCTTGCGCGTCGATGCAAATAGGGTGAACTGACTGACAATCAGCAACTCACCACCCACCTGCTGCACATCGAGATTCATCACTCCCTGCTCGTCGTCGAAGATTCTCAGGCGCAACAATTTGCCCGCCAGCCACTCGATATCCTCGTCGCCGTCAGCCTCCTCGATGCCCACCAGAACGAGCAAACCCTGCCCGATCTGCGAGCGCACCTCGCCCTCGATCGTGACCGACGCCTCGCGTACTCGTTGTATTAGAAGTCGCATTTTGTTACAATTTTATATTTTAATGTGCTTCGAGCCAATTTTCGCCCACGCCATAGTCCACCGTCAGCGGCACGCTCAGTCGCGCCGCCTGCTCCATCGCCTCGACTACGATCTTCGCAACCTGCTCTTGTTCAGGACGATAGAGGTCGATAACGATTTCGTCGTGCACCTGCAAAATCATACGCGAGCGCAATCCTGCCGAGCGCATTCGACGGTACATTTCGACCATCGCCAACTTCATAATATCGGCAGCGCTACCCTGAATCGGGGCGTTGATGGCGTTTCGTTCCGCCACGCCACGCGCCACAGCGTTGCGCGAGTTGATGTCGTTCAGGTAGCGACGGCGACCGAAAATTGTCGATACAAAACCCTCATTACGAGCCTGTTCCGCCGCACGATCCATATACTCCTTGACCTTCGGGTAGGAGGCAAAATAGCCCTCGATAATCTCCTTCGCCTCGGTGCGCGAGATGTCCAGACGCTGCGCCAGACCGAACGCCGAAATGCCATAGATGATACCGAAGTTTGCGGTCTTTGCTCGGCGGCGTTGCTCACTCGTAACCGACTGAATATCTGAGTGAAAGAGTCGTGCTGCCGTTGCGCTGTGAATATCCTGACCCTCGCGGAAAGCCTCGATCAGACTTGCGTCGTCGCTCAGGTGTGCCATCAGTCGCAACTCGACCTGCGAGTAGTCCGCCGAGAGCAGCAGGTGGTCGCTGTCCGAGGGAATGAACGCCGCGCGGATACGTCGCCCACGCTCGTCGCGGATCGGAATATTTTGCAGGTTGGGGTTTGTCGATGACAATCGCCCCGTAGCCGTAACTGCCTGATTATATGATGTATGAATATGTCCCGTACGACGATTGATCAATGCAGGCAGAGCCTCGACATAGGTCGAAAGCAACTTTTTGACACCACGATATTCGAGGATCAGACCCACGATCGGGTGGCGGTTTGCCAGCGACTGAATGTACTCCTCGTCGGTGCGGAACTGCTTGGTTTTGGTCATTCGCGGCTTGGGGTCGATGCGCAACTTCGCAAAGAGCACCTCGCCCAACTGACGCGACGAATTGACATTGAGGGTCGGTTCGTCCGCCAATTCGCGGATTTTCCATTCGAGGTCGGTGAGCTCTTTTTGCAATTCTATCTTGTATTCTTCCAGCGATTCGGAGTTGATTCGCACGCCCGTCCACTCCATATCCGCCAATACGTCGATCATCGGTTCCTCGATCTGCGCATAGAGATATTGCAACCCCTCGGCACACACTTTTGACCATAGAACGTGCTTCAACTGCAACGTTATATCAGCGTCCTCGGCGGCATATTCTGCCACGCGATCGACTGCAATCATATCCATTGTGAGCTGCTTTGCCCCGCGACCAATTAACGTTTCGATCTCGATGGGTGAGTAGTTTAAGTATCTCTGTGCCAATACGTTCATATTGTGGCGCGATTCGGGATCAAGCAGATAGTGCAGGATCATCGTGTCGTATTTCGTGCCGTGCACCTCGACGCCCGCCGCACGCAACATCATCACGTCGAACTTGATGTTCTGACCGATTTTGGCAATGCGCTCGTTCTCCATCAGCGGACGAATTATCTCCGCAAAATCGCTCTGCCAAGCCACGTACCACGCCTCGTGCGGCTCGACGGCAAACGACATTCCGACCAATCGGTCATTGAAAAAATCTAAGCCCGAAGTTTCGGTGTCGAAACAGAACTCCTCAGCCTTCGCAAGTCGCTCGACCAACGCACGAAGTTCGTCAGCCGTACGCACGATGTGGTATTTATGCGGGGTCGTTGCCGCCGTTGCATAGATTCCATCTCCCTCAAACAGAGATTGTTGCGCGTCCGCGATCGTTTCACTCTCGGTCGGAGTTGCCGCGAGCCCACTATCGGGAGCGTTCGGCTCGTCACTCGCTGCCTCCATCGCCGCGAACATATCGCCCTGACCCGCCAACGACGCGGCACGCTTTGCACGCGACTTTTCCATAGTCGCCTGAATCAGCTGCGTCTGCTTCGCCTGCGTGGGTGCAGGAGCCTCGGTCAGACCCGTCGGATCGGGTGGTAACTCACGAGCAAACATATTGAAATCCAACTCGTTATAGAGCTTACGGAGAGCCGTTGTGTCGGGTTGTTCGACGCGCAGAGCCTCGGCATCGAACTCGATCGGAACGTCCAAGACGATCGACGCCAGACGTTTCGACAGCAACAACTGCTCGGCACCCGCCTCGACATTTGCACGCTGTTTCGGAGTCAGCTGGTCGGTATGTTCGAGTATCTGCTCGACCGTACCGAACTGATTTACAAGCTTTATCGCGCCCTTTTCGCCAATGCCCTGCACTCCCGGAATGTTGTCCGACGCGTCGCCCCACAGTGCCAACACATCGCGCACAAGCAGCGGCTCGTCGAATCCATAGTGTTCCTTAATTGCCTCACGATCAATGATTTCAATGCCCTCGCCCTTCTGTTTGTAGATCTTCACGCGGTCGGTCACAAGCTGACCGTAGTCTTTGTCGGGCGTGACCATAAAGACCTCGAAACCCTCGTCTGCCGCCTTGTGTGCCAACGTTCCGATCACGTCATCTGCCTCATAGCCAGCCACTTCGAGTACAGGAATACGCATTGCTTCGCACAGCTGCTTGATGTAGGGCACCGCAGCGTGGATATCCTCTGGTGTCGCCGAGCGATTTGCCTTATACTCAGGGAAAATCTCACGACGGAAGCAGCCACCCTTTGGGTCGAAAGCGACACCCAAGCAGTCGGGCTGCTCGCGGCGCAAAATGTCGCGCAGGAACTTGACAAACCCGAAAACGGGCGAGGTGTTCAATCCCTCGCGGTTGCGCATCGGGCGCGTCATAAATGCGTAGTAGTATCTGAAAATCAACGCATAAGCGTCGATCAAAAAGAGTCGTTTCATCTATCGAATGTTGTGCTGTTAGCTTACTTCGTCGTACCTTCGGTTTGGGGCGTTGTGCCCTCGATCTCGGCAAAATACTCCTCGACCGACGTGCGGAAGTGCTCGATCGTCTCCTCCATCGTGCGGAACGACTTGCCGCCCGCAGCGTTGGCGTGACCACCGCCCTCGAAGTAGCGACGCGCAAAGATATTTACATCGACCGCACCGCGCGAACGCAACGAAATACGTATGAATTTGCGCGTTGCGAGGAACATCGCCGACATCTTCATCTTCTTGACCGTCAGCGGGTAGTTGACAAAGCCCTCGCTATCGCCCTGCTGGAATCCGTAACGACGCATCTCATTCTCTTTCAGCGACATATAAGCCACCTCGCCGTTGTGGATAATGCCCATTTTCTTATCGATCACATAGCCGAACAGACGCGCACGACCCTCCGTATAACCGTTATAAACGTTGTTGTAGAGCGTCGGAATGTGGATTCCCGTTTCGAGCAACTTTGCCACCGTGCGGAAGAGTTCGGGCGTCAGCGTCGAGAACGAGAAGTTGCCCGTATCGGTCATCATACCCACATAGAGAGCCTCTGCCATCTCGCGCGTCACCACCTTCCAGCCGAACAGACGCTCGATGATCAACGCCACAAGATACGATGTCGAACTCGACTCAGGGTGCGAGAACATCAGGTCGTAACCCTTTGGAGGTGAGAGGTGATGGTCGATCAGAATGCGTTTTGCCGAGTTGTTTTCGTTGATCGCGTCGCTCAGAGCTTCGAGGCGCGAGAGGGTGTTGAAATCGAGGCAGAAAATCAGATCTGCCTGCTTGATTGCCGCGGCGATCTCCTCAGGTTTCTCCTTGAAAATATGCACCTCGTCGATTCCTTTGATCCAATTCAGAAAATAGGGGAAACGATTGGGAACCACGCACATAACCTCGTGCCCCATCGACTGCAACACTCGACACCACGCCAACGACGAACCTACGGCGTCGCCATCGGGATTGGTGTGCGAAAGGATTATGATTCGCTGTGCGGCAGGTGCCAACATCAGTTTCAATCGGTCGAGATCCTCGGTCGAAAGCACGACCTCTTTTGCGGTGTTGTTCATTATATTCGGTTAGTTTTCGTTGTTATTCGGTGTAAAAGTTGTCGCTCGGTGCAGCGATTGTTCCGCGTAACGAGTTGGTCTGCAAGATGTTGGGGCACGCAACCGCACCCACGTCAATCTTACCCACGCGAGGTGCAGCGAGGGTCGTCGTTACGCCGTCGATCTTGTCGAGCGCGATTCGCAACATCGGTTCCGACGGGTTACCCAACTCGCCCCATTCGAGCCAACGGAGCGACCGCTCGTCCATATATTCGTCGTAGAAGTGGTTGGGTTTCAGACCATTCTCGTAGTCCGATGTGCCCTTGGCGTCGTACGAACGGAAGCTCACGGGGTGGAGCGTGTAGCGGTAGTTGCCGAAAATTGCCTTGTCGGTGCTGTTGAGCAGGTGGTCGATCACCTCCATACCGACGACCTTGCCCACGGTGGTCGATCCGATGTGGATCACCTCCACGTCTAAACCGCGCAAGTTGTTGATCATCAGCTCGCTGGCAGACGCGCTGCTCTCCGACGCAATCACATACAGACGCGGCAGCGAGAGGTTGCAATCGCTCACCTCGGTGGCGGTCAGCAGGTTGTACCAAATTGATTTGCGCGACGAGTTGGGGCGGCACTCCAACCACTTTGAGCCGAGTTTCGACTGCGGGGCAATCATACTCGAAAGCAACTGAGCCGTAGACACATAGCCGCCGCCATTATAGCGCAAATCGAGCACCAGTTCCTCGATACCCGCGCTCTTGAATTCGGCGAAAATCGTGCGCAACTGCTGTTCGTACTCGTCCGAATTTTCGAGGTCGCTCTCGTCGTAACCGCGCTTGAATTGATTGAAAAGCAGGTATCCAACCTTTGCTCCGCCGTTGGTAGTCAGCACTTTATAGGTATGGATCGGGTTCTCCTCGACCGTCGTGCGAGTCAGCGTCACAGCCTTGCTCTCGTCCTCCTCTTTGAAGATCACACCGTCCTGCGTCGCATTGGCGGTGAACGAACATTTCAGCACCTTGACCGACGACGAATTGGTCGGCAGGAGCTTGTTGATGTCGCTGAAATTGGTCGCAAGGATCTGCTTGCCGTCGATACGACCGATCCAATCGCCACGTTTCAGACCCGCTTTTGCGGCGGGAGAGTTGGGCGTAACATATTGAATACGTGCGAAATAGCGTAACGTACTGCCCGTTTGTGCCTGAATATTGAAGGCGTATGCGCGGATACTCATTCCGTACGTGGGCGCGAACTCGAAACTCCCTGCGCGTGTCACGGGCGTGCTGGTGATATAGGAGTAGAAGGAGCGCGAGCCGTTGTAGGTTTTGCCATCGAGCGTGTTGACCTTCACCGCAAGCAGGATATTGTCCAAAAACGACACGTAATCATTCTCGTAAGCGGGTTTAATCGCCTTGACCTCCTCGTTCCAGAGGTAGTAGTACGAGAGAATTTGGTAGGTCCACTTATTGACTTGAACGTCCTCAGGATCAGACGGATCGGGTTCAGGGACGGGCGTCGGTGTGCACGCTCCGACGAGGATAGCCGCCACCAGCAGCACCACGAGGTGCAGATATTTTGCGAAAGTTGTTTTCATCGTTTTTTGCATATTGTTACGTGTGATTACACACCTTGTCAATTTACAAATATACGACTTTTCGCGTAAAAATCAAATTTTACACCTCTTTATTAATCGCGCGCGTGAGATGAGTGCGCCCGAATTTACTCGCAACGATCAACCGAACGGCACCACTCGCGCAGTCCGCACTCCGCACAATGGGGCTTGCGAGCCGTGCAGACGTAACGCCCGTGAAGAATCAACCAATGGTGCGCTTTGGGCAGCAGTTCGGCGGGGATATGCGAGGTGAGTTGTTGCTCGGTTTGGAGCGGTGTGCGGGCGTTGCGGCTGAGTCCGATACGCGCCGCAACACGAAAAACGTGGGTGTCGACGGGCATCACAAATTTGTTGTAAATGACTGCACCAACGACATTTGCGGTCTTGCGACCCACACCCGGCAGGCGTTGCAGTTGGTCGATATCGTCGGGCACTACACCCCCAAATTCGCCCGCCAACATACGCGCCATTGCCGCCAGATTTTTCGCCTTGTTGTTGGGGTACGAAATGCTGCGAATGTAGGGAAAAATCTCCTCCGCCGACGCTTCAGCCATCGCCTGCGGGGTCGGAAAACGCTCGAACAGCGCGGGCGTGGTCAGATTGACGCGCTTGTCGGTGCACTGCGCCGAGAGAATCACCGCCACCAACAGCTGGTAGGGATTCTCGTAGTGGAGCTCGGTTTCGACTTCGGGCATATTCGCCGCGAACCAACCGAGCACGCCTGCATATCGCTCTTTGATGGTCATTATTTTCGGTTTTGGGTTATGCTAACACTTTGAGTTTGGCGAACTTAGCCAGCAGACTCTTCTTGCCGATCTGCGGATCGTCGAAGCGCACCGTGACCTTCGTGTCGGTTGCCGAGGGCTCGACACCGAGCACCACGCCCGCACCAAATTTGGTGTGCTCGACGCGCATTCCGGCACAGAGGTTGGTCGCATTACCGCCCCCCGAAGGAGCACCTGCCACCGCGCCCGAACCCGAAATTCGACGCAGATTTGCGGGGCGTGCAGGCTCGACAACCATCGAGGGTCGGGGACGTTGTTCGCCACCGAACGAGCCACGCTGAGTGCCGTAATTCGGTCGTTCACCACGCTCGCCACGACGCTCGTACGTGTCGCGCTGACCACCCGACGAGGGTTGCGCACCGTTCTTGTATCGGTAGTCGAAACGTGCGCGAAGTTGCTCAATAGCAGAGGGTTGCTCGCTACGATCGACGTGGCGTTCACCCTCCAAGTCGAACGCAACATCGAGATAGCGACGGTCGATTTCGCCCAAAAAACGGCTCGGTCGGCAGAACTCCATCGAGCCCCACTTGAATCGCGTTTCGGAGAACGACAGCACCGCCTTGCATTTGGCTCGCGTCAGTGCCACATAGAACAGGCGACGCTCCTCCTCGATACCCTCCATCGACTCGACGGCACGCTGCGACGGAAAGAGGTCGTCCTCCATTCCGACAATGTATACATACTTGAATTCCAATCCCTTAGCCGCGTGAACGGTCATCAACGTAACCTTGTTTCGGTCGTCGGGATCGTCCTTGTCCATATCGGTCAGGAGCATTACGTTCTGCAACCATTCGTCGATCGTCGCCTCGCCTTCGCCCTCGTCCAATTCGCCGTTGCGAAGTTGCGCATCGCGCTGTTCCTTAAATAGTTGCATTGTGTTCAACAGCTCCTCGATATTGTCCAGCGCGCTGGTCGATTCGGGCGACGGCGACATACGGAACACGCCGATGATGCCCGAACGGGTTGCAATCTCCAAACCCAACTCGTAGAGACTCTTCTCGGTGCGTGCCAAAGACAGCTCGCGGATCAACTGCACAAACTCGCTCACCTTTTTGGCAATCAGGCGGTTAGCGGGGTCGATTTCGGGATGTGCGAGCAACGAATCGACAGCCTCCCACATACTTTTGCCCTCCGACGCCGCCAACGCAGCGATCTTCGCAACGGTCGCCTCGCCAATTCCTCGCGCGGGATAGTTCACAATGCGACGGAAAGCCTCGTCGTCTAACGGATTGACAACCAGACGAATATATGCCAAAAGGTCCTTGATCTCCTTGTGGTCGTAGAACGAATTGCCCTTGTAGATTCGGTAGGGGATACCGCGACGGCGCATCGCCTCCTCGACCACAAGCGACTGAGCATTAGTGCGATACAACACCGCAGCCTCGCTCCACTCGTCGCCCTCGTCGAGCACCGTGCGACGCAGATCGTCTGCCATCAGTTCCGCCTCTTCGCGGTCGGTGTATGATTTGATGACGCGGATCTTTTCGCCCACTGCGCCTGCCGAAAAACACTCTTTATCCAGTCGGTTCGAGTTGCGTGCGATGACGCTATTTGCCGCATTTACAATGGTTTGCGTCGAGCGATAGTTCTGCTCCAACTTGAAGACCTGAGCCATCGGGAAGTCGCGTTTGAAGTTCAAGATGTTCTCGACATTCGCGCCACGGAACGAGTAGATACTCTGCGCATCGTCGCCCACCACGCAGACATTAGGATTGTACTGCGCCAAGCGACGAATGATGATATACTGAGCGTAGTTAGTGTCCTGATACTCATCGACTAAGATATACTTAAACTGCTCCTGATAGCGTGCCAGCACGTCGGGGCAATCGCGGAACAGAATGTTGATCTGCAACAGCAGATCGTCGAAATCCATTGCTCCGTTCTGCTTGCAACGACGGCAGTAGATGTCGTATATCTCGGCAAATTGGGGCTGCTTGCGCTGGCGATCTTCGGCAGCAAAAGCAGCGTTGGCAGCATACGCCGCAGGAGTGATCAACTTGTTCTTAGCCAGCGAGATACGTGAGCAAACCTGCTGCGGTTTGTAGTTATCGTCGCTCAGATTCAACTCTTTGAGAATGCTCTTGATGAGGTTGCGGCAGTCCGACGGTTCGTAGATGGTGAAGGTTTGCGGAAAGCCGATTCGCTCCGCCTCGTTGTGCAAAATGCGCGAGAAAACCGAGTGAAACGTGCCCATACGTATATAGCGACTCTTGCCGCCCTCGACCATCTGTTCGATACGTTCGCGCATTTCGGCGGCGGCTTTGTTGGTAAACGTGAGGGCGAGGATCGAATGGGGAGCTACGCCCTGTTCGATCATATAGGCAATGCGGGAGGTGAGCACGCGCGTCTTGCCCGAGCCTGCACCCGCTATGATGAGCGAGGGCGAGGTGTAGTTGACCACAGCCGCCCTCTGAGCAGGGTTCAATCCTGCGAGTATCTTCGATTCCATAACAGCACAAAGGTACGCATAAAAAAGTTCACTTTCAGCAAATCTTCGGCGACATTTATCAACAAACTGCGCGATTGCGAAATCTTCGATTTCGTCACACTCGGTGTTGCCCGCAACTTTCAGTCACGCCGCCCCCGCCACCGAGTGCGCTTTACTTGCGGGGAAAGCAAAACACGCCCAAAATGGCGTGCCCCAGCCGCCGAACTTGGATTAAGTAATAGCAAACAAAAAAAAGCAAATCCCACCCAATCGGGTGGGTGCTTGTTGAATTAACAAAAAAGCCACACCTCTTTTGGGCGTGGCTTTAATAGTATAATATGCAGGAGTCGCGCCTACTCGGTGCAGCGATCGACCAGATAGACGATCGACGAGTAGGGCACGCCCGAATTGGTCGACAGACCGATCTCGCACGTACGCGAGTTCGAGTAACCCGCCTTGATACCCTTTGCCTCCACCTGCGGGCGCAATTTACGCAGTGCGTAGGCATTGACCTCAGGGAAGGTGAATCCGCGATCGCCCGCGAATCCGCAACAACCAACCTCCTCAGGAACCATCGCTCCCGAAGTACACATCTGAGCTAAGCGCAGCAGATAGTCGGTCTTGCCCATCTTGCGCATCGAGCAGGTGTAGTGCAGTGCGATCTGCTCATCGACAGGCTTGAAGGTCAGGTGCTCGGCGCAGTGCTCGACGATAAATTCGGCAGGCTCGTAGAGTTTCAGACCCTTCATCACGCTCTTCATTCGATACAAGCAGGGGCTCTGGTCGCACACGATCGGATACTCGCCGTCGTTCGACGCCTTGCGCAGAGCAGCCTCCAACTCAGCCGATTTCTCGTCCGCCTGCTTCGGGAAGCCCTTACTCTCCCAGATCGTACCGCAGCAGAGGTGCTCCATACGTTCGGGGTAGATCATCTCGAATCCCGCGCGGCGCATTACGCGCTCCATTACGCGGTGCAGAGGCTCCTTGGTTGCGTCCATTGCCGAGGTACCCATCACCTGATTGATACAGCTTGGGAAATAGACCACCTTGCGGGGGTTAGCCTCATTCACCTCGCCCTGCTTGGGACCGTTCGAGCCGCGCGGCATAGCGCGAGTCCACAGAGGAATGGCACCGCCACTGAGCGTGCGCACACCGCGTGCCATAGCACCAAAGAGCTGACTACCAAAGACTACGCGCAGACCATTGACGCCCTTCAAACCCACACGCACACCCGACGTAAGGATCGAGAAATGGTCGGCAGTCCACTGGGCGATCTTGTTGGTAGTGGGTGTAGCCTGAGCTTCGCGCAGGTCGTGGGTCAGGTGACCGGTGTTGATCTGTACGGGGCACGAGGTCGAACACAGACCGTCGCCGGCGCAGGTCTGCTCGCCATAATATTTGTACTCTTTGAGGTATGCTTTGAGCAGTTCGGGGTTCTCGCCCGACGCACGCAGACGCGAGATCTCGCGCTGCGACGATATACGCTGACGTGCCGAGAGAGTGAGGCCGCACGTGAGGCAATTGACCTCGCAGAATCCGCACTCGATACAACGATCCACGTTCTTGTTGGTCAGCGACATCGACTTCAAGTTCTTCATATTACACTTGGGGTCGTCGTTGAAGATCACGCCACGATTGAGCACGTTGTTGGGGTCGAACAGAGCCTTCAAGTCCTTCATCACCTGCCACAGCTCCTCGCCCCACTCGTAGGCAACGTAGGGAGCGATGTTGCGACCCGTGCCGTGCTCGCCTTTGAGCGAACCGTCATACTTCTCGACCACCAGACGAGCGATGTCGTGCAGGAAGCAGTCGAAGTGGTTCACGCGCGAGGGGTTCGAGAAGTCCTCGTTGATGATAAAGTGGTAGTTACCCTCGATGGCGTGACCGTAGATCACACCGTCCTCGTAACCATATTCGGCAATCTTGTGTTGCAGGTCGATCGTAGCGTCGGGCAGCACCTCCATCGGGAACACCACGTCCTCGATCAGACACGACGTACCCGGCTGGCGCATTGCACCCACCGACGGAAAGACACCCGAACGCATCTTCCAATACTTCGAGTACTCCTCGGGTTTGTCCGTGAATTCGATCGGCGCAGCCAGCTGCTCGGGGTGAATCAACGCATTGATAGCCTTGATGTTGGCATCGAGCTGAGCCTTGTCGCGTGCCGTCGTTTCGATCAGCAGTGCCGTGCCATCCTCGGGTAGCGTGTGGATAAATGCGGGGATACCCTCCATATGCTCGATCGAGCGGATTGCCAGACGGTCCAGCAGCTCGACACTACCCACGGGCGAGCCTTTCAACTGCTGAACAGCCTCGCACGCCGTACGCATATCGTTGAAATAGAGCATTGCGCTCGCCTTGCAGGGCATAGCTTCGAGGGTCGAGAGGCGCACTAAGTCGATGAATGCCAACGTACCCTCCGAGCCGACCATCAAGTGGGTGATCACCTCGAACGGATCGGTGTAATCGACCAGCGAGTTCAGTCCCAAGCCCGTTGTGTTTTTGATACTGTATTTCTTGTGTACGCGAGCCGTAAGTGCTTCGTTATCAGCCACGCGGCGGCGAATCTCCTCCAAACGTGCGAGGAACTCAGGGTGCGTACGGCGGAACTCGTCGCGGCTTGCGGGGTCGCCCGTATCGAGCACCGTACCGTCGGCAAGCACGATACGCACCGAGTCGATAGTCTTGTAGCTATTCTCGTCCGTACCGTTCATACCGCTGGCGTTGTTGGCGACGATACCGCCGATCATTGCCGAGCGCACCGACGCGGGGTCGGGACCGAGCTTACGACCGTAGGGCGCGAGCAACTTGTTGACACGCGCACCGATGATACCGGGTTGCACCTCGATGTGCTCACCCGTCTGGTCGATCTTGATACCCTCCCAATCTTTGCCCGTCACTACCAGCACCGAGTCGGTAGCCGACTGACCTGAGAGTGCCGTACCTGCCGCGCGGAAGGTTACGGGAACATCGTGGCGCGTTGCCGCAGCGATGATTTTCTGTATCTCCTCGGTCGTGGTAGCACGCACGATAAGTTGCGGAATAAGGCGATAGAAACTTGCGTCAGTACCCAGCGCGAACAGACGCAACGGATCGGTGATCAGACGTTTGCGGTCTATGCCACCACGTCGGAGTTCATCGTAGAATGACTTGTATTTTGCCTCTAACATAGGTCAGGTAGTTTTGTTTATTTTTGTTTTTGTTTTATTGTTCGATTTGGAGCGTGTCGGCTGGTGCGACGAGCGCGAGGCTATCAACCGCTTCGACCGCCAACGTATCCACCGCCAACGTATCGACTTCGATCGCCTCAGCCACCTCTTCGACCTTTGCGGGGCGTTCGGGCAGCAGCGAGCGATAGTTGCCGTAGTTGATCAATGTGAGAGCGATGACGACCACGACAGCCGCCGACGCAATAATGCCAAATATCTTAGTTCCCATCTTCTACTGTGTTGGGTTTAAGTGTGTTATCAATCTTGTTCAGCTCCTCGATAGCCGCCGCAACAACAGTATCAACGGCGTGAATCTCCGAGTAGTAACCCGCATCTTCGAGAGCCGTATTGCGACCTACGTAGGCACGAATCTGCGCCTCCAACAGCTTGCGCGAGCGGCGAATATCTCCCCACGCGGGGCGCACTCCATTGCGCGAGGCGTATGCCACAAAGTCGCTGAGCAGTTGCTTGTCCGAGTCGAGCAACGTGCGCAACTGCTCGATGGTCTGCACCTCGTTCAGAGCCTGACGGTGGCGGTCGCAATAGTCGATCGAGTAGCGATAGAGCACGTTACGACCCACAACTTCAACGTAGTAGCGCGTTACGTCGGTGGTATCCATCGGGATAAAGCGGTCGGGCATAATACCGCCACCGCCATAGACCGTGCGACCTGCGGGTGTGGTGTAGCGCAACATCGTGTCGAGGTGAATCGAGTCTGCCGAGAACATCTCGTTGTGAGCAAAACGCTCGTAGATTTCGCGGTCGTAGCCCTCGACGTCACCCGTCTTGTAGGGTTTTTGGATCGAGCGACCCGTCGGGGTGTAGTAGCGTGCTGTGGTCAGTCGCAGAGCCGAGCCGTCGTCGAAGGGTATCTGCTGCTGCACCAAACCCTTACCAAACGAACGACGTCCCACAATCACACCGCGGTCGTTGTCCTGCAACGCACCCGCCAAGATCTCGCTCGACGAGGCACTCTCCTCGTCGATCAACACCGCCAGCGCGATGTCGGTCGCTGCGCCACGACCGTCCGAGTACTCCGCCACTCGCTTGCCGTGACGATCCTCGGTGTAGACGATCATACACTTCGCGGGCAGGAACTCGTTGGCAATCAGTATCGCCTGATCGAGAAAACCGCCCGTATTGCCGCGCAGGTCGAAGATGAGTTTCTCCATACCCTCGGCACGCAGGAAGATGATGGCACGCAGCACCTCGGCATACGAATTTTTGGCAAAAGCCGACAGGCGCACAAAACCCACGTCGTCGGTGAGCATAAACGCCGCATCGACGCTCTTCAACGGAATGGCGTCGCGCGTAACCGTCACATTGATCGTATCTTTTATGGTCAGTCGTTCGAGCGTCAGTCGCACCTCGCTACCGCGCGGACCGCGCAACATCTTGACAATGCTGTCCTGCGGAATCTTCTGTCCTGCCACCTCGCGTGAGTCGATACGCAGTATTCGGTCGCCATTCTGCACACCTGCCTTTTGGCTGGGTCCCGACGGCACGACATTGAGTACGATGACCGTATCGGTCGCCATATTGAATACCACGCCAATACCGTCGAACTCACTTTCGAGCGGCTCATTGACCGCCTGCATATCCTTCGCAGGGATATACATCGAGTGGGGATCCAGCTGTTGCACAATCAACGGCAACACCTGCTCGGTGATCGAATCCATATCGAGCGAGTCGATATACTCGTTCTGAATCAGCGACATCGTGCTGTTGAGTTTGTCGTAGGGCGGGCGCAGGTGCGAGATTACACGTCGGAACTGCGACTCGGCGGTGCTGCGACCCATCGACTGCCCGACGATCAATCCCACCACTACGGCTATGGCTAACAGCAGCGGATAGATGACCTTATTTCGTGAGTTTTTATACATCGTATTATTTGTTCTTGAACGTGTAGCTCAGACCGACGCTCAACAACGTCTGAGTCTGAATTTTCAGATTCTGAGCGCGGTTGTAGTAGAGCTGGAACGAGATGTCGGTGGTGAAATACTTCGACGCTTTGAGCGAGATGGTATTCTCCCAACGAACCGTCGGGTGAATGGGCAGTACGGGCTTCTCGCCCGACTTCTCACCATCAGCGACCCACTTGTCGTAAGCCACTACGTAATCGCCATAGTTGCGCACCTTGTTGTCGAGTCCGATGTTGGTCATCCAACCCGAGAACGTGTAGAGCGTGGTGCGGTAGCGGAACCATTCGCGCTTGCCCCACTTGCGGTCGAAGTCGATCTGCACCGACGAACCGCCCTCCCATTTCGAGGTCTTGTCGGCACTGATCAGACCATACAGGTAGCCGTTCTGGCGCACCAACTCGCTATTGACGAACGTCGCGTTCATTGCCAAAGGTGCCAAGTTGATCTTGATCGGGAAACCCTTCTTGGGGCACGAGTAGGTCAAACCGAGCGACACATCGAAGTAGGCGGGGGCGAACATCTCACTCTTGCGGTGCTGCAACTCCTGCTCGGTACGCGACTTGTAACCCGACGCAAATTGGCTACGGAACTTGATAATCGAACTGAAATCCCAATTCTGCGAGAACTTGATCGCGGGCTTGGTTTCGAGCAGGAACTCGTCCTGATTCTTGAACCATACGCCCTTGTTATCGACCGATCCGTCGTCGAGCGTTGTTTCGACCTTCATACGGTTGTAGCCGAACTTGGCGTCGATCTTGTTGTCGATCGTGAACTTACCCTTATTGTAGTTGTGTTTGAGCAAAACCTTTGCCAGAGCCGCCACGGCGTTATCACCGCCTGAGTTTTCGATCCACGCGTCGTTGTACGAGGTCATCGTGCCCTGAATCGAGGCGGTGAACTCGAATTTGTTACGCTCCTTGCGGATTGCTGCACGCTCGGCGCGGTAGCGAGCCTGATTGAAGTAATCGGTGCTCACCTCCGAGCGGGTTACGGTATCTTTATGGTTTACGACCTCCTTCGAGGTGGGGCGTGTTTTGACGTTGTCGATGGTGAACTGCGCCGCCGCGCGTTCGGTAGCCGCCAGAGCCGCCAATGCAAAAATCGAGTAGAGTATCTTTTTGTTCATATTTCAAATGGTTTTACTATAAGTAAACATTCGTACAAAGATAACCAAAAATATTGATAAAACGCGCTCCGAGGGCGATAACTTACAAAACTTTTGGCGCGAGTGATGGACTTTTGCAAAATAATCGTAGCTTTGTATGCAGTAAACCGCAAAACAACGATTCGTATGAAGTTTTTTGGAGCTCACGTCAGTGCGTCGGGCGGAGTGGAGAATGCTCCCCGAAATGCCACAGAGATAGGTGCAACAGCCTTTGCTCTGTTCACCAAAAACCAACGCCAATGGCGTTCGGCACCCCTCACCGCAACCTCGATCGAGGCGTTCGGTCGTGCACTTGCCTCCGCGGGCATCGCCGCCAAACACGTCTTGCCGCACGACAGCTATCTGATCAATCTCGGTCACCCCGAAGAGGAGGGTTTGGAGCGTTCGCGCGAGGCGTTCATCGACGAGATGCAGCGTTGCGAGCAGCTCGGTTTGGATCGCCTCAATTTCCACCCCGGCTCGCACCTCAAAAAGATCTCGACCGAGGAGTGTCTGGATCGCGTGGCGGAGTCGATCAATATCGCCCTGCGTGCCACCAAAGGCGTCACGGCGGTGATCGAAAATACGGCGGGTCAAGGCTCCAACGTGGGCTTCGCGTTTTGGCACTTGAAGCGCATTATTGATGGCGTTGAGGATAAGTCGCGTGTGGGTATCTGCCTCGACACTTGTCACTCATTTGCAGCGGGTTACGACCTCTCGTCGGAGCTGGCTTGCGAGCGCACCTTCGAGGAGTTCGACCGCGAGGTGGGTTTCAGCTATCTGCGCGGTGTGCACCTCAATGACGCCCTCCGACCTCTCGGCAGCCGTATCGACCGTCACACCCCGCTGGGTGAGGGTCAGATCGGTTGGGACTGCTTCCGTTTTATCGCGCGTGACGCCCGTTTCGACGACCTGCCGCTGATCCTCGAAACCCCCGACGAGAGCCGTTGGGCGGAGGAGATCGCTATACTGAATAAATTTGCAAACGAATGAATATGAAACGTTTAATGTTATTGGTTGCAGCCCTCGTTGTGGCGGCAACGGCGGTGGCTCAGAGCCGCCTCGTGGAGTGTAAAATGGAGAGCAAACTGCTCGGTGCTGAGAAGGAGTATTCGATCTATCTGCCCGACGGTTACGACAAATCGGATCGCTCATATCCGATTCTCTACTTGCTGCACGGCGCAAACGGAACCCACACCTCGTGGCCCACGTCGGGCAACGCAAAGCGCATTATCGACGGCGTGATCAAGGAGGGACGTTCGGTGCCGATGGTGATCGTAATGCCCGACGCTTCGGGCGAGGGTAAGGACCATAACGGTCTGAATTTCGGTTACTTCGATCAGACTAATTGGTGTTACGAACGATTCTTCATTGAGGAGTTTATCCCCTATATCGAGAGCACCTATCGTATCGTTTCGGGTCAGCGTACGCGCGCTATTGCGGGTCTGTCGATGGGAGGCTACGGCACGATGTTCTACACGATGCGCCACCCCGAACTCTTCTCGTCGGCTTGCCCGATCAGCGCACGAATGAGTGGCACACCTTATAACAAAAACCGCTCATATACAGACGAATACATCTCGACCCTCGACTCGTTGAGTGGCGTTAAGTTGGCACAGTCGCTGAGCGACGAGCAGGTTGCGGCACTGCGCAAGGTGCGCCTGAGAGTCGATTGTGGCGACGACGACTATCTGTTTGACGGCAATATTGATTTCGTTCGCGCACTGCGTTCGCATAAGATTCCCGTTGAACTCCGCGTGCGCGACGGTGGTCACTCGTGGATCTATTGGCAGACCGCCCTGCCCGATATTCTGACCTACGTTTCGATTGGATTTATGGAGTAGCGAGCTTGCAATTCAAAATTCAAGATTCAAAATGCAAAATGCAGGATTGTTTGGCGAAATTTTGATTTCGCGCAATATCTGCGGCTCGCGCAAACTTTGTTGCGCGACCCCCCCAGCCGCAGATATTGAACTCAGTGTCAACAACAAACAAAGCCTCGCTCATCGAGCGGGGCTTTAATTTTTGGCGTCATTATCTAATTTTGAATTTTGAATTTTGAATCTTGAATAACCTACGCCGAGGTCACGTCGCCGGCAACGCCTTCGCAGTTCTTTGCCCAGTTGTCTTGGGCGCGGAGGGTCTGCTCGATGATGTCGCGCACGCAGCCGCGACCACCGCCAAACTCCGACACATAACGTGCCGCCTCGATGATCTCCGAGCAGGCGTCGGCGGGTGCTACGGGAATACCCACAGCACGCATACACTCCAAATCGGGAATGTCGTCGCCCATAAAGATCACCTCCGACGGGTCCAATCCCTCGTCAGCCATAAATCGCTTTAATTCAGTGATTTTATCGGTGCAGCCGTCGATGAATCGGGTCACTTTGTAGTAGGTGAAACGGCGGCGCAGAAGCTCGCCACGACCGCCCGTGATGATACAAACTTTGTAGCCCATTCGGTGGGCGTAGACCAGCGCGTAGCCATCTTTGGCGTTGTATTTGCGAATGAAATCACCGTCGGGCAGCGGCATAATTCCGCCGTCGGTGAACACGCCGTCGACATCGAAAACGAACGCCTTGACACGTGCAATATCTTCCTTGAAATTTCCCATATATTTAAGCTATTTAATTTCGGTAAATGGCAGATTCTTAGGCGAGTGCATAGCCTCGTCGATGATCCCGTCGAGTTGTGCAGCGACCAAACGCACCTCGTCGCTTTCGAGAATATCGATGCTCTCCTCGCCGTGCTGTTCGACGGTCGTAATGACGTCGTAGAGGGTGATGTTGTGGACATCTTTGGCGGGCGCGAAGTAGGCAACTTTGTCGTTCTCGTCCCACTTAACTTGGTGAATCAACCCCGCCTGCTCCAATTCGAAAATTACGTCGCGCACGATTCGCAAGGGCAGGTTCAGTCGCTGGCTGATCTGCTCGGACGACATCGGTCCCTGCTCCGAGGTGAACGAGCGCGTGATGACTAACATCGTGGCTAACATCACTTTACGACGATTCTCGTGGCTTATGTGGAGTGATTCGCGCTCCTGCTCGAACTTCTTGATATTTTGGTAAGCGAACGCCAGTTCGCCACCGAAAAGCACAATCTGCCAGCTCGTCTGCAACCATATCAGAAATAGCGGCAGGGCGGCAAAACTACCGTAGATGGCGTTGTAGGCACTCATCGACGATTGCAGTGCGACGTACGCCCATTGGAATAGCAGGAATGCCGAGCCGCAGACCAGCGCGGCAGTCAGTGCACTCGTGAAACGCACTTTGGTGTTGGGCAGCACGATGTAGACGAAGGTGAACATACCCCAAATGAGTACCACCGACACCACATTTGTCCAGATGTGATAGAATGTTGAGTCGTTGATTCCGAACCATTCGTGGAGGTTGTGAATGACGGCACTCGACGAGAGCCACAGCACGGGAACTATCACAACCACAGCGATATAGTCGCTGAATTGGCGTGCGAAACCGCGCGAGCGTTTGACCTCCCATATGTTGTTGAATGCCGCTTCGACCGACGCAAAGACCCTCATCACCGCCCAAAACAACATCATCACACTGAGTGTTGCGAGCAGTCCGCCGCGCGTACGGGCGAGGGCGTTGTTGGCAAACCCTACGATGTAGTTGATAAATTCGGGGAACTGCGGCAGTGCGGCGTGGAGTTCGCGGGTGAGGTTTTCAGCCATTCCGAAGCCCTTCATCACCGCAAAGATGATCGCCGCTAACGGCACAATCGCCATCAGCGTATAGAACGTGAGCGACGCCGAGCGGGTCAGCGTATCGTGCTCCACAACGCCACGTGCGGTGTAGTAGAGCAGCTTGTATTGACGCAGTGACCAACGCAGAAAGCGATTCTCGATCTCCTCCTCGCGCAGATGGAAAAAGTCCTCCGTCAAAAAACGTATAATCCTCTTTATCATCACTTTGTGAGTTCTTTCAGTTCTATTGCCCACACCTCGCCGCCGCACTCGGTGAACGCCATCAACACGTCGCCGCCCTCGCTGACACCCAACCGTCGGCAGATCTCCGACGACGAGAGCGAGAGGTCGCGTTTGAGAGCCGTCAATCGACGTATCGAACGGCGTGCCAAATCGCGTTTGAGTTGTTTGGGAGCAAAGGGTTGCACCGCAACTATCTCATACACACGAGCTAACGTCGCTCCATCGGGCATTTGCTCCGCGAGGTAAAATCCATCAGCCGTGCACGCCCGCGCGTCGGGAGCGGTCTGTGCGAAGTAGGTCGCGCTCAGTCGCGCCTTGCGCAGAGCCACGTCGGGCGAGAGCAGATAACGCGCCGAACGGGGGTCGGTGGCGAAGGTCGGAGCTACGCGAGCGTCGCTCGGAGTGCTGAATTCGCCAATACCTATCGCGGTGGCTGTCAGTGTGTTATGGGTGTATGTTTTGTCCCATTCGGCGATCACCTCCTTGCATTCGCCCGCCAGCGACACCACCTCCACGCGGCACTTTTCGCCGAACAATCGCTCCGCCTCGGCAACATCGAAAAGGGGCGAGTTTTTGATCACCACGCGCGGTGCAAGTTGCTGTAACTTAGGTATTAACGCCCCAACATCGGGCGAGCAACACTCCAACAACACCTGTCGTCGTCCATCTGCCGCGCGACGGTCGGGATCGGCATAGATCTGGTCGAAAGTACCCTCCTCAGCCGCCGCCACAACCTCCTCGGCAGAGCCGCAGATGACCTCGATGTTGGTTGCGCCCAAACGTCGGAAATTCTCGCGTGCGATGGCGGCTAAAACCTCGTCGCGCTCGACGGTCGTCACCCTCTCGAAGCGTTTCGAAAGGTAGTAGGTATCGACGCCCAATCCGCACGTAAGATCAAGACAATGAGCACCTTTACCTCGTTTATGCGCTGCCGTCTCTTCGCTTGACGACTGCTCGAAAGCTCGCTGCGGAATGATACATCGCGCCTCATAATAGGAGGGCAATTTGCGTCGCGCACGTTGCAGATATTTCACCGCCGACGCCACCGCCGATGCCGCCACAACCGACCGATCGAGTGCCACTCGCAGCGGATCACGCTCGATGTTTGCCTCGATTGCCGTCTGCACCTCTTCGCGCAGCAATATGTCAAGTTCGTCGAATGTCATACGTAGGGCAAAGATAACGATTTTTTTCGGGGATTGCGTCGCGCCAACTCGGTAATTATCACCGCGAGTGCATAAATTATCGCCACAGCCCACCAATCAAGATTCAGCGTGAAATGTGCCCAATCGAGCTGGGCTGCCACCGCGACTGATCGGTTTTCAGCCTCGGCAACCCACCCTGCGGCGCGTGCGATCCACGTCCAGGAGGCAGGCACAAATATCGTCGCAACCGACAGAGTGACAAGCATATAACCCAACACGACGACTAATGGATTGAGCACCACGCCCACCACCGCCACGCGCCCAAACCAATGCGCCACGAGCGGTGCGGTAGCCAGCGTGCAGACCACGCCAATCACGACGGTCGATGAGAGCAGGTTGAGTATCGGATTTCGGGTGCGCAGACTCGCGCAAAGTGGTACAGCCCAATAGATTATCGAGGCGACGGCAACGACCGAAAGTTGAAAACTGACGTCGATGATGAGCGACGGTCGCACCGCCAGCATCACCATCGCCACTGCCGCCAAGATGTTTGCCGAACGGTAGCTCGATCCGCTTGCCATTGCGAATTGTAACGCGCTGAACATCAGAGCTGCACGCACCGCACTGATTGCCAAACCCGTCATCGCAGCATAGCCCCACACGACCACCACGACTGCCACATTGAGCAGTTGATTTCCGCGCCCAAAGAGGGTCAGCCAGCGCAACAGAATATTCGCCAAAACAAACACAATCGCCACGTGCAGACCCGACACCGCAAGCAGATGTGCCGAGCCGCTAAGTGTATAGTGTTCACGTAGTTGCGTACTCATCGTGGTGCGTTTTCCCGTCGCTATCGCGGTGCAAAGCGACAGCCTATCGCTCGTGAGTGCACTCGCCTGCAAACGCCCCACAGCCCAACTCTGCAACCTCCGCGAAAGGCGCGTGATCGACCCCGCGTCACCCACCCGAACAAGGGGCGTCGTGGCGTAGATCGACGTCCGCCCAACATACCCGCGAGCCTGCATCAATCGCACGTAACTATTGGTACTATCGGCTAACGGACGCACCCGTCCCGCGATTGCAATGCGCTCACCTGCTGTGAGTTGCGTCGTGGTATCGGCTGATAGCAACACTCGTCGGTTGCACCTTTGCCACGCGCTGTCGGCGTCCATTCGATACCAATTCAGCTTTGCCGACGCTTGTTGCCACGTGCCGCGATCGGTCGGATTTTCGTCGATGGTCAGCAACATCTCGATCGGCTTGCCAATGGGCGGTTCCGCGTGCCGATATTCGCTCCGCGCAGCCGCCACACCCGCCATCGCAAATGCCGCGAGCAGAGCCACATCGGACGCCCGACTACGCCTCAGTGAAAGTAGATAAAATACTATGGTACAAATGATTGCACTCCACAACGGCACACCCAACCACACCCCGAACGCCACGCCTGCCGCAAATGCGACAAGCAGAACGAGCATTGGTGGTCGCGAAGGCAGAGGGTTCATCGTGATGGTCAGATTTGGAGATGATCCTCGACCGTACGGCGCAGGTGGTCGTAGTCGAGATGGGTATAGATTTCGGTGGTTGTGATGTCGCTATGACCGAGCAAAACTTGCACTTGCCGAATGTCCGCGCCACCCATAAGTAGGTGAGTAGCAAAGCTATGGCGGAACGAGTGGGGGCTGACCGTCTTGTCGATTCCCGCCGCTGCAACCGCCTGACGGATCATCGTGAAGATCATCACTCGCGTCAGTTTTCGGTGGCAGCGATTGAGGAAAATGATGTTGGCACTTTGGCGATCTGCCGCCGTAGTTTGCAGTCGATAAGTTAGATATGCCTCCAAACGTTGGCGAGCCATATCTCCCAGTGGCACAAAGCGTTGCTTGTCGCCCTTGCCCGTCACGCGCACTAAATTTTCGTCAAAATCGACGTCCTCGAAACGCAACTCAACAAGCTCCGTCACGCGCAGCCCACAACTGTACAACATCTCGATGATGGCTCGATTGCGCACGCCGAGTTCGGTCGTGGGGTCGATACCCTCGATCACCGAATCGACCTCGCTAACCGACAGTACGTCAGGTAGATGACGTCCGATTTTGGGTGATTCGATATCGTCGATGGGCGACTGCTCGATCTGGTCGGTGAGCATCATAAACCCGAACAGACTGCGCAACGAACTGAGCACACGTGCCTGCGAGCGGGGTTCGAGTCCTCGGTCGAACAGCTGTGCCATAAACTCGTTGATTGTCTGCGAGGTAACGCGCGTAGGACTTATGGGTTGCGGGAGCGACGAGCAGAACTTAGCAAGTCGCTCAGCGTCACGCATATATGCCTCGACCGTATTTTCGGACAAGTGCTTCTCGACGGCGACATAGACGCGGTAGGGAGATAAAATTTTCTCCCAGTTTCTGCTGTAATCTGCCATAAAACTCGTAACTTTGAGGGTCGGAATGTGCGCTTTGTGCCTGACAACGCCCCTCCGACAACCGCGAAGATACGAAAAAATAATGGTTTAGTCATACTATTGACTCATTTAATTTAGGTTTGAGAGATGTCGTTTCTACCAACAACCGCCAAGGAGATTGAGGCTCTGGGGTGGGATTACGTCGATGTGATCCTGTTCACGGGCGACGCATATATTGATCACCCGTCGTTTGGTGCGGCGGTCATTGGTCGTCTGCTCGAAGCCGAGGGCTACCGCGTGGCGATTGTGCCCCAGCCGAATTGGCGCGATGATCTGCGCGATTTCCGCAAGTTGGGCACGCCGCGACTGTTCTTTGCGGTGTCGGGTGGCGCGATGGACTCGATGGTCAACCACTACACCGCCAACAAACGCCTGCGCAGCAACGACGCTTATACGGCGGGCGGCAAGGCGGGCTTCCGTCCCGATCGCGCGGTAAAGACTTATACTCAGATACTTAAACGCCTGTATCCCCACGTGCCCGTGGTGGTTGGTGGTATCGAGGCGTCGTTGCGTCGATTGACCCACTACGACTATTGGGACGAGCGACTGATGCCCTCGCTTTTGGTCGATAGCGGTGCCGATCTGCTGGTCTACGGTATGGGCGAGAAGGTGATTCAAGAGGTTGCAGCAGCTATGCGTAACGGATTCAATGCCAAGCTGTTGCGTCGCTTGCGTCAGGTGGCTTTCGTGGCTGACCGCTCGTATGTCGACCGCCTCGACGCGGAGCAGACCATTCGCCTGCACTCGTTCGAGGAGTGTTGCCGCGATAAGCAGGCGTTTGCCGAGAACTTCACCCGTATCGAAACGCTATCCAACCTGATGGAGCAGACGCAGACGCTGGTCGAGCCGACAGGCGACCGCTATGTGGTTGTTAATCCGCCACATACGACCCTCACACAGAGTGAGTTGGATCGTAGTTTCGACCTGCCCTACGAACGTGCACCCCACCCGCGCTATCGCGGTAAGGGCGACATTCCGGCGTGGGAGATGATCAAACACTCGGTCAATATCCATCGCGGGTGCTTCGGCGGTTGCAGTTTCTGCACCATCTCGGCTCATCAGGGCAAGTTTATCAATTCGCGCTCGGAGCGTTCGATTCTCGCTGAGGTTGAGCGCATTACGCAGATGCCCGACTTCCGTGGCTACCTCTCGGACGTGGGCGCACCCTCGGCAAATATGTATCAGATGGGAGGACGCGACCGCGAGCTTTGTCGTCGTTGCCGCCGCCCCTCGTGCCTCCACCCGCGACCCTGCCCAAACCTCAATAACGACCACCGCCCGCTGCTCGACCTCTATGCCAAGATTCGCGCGGTGAAGGGGGTCAAAAAGGCGTTTATCGGCAGCGGAATCCGCTACGATCTGTTCGACGACTCACCCTATTTAGCGACGGTCATCAAGCACCACACCTCGGGTCGATTGAAGGTTGCGCCTGAGCATACCGAGGACGCGGTGTTGCGACTGATGCGCAAGCCACCCTTTGCGATGTTCGAGCAGTTGAATTCGGATTTTCACGCGGTATGTCGCGCCGAAGGTCTTAATTATCAGTTGATTCCCTATTTCATTTCGAGCCACCCCGGTTGCACCGAGGCGGATATGCGTGCGCTGTCGCAGAAGGTGCTCGGTAAGCTCCATTTCACGCTCGAACAGGTGCAGGATCTGACGCCCACGCCGATGACACTCTCGTCGGTGATGTTCTATACGGACACGGATCCCTATACGGGTGCTCCGTTGTATGTCGCTCGCAATCAAGACGATAAACGACGCCAAAAGTCCTATTTCTTCCGTGAGGAGCAACGCTCATCGCGCCCGCAAGTTTCTCGTTCGCAGTCATCGCGTCCGCAACGACAGACGAAGGGAACGCCCTCACGCCCTGCGAAGGGAGCAAATTCACGCCCTGCGAAGGGCACTCCTCCCCGTCGTAAACAATAAACCCAAACGCAATATTCGATTCAAAAAAAGAGTGTGGCAAAATCTGTCGGATTTTGCCACATACTCTCTGTACGGTTGTAGATTAAAAGACTTCGCGGAGAATTTCGATCGAGCGGACGCGGTGGATTGCGTCGAGGTGGTAACCGAAATAGATCAACATCGAATTGAGAAATTCGACACGCGCGGTGCGGTTCAAGCCGATCGTCGCAAGCTCACTCACATCGCACTCGACAAAGCGGTTGAAAAGTGCTGCATTTGCCTGATTCATAGCCACTCCGTGCAGTGGCGGCGTCGCAACATAGACGCCCTCGCGGATATCGAACCACGCCCCTTCGCGGTATTCGTTGCCTGGGAAAAATCCCAAAAATCGGCTCAATCCCACCATAAACCAAAGATGGAAATTCGCCACACCCTCCTCCAAAGCGTCGAGAGCCTCGACCGAGTGCCAAACGAAATCGAAGAGTGGTGAGTTGGGTTCCGACTCCTTGATCAAGCGGTAGATTACCTCCGCCATAAACATCGCGATGGTCGATTTGCGCACGTCGAAGGGCAGCGACTGCAACGGATAGTCGAGCACCGCCTCACGAAAGCGGTGCATCTCGGTGCGGGGCGACTCCAAGCCCTCGATCGACAGCGGAAACATCGGCTGCAATAGAGCCATCTTGTTGCTGCGGCTCTTGCCCGCGCCCACGCCCCCGACCATATAGGTCTGACGTCCGAGCGTGTCGGTCAGCAGGTATGCCACGACCGATTTCTCGCCGTAGCGCACCGTGTGGAGCACTATTCCGCGTGTTTTGTAGCTCTTCATCGACGGGTGCGGAGTGGAGGTTATTTCTTAATGCAACGCATTACAGCCCAGCCATTTCGGAAGCGAGCACCGTCCATCTCGATACCGAACTCGGCGGCACGCAGACGCACGTCCTCGACATCGCGCTCCAAAATGCCGCTCATATATAGCTCGCCGCCCTCGCGCAACGTAGCTGCATAGCGGGGCATATCGGCGATGAGGATATTGCGGTTGATATTTGCCAGAATGAAGTCGTACTGCTTGCCCTCGATAGCCGAGGCGTCGCCCAAAATCGGCACAATGCGGTCGGCAACACCATTCTGCTCGATATTCTCGATACAGTTTTCGTAAGCCCAATCGTCGATATCGACCGCATCGACACGCTCGGCACCGAACTTTGCCGCGATGATCGCCAGCACGCCCGTACCGCTACCCATATCAAGACCCACCTTGCCCGTATAGTCGCGTCCGATCATCTCGCGGCTCATCAGGTAGGTTGTGGCGTGGTGACCCGTACCGAACGACATCTTGGGCATAATGACCACTTCGAGCATATAGTCGGGTTGCGCGGGGTGGAACGGAGCGCGGATCATAATCTTACCCTCGACATCGACGGGGGTGAAGTTGCTCTCCCACAGCGCGTTCCAATTTCGTGTTTCGATCTCGATGTAACGCGCACCCTCGATACCGTAGTCTGCCAGCAGCGCATCGACCTGCGCCATACAATCGACCAAACGGTCGCGTTGGATATATGCTTTGAGCGACGCGCCTTCGTTTTCGAAACTCTCGAAGGGCCACTCGGCGAGCTCGGCAACCAAAATCTCCGAATGCTCGACCGACGTGCAGGGAATATTGAGTTCTACGTAGTCCATATAATTGCTAAATTTTTCGTATTCACTTTCATCAAAAAGAGCGGTTCAGGTGACCCCAAACCGCTCCATATTTGTTCATTTCGGTGAGGGATTCGCGCCGTTAGCGTTTGATCTCCTCGAAGCCGCGACCATAGACGCCCGTAACGCTCGCATTCGAGATAAAGGCGTCAGGATCAACACGTTTCACTGTGCGAAGAATGGTGCTTGTTTCGTTCTTACGGCAGAGGACCATCACCACCTTAGTCGGCTCTTTGGTGAACCAACCCGTGCCGTCCATCACCGTACAACCGCGGTGCAGGTCGTTGACGATTGCGTCGGCGATAGCCTCGTAATGCTTCGACATAATCATCAACTGCGACGATTTCTTGTCACCCGCAAGCACTGCGTCAGCCGTATAGCCGCACGCTGCAACCACCACGTAACCGAAGATAACCATCTGAATATCACGAGTTACCAACAGCGACGAACCGATAATGATGAAGTCGGTCATAAACAGGATTCGACCGTAGCTGATGGTGCGATACTTATTGACGATCAGCGCAACGATATCCGTACCGCCCGACGTACCGCCCTGCAACAGACAGAGCGAAACTCCGATACCCGACAAAATACCGCCCAAGATCGACGACAGCAGACGCTCTTCGCCCAACTGCATAATGTCGGGGGGGAGGTTTGCTTGCAATATGTTCATCGCGAACGAGAGCATAATGATCGAGAAGATGGTCTTGGTGCTAAACTTCCAACCTACGATGAATGAGGCGATTATGATCAGCACGGCGTTGATCAGGAACACCATTGTACCCAGCTCGACCGTACCGCCCGAAGCGTAGTAGATCATCATTGCAAGACCGCTGGCGCCACCACCCGTACAACGTGCGGGAAGAATAATGCTCGACCACGCGAAGGCGTAGATCCACATACCGAGCGTCATAATGCCGTACTCTTTGAGTCCGCGCAAAATCTTCTGTGAGGTTGTTTCTGCCATAATTGTGTATGGTTTTTCGATGTTTAGTCTATTCTAAAATACAAAACTATTAAAAATTCCGTTTCGATGTATCGCGCCGCACCGCTTTTTTTACAAATTTACCTCCAAATTTTGGCTTTTTTGTGGTTGGTAGCGGTCGCCTTGACGGGCGTCGAGTGCTTCAAGGCGGGCGTCGAGCATTGCCAGCAGTTGTTCGTTGCGCACCAAGCCCCAACCCTCGGTATGGTGGTAGCGCGGAGGTGCCTCACCCGCAAAACGCTCCACAACCAAATCGGGGCGCAGACGTCGCAAAATCTTGATAAACAGCTCGATATACTCCTCGATCGTCCACGTGCGGAAACGTTCGGGTGCACGGTCGTATTCGTCTGCCATCGCCGTGCCGCGAAATATTTGCAGTTGATGAAATTTGATGGTCGTGAGTGGTAGCGAATTGATCGTATCGGTCTGATCAATAAGCATTTGGTCGCTCTCCTCAGGCAGTCCGAGAATGAAGTGAGCACCGCAGTGCAGACCTCGCTCGGCGGTCATCTCCACCGCGCGGCGGGCGCACTCGAAGTTGTGACCGCGATTGATCCGCGCGAGCGTTGCGTCGTAGCACGACTCGATTCCGTACTCGACTGCCACATACTTTTCGCGTGCAAATTCCGCAAGCAGATCGAGCTTCGCGTTGTCTACGCAATCGGGGCGCGTACCGACAATGATACCCTTCACCAACGGGTGCGCAAGAGCCTCCGAATAGAGTTCGCGCAGTTGCTCGACGGGCGCGTAAGTGTTTGAAAATGACTGAAAATAGGCTAAGTAACCCTCAGCCGTGCGATAGCGGCGAGTGTGAAATTCGATACCCTCGTCGATCTGCTGCGTGATGCTCTTCGCGGGGTCGCAGTACGAAGGCGTGAAGGCGTCGTTGGTGCAGAATGTGCAGCCACCCGTCGAGATTCGCCCATCGCGGTTGGGGCACCCCAACGAGGCATTGATCGAGAGCTTCTGCACTCGACCTCCCATCAGCCGACGGAAATAGGCGGCATAACTATTGAAACGACGGTTATTTGGGAATTCAAAATTCAAGATTCAAAATGCAAAATTAACGTTTGCTGCTGTTTGTTTTGTTTGCAGGATTATTCCTTTGCTACCAATTTGTTACGCATACTCGTGGGCTGGGGCGGTCGCCCGTAGGGCGAGCCCACGAGTATGTGTCAAAATCATAGATTTTGCCTGTTTTGTAATTTATTAATTTACAATCCAATATCCAACCCTCAAAACCAGATTTTGAATTTTGAATCTTGCATTTTGCATTTGCCCGTTACGCCCTCTTCAACGCCTCGATAAACTCCGGAAAGGCATTCCACAGGTGTTCGGTCTGCAACCACAACTCGCGGGCACGAGCCGACTGCGAGGGTCGTTCGCCCTCGATGTCCGCTAAATAACGCTCGTCAATGGGGTGCTCGTCGGCGCGAAACTCGTCGAAGTAGGGTCGGAAACGCTTCGCAAAGTTGCGTACCTCGCCCGCAGGCAACGTGCCCGCACGACGAAATTCGCTCCACAAAGTCAGTATCTCTTTATCGACCGATTTGTCGTTGAGATCGTCGGCAACATCGTCGTAGGAGTCGTACTCCTCCATTGCTAAGTAGGTGTATGCCAAGCGGATTGTAGCTTCGAGATGATCCTCAGGGTCGAGTTCGAGCAACATCTCGAACATCGCTGCCGCCATCTCCCAATCGCCAATCAGGAAGTGGTCGATTGCCGAGCAGTAGATCACCTCCAACGCCGCCTGCGAGTTGTCGTCCTCCCACTCGAAGATCACCTCGCCCGTGTCGGGAATCAGCTCTTCGAGGCGTTGTACGGCGTGGTAGCGGGTGTTGCAGGCAACCTCGATGTCGCCCTGCTGCTCCTCGCGGCGCGAACGGGCGAGAATCTCGACAAAGTCCCAATTTCGATCGGCGGGATCGGCAACCAAACGGAAGGTCTGATCCGCCGTAGGTCTAAGCTGTGGGCGTATCATTGCGTCGTTTCCAGATGATAAATACGATTACAGTTGCGAGGGTTATCACGCCACCAAGCACGTAGCTCAGCGTATGATTGAGGTGGAACATCTCTTTTCCGAGGAAGAGGTAAGTGCCACACACAAAAGTCATTACAACGGCAGGCAGGAACGAAACCCAATAGTTCTTCTTGCGCTGAACCAGATAGACCGTCACCGCCCAAAGCGTGAATACCGCCAACGTCTGATTGAACCACGCGAAGTAACGCCATACCACGTCGAAATCGACCAGCGTAATGATGAATCCAACAACGAACAGCGGAATCGAGATCGCAAGTCGTTTCACGAGGCTCTTCTGCTCGATGTGTAGGAAGTCTGCCACGATCAGTCGTGCGCTACGGAATGCCGTGTCGCCACTTGTGATCGGCGCAGCAATCACTCCCAGCACCGCCAAGATACCGCCCACGCGACCCAGCGTCGTGTCGGCAATCAGTTTCACCGCCCACGAAGCGTTGTTGCCGTGCTCAGCCAACGCTGCGCCCAACGCCTCGACGCCACCGAAGAATGCCATCGCAATCGCTGCCCAAATCAGCGCAATCAGGCTCTCCGAGATCATCGCACCGAAGAATACGGGACGGCACTGCTTCTGGTCGGTCAGGCAGCGTGCCATCAGCGGCGACTGCGTAGCGTGGAAACCCGATATCGCGCCGCACGCAATGGTGATGAAGAGCGTCGGCACGATGGGGAAGTCTGCCGCGTCGGCTTTGAAGTTGTGCAGCGAGGTCAGCTCGGGAATCGTGTAGTCGCCAAAGAGTAACACGCCCAGCAGTCCGACCGCCATAAAGATCAACGCCGCACCGAACAGCGGATAGATTCGGCCGATGATCTTATCGACGGGCAGCAACGTAGCCAAAATGTAGTAAATCAATATGATAGCGATCCACCATTTGAGCGAGATTGCGGGTGTCATACCTGCCAGCAGACCCGCAGGACCGAGCAGAAATACCGCACCAACCAACACCATCAGACAGACGGTGAATACGCGCATCACCTGCTTGACGCCCGTGCCGAGGTACTTACCAATGATCTCGGGCAGGCTCTGACCGTCGTTTTCGAGCGAGATCCAACCGCCCAAAAAGTCGTGCATCGCACCGAACAGAATACCGCCCGCCGTGATCCAGATGAATGCTACGGGACCGTACAACGCACCGAGCACCGCACCGAAAATGGGACCCAAGCCTGCGATGTTGAGCAGTTGAATGAGGAATGTTTTCCACTTCGGCAGGGGCATATAGTCGACGCCGTCGAAATGAGTTTGCGAGGGTACGGGCTTACCCGCCTCAGCCCCCACGAGTTTTTCGAGGTAGCGACCATAGACGAAATAAGCCGCCACCAACAGAGCGAAACAGATGATAAAAGTGATCATACGCAATAGTAATTTTATGCGAAGATACAAAGAAAATCGGAGTAGCGATCTTAGAGGTGCGCAAAATTTTGCGATAAAATGATATAATTTGGTTTGAAAGTTGGAATATTCGAAAAATTTTTCGGATATTTGCAGCGCAAAAGGATCGAAACCTTTGGAGTGATGCCGCAATAGCTCAGTTGGTAGAGCGTTTCACTCGTAATGAAGAGGTCACGAGTTCAAGTCTCGTTTGCGGCTCAGAATGGCGATTACACACAAAGTGTAGTCGCCATTTTTTGGGGCATCATTACCCACTTTTTTTGACCATTAAGCCCCACTTTTTTGTGCCCGCCATATAGGCGGTTTTTGTGTTTTGGATAACCAAAAAACCGCACCCCATATTCGGAGTGCGGCAAAAGTTCTAAATCTGTCAGTCAGTGGTTTAGTCCTTCATTCGGATCCACTGCCACAGCTCTTTGTACGAGGGTTTGCGACCGTGCATAAAGATTCCGATACGGTAGATTTTTGCCGCGATCCATACCATAAATACAAAGGTTGCAAACAGGATTGCCAGCGACAGCAACAGCTCCCACATCGGCACATCGAACGGCAGACGCGCCATCATCACGATGGGCGAGGTGAAGGGGATCATACTGCACCACACCGACAGCGGCGCGTGCGGCTCGCGCATAGCGAACATCATAACCACCAGACCGATAATGATCGGCATCGTGATCGGGGTCTGGAACTGCTGCGAGTCCTGAATGTTATCGACTGCGCTACCAACGGCTGCGAACATTGCAGCATAGAGCAGGTAACCACCCAAGAAGTAGAGCAGGAAGCTACCGAAGAAGCGTAAAAGGAAACCGATGTCGGTTGCATTTGCCAACATTGCCGCCATTTCGGGATCGACGCCTGCGCTCTCCATTGTTGCCATATCGGCGGTACCTGCCGAGATTGCGGCTGCGCTCTCAACAAGGTCGCTCGGCATCATAAACTGCATCACAACCGAGCCGCCGACGAAGATAATCACCATCCAAATGACAAATTGCAGCACTGCTACCGACGCGATACCCAAGATCTTACCCATCATCAGTTGGTAGGGGCGTACGGTCGAAACCATCACTTCGAGCACCTTGCCGCTCTTCTCCTCGATGACGCCCTGCATCACCATCGAGCCATAGATGATCACGAACATATACATCACAAAACCAAAGATATACGCCAAGCCGAACGCCAGCACACTCGAACTCTCCTTGTCCTCTTCGTCCTCTTCGCCCAACTTGTAGCTGCGCAACATCACATCTGCCTCGACCTCCTCCATAATTTGGGGCAGGTTCTCGATGTCGTACTCAGCCAAGCGGTGCTGCTCGATAATCTCCTCGATGTCGCGTGCAATCGCGCTCTCGACCTCCATCGTCGAGGTCGAATAGGAGTAGAGCGATACGTTCGAGGGGTTGTCGATGATATCCTCGCCGATGACCAGAAAACCATACATCTGCTCGTCGCTCTCCGAACGCAACTCCTCGGGTGTGCGATCGGTCGGTTCGTATGCGATGACCTCGGTTGAGGTGAGCGACGGCGCGATCACGCCACTGCGATCGACCACTGCAATGCGCTTAGCCTCACCCACGTTGGTTGCCATAATAAACGATGTGCCGACCATAATTCCCACCATCAACAGCGGGGTCAAGATGGTCGAAATGATGAAGCTCTTCTTCATCACGCGCTCGCGGAATTCGCGACCTATAATAATACCTATTGCCGACATAACTACTTCTCCTCTACGGTTTTAAGCTGACCTGCTACGGCCTTGATGAATATATCGTTCATACTCGGAATGATCTCGCGGAACGAACGCAACTCGACGCTCTGGTTGATTCTTGAAATCACATCACGCACATCGGCATCGTTCTCGACGTGGATCTTCACCTGCTTGTAGATACCCTCAGCCGAGGTGCCGTCGTCAAGCAACGTGCAGTGACCATCGAGAGCCGCAATCAGCTCCTCGCGCTCGCCTCGGAAATCGACATCGAAGATGTTGTTGCCGTGGCGGTGGCGCACCTCGTCAAGACGACCACTCAGAATGTTCTGCGACTTGTTGATCAGCGTGATATGGTCGCAGATCTCCTCGACGCTCGCCATATTGTGGGTCGAGAAGATGATGGTTGCACCTTCGTCGCGCAGGCGCATAATCTCCTGCTTCATCAGGTTGGCATTGATCGGGTCGAAACCTGAGAAGGGCTCATCGAAGATCAACAGATCGGGTTTGTGCAACACCGTCACGATGAACTGCACCTTCTGAGCCATACCCTTGCTCAGATCCTCGACCTTCTTGTTCCACCAATCCTGAATGCCGAAACGAATGAACCACTCTTTGAGTCGGGTGGTAGCCTCACGACGCGACAGACCTTTCAGTCGTGCGAAGTAGATCGCCTGATCGCTGACCTTCATTTTCTTATATAGACCGCGCTCCTCGGGCATATATCCGATTCGATAGACGTCCTGTTGGGTCATTGGCTTGCCATTGAGCAGCACCGTACCCTCATCAGCCATAATGATTCGGTTGATGATACGAATCAGCGTAGTCTTACCCGCGCCGTTGGGACCGAGCAGACCGTAGACACTCCCTCGTGGGATCGAGAGCGAAACGTCACTCAGAGCCGTATGCTCGGCATAGCGTTTGGTGACGTGTTCAATACGAAGTAATTCCATAAAATTTGCAGTATGTAGTCTGTTATTGGCGACAAAGTTACGAAAATTATTGTGATTTGGTACTGCGAGGGGTGCGAAAAACAATATAAATTTATCGAAAAACAGCAAACACGAACGAATTTATTAGATTTTTGCTTGCGCGGTGGTTGAATGGGTGGCGTTTTTCGGCAAAATGTCGTTATCTTTGTATGTTGTATTCAGAATACTATTTTCGATTATTATGAAACGTTGCGTTTTGGTTACGGGTGGTGCCGGATATATCGGCTCGCATACCGCTGTCGAACTCGTTGAGGCGGGTTACGATGTTGTGTTGGTGGATAATTTGTCGAACTCGGACGAACTGGCTGTCGAGGGTGTGCGCCGCATTACGGGCGCAGAGATCCCATTCGAGAGAGTCGATTGTTGCGACCGCGAGGCTTTCGAGCAGGTGTTCCGTAAGTATCGTTTCGATGCGGTGATCCACTTTGCTGCCTCGAAGGCGGTGGGCGAATCGGTCGAGAAACCGTTGAAGTACTATCACAATAACATCTTCTCGTTTGTCAATTTGTTGGAGTTGGCTGGCGAATATGATTGCCCGAATGTTGTCTTTTCGTCGTCGGCAACGGTCTATGGCGAGGCGGACGTTCTGCCTGTTACCGAGCAGTCGCCGCGCAAACCCGCCACTTCACCATACGGCAATACCAAGCAGATGTGCGAGGATATTCTGCGTGATACGATTGCAGCGGCGGGCGGCTCGATGCACGGCATTGCGTTGCGATATTTCAACCCCTTCGGTTCGCACCCTACGGCTCTGATTGGCGAGTTGCCGCGCGGTGTGCCCCAAAACCTCGTTCCCTATATCACCCAGACTGCGGCAGGTATCCGCGAGTGCCTGAGCGTCTTTGGCGACGACTACGATACCCCCGACGGCTCGTGTATCCGCGACTATATCGATGTGGTCGATTTGGCGCGTGCTCACGTGGTGGCGATCGGTCGTATGATCGAGGGTCGTAACAAGGCGGACTTCGAGATCTTCAATGTCGGTACGGGTCGTGGTGTGTCGGTGTTGGAGTTGGTGCGTGCTTTCGAGCGCGTCAATGACCTCAAACTCAATTATCGCATTGCACCACGACGTGCGGGCGATGTTGTTATGAGTTGGGCAGATACTACGTTGGCTAATAACGAGTTGGGCTGGCGAGCCGAGCGTTCGCTCGACGAGACTCTCGCTGCCGCGTGGAAGTGGCAGCAGGAGGTGATGAAACGATAAGCCTGCGCAATTAGCAATTCAAGATTCAAAATTCAAAATTACTTTGCTGAAATTGAAGTTCATCATCGGAGGGTTTTGCTAATGCAAAAAGCGAAATTCACGATTCACAATTAAAGCCTCGCGATTGCGAGGCTTTTTCGTTTGTTTACTTTTGGGTTCATCATCGACGGGTGGGCGCGTTCTCTTTTTCAGCCCCGTCGGTCGATTTTTAGTAACCGAATCGGAAGCCGAACGAGATGGTTATGCCATTGGCTGTTTGCGCCACAAGGTTCTGATTCATATAGGAGATAGAGGCGTGGTAGCGACCAAATTCGACACCGATGATCGGCTCCAAATAGCCACTCGTTTCGATCTTCCCGTTGCGTTCGTGCTTTGGTGCCAGCACCTCGAATGCCGCGCCAAAACGCAGACCGATGTAGGGTTGTACCGTACGATTGCGCCCAAACAGACCGCGCAACTCGCCAAAAACGGGAACGGCGAGATTGTCACTGCCGATGCCCCAAATCAACCCCGTGCCACCGCCCGCATAGAGCCATTCGCGGTGCAGGTAGCCCTGCGAGGTGACCACGTGCAGGCAGTCGCCCGCGTCGCTGCCAAACTCATCGAACGTACACACGATGTCCAGATAGCTGCGGTAGCCACTCGTGTAGATCGGTTTTTCGTCTTGCAGGTGCTCCTCGATGTATCCCTGCGCTGCGAGTGTCGAGTACGCCGCCGAGCCAAGAATCAGCCCAACCACCAAAAGTAAAACTCGTTTCATCATATCTTTCTGTTTGATTTTATGGGGCTAACGCTCCGACAACCTATTTTATTGTGTAACAACCAGCGAAGCCCCCTGATAATTTTGAATTGATAACTGCTATTGAGCGCACCTTCGTGGGCTGGGGCGGTCGCCCGAAGGGCGAGCCCACGAAGGTGCACGCCATATGGGCGTGTTCTGCTTTTTGCATTTTGCATTAGCAAACCCTCCGATAATGAACTTCAATGTCAGCAAAGTAATTTTGAATTTTGAATCTTGCATTTTGAATTGGCAAACTACCGTCCCCAGCTTTCGCGGTCGAGACTACGGTAGGTGATTGCCTCGGCGATGTGGGCGGGCGCGATCTGCTCCTCACCCGCCAGGTCGGCAATCGTGCGGGCAACCTTGATAATGCGGTCGTAGGCGCGTGCCGAGAGGTTCAGTCGCTCCATTGCTCGCTCCAAAAGTGTGCGTGCCGCGGCGTCTAATGGACAGTACTCGCGCAACATTCGGCTATTCATCATCGCGTTGGTATGCACACCCTCAATGCCCTCAAAACGAGCGGTTTGGATCGCACGTGCACGGATCACACGTTCGCGGATTGTTGCGCTCGACTCCTCCGCGCGGTCGCTTGAAAGCTCCTCCAAAGCTACGGGCGTCACCTCAATATGGAGGTCGATACGGTCAAGCAGCGGACCCGAAATGCGGTTCATATAGCGGAACACAGCTCCCGCCGCGCAGGTACACTCCTTTGTGGGGTGATTGTAGTAGCCACAAGGGCAGGGATTCATCGACGCGATGAGCGAGAAATTGGCGGGATACTCGACGCTATATTTTGCGCGTGATACGGTAATTGTTTTATCTTCAAGCGGTTGGCGCAACACTTCGAGCATATTGCGACCAAATTCGGGAAGTTCATCGAGGAACAAAATTCCGTTGTGAGCCAACGACACCTCACCCGGTTGGGGCGACGTGCCGCCACCGATCAGAGCCACCTGCGAGGTGAGGTGGTGGGGTGCGCGGAAGGGACGACGAGCCAACAGCCCGCGTTCGCTACCCAATTTACCTGCAACAGAGTGAATTTTAGTGGTTTCGAGAGCCTCACTGAGCGTCATTGGCGGCATAATCGAGGGCATACGTCGCGCTAACATCGTCTTGCCCGAACCCGGAGCACCGATCATCACCACGTTGTGACCACCCGCCGCCGCGATCTCCAAGGCACGCTTAGCCTGCGCCTGACCCTTTACGTCGGCAAAGTCCTCGCCAAAACGATCACTCTCAGTATCAAACACTTCGACTGCGTTGAGATTGGTCGGCTCGATCTGCTCCTCACCTGTCAGAAAGGCCACAACCTGCGCCAGCGACTGCACGCCAATCACCTCGGTCCCTTCGACCACAGCCGCCTCGCGGGCATTCTCCTCGGGCAGAATCACACCGCGCAGACCCTCTTGCGCTGCACGCACCGTAAGCGGCAACGCTCCCTTGATTGGTCGGAGCGTTCCGTCGAGCGATAACTCACCGAGTATCATATACTTATCAACAAGTTCGCTCTCCATTTGACCCGACGCAGCAAGCAGTGCAACAGCGATCGGCAGGTCGAACAACGAGCCCTCTTTACGCAGGTCGGCAGGCGCAAGGTTGATCACAATCTTGCGTCCACTCATACGGAATCCGCTATTCTCGAACGCCGCGCGGATACGCTCCTGCGACTCCTTCACAGCGTTGTCGGGCAGACCCACAAGGTACATTCCGATACCGCGCGTGATGTCTGCCTCGACGGTCACCATCACTGCGTCGATACCCAAAACCGTACCTGCGTATGTCTTTACGAACATATTGATTTATTGCATTTTAGAATGGAGCATCGTCCATATTCGGAGTCTTTGGCTGTCCACCGCCAATCGTGCCGCCCGTCATCGGAGCACCCGCCGCAGGTAGGTCAAATTCGCCTCCAATGCCCGACGCCAAACCGCCCGCCAACGTGCCACCACCAAAGCCCGAACCGTCAGTCGCGCCACCGAAGCCTGAGCCTGCGCCGCCGCCGAAACCACTCGACGCGCCCATTGCGCTATCGGTATAGCTGAAATTGTCGTTTGCCGTATCGGCATCGTAGTCGAGGAATCGTGCCTGCTCCTTGCGGAAGCGCAGATTGACCGTGCCGACCGAGCCGTTACGGTGCTTAGCCAAAATAAATTCTGCCATACCTGCCGTCGACTGACCATTCTCGTCCTCGGTCATACCGTAGTACTCGGGGCGGTGGATAAATGCCACAATATCAGCGTCTTGCTCGATAGCTCCCGACTCACGAAGGTCGCTCAACTGAGGACGTTTGTTGCCGCCACGCAGCTCCGTCTGACGGCTCAACTGCGACAGCGCAATGATCGGCACATTCAACTCCTTGGCGATCGCTTTCAATGTACGCGAGATGGTCGCAACCTCCTGCTCGCGGTTACCCTGACCCGACTGACCCGTAGTCATCAGCTGCAAGTAGTCGATCACGATCAACTGAATATTGTTGTGTATCTTCAAGCGGCGAGCCTTCGAGCGGAACTCAAAGACCGACAACGCCGGAGTGTCATCAATGTAGAGCGGTGCCGAACCGAGCGGTTTGGTCGACACTTCGAGGTGACGCCACTGGTCGGGCGTCAGTTTACCGCTCTTGACTGCTGTGCCGTCCAGTCCCGACTCGGCGATGATCAATCGCTTCATCAGCTGTTCGGCACTCATTTCGAGCGAGAAGAAGGCTACGGGACGCTCGTGATCGACAGTGATGTTACGCGCCATTGTCAGCACAAACGCCGTCTTACCCATCGCAGGTCGCGCCGCCAAAATCACCAGATCCGAGGGCTGCCAACCGAGCGTTTCGCGGTCGATACCGACGAATCCCGACGGCACACCACTGAACGAATCCTTGTTCTTTCCCGCCTCTTCGATCGACTTCAACGTCTTGGCTAACACACTCTTAGAGTCCTGCACCGAACGCTTGACGTGACCCTCCGCCACGCGGAAAATCTCCTGCTCGGCAAATCCGATCAACTCGGTGACGTCCTTCGACTCGTCGTACGCCTGACGCTGAATCTCGGTCGACGAACGGATCAACTCGCGCTGCACATATTTCTGCGCAATGATCTTGGCGTGGAACTCGACGTGCGCCGCCGAACCCACCTTCTGAGTCAGCTGCGCAAGGAACGGAGCACCACCCACCTCTTTGAGCGTGCCTTCGGATTTCAGACGCTCGGTAACCGTGTAGAGGTCAATGGGTTTCAACTCGCGCGAGAGGTCCTCGATTGCCTTGTAGATTGTGCGGTGAACGGGGTTATAGAAAGCCTCAGGAGTGATGAACTCCTGCACGGTGACGATACTATCCTTGTCGAGCATCAGCGCACCGAGCACTGCCTCTTCAAGCTCGACAGCCTGAGGGGGCACGGTGCCAGCGATCTCGGTCAATGCCTCAAACGCCTCGCGGTTCTTCTCCGCCGAGGTTTTATACTCTTTTTTAGCCATAATTTTCGAAGTGTTGGGGTGTAAAGGTATAAAAAAGGGCGCGAAATTCAAAATTCGCGTTCAAAATTCGAAATTATTTTGATCGAAATCATAGCACGCTCTGCGGAGCGTGTCATCATTGGCGGGTCGGCTTTCAGCCGAGCCCCCCACCCGACAATGATGAGGATTCAAAATTCAAGATTCAAAAAGCAAAATTTAGTTCTCGATTTGCTCGCAAATCAACACGCGGCGGCAGGGGGGCGGCTCGTATGCTATTGTTGTAAGCAAAGATTAATTTTGAATTTTGCTTTTTGAATTTTGAATAAAGACAAAGCCACTCTCTTTCGAGGCGGCATAATCTTGAATTTTGAATTTTGCTTTTTGAATTTTGAATTAAATCGTCCTCTCCGAGGCGGGGTTCTGGCGCAGTTTGCGCACCTGAATCGTAAGCAGCACCGCCGCCAAGATTGCCGACGCAACATCGGCAATGGGCATACAATACCATACGCCCTCGATACCGAACACGCGCGGCATAAAGATCAGCAACGGTACCAAGAAGATCACCTGTCGCGTGATTGACAGAGCGATGGCGCGACGCGGTTTGCCGATGCTCTGGAAGAAGTTCGACGCCACGATCTGGAAGCCCACAATCGGCATTGCCATCATCACGATACGCATTGCGTGGGCGGCAAGGTCGATCAATTCGCGTCCCATTGGTGTCGAGCCATCGGCGAAGAATCCTGCGATCACGTGCGGCATAAATTCGGCACACAGGAAGCCCGTCGTGGTGATCGCAACGCCACAGAAAATACCCATTCGCAGTGTCTTCAACACTCGTCCATAGAACTTTGCGCCATAGTTGTAGCCGACGATGGGCTGCATACCCTGATTCAGACCATTGACGAACATAATGAACAACAGCGCAATGCGATTGACAATGCTGAACGCACCGATGTGCAGGTCGCCACCATACTCTTTCAGTGCGTTGTTGTTGAGCATCGAGACCAGACTCGCGCACGACTGCACGAGGAATGGTGCCATACCGATCGAGATGATTTTCAGCGTAATATCTTTGCGCAGGCGGAAGATCGAACGACGGAAATGGAGGAAATTCTTCGGGTTGGCGAAGTGGACCAGCTCATAGATGAGGGCGGTGGTTTGGGCTATCACCGTCGCGTATGCCGAGCCCGCAATGCCCCACTTGAACCCGAAAATAAACAGCGGGTCGAGCACGCAATTGACCACCACCGAGATCAACATCACCACCATTGATTTGGTTGGGTAGCCCGTCGAGCGCAGTATGGCATTGAGTCCGAGGTAGAGGTGCGTGACCACATTTCCCCACAACAGAATGGTCATATATTCGTGTGCGTCGCCAATCGTCGCCTCGCTCGCTCCGAACAGATAGAGCAGATCGTCGAGGAAGAGCAGACAACCCACCATCGTTGCCACACCGAAAATCAGGTTCAATAGCACGATGTTACCCAAAATGCGGAACGCCGCCGCTTTGTTGCCCTGTCCCAGACGTATCGACGCCAACGCCGAGCCTCCCACGCCGACCATCGCGCCGAACGCTGCCGTAATGCTCATAATGGGCATACAGATACCGAGGGCGGTCATCGCCAGCGGACCTACGCCCTGACCGATAAAAATGCTGTCGGTGATGTTGTAGAGAGCCGAAGTTACGGTTGCGACAATGGCGGGAACGGCATAGCGGACAAGCAGTTTGCCCAAGTTGTCAGTTCCTAACGAGAGTGGAGTTTGTTGTTGTTGCGCCATTTAATTACTGTTTCGGGCTGCAAAGATAGAGAATTATATTTAGATTATTAGTATTTTGTTCAAAATTCAAAGATTCCGCCCATTCAAACTGCCCACAGCTCCTCCCCAAAAAAGATCCCTCTCGAAGATCATTCGAGAGGGACGGGATTAGGTTAGTTAGGTTAATGAGTCGTGCGTAATCGCCTTCATCTCGACGGTTATTACCACGATTGTTAGTGCAAATATAATCATTTAATTCGCAAAAACAAATCTTTTTGTAATAAATTGTCGTGATTTATAAGAATTTTAATAATAGAAAATAATTTTTCAGCACGTCAGAACACTAATCTATAACCTTAAAAAATAAAATTCAAAACAAACGTTTGTTATAATTTTCCCAGCTCGGCACTTCTGTTTCAGAAATTTTCGTTTTGGTCAAAATCGCCGTCAGAATGTGCTATAACGCCTATTCGCACGCCGCAATCGGCTGCTCGATAGCCTCGATTTCGGGCATTTCACTACCGCCAACTGCCCCCATTTCAGCACCTTCGGAACTCCCGACGTGACGGTGTCGATAGCCGACGGGCGTGTGACCGTATGCCTTCTTGAAAAGTTTGATAAAATGTGACGTATTGGGGAACCCGCACTCCAATCCGACCTCCGAAATCGACTTATTGGTCGAAATCAGCAGTAGCCGCGCGTGCATCAATCGCTGCTTGATAAACCAACGGTGGGGCGGCTCGACGAAGTGGCGTTTGAACTCCTTTTTGAATGAGGTGAGCGAGCGGTGGCACATTTGCGCCAACTCCTCGATCGGAATATCCTCGAAGATATGCGCATAGATGATCTGCTCGAAACTCTCCTTGCTGGTGTCGGCGTTGTCCATCACCTTGCTCTTGATACAACTATCCTCCTGCGACACAATCAGATAGATCAATTCGGTCATTTTCAGATTCTCGGCTGTCTCGTCGTGGTTGAACAGCTCGTCTTTGATGTATTGGTTGGTCGTGAGGAAGAAATTACGTAACGCATTTGTCGCCTCACAAACCACATAGTTCTGCTCACGACACGCCGCACACGAGTGGTCGTTCGAGATGTTCAGATGGTAGGTAATGCTGAGTTGCGAGAGTATCGACGCCAACTGCGCGGGCGTGTAATAGAATATAATCTGCTCGAACGGACGCGATGTTTCGGGCTGATCCTCAATGTAATGGTTGCCCGTTGCGAGGAAAAACAGATCGCCTCGCCCGATCTCTTGACGCACGTCGCCCGAGTAGATATACTTCTTGCCGCGCAGGACCATACCGATCGCGTGTCGTGAAAGATTGTAGGATTGAATGCCGTTGCGGTATGGTTGCACGTACTTGGCAATTACGGGCTGCTGCACAGCCGAAGAAAGGTTGGTTACCATAAGAAACAGATTTTTAACTGATGAAAAAAATTGCGCCAGCCATAGTGAGCTACGGGCACGAGACCACGACGCAATCATCTTTTGGCGTTTGCAGGAGCAAATATACAAGTTTTCATTGTAACGTCCAAAAAACGAATAACCTGCTGTTTCTTGATAGCTTTCTAATGCGGTGGGGTGTTTATAGTATTGAATAGTAATTATTTGTGTAAATATAACTGTGTTTTTTGATAGAAATCAGCCTTTGCACGACGCATAAAAACGGTTTAATTTATAAAATATTGTCTTGTAAAAAGAGAATAAAAACCCAAATCACGCCTAAAATAGCCCTTTTGTGCGATTGGATTTTCGGGAAAGAGATCGAATACTTGTGCTTTTTTGTGTGGGATTTGTGAGCTTGCACAACCATACCCCACAAAAAAGACGAACGACTGAAAGTCGCTCGCCTTGAATATTGTGCCACATCGTGCCAAACTATCGAACCTTTATAGATGACTACTTGAAGATTCTTGACTTCATAGATTGGTTAAAGGTCGCATATCCCGAAAAGGCAAAATTTCTCATCGAAAAATCTTGACTTCGTATCCCTATTACCTTATAATGTTAGTAGGGATACCCCTAACTGCACTGATGGTGTCGGCGGGGTTCTAAATAAGCAGTATAATTATAAATAGTAATGACGAAGAAAAATGAGAAAAGGTCATTTGTTATGTACGACTCCTTTTTGGAGGCAATGAAGCACCTCAACGATGCAGAGTTTCGTGAGTGTGTATTGAAAATTAGAGATTATGCGTTGGAGGGTATTGACGAGGAGAGCCAAAGTCCGTATGTCAATATTATCCTTGCAATGGCGAAACCAAACCTCGACTCGGCAAAGCGGCGGTATATGGCGAGTATTGAGAATGGCAAGAAGGGTGCTGAATACGGGAAATTAGGTGGCGCACCGAAGGGCAACCAGAACGCTCGCAAAAAGCAACCCCAGAAACAACCCCTTGATGTAGATGCTAATGAGGATGTTGATGTAAATGAAAATGAAAATGGTGATATAGATGTATATGATGCTGCCGATGGAACATCGGGTAAACAGGGTTTTTCATCTTCTTTTTCTAATTCTTCAAATAGTGTTTTAACTAACGAAGCGAACGATAGTGAGCGATTGAAAGAAAAAGAACCTCCTACGGAGGAGCAATCATCGCACTCCAACGCTTCGGTAGTTGGTGTTGCGGACAAGGGAAAGGGTGAAACCCCATTATATTCCAAAGATAGTTCTATTAGTTCCGCTCCGCTTGGCACTGGTTCTGTTGGGGAGGCAGGGAGTCCCGCCGCCCGACCCCGCCGCCGTGAGGTTAAAACTGGCGTGTATGACCAAGGGGAATATTACAAGTTGTGCTTTGATAACTATATGCTCGACCTTGTTGATATGCGTTTAGGCAAGCTCCCCCAAGACGACAACCTATTTTGGCAAGCGGTCAATGTGTATCAAGCCATACTCGGCAATGACGATAAGAAAGAGGTAGCAAAACCCGTATCTTATATACTTTCCGAGTTGGTCAAAGCCAACCAATAGGTGTATTCAACCTACGAGTGTATTCAGAAAAATCGGCAGCCACTTAATTGCGACTGCCGTTTTTCGTATTCGGGAAATTCAAAGAGTTATTTGACTAAACCAATGCTCATTGTAAGGTCACTTACTCAAAGTAAACTCAAACCTAAGACCGCCATTGGGTCTATTTGTGACGATGATTGTGCCGCCGTGGAATTGGACAGCGTGTTTTACAATGGCAAGTCCGAGACCTGTACCACCCTTTTGGCGGGAACGACCTTTGTCCACACGATAGAATCGCTCAAAGAGGTGCGATAAATGTTTCTGTTCAACACCCTTGCCATCATCCTCAAAGCGGATGCGGCACAGCTTCTCATTGTTTTCAAGTAGCGATATATAGATGTTCCTACCCTCGGAATAGGCAATGGCATCCTCGGTTAGGTTTCGGAAAATGGAGCCAATCAACGATGGGTTGCCATCAATGATAACCTCGTCGCCAAAATCAGTATGGAGCAGCAAGCGTTCATCATTGGGCAACATCTCCAACTCCTTAGCCACCTCACCAATTATATCGTTTATTACAACTCTCTCCTTGCCTATTAGTGCGCTACCATCCTCCATTCTTGTTATCAGTGATACATCGTTAAGCAGTTGGCGAAGGCGGTCATTGTTTGCATAGCATCTCTCGATAAGTTCCTGGCGTTTCTCCTCACTGAGATTGATGCCCGAGAGCAGAGTTTCAAGGCATACTTGAATGGATGCTACGGGGGTTTTCAACTCGTGGTTAATGTTATTTGTTAGTTGTCGTTTAAGGCGATTGCGCTCCTGCTCCGTCTCGTAGCGATTGACTCGCTCTATATCCTTCCCGAGTTTGCGAGTGGTAAAGTATGCCATCACGCTCATTGCAAGCGTGATTGAAATCATAACAATAAGGAATGACCAGTCCGCTTCGAGCAGGTCTTGCAAGGTGCTTGAATATGGTATTGCTGTACGGACAACAACTCGCTCGCCTCGTGTTGCAGAGTAGAAGTATTC
>JAZUBB010000011.1:0-1596 GCA_045638285.1 Alistipes sp. | reverse complement strand
TCGTTTCTGTTAGTTGGCTGTTTCTTCTGTTGAGGCCTCAGCTTCTCCACCTTCGCTATTCCCTCCGTTAAGGCTAAAACTCGTGCCGCTTAATGCTGCTGACAACTTATCCATCTCTCGGCTAACCGTTTGGTCAACGATGCGGGCGTAGATTTGGGTGGTGGCGAGTTTTGTGTGGCCGAGCATCTTGCTAATCGATTCGATAGACACGCCATTCGCGTAGGTTACGGTCGTTGCGAATGTGTGGCGGGCAAGGTGTGAGGTTACTCGTTTCTGGATACCCAATGCAGTGGCTATCTCTTTGAGGTAGAGATTGTATTTGGCGTTGCTCAACACGGGCAGGAGATAGCCGTTAATGCGTGTTGGCTCGTACTTTTTCAGGATTGACAGCGGTATGTCGAGCAGTTTAACCTTTGATGCAACACCGGTCTTGATTCGGTGCGTTTCAATCCACATCGAGCCGTCGTCCGCCAAAACAAGGTTTTGTTCGGTCAATGATGCTGTGGTCGAGTAGTCGAAACCCGTGAAACAGCAAAACACAAAGACATCGCGCGCCTTCTCCAATCGTTTCTTCGTTGGTTTATAGTTGAGGATTAGCGCCAATTCGTGGCGTGTTAGATAGCCTCTATCCTTCTTAACCTTCTTCAAACGCACATCGCAGAATGGGTCTTTTGCCATCAGTCCGCTCTTAAAACACATCGTGGTAATGCGCTTGAAGATACGCATCAACTTCTCGGCGGAGTTGGCTTGCAGGTGGTAATCGACCTTCAAATAGGCTTCAAAGTCGAGCACAAAATCTCTATCAACCAGCGATACGGGGATATCCGGTCGATTGCGTTTCACCCTCAGGAACTCCTCCAAGCGACGAAAAGTCAAGTCGAACTTGTTGAATGTCGATTGCGTAATATCCACGCCGATAAGATTCTCTTGTCTATCGTTGAACTCGGCAAATACCGAAAGTAGCGTCTTGCTTGGTGCTTTCACGCCGAGGAACTCATCACGCACCATTTGAGCCGTTACGGCCTCGCTCTGCTCGCACAGGCGATAATATATGGTGTTGATGCGTGTAACGACGCTGTCGAGGTATCGGTTGGCTTGTAGGGCCTCGTGGCTATGCCCAATGGCACGACCACTCTTGGCGTCCCAGATTTTCTCCGACACGCGGATTTTAAGGCTGAAACGCGCCTTTGTGCCGTTGATTGTGATACGAACATAGATTGGGAGCATCTTTGCCTCATCGCTTGCCTCCCACTTTGCGTAGAATAGGATTCTGAATGTACTTTTCATCTGACTGTTTTTTAGAAAGTGTAGGCAACTGTCAGTTGAGAAGTTTGTGAAAAGCCGAAAAATTATCAAAGTGTCCCCTCATTTCGGAGTAAGTGTCCCTTATTTTCACGGTCGATATTCGAAGGGACACTTCGAGGTTCGGGCTATGTCGGGTAGGGGCTCCACGAAGTCGGAGCGATACCGACCGACAACAAATGAAAAACCCTCTGAAACGATGTTTCAAAGGGTTTTGCTTGATTTTGTCCTCAAAACTTTTGGACTTGGAGCGGAAAACGAGACTCGAACTCGCGACCCCAACCTTGGCAAGGT
>JAZUBB010000010.1:0-14330 GCA_045638285.1 Alistipes sp. | reverse complement strand
GGTGAATCCATGAAAGACGGGGGGAACGGTGCGACCTTTTTTGTTCCCCCGGCCCGGCTCCGCCCTGGGTAGCTCCCCCGCGCGGCTCCGCGCTGGCTGACTCCGGCCCTGGCTCCGCCATACGAAAAGACCCGGATTGCTCCGGGCCTCTCGTGGAAAGGTGATACAATTGAGGTGATGATAGCTTATACAATAACGCCCTTTGCGAGCTTCTCGGCGATTATACGGCGCTCGCGTTCGGTTCCTCGGATACCGTCAAGGTGTACGTTGGTCATTTGAACAAAACCGCCGAGATCACCGAGGCGAGCCGTAATATTTGCCGGTATACCAAGCTCGTGTTGATATAGTGCGCTGTAGTGGCTCGTAGGCCGCGCAATCATCAAGAACGGCTTGCGGTGTGAGAGGATCGCGGCCGACGCGCTATACGAATTGGATTGTACAACCTCGGGCGCCGCGTTCATCGCGCTAATAGCGGACCCCGCTACACCTAATAGGTTACCAGTTCCCGCGCTGGCCGCAAGGCTTAACCCCGCGCCAATGGCGCCGCTTAACATGGTCGAGTAGTTCGTACCGGTTATCGGCATATGAATACAAGCGTTGCCGCTATACTGAGCCAGTAACCCGGATCGGTAACCGTGGTCCATGCCCTTGTTGATGTGCTGGCCGTACCCTGTAATATAGCACATAAACGAACCGTCAATAACATTAATTCGGTAATCAACGCCGATAGTAGCATTTTGGAACCATTCGGGTTGTACGGGTACGAAACCCACAAAAGGTAAGAACAATTTAACCCTCGTAAGATAATCAGCAAACGACGCGTAAAACTCACCCGTCTGGATCCGTCCGCATGAGATATCGACATAATCGGTCGTGATTGGGTACGCTTGCGACTCAAGCGTTTTCCATCCTACTTTGACATTATCGAGCGAATCAATCGGCGGTTGGCAAGGTATCAAATGTAAATCAACTATGTAATCAATTAGCTTTTGCTCGAGCATAGCCGTAATCAGATCATCAAGGGATAGCGTTAAAATACTTGTTAACTTGTCGATACCGTCTTTTATCGCCGTGGTTACATCCGTACCGGTATTCGGTGCCGGTGGCGTAATGATCGGTTTTGGGATGATCTCCGCGCCGATCCCGGCCAACTGGTAATTATATACCCTGTATACGTGATACATGCCCGAAGTCGTCATACCTAAAACGGGCTTGGGTGTTACAACAATCTGGTCATGTTCATACTCAAAGGTACCATCTTCGTAACCGCCTGGTGTGGATGTTTCGCCTACTTCATTGGATATCAATTTACTTTCATACGAGATTTTGCAATTATAATTTGCTTCCACATATGCCGGAGCTACGAACATTAAGCCCGCGTTCGTTTGGCTACTGACATTAGGTTGCGTGGCGGCCTGGAGCGCTCTATTGTTGCTTTCGATCTGAAATTTTACCATGCTCCCGAGCGTTGGCATTAGCTCGGGTTTTGTATTGTTATATACGTGCATGGCCGTAAATACCAAAACGCTTGTATCAAGCGGGAAATTTACAAGCTCTTGTACGCTCTCCGGTATAAATTGGTTTGTGTCGTTCTTTGCCAGAATTCGGGAGACGCCGAAAAGGATTTTCGAGCTTGAGAACACAACGCCACAAGAACGTTGGTCCCATGTGGATGTAAATAGCTTGTCCGCACCGCTCGCGGTATTGGGGTCATAGCTATTTTTAATGAAGCTAACTTTAAACTTAAAATATACTTCATTTGTACCCCCGGCCCATGTAATTTCATCAAGAAAGCCCGTCATGTAAATTGTATCGCCGTTTGCCGCTGCCATCGGGATAGCAAACAGAACATATGCTTTGTTATTGTTTGCAAGGCTTTTCATAAATGCCGCGGAAAACTCACCCCAAAACATCGGGTTGCTAAAGCTGGCACCAGCTGCGGGGTTCCCGCTTGCGGTTGTAATTCGTAAATTCGAGCTTTGCGAAAATGGCGACGACCCAAACGTACCCGACACACTGACCTGGGCGCCGCTAAATTCCATCATGGTATACGCGCCGGTCTGGTCAGCGTTCAAATTCTCATCATACAAAACGCCATCAAAAACGGGGTCGTGATAAACGCTTGTATAATATCTTTTGGTTGTAAATTCAATCATATAACCCCCTTATCCCACGGTGACCAGCACTAACGCGTCATCGGTCAAACCGTCGGGGAATTCCTTGAAGGTATATTCCAGCGGCGCGAGCGCTTGATAATTCGGGTCGTTAAGATAACCGTTGTAAAGCTGCTCGGCCCGCGTTACGGTTCCCGTGAGGTTTAGAATCTCATCTTTGAGCGATACGAGCGGGTCAGACTCGCACGTGAGTTCCCACAAACCATAAGCGGTTGTTCGCGGTTTAACCCAGTAATAACGCCCGTAGTGTGCAATTTTTGCATAATTGTACACCGCGAGGTTGGTTTCCGTCTGAATCTCAATAACCGGTGTATCAATGTCGGCCGCGTGTTTTATAGTACAATCGGAAAACGTGAGGCCGTTTGAAAGACTCGGTGTCAAATGGTCATCCGAGGCCGTATTTGTGTACAAAACAATTTCCATACGTTACCCCCTTAAATGTATACCGAAACGAGGTCAACGAATTCAACAATCGCGTGGGTAATCAGATCCAGCGCGCCGCGGAGCTCAATTTCACCGGTCAGCATTTGCGCGGACGTGGTCACGCCGATATTACCGAAAACGTGATACTCGTTAAATAATCGGGTATTGGTATCGGTTGCGCTGGCTTGCGTCGTGGTTTTCGAATGCGTATCGGTGTACGCGTTCTCGCTGGTGCCGGTCGTATTGGATCCCGTCCGAGCATGTACGCTTTGATTGTTTCCCGTGAACGATTCTACACTTGTATTCATACCCGACATAACGGTTGAGGTTTGATTTGTACCCTCATGCGTTTCTTGATTCGTCGCGGTGCCGGTATTGGTTTTTGCGGTCTGGTTCGTGCCGCTTAGCGTTTCTTGGTTCGTCTGGGTGCCGGTGTTGTTCTTGGCGGTTTGGTTCGTGCCGCTGGTCGGCTCGACAACCGTAACGTCAGAGTGTACGCCATCGGGGGAAACCGTGACGCGCTCAACCGCCCGATACGTTGCGGAGTTATCGCCCGCCCGGTCAGTCGCGGTAGTCATAGCAACGCCCGGGGTGCTGGTTGTCGTGGTCGCAACTCTCGGGGTCTCGGTCACGCTTTCGGAAAGGTTGTCCGTCCGGGTATTTGTTGTTGTTACGCCGGGGGTTTCGGTTACGCTCTCGGAAAGGTTATCCGTCCGCGTATTTGTGGTCGTTACGCCCGGGGTTTCCGTTACGGTTTCCGTGGTTGCTGGCGTGTCGGTTCTCGTGGTCGTTACGCCCGGGGTTTCCGTAATCGTATCGGTTACGCCCGGGGTTTCGGTAACGGTACGAGATTTCGCGCCGTAGACGTCCGAACCGCTGTCGGATCCGCTGCGGGCGCCCAAAATATTGGTGTCGGTCCAGCCGCCCGACTCGTGTCTATCGTAGTTCGAAATTGGGTCATACGTTTTCAAAACCGCGTCCATCAAGCGACCATACTGCGCACCGCGTCGGGTCCAAAAGTGATCAAGGTTATTTTTCAATAACATCCACTTTTCATAATTGTCCAATTCATCACCGGTTGCTGCCAGAATCACACGGTCACGGAAACGCTCAAGCACATCTTTAGTAATCTCATCCGGCGAGAAGGTAACCGTTTCGCCGTCCTCGTTTACATAAGTTAACGCTAACTCACCATGCGACGCGTGGTCGAGACATTCACCGATCGAATACGGGTTATAAGGAGTTCTTGTTACCTTGCGCATTTTATATCCCCCTTATTGATATAGCCTATAGTTTTATTCACCGCGCCGCAGTACATCGGGTTATTGACAATGCGGTAACGGCCATTAAAGTTCTTTCCATCACTCAACCAGTAATACCCCGTGACGTGATTTGCGGGCTTTTTCGCGTCGCAAGAGACATATATAGGGGTGTTGTTACATACGATCTTTTCCCCGGCCGTATACGTCGGTACGGGTGCCGGTTCGGGCGTGTTGCCGTAGTCGATACGTTCGAGATAACCGTACTTTTGCCACTGCTGATAGGAAATATGTGTAATCTTCACGCCGCCTAAGCTCGGCGCGCATTCGATCACTTTATCACGCCCGGCGTATATCCCGACATGTTCCGAGTTTCTACCTTTCTTAAAATAGAGAATGCAACCTGGTTTAAGGTTGGTTTTGTCCTCGATCGGGAAAATATCGTTGCCGCACATATGCAACAAGCCGAGACAAGTTACATCGTCAACGCCGTTGCTTTCGTACTTGGCGCCGCCGTTACTGTCGCCGAAATTCGCCGACCAGCCCCACAAAAGGCCTTTAATGAAGCATACGCAGTCGAAAAAGAATGTCCGATACGGCGCGTTATTGATAAGCTCTTTACGCTCTTTGTTATAGTCGTACTGGGCTATTGCTTTCGCCTTGTTTTTCGACGTGGCCAGCTGGCCCCAGCCGCCTTTTACATACAGCGTGTTAACCTCAAGCGCCTTGCTCGCCGCCTGTAGAAACTGTGTTGACGTCATTATTGTTTCCATCGTTTACGCCTTTCTCCGCGGTATCCGCGGTTCCGTCCTCGCTCGCGCAATCCGCGAATGCGTTTTGCCACGGCTCGGAAAATTCGCAAGTTACATTCCAACCAAATTTTTTCTTAAGCTGTTCAACCTCGCGCTGTCTTTCGTGATACATAAAATGCGGTAGAATCATCGAAACGCCCTCGCCGCTTGTGGACTCCGCAACAGATTCTTGCGCCATTTTCGATGTCGCCTGTACATTCTGGCCGTAGTAGGAATGGAACCAACGCAATTGGTCATCGTGGTACTTTGCCAGGTACTGGATTTTGTCGGATATGGTCGGGTCGGTCAGATTTACAACCGAAATACCGGCGGAGTCTTTCCCGGTCAGCTCCTGGAGCATATTCGAGCTCGTAACCGTGGCATACTCGCCGATTTTCATTTTCTTGAATAGTTCCTCGAGAGTTAGCCTCATTTTGTCATCGTTTGCAACGCCGATAGGGTAAACCCTCGAATACAGAAGATTGCACAAAAGCGAAATATCAATCTCGGTAAGCTCTGAGGCGGTCCGCCAGATATCGAGATCCGGTAAGCGGGTCGGGGTATTCCAGCATACGACAATATCGGGGTTGTTTTCCCAGTCCGTAAAGGTTTCGCAATACCCGCCGCCCGCAGTAACAACCGCGTCACGGCCGATATAGGATTTATTCGGCTCGCCGATGGTTTTACAGATCCCGAAAAACGGTCGGTCGGTTTTCTTGTTCCGAACATAAGCGCCGCAACCGGTCAATAACAAAATCGGCTCAATTACGCGAGGGTCAGCGAAGTCAGCCGGGAACCCGTCACGGTGGAACATGCTCGCAATTTCGTTAAGTAGTTTCCATTGCCAGCGCTTTTTGTCCATGTATTTGTCAAATGTCGCGCGGGTTTCCGTGATCTTGTCCCAGAATTCACCGAACGGCATTACATCGTTATTCGTCAGCATTTTGGGTCCTTTCTATTCCTTATAGCAAGAATGCCCCGGGTGCAACGGGGCATATCTTGCGAGAGGAAGAAGTGAATATATGGGGATTAATCAACGGTGTAATCCTCAACCGTGAATACCACGGCCGGGAGCTGGAGCATGTTGGCGTAGCTATCAACATACTGGAATACCAGCTGTGTGCAATCCTCGATTTCGTAATACTTGGTTACAATGCGGTTCTGTTTGATCGTATGAACGATCGAGCGAGGATCGGCGATAAACGCAACCACACCAGACTGCGAAATCGTGGAACCGCTCGAGGTCTTAACTTTAATGGTCGAGAGGTTATCGAACGTGGTAGAATCGCCGAAACCTTGCCAAGCGGTAACCTTTCTATGATTCGGAAGCGCAACAATATTCTTGTGGTATACGTCGCTCTTAACCGCGTACTCAAGCTGGTTTTCGAACGTCGAAAGAACCTGTATCACAGCCTCACCACGGCCAATAAAGCGGTCTTTACCATCGAGATTAAACAGTCCGCTCGGCTCCTCGAGAAATCCGCGGTACTCGTCAATCGTTTTCGCCGCGAAAATCATAGCCTCGGGCTTGTTCAAAAATTCGTTTGCTGTCATAGCCTCAGCGCCCGCGCCGGTGTTACCGATAAATACGTTATACAGCGTATTAAGGTCAACAACATGCGTACCGGTCGCACCTTCAGACGCAGCATAAGCAACCAGCTCACCAATAAAGTTATTACGGTTTGCGCGGTCGAGTGCAAGACGTCTTTCGGTCACGCCGTTATAGCAAGCGGTATAGATCGCGTTAACGAATTTCGCGAGAGCGTCCGCGGAATCAAAAGCAGTATTCCACTGTTCTTTGGTCAGCGTCATTTCGATGGACCAAGAAACGGTAGAGCCTACCAGAGACTCGCTCACGCTCGGAAGTCTGACAACCGAGGTACCAATTTCGGTGGTACCGGATACAAACGTTTGCCATGCTCTATTTTCTAGCGTGGTTTCCGGAGTATCAACGCAAACGGCAGCGAGGATCGCGCCGAATTCATTCGCCCGAACATAGAACGGGTCAGACTCGATCGGGTCAAACAAATGGTCAGTCAGATACAGACGGTCATAGATCACGTTAGCCAGGGCCTCGGTAAACTGTTCTTTCGAATCAAGGATATTCGCGTCCTGTCCGATGTCAACCAGTTTTGTGAGGTCCAGCGTAGCAACGGACGCAAGGCCGGTCATCTGTTTGTAAGCGGCCGTAACGAGGCTTGCTACATCATTGTGATTCAAAATGTGAACACTCATGGTTTTACTTTTCCTTTCTTAAAATTGATTTACTCGGCCGGTGCTACTGGGGGATCCCCGACGCTCGGCGCCTCGGTCGCGGTAAGTAGTCCGTCATCGTCGACCGTAATTACGAATTTCTTAGTGCTGCTCTCGGTGCTGGAATCCAAAACAATGCTTTTACTGTTCGGGTTCAGCGTAGCGATTGCACTTGCTGCGGAGTCGGCCGTTGTTGCGGCCGAAGCGGTTGCGGTGCTGACGGACTCCAGCGCCGCGCGGAGCTTTTCAATACTCGCCTTGTTAGCAATAACGCCCATGATTAAAAATCCTTTCTTATCAACTCGTCAATCTTGGTTGATAATTGATTGATTGCCTCGGTTACCGCTAAGATTGTTTTATTTGTCTGTTCATCCTTTTTATTGATAAACCAGCACAACGCAGCGCACATAGCAATAGGAAAACCGAGGGTCGAAACGACGGTAACCCAATCCATTGTGTAACCCTCACTTTCTAATACCATATATAGCATAAAAGAAACGGAAAAAGCAAGGGTTATTTATAACCCTTGCTTTCCCGTCAAAAGGAGGCCATCAAATGGCAAAAGAAAATTAGCTTATGCAAACGGATTCTCATCCGGGGCCGGTGCCTCGTCTTTCGCCTCGGCCTTGCGCTCGTGCGGTACAAATGCGAAATCGTTCATATTGATTTCGGTATACTCGCGTTTGTTACCGTCCTTGTCGGTGTACTGGTTGGTCTTGAGCGTACCGCTAACAATGATCGGGTCGCCAGCCTTAAGATACTTGTTGATCGCGTCGCCGGATCCGCCGAACGCGGTAACATTCCAGAAGTTCACGCCCTTTTTCTCTCCGGAACCGTAGTTGTCGGCGACCGTGAACCGGGTAACGGCAACGGTTTTTGTTTCGGTTCTCTTGGGGTCTTTCGTAAGATTTCCGTAAACAGTAATTGTATTCATATCATTCCTTTCCCCGCTTAACGTAGCGGTTACGTATTTTTTCCAGCTGGTTGTATGCAACCATTATATCACATGTTTCCGAGATTGCGCAATAGTCGCTTGATCCTCTCGTGTTTTTTCGGGTACATCGTCCGCACTCGTTTAGTAACTTGGTTTCCAGGCGGTTTATCATTTCATGCGTTACCGGCTGGTAATGCGGGCATTTGTCCGGCGGGTATCTCGGATCAATATTCCAAGCTCCGCAGTATGCCCCGCAGCGACAAGCGCAATCATAATTGTTCGGGTACGGGCATACGGTCATCGGTGTGGGTCCTGGTCTCATTGGGTTTCGTCTCCTTTCGGTATTGTTAAATCGACCGCGTGATTTAGTGCTTTTTGAAATGCTTTTAACGTTACGGTATCCCATTCATAAGGGAAACCGACATCCAAACCGCAAATGCTGCGCGACGTGCCGGGGACTCCTATATTGATACCGAGATTAAGACAATGCACACAGTCAATAGCTATTGTTCGCATGAGCATGATAACTTTTGAGATTGCCTCTTTGCTTTCCTCAATATTTTGCTTTTGATTGTCTGTCATCCTCTCGCCGCCTTTCGTAGTGTTCGTGGATAACCTCAGATATCCACGCGTGATATGTTGCTAAGATCAGAAATAGTATAATGTAGTAAATCATTCGCTCACATCCTTTCTGATCCGGCATTTTAAGCCGATGTTTTGCAAGCGCCGCAGCGCGTTCGTAACTTTGTCATAGTCCATGCTTGTTTGTGTAACCCGGATCCATTTTCGTACTCTCGGGTCCCACGTTTCAATAAACCATTTCATTTACGCCGCCTTTCCTCGAGGGTTTCGCGGAGCCAAGCCCAGGCGATACCGAAACTTACGAAAGTAAAAAAGATTAGAAATATCATACGTTTTCTCCTTAACGTAATACAGGTAAAACAATAGCGGTCTTTTGGTCGAGTACATCCACGGCGAAAATCTTTCCGCTGGGGGAATAATACAGAACGCAGCCAAACGGGGTTTCTTTCTCGATCTTTTTAAGAATCGTATAATATTTCTTATTCATGTAGCATTCTGTACCCGCTTCGTTATTGAATTGAATTAGCGTATTACCGTGTCTTTCCAATTCGCAAATCTTGTATACAGTCTCGAAATCGTCCTGTTCGAACAACTTTCCTATACCGGTATACGGGCGTTCCTTATGTAACATTTTGCAAACCGTTTTCGTATTGAACATGTCATTAATACGGAATGCCGCGCAACTGTCGAGAACAACGTAACGCCCGGTTTCGTCCTCAGCGTAAAGAATTTCGTTAACGATCTTGGTTTTGTTCGCCTCGCTTTTGAAACATCCTTTTAGTAATAGCTCCTCGGCATACATTGTATCACTTCCTTTCATCCAGAAATACTTGATCGAAAATTTTATGATGAGATTGCGTATTAATTTTGGATCGTACCCCATACCTACTAAATCAATCATCAAATTAAGAATTTGTATACATTCATTTCTTGTTAACGTAAGCGTAATTACTTCGCTATAGTCCATTTACTCACCCTCTTTCTAACTCGCGCCGGATCCGCTCGCCGAGAATGTAGCTATACTTGCGCATATAATACAATTGCGTATCAAGTAACTGTTGGTCGATCGGCTCCAGCTCCCGGAATTTGTCAGTGTCCTCGAAGTCACGCAAGCGAATGATTTTTGCGTTTAAACAAAGTTCCTCATCTTGTAATTTGTGAAAAGTCTTTTCGTCCATGTTTGGTTGCTCCTTTCTATATTGTTACGGTTCGAAACCGAATATAACTATTAATACGGTTCGGGTTCTGGATGTAAATTTCACATCCGAATTTGTTTCGCTTCGCACGTTTTACAGCTTCTTTCGTTACTTCCTCGATTGTGTCAAATGTTTTAGGTCCTGTTGTGCGGTTCCAAATAAGGTACTTTTCCCAATCCGGTATGCTTTCGTGTAATTTCATGTTATTGTCTCCTTTCGCGGACAGCTCCGGCCGTCCTTATGTCAATACTATAACTCTTGTCAAGACTTTTTTTCTATCGGCAAAAGTAACAAACTGAAATACTATTTTTTAGCAATTTTGCACATGTTTACGTATTGGTCAAACATGGACCCCGTTTCGTTATCCGCAAAATATACTTTGTTTTTCTTATATAACATCCAGAGCGCAACCGCAGCTGGCGCGAAACCTTGTCCGAATTGGTGCCGCGGGTCCGTGATCGGGCCGGTGGTTAAGATAATCGAATCTCGGTACGATCTGGTCGAGGGATGAACAAACGCAACCAAACCGAGCGTAGGTTGTGCGACAATTTCCACATTCAAAAACTCGTCGTTTACGTCAAGATAAAGATTTTTTGCTATAAACTTTTCGTCAACCTCGTGGGTGATATGCGGGTATATATCAAACTCCCAAGCATTTTCACTCTCGCCGGTAATGCTGGCAAGTTTCGGATTACTGAACCCGAAGAACAACCTATTAACGATGGAGACATGTTTACTTGCTTTCGGGGGCTTGTCAATCTCGACGTATACCGGGGTGCCCTTGCTCGAGTATATAATTTTACTTTCCCCGATTTTCATTTTCATTACGTCGCGCGATATTTCCTGTTCGCGGAAGTATTGAGTATGAACGTCGATATTGTTAGCCAGCATAACAACAATCGGGGTACGGCGTTTTCGAATGATGGTCGATAGCAGCTGATTGAATGCGACAAATTCGTTATTCGCGTAGTAGCGTGAAATAAACTCATCGAATATGATAAGAGCGCATAAGGGCAAGTTAAGCGAGCTTTTGTAAATCTCGCTGCGGTCGATACTTAAAAGATTTAACCACGCTTGTTCACACTTCTTTACAATCTGACCGTTATCGTCAATCAAAACGAGGTACGCTCGCCGGTCGTGAATGATGATACTATTATATTCCTCGTTCGTAATCTGGCGGATATAGCGCCCGCGCTCGTAGGTTATCAGAATATTAAGAAGCTCGCCCGAGTTGACCGGCGCGGTCATGTCCTCGATTTGCCGTATATATGCCGTGGTGCAACCGTAGAGTTGCCAGACAATAAGCCCGATCAGTAACCACGCCGTTGTTTTTCCTCGGGAACGAATCGAGATGATATCGCACAAATGCGCTTTATCGACCGGCGTTCGTGTTGGATCATAAAGCCCGGCGGGGACTTTCAATTTTCTGTACTCCTGGAATACAAGCCCCCAATCAATCACGGGTCCGTGTTCCTCTTTGTTATCATAATAGGTCAAATTCGTAATCCTCAGCATAAAGAAATTCCTCCTTTCCTAATTCATCATGCAAAGTTTTGGTCGTGTTCTCGATGATACATGCGCTCGCCAGCTCCAGCGGGTACCCGTTTTCGATAATTGTATGTGGCATAGCCTCGGTATATATCGCCCGGGTTCCGCCGTTGATGGTAAATGTAAAATCGTTTTTGAAATTCTCAATAGATCCGAGTTCTTGTTCACGGGTCACGCCGTTGGTGATCTGGGGTACACCCGCAACGGTGATTTTTAATTCGCCATCGCTGGTATTATAGGCGTATGCTTTCGCATGTAGAAAAATAAATTCGTTGATGTCCTCGCCCTCATCGGCGAAATTATCGTAATACTTTCGGGTCCCGTCCTCAAGCTCAATATACGCGCCGTTTTTCTCAGCGTTCGCGCGGAGTCCCGCGTTGTATTCCTCGAGCCGCTTTTTGTTCTCCGGTGTCTCGATGTAAAACGCTGAGTCCGTATCGCAGTACAAATAGTTATCATACCCAATTACGTACTTAATAACATACCACAACTGATAACGGGCTAAAGCGGTTGTATATATGCCGCACTGGTACGGGTTAAACGAATTAAAATTCTCGTAATAATTGGTTAACTGGTCCTCGATCATCTCTACGGTTAACGGTTCCTCGGTCCAGTTACCGAGCGTATCCATACTAAAATTGGTTCGGCATATTCGCGTCGCCGACATTCCGTATATCGCATTTAACATACCCTTAACAAGCTGTAAATCTTTCTTGGCCTCGCGGATCTTCTCGGTGTCAGCGTGTTCGCTCTCCAGCTTCTTAACCACGTTTTTAAGTCGGGTTTTTTCTGAATAAAAATGGTCGACGGTTTCGGCGATATAGTCGGGGATCGGGCCGCGCTTGGCTGCGTAGATCGTTAAAACGTCGTAATCAAAGGTATAATCTTCATTTAATATAGTAAGGTCGATTTCGTTAACTACAACAATCGAGGTACCAAAGGATTGTAAAATACGTCCATTGTCAATAATTGGCCGTTTCCAATCCGCTTGTCGTCCCTCGATAAATTTACTCGCTTGAGCATATGGCAGCGTAACGCCTGGTTTTACCTTAATATTACGGAATGCAATTTCGATCAACATACAATGGCCGTGTGCGAAATCCAAAAGGCGCCGCATGTCCCAGCTATCACCGCGCCGCTTGTCGTTATGATCGTAATGCAAATGAAACCGTGAAGCGGGGAACCCCCATTTTCTCGCTCGCTGCTGCGTAGGGTAATGAGAATCAAAATCGCCGTGACGGATTTTCCCTTTTACGATCCGGCCGCGATAGAACCTGTTACCGTGAGTAATGCCGCCCGAGAATTCCCGACAACAGAAAATGTACGAACCGGTCGAGAGCGCCGTTTTACGAAAGTCCTCTACACAGCCTTTACGCTTTCGAAAATTTTTCCGCGTCGCCCGGCGTACATACCCGGTCGATGTGAGCGGTACCGATTGCACATTATCCCCAAACATGCGAAATTGCTCATATACGCAGTCACGGAGCGTTAACACGTCCATTTTCAAATAGTGGTGTTGTGCTTCGCTTAGCGGTTCCGTCTGGTAATGTGTTTCGGTGTAGTCGATCTCGCCTACAGCCTTTTGCGATGTTACGCCAAGATCTTTAGCCCATTTATCAAGTGAGCGATTCGCCAGGCGGAACGAGCAACGAAATTCGAACGCGTCCACGGTGAATGTAATAAACTTGTGAACAGCAGTGGCCAGCATTTCAAACATGCCGTACCGCTGGATTAACCAATCCTTAAGGTACTGAAGATCATAACTTAAGTTGTGAACATATACAACAATGTGGGTACCGTCCGCGCTACAGCCGTTTGCGTCGCGGATTTCCTCGAGAACGGTTAACAATTCGGTGATGGTTCGCCCCTCGTAGAATACGCCCGCAAACTCCAACCCGAACACATAAACCCAGCCATAAGCAACGGTTACTTTCCCGTTTTTGTCCCTCTCAACACGTTTCGACGTTTCTGTATCCAGAAAGACCGGAGCTGATAGTAACGCGTGTTTTTTCTTTTTACGAGTCGGAATAACTGTAACCGGCTCGCATGCACCACAGTTAAACACACAAAGCACCCCTTTCTATTTAGAATTCCCACGGGGGTTTTTCCTCGTCAACCGTCGGGGATTCATCCATTGTATTTGATTTCCAATCATGGAACGCCCGAGCAACCGTACTAAACGACATCTCAGCAAGGGAGCGTTTTTCTTTTGCGACCAGCGCCGAAAGGATCGTTTCGGCGTTCTTTAAGTAGCTATCATCTTCCGCAAACAATCGCATGATTTCCGACGGGTCAAATATGTTAAACAATTGTTTGGTGAGGTTTTGGCTCATCACTTGCGCGAATTCCTCGGTAGAATAATCGCGTTTTTCCCCGGCGGTTTCGTTTATCTTCTTATTAAATTTCTCGGTAAGGGTTTCCAGCTTCTTGCGGACGCCTTTTGTTAAACTGGTTTTCGATTGCTCAAATGCTTTCAACTGTCGCAACGCCTCACGGATCTGGTCATCCGTCATATTGCGAAAATTCGTGTTGAATTTAATTTGACCCCTCGAGGTTGTGGCCGTCCATCCCTTTTTGTCAAACGCTGCCCGCTCGACATACTGGTAAGCATTCGAGGTTGTTTGTAACCCTTGCTTTTCAATCTCGCGCAAACGCTGGTTTGCTCGCTTGGCTAACACACTTGCTTGGGTAATTAGTTTCGACCGACCCCAATTGAATGAGGGAGAGGCCGCGCCGCGTTTCGGTTCTTGTTTTTGTTTCATAAGGAACCCCCGCTATTGATTGTACGCTTGGGAACAGTAAGATACTCGAGCTTTCGACCGGTCCACACTCGGAAGATGAACAACCCCTCGGGTGATTCAACACATGGCTTTAGCCCGGTACCGTCGCACCCGATCGAGCCAACGTAGAATGTATCGGTGATGTGATTTTTATACAATTCGAATTCACGGCCTCGGGTTTTGAATGTAGATAAGAATTCCATAAGCGGAACCCCCTTTCATAGATGATATATAAATCATAGCATACGCTGAAACCGAATACAAGAGCCAAAGCGAAATTTTATCGGGATCCGTGCCGGGTCTTTTCGTATGGCGGAGCCAGGGCCGGAGTCAGCCAGCGCGGAGCCGCGCGGGGGAGCTACCCAGGGCGGAGCCGGGCCGGGGGAACAA
>JAZUBB010000009.1:0-1004 GCA_045638285.1 Alistipes sp. | reverse complement strand
AGGTGCGAGGTTACGCGTTTCTGGATGCCCAATGCGGTGGCTATCTCTTTGAGGTAGAGGTTGTATTTGGCGTTACTCAACACGGGAAGGAGATAACCGTTAATGCGGGTCGGCTCGTACTTTTTCAGGATTGAAAGCGGTATATCGAGCAGCTTGACCTTTGATGCGACACCGGTCTTAACTCGGTGCGTTTCAATCCACATCGAGCCGTCATCAGCCAGAACAAGGTTTTGTTCGGTCAGCGAAGCAGTAGTTGAGTAGTCGAAGCCTGTGAAACAACAAAATACAAAGACATCGCGTGCCTTCTCCAATCGCTTCTTCGTTGGTTTATAGTTGAGGATTAGCTCCAATTCGTGTCGAGTTAGATAGCCTCTATCCTTCTTAACCTTCTTTAATCGCACATCGCAGAATGGGTCTTTCGCCATCAGTCCGCTCTTAAAACACATCGTGGTAATACGCTTGAAGATACGCATAAGTTTCTCCGCTGAGTTGGCTTGGAGGCGGTAATCGACCTTCAAATAGGCTTCAAAGTCGAGCACAAAATCTCTATCGACTAATGATACCGGGATATCCGGACGATTGCGTTTCACTCGCAGGAACTCCTCCAATCTGCGAAAAGTCAGGTCAAACTTGTTGAATGTCGATTGCGTAATATCCACGCCGATAAGATTTTCTTGTCTATCGTTGAACTCGGCAAACACCGAAAGTAGCGTCTTGTTTGGTGCTTTCACACCGAGGAACTCATCGCGTACCATTTGAGCCGTCACGGCCTCACTCTGCTCGCATAGGCGATAATATATGGTATTGATGCGTGTAACGACGCTATCAAGGTAGCGGTTGGCTTGCAGGGCTTCGTGGCTATGCCCGATGGCACGACCACTCTTGGCGTCCCAGATTTTCTCCGACACACGGATTTTAAGGCTGAAACGAGCCTTTGTGCCGTTGATTGTAATGCGAACATAGATTGGGAGCATCTTTGCCTCGTCGCTTGCCTCCCACTTTGC
>JAZUBB010000008.1:0-10371 GCA_045638285.1 Alistipes sp. | reverse complement strand
GGTGGCGCGATTTCGAAGAAATCGTCAAGTTCGGCGGCTCGTGCAAACGTAGTTGCACGCCCCCCAGCCGCCAAACTTGGATTAAATTAAAACAAAGAAAAGTAAACATCACTACTTACAGTTAGGTATTTTTGAATTTTGCTTATTGAATTCTGAATTTTATTTGCCTATCTTTGCAATAATTTTGGGGTCGCGCGCGTTTATCTTACTTAGGTGGCGCAGTGGTTGCCAAACAAAATTTGTGAAAAAAACGATAAAAATTGAGATAAAAAACCTATGAGCGAAGTTATTAACATCAAGGAACTTAACGAGCGTATCGAGCGCGAAAGCCTCTTTGTCGATACGCTGAATGCCGAAATGAGCAAGGTCATCGTCGGTCAAAAACATCTGATTGACACCCTTATGATCGGTCTGTTGTCGAACGGTCACATTCTCTTGGAGGGTGTCCCCGGTTTGGCTAAGACGTTGGCTATCACCACGCTGGCTAAGGCGGTTGATGCACGTTTCAGCCGTATTCAGTTTACGCCCGACCTGCTGCCTGCCGACCTGATCGGTACGCTGATCTACTCGCAGAAGAATGAGGATTTCGCAGTTCGTCGCGGTCCGATCTTCGCCAATTTCGTGTTGGCAGATGAGATCAACCGTTCACCGGCAAAGGTTCAGTCGGCACTGCTCGAAGCTATGCAGGAGCGTCAGGTGACCATCGGTGACGAGACCTACGCACTGCCCCAGCCCTTCCTTGTGATGGCGACGCAGAACCCGCTGGAACAGGAGGGTACCTATCCTCTGCCTGAGGCGCAGGTGGACCGTTTTATGCTCAAAGCGAAGATTTCGTACCCCAACAAGCAGGAGGAGCGCGACATCGTGCGTATGAATCTGTCGGGTGCGGGTATGCCCGAGCCGCAGAAGGTGATCACGCCTGAGGATATTGTCAAGGCGCGCCGCGTGGTTGAGGACGTCTATATGGACGAGAAGATCGAGAAGTATATCATCGACATCATCTTCGCAACGCGCGAGCCGCAGGAGTACAATTTGCAGAAGTTGCAGTCGATGATCGGCTATGGTGCCTCGCCGCGTGCGAGCATTTCGCTGGCTAAGGCTGCACGCAGTTATGCCTTCATCAAGCGTCGCGGATATGTGATCCCCGAAGACGTGCGTGCGGTGTGCCACGATGTTCTGCGTCACCGTATCGGTTTGACTTACGAGGCTGAGGCGGAGAATGTTACAACCGAAGAGATCATCACCGATATTCTGAATAACGTCGTAGTACCCTAAGCCTGATGAGCGTCGAAAACGACATTTTGAAGCGCGTTCGCAAGATCGAGATCAAGACCCGCGGGTTGAGTAACGAGATCTTTGCGGGCAAGTATCACACGGCGTTCCGCGGTCGCGGTATGTCGTTCAGCGAGGTGCGCGAGTACCGCCTCGGTGACGACGTGCGCGATATCGACTGGAACGTTACGGCACGTTCGCGCAAGCCCCACATCAAAGTCTATGAGGAGGAGCGCGAGCTGACGATGATGCTCTTGGTCGATGTGAGCGGGTCGCGTATGTTCGGTTCGAACGAGCTGTTGAAGAAGAATGTGATCACCGAGATCGCGGCTGTGCTGGCATTTTCGGCAGCGCAGAACAACGATAAGGTGGGTTGCATATTTTTCAGCGATCGCGTCGAGAAGTTCATACCGCCGAAGAAGGGTCGCCAACATATCTTGATGATTATCCGCGAGTTAGTTGGATTCAAGCCTGAGGGTCGCGGCACGTCGCTCTCGGAGCCGTTGCGATTCCTCGCGGCGGTGAGCAAGAAGCGCACGACGGCATTCCTCTTGTCGGATTTTATGGATTCGGAGGACGATGCGACGACGTTCGAGGAGGCGTTGAAGATCACGGGCGGTCGCCACGATCTGGTCGGTGTCCGCGTCTATGACCAGCGCGAGCAGGAGATGCCCGATGTGGGTATCGTGGAGTTGGAGGACGCCGAGACGGGCGAAAAGGTGTGGATCGACTCGTCGTCGCGTCGCGTGAGGGAGGCGTATGCCAACGATTGGGCGCGTCGCAACCAGCGTATCGAAACGGTGCTCAAACAGAACCGCGTCGATACGGCTACGGTCGCCACGGACGAGGACTACGTCAAGGCGTTGATCAAACTTTTCAAACAGAGATAATCGACCGAAGATGAATAGATTACGAAATATATTGCTACTCTTTGCGTTGTCGTTTACGGTGGCAGCGTCGGCACAGAGCGAACGCCCTGAGGTGCGTGCGTCGCTCACGCCCGACTCGGTGCTGTTGGGTGACGAGGTGCTGCTGACGATCGACGTGCGCAAGGATCAGGTGCAGGTCATCGGCTTTCCCACGTTCGATACGGGCGAGAATGGCGAGTTGGAGCTGATCGAGGAGTTGCCGATTGATACCATCGAGCGCGATGGTCGTCGTCAGCACCTGCGCAAACGCTACCGTCTGGCGGCTTACGGCGAGGGTACGTTGGCGTTGGGTCGCACGCCGTTAGCATACCTCGACAAGAATATCAACGACACGATTTATAGCGTCGATTCGTTAGTGCTGTACATCGAGCCGATCGAGATCGACACCACCACGATGACAATCAACGACATCAAACGTCCGAAGAGTATGCCGCTGCGTTGGGGCGAATTTTCGGGCTACTTGTGGCGCGGTGCGGTGGTGGCGTTGCTGCTCATTGCGCTCATTGTGTTGATTGTTTGGCTCATACACAAGTACAACATCAAGATGCCCAACCCCTTCCGACCCAAGGAGATCGTGCCGCCCCACGTCGAGGCGATCAAGGCTCTCGAAGCACTGCACCACCAGAAGTTGTGGCAGAATGGTCGATTCAAGGACTACTACTCGGCACTGACCGACATCTTGCGTCGCTACATCGCCGACCGCTACGAGTTTGGCGCGATGGAGATGACCACCGACGAGATCATCGTAGCTCTGCGCGAGCAGGAGATGCCCGACAAGTCGCGTCGCAACCTCGTAGAGATACTCCGCACTGCCGATTTGGTGAAGTTTGCCCGCGTCATTCCCGACGAGCAGTATCACGAGCAGGCGTACCTCGATGCCTACTATTTTGTCGAGGAGACCAAGGCGGTCGAGGTGATCGAGGCGGAGAGCGACGAAACCCGTAAAGAGATTGATGACTAATGAAACGAATTGTATATTTGACCTTTACGCTCGCCATTGCGTTGTTCGTAGCTACCGACGCGCAGGCTCAAAAGTGGCCTGAGCGCAGTCGTGTGCGTCGCGGCAACCGCGCCTACGAGCGTTTGGATTACGACCGTGCCGAGGAGCGTTACCGTGAGGCGCAGGAGCTGAGCGACACCTGCTTCGAGGCAAAGTTCAACCTCGGTGACGCGCTCTACAAGCAGCAGCGTTTCGACGAGGCGGAGAAGGTTTTTGCGGCGTTGGCAGCCGACTCGACCCGCTCGGCACTCGACCGCGCACACTCCTATTACAACCTCGGCAACTCGCTCTTTCAGCAGAAAAAGTACCAAGAGGCTCTCTCGGCATACAAGCGTTCGCTGCGTCTGAATCCTGCCGACCTCGAAACCAAGTACAACTACGCCTACACCAAGAAGTACATCGAGGATAACAATCAGGGCGGCGGTGGTGGCAACAACGACCAAAACCAGCAGAACCAAAATCAGGATCAGAACCAGCAGGGTGGCGGTCAGAACGACCAACAGAACGATCAACAGAACGATCAAAACCAAGACAATCAGAACAATAACGATCAGAACAACCCCAACGACAAGGGCGACAACTCTCAGGACAAGAACGACCCCAACGACAAGGGCGACGACCCTCAGAACGATGATAAGAACGAGGGCGACAACGAGGGTAACGACAACCCCAACGAGGGCGACCAGCAGGGCGAAAACGATCCTCAGCAGGGTGAGGGCGAGCCGCAACCTTCGGGCTTGTCGCAGAACGATGCCGAGCGAATGTTGGACGCTATTCAGGGCGAGGAGGATAAGACCCGCGACAAGGTGAACGCCAAGGTCGGTCAGGACGTAGTCAGATCGGGTAAGAATTGGTAATCGTATGACACATTTTGCACAACCTCATATCTTGTGGCTACTGTTGGCGTTGGTGCCGATGGTGGGTGGTTACATCTATCGTCAGCGTCGCGGCGGTGCCACGATCCGTATCTCGACCGTCGGTGCAATGAGCCAAGCTCCGCGCACGGTGCGTTATTGGTTGCGACATCTGCCTTTTGCGTTGCGTGCGGCGGCTGTGGCGTTGATTATCATCGCGTTGGCGCGTCCACAGGACGTCGAGCACCACACCCAAACCACCTCCGAGGGTATCGACATCGTGTTGGCTATCGACGTATCGGGTACGATGCTCGCACGCGACTTCAAGCCCGACCGAATCACCGTCGCACGCGAGCTGGCGGGTAATTTCATCGTCGATCGCCGTGGCGACCGTATCGGTATCGTGATCTTCGCGGGCGAGGCGTACACCCAAAGCCCCCTTACAACTGACCAGCCCACACTGCTGACAATGCTCGGACAGATCGAGAGTGGTCTGATCGAGGACGGTACGGCGATCGGTACGGGTTTGGCAACGGCACTCAACCGCCTGCGCGAGAGCGAGGCTAAGAGTAAGATTGTGATCCTGCTGACGGACGGTGTGAACAACCGCACGACGATCGCTCCGCTGACCGCTGCCGAGATCGCTAAGAAGTTAGGTGTCAAGGTCTACACCATTGGTGTGGGCACGCGCGGCACGGCTCCCTATCCCGTTCAGGATATGTGGGGCGACATCTCGTACCAGCAGATGCCCGTCGAGATCGACGAGCAGACCCTGCAACAGATTGCCGAGATGACCGGTGGCGAATACTTCCGCGCAACGAACAAGAGCGCGTTGGCAGAGGTCTACGATCGTATCAACCAGCTGGAAAAGAGCGAGGTCGAGGTGACCGAATTTACCACCTATGACGAGCGATTCCTCGTCTATCTGCTGGCGGCGTTGGCGGCTTTGGTGCTCGAATTTCTGCTCTCGCAACTGTGGCTCAAACGAATACCCTAAACGAGTTGTCGGACAACTCCTAAACCATTGAATGTGTTATGTTTAGATTTGCAAATCCACATATCTTATACCTTCTGTTGATAGTGCCCGCGGCGGTCGCGCTCTTCATCTTTGCGCAGGTGCGTCGCCGTCGTCGCTTGGAGCGTTTCGCCTCGTCGTCGCTGCTCGCTCAGCTGACTCCGAGTGCCTCGCCCGCGCGTGTGCGCACCAAATTCGTTCTCTACACGTTGGCAGTTGTGTTTCTGATCCTCGCGGCGGCGCGTCCGCAGGTCGGATCGAAACTGCGCGAGGAGCACCAGAAGGGTATCGAAATGATGTTGGTGGTCGATGTTTCGAACTCGATGTTGGCAGAAGATTTCGAACCTAACCGCTTGGACCGCACTAAGTTCGCTATCGACCGCGTGGTCGAGAGTATGAAGCAGGATCGCATTGGCGTGGTGGCGTTTGCGGGCGAGGCGCAGGTGCAGCTGCCCATCACTTCGGACTACCGTATGGCGCGTGCTTTTGCGCGTAAGCTGTCGCCGCAGATGGTGCGCACGCAGGGTACCGACCTCGGTGCGGCGATCAAGTTGGCGTCGATGTCGTTCTCGTCGCAGAGCGAGGGCAGCCGCGTGATGATCCTCATCACCGATGGCGAAAACCACGAATCGGACGCTTTGGAGGCTGCTCAGGCGGCTGCCGAGAGGGGAATCGCCATATATACAATAGGTATCGGCACGCCTGAGGGTGCGCCCATTATGATCGGTGGCGACTACCTGACCGACGAAGATGGCAATATGGTCGTATCGAAACTCGACGAGAAGATGTTGCAGGAGATCGCCTCGGTAACGGGCGGTGCGTACGTTCGCGCAACGAAGCAGTCGATCGGTTTGAAGGAGATCGTCGACCGACTCAAAGAGCTGGACGAGAGCGACTTGGCTACGACACGTTTCGAGGCGTTCGATGAGCAGTATCAATATCCGTTGGTGGTTGCGTTGCTGTTGCTCTTGGTCGAGTGGTTGATTCTCGACCGCCGCAATCCGTTGCTGGCGCGATTCAATATCTTCGGACAGAAACGCGAGTAGGCGAAACCTCGCAACGCTCGCTTAATACACTCATTTTCAGTGGAATCCTTTGTTCAATTTTTCGTTGATTGGGGCTACGTAGGGCTCTTTCTGTCGGCGTTCGTGGCGGGTAGCATCGTGCCGTTCAGTTCGGAGGCGGTGATGGTTGTGCTCATCGAAATGGGTCTCGACGAGTGGGGTTGCCTCGCCGCCGCAACCGCAGGAAACACCCTCGGCGGTATGACCTGCTACTGGATCGGACGGGCGGGCAAGCGCGAGTGGATAACCCGCTACCTGAGGGTCAGCGACGAGAAATTGGCACGCGCCGAACGCTTTTTGGCGGGTCGTGGCGCGATGATGGGATTCTTTGCATTCCTGCCCTATGTGGGCGAGGCAATAGCTGTGGTTTTGGGACTTATGCGCAGCAATATGGCTCTCACCGCCACCTCGATGACCCTCGGCAAAGCAGTCCGCTATGCCGCCATTTTGGGGCTATTCGAAGGGGTCGTGGCGATGTTCTAACATACACACACATATATAAATAGGGAGGTCCGCAAAGACCCCCCTATTTTTGTTTCGAGCGAGCCTCAACCCGCCCGCAACTACTTATTGTTGTTCGTGCAGCGTTTGATATCCTTCACGCGGAGCTGGGTCGAAACCGTGCCGCGATAGTGATTCTCGACAATCGTATAGCAGACATCGACGGGGCGACCGCTACGCACCCACTCGAAGTGGGTAGGCTGCTGGAACGCAATTGCTTGCAGCGTGGTGTTGGGTTTCTGACGTTGCATCAGATCCATACGCAGGTGCTCGCACTCGGCACCCACCAGACGCGCATCGCCGTGGCTACTTGCGCCGCGAGTGATGAACACAGGCGCAGTATTGCCCGGACCGAAGGGCTGAAAACGATTCAGGTCGCGGCGGAATGAGGGCGTGATGTCGCTGAACAGCAACTCGGCGTCGATCTCAACCTGCGGAATAAGCATTTGAGGATCAATATGTTCCTCAACGTAGGCATTGAATCGACGAGTAAACTCCTCGACATTTTCGGGTTTCATCGTCAGACCTGCGGCGTACATATGACCGCCGAAGTTCTCCAACAGATCGGCGCACGACTCGACCGCTTGATAGAGGTCAAACCCCGGAACGCTACGTGCCGAGCCCGTTGCAAAACCGTTGCTCATCGTCATCACAACCGTCGGACGATAGTATGTTTCGATCAGGCGCGACGCCACGATACCCACGATACCCTTCATCCACTTGGGGTTGTAGATCACCGTACTCTTTCGGTTTTTCAACTCGGGATTCGATTCGATCAGCTCGTGAGCCTCGATGGTCACCGAGCGGTCGATACTCTTGCGATCCTGATTGAACGTGTCGATCATCGAACCGAAGTTCTCTGCCGCCTTCTCGTTGCGCTCAATGAGCAGATTCACAGCCGCGTGACCACCCGAAGGAGCCGCATTTTCGTCCTCCTCATCGACGCGCATACGACCTGCGGCGTTGATACGGGGACCGATCTTGAATACGATGTCGTCGATTGTGATCGTGTGCTTTTCGAGCCCACAGATCTTGATGATCGACAACAGACCCTTGCTGGGGTTCTCGTTGAGGCGTTTGAGACCAAAATGCGCCAAAATTCGGTTTTCGCCCGTCAGCGGCACGATATCCGACGCGATACTCACAACCACCATATCGAGCAATCGCTCGACCTCCGAGAACGGAATGTTGTTGCGCAGGGCGTATGCCTGCACCAATTTAAATCCTACACCACAACCCGACAACTCCTTGAACGGATACTCGCAATCGTGGCGTTTGGGATCGAGCACAGCGACCGCCTCAGGCAGATGGTCTGCGGGCAGGTGGTGGTCGCAAATGATGTAATCGATACCCTTTTCTTTGGCATAGTTCACCTTTTCGGACGCTTTGATACCGCAATCGAGCGTTATCACAAGGCTCACGCCCTTGCTTGCTGCGTAGTCTATACTCTTGATCGACACGCCGTAACCCTCGTTATAGCGGTCGGGAATGTAGAAACGCAGGTTGTCGTGTCCCAACCTTCGGAGGAAGGTGTAGACCAACGCAACGGCAGTGGTTCCGTCCACATCGTAGTCGCCATAAACCATAATCTTCTCACGGTTTTTGACGGCTCGTTCGATTCGTTCGACCGCGCGATCCATATCCTTCATCAGGAACGGATCGTGCAACTCTTCGAGACGCGGCTTGAAGAATCGCGATGCTTTGTCCAATGTGTCTATGCCTCTCTGTACAAGCAGGTTAGCCAGTACAGGGGAGATACCTAATCCGGTGGACAACTCCGCCACCGTCTTCGCCTCGCCCTGAGATTTGACTACCCATCTCTTCTCTAATGGCATAACGTTTAATTTTTATATATTTTAACATTCAAATTTTTCTCTAAACAGTTAATAATCTTCTCCTTCACCTCTTCCATATCGACCTTGTGTCCCACCTCGCTCTCGATCGAGCAGACACCGCGATCCGTAAAACCGCACGGATTGATATAGGTGAAGTACTTCAAATCCGTTGCGACATTGAGCGCAAATCCGTGCATCGTCACAAACCTCGACGAACGCACTCCGATAGCGCAAATCTTGCGTGGTGCGCGACCCTCCTCAGTGATCCAAACGCCTGCCGCACCCTCCACGCGACCCGCCTGAATGCCATACTCGGCAACACAATCAATCACCGACTGCTCGATTGCCGCGATGTAATCCCTCAGACCGATACCCAACTTCTCCAAATCGACAATCGGGTAACCTACGATCTGACCCGGACCGTGAAACGTGACGTCGCCACCACGATCTATATGATAGAACGTTGCCCCGATCTGTCGGAGCAGAGCCTCGGTGAAGAGCAGGTTCTCCTTGTGACCACTCTTACCGAGCGTATAGACGGGTTTGTGCTCGCACAACAGTACGTAGCCCGCCTCGTCGGACGACTCCAAAGTAGCCTCCGCGCTCCCTACATCGCCCTCTTCGCGTTGAGCTGCCGCACTTTTTCGCGCTAACAGACCCTCGAACAGTGAGCGTTGCAGCTCCCAAGCCTGTTCGTAGTCGATGAGTCCCAAATCTCGGTACTCGGCGCGTGTCGGTTTCATTGCTCTAATCTCCGCATTTATCCAGCGCACGTTCTGCCATATATGACGATCGTACCAGCGGTGCGCTGGCTACGTAGTCAAAACCTAAACGTTCGGCTTGGGCTTTGTAGTATTCAAATTTTTCAGGTGTAATAAATTCAGCAACCGGATAGTGCTGCTCGGTGGGTTGAAGATATTGACCCAACGTAACAATTCGACACCCGACCTCTCGCAGATCTGCGAGTGTTTCGATAATCTCGTCGTCCGTCTCGCCTAAACCCACCATAATACCGCTCTTAGCCTTGACACCCGACTCGGCGATATGGCGCAACGTCGCTAACGAAGTCTCGTACTTCGCACGCGCACGCACCAGCGGAGTCAATCGACGGGTGGTCTCGACGTTGTGACCAACAACATCGGCACCAGCCTCCAATACGATGTCAATCAGCTCCTTGCGACCATCGAAATCGGGGATCAAAAGTTCTACGGCAGTCTGTGGATTACGACGTTTGATAGCACGCACGGTCTCTGCCCAATGTTCGGCACCGCCGTCGGGCAGATCGTCGCGCGTAACCGATGTGATGACTGCATAACGCAGCCCCATCAGTGCGACAGATTGAGCAACTCTTTCGGGTTCCTCAGGGTCGGGAGGCAAAGCTCGCCCCGATTTGGTGGCACAGAAACGGCAGGCACGGGTACACACGTCGCCCAGAATCATAAAAGTCGCTGTACGGCGGCTCCAACATTCGGCCTTATTGGGGCACATACCACTACTACAAATCGTGTGTAGGTGGTGTTCCCTCACGATACGTGCTACATCTGCATACTCTTCGTTTCCTTTCAGTCTAATTTTGAGCCAATCGGGTTTAGTCCTCGCATTTGCCTTGTCATAGACTTTCGGCATTTTAAATTTATTACTTTTCCAATTGACGCAAAAATATAAATTTTTCGAAACAATTCCTAATAAATTCGACCGAATCTACCAAAATTTATAAAAATCGACCCACGAATGGGATATTTTATTCAAAATTCAAGATTCAAAATTCAAAAATACCTAACTGTAAGTAGTGATGTTTACTTTTCTTTGTTTTAATTTAATCCAAGTTTGGCGGCTGGGGGGCGTGCAACTACGTTTGCACGAGCCGCCGAACTTGACGATTTCTTCGAAATCGCGCCACC
>JAZUBB010000007.1:0-9104 GCA_045638285.1 Alistipes sp. | reverse complement strand
AATCAGTTATAATGATGTCCTTGTCTTCGACTTTCATTGAATAAGTCGCAAGAGTCTTGTCACAAGAATTCATGGTAATCAATAGTATTAGTGATGTTATAAGTAATCGAAACATTTTGTGCAGAAATATTGTTTTCAAATATACAAAAAAGTTTTCGAACCGCTGAATTCAATCCAATAATCGCAATTCTGATGGGTAGAGAGCCGTTTTTTATGAAAAAGGAGCCTCAGCTGATGCTGAGACTCCGCTTCTGTACCCAGAGCCGGGATCGAACCGGCACGGATCTCTCCATTGGTGTTTGAGACCAACGCGTCTACCTATTCCGCCATCTGGGCGTACTCCTAATTGAGCGTGCAAATATAGGCATAATTTCCAAACCCACAAAATTTCCGACAAAAATCTTCACTTTTTTGTCAAAATAATTCGTTTTTGACCCAAAAATGATCGGACTAAGACTATTTTAGCAGCTTTTTTAGATAATATATTTATTGAGATAAGGAATCTTGGATAAAATAAATGCTAAGCCATAACAAGTAATGAATGTCGCTATTGACATAAGGGGAATACCTAAAATAGGAGAAACTATATTTGCAGTCAAACCTATTGATTCAAGTATATAGAATACAAGCATATGAGCCAAGTATATTCCGAAACTCAGTTTTGCAATGTGAGCAAATTTGTTGCTGAGTTTATATTCGTGTAATTTTAATCTTTTTATCCATACAAACATTGCCATAGCCTCGAACATTACTAATGGAGAGAAGTTGCTATATAAAAATTTATTGTCAACTGATGTGGTAGCAAATATTAAGTAGGTTATTCCTGCGATTGTTAAATATGATATAATACCAAGAGCTAATATGAGATTTTCTGTTTTCTTGGAAAACGAGGTGCAGTTCAAATAATGCCCTAATAAGAAATATCCTAAAAAGCCCGCCCCAATATTAAAGTCAAAAGTAGTGAAAAGATTATTAGCTAATGCACTGATTGGTTTTAATGACGGTATAAGGTCTAATATGCTAATAAAAGAGGGTATGCAAAATGTGAAAATAAATGATAGTAATAGAAAATATTTTGATAACTGCTTGTCAGATGCAATTTTGCGCATTATTGGTATGGTAATATATATGCCAATAATCATATATAGAAACCATAAGTGAAAATGACCTGTCAAAATTTCAGAGATCAAACCCCTTGTGTTCATTGGCTTAAAATAGAAATGGCAATATATAGCGTATATTATTGACCAAAATGCGAAAGCTGTTATTATGTGTAAAATGTTTTTTGTAAAAATGGATTTGTATGAGAAATTTCGCTTAGGATCAAGAAAAAGTGCACCTGATATCATTACGAACATAGGCACGCACCATCTTGTCATAGAGTCATATATATTCGCAATTGCCCACTGAAAATTACATTGATCGCCAAAGCTCAACGCGCTTACGTGTAGCACTATAACAGTGAAACTTGCTAAAATACGCAATAAATCTAAGTAATAAACTCGTCTGCTGTCTGCTGTCTGCTGTCTGCTGCGCATAGTCTTATATTATTAAGATTATTGATTGACAAAGATAGCGATTTTTTGATTATTTACAAATATTTCGTCTTCGCTCGATGGTGATATGCGACGAGTAGACAAGGCGTGTCGATGGGTTCGACGAGGTGATCACCTGCCGCAGTTCCTTCGTGCCGTAGCGGATAAACAGAAAGCGGTGCGGAACGCGATAGACAACCTGCCGCAGCGTGTCGATCGAGGTGAAACGACCCTCGACTCGGTCGCCAATCAGCGTCGCTTGCAGCGAGTTCCACGGGTCGGAGTAGAGGGGCAGGTGCAGGGTGTCGACAACGGGGCGACGCAGTATTGAGTCGGGTATCTGCGTGCCGAATTCAACCGTGGTCGCAGTCGCGGTTGTGGCGAGCGAATTGATGTGTCGGAGGCGGATTCGCAGCTCTCGAATTTGGTCGGTTAGCTCCTCGTTGGTCTGTTCTAACTCGCTCTGTCTGAGGCGTAGAGAGCGAACTTCGGCGGCGTGCGTGCCACTCTGTGTGCGATAGATCTCAACGTCGGTCGAGAGGGTGGCGATGTTCTGGTTGAGGCGTTGGTTTTCGGTGCGCAGACGTTGGCGATTGTCGCTCACCATAACCAGCAGTGCGGTGACGGTGAGGGCATAAATTAGGAGTGCTTTTTTCATTGGTTGCGGTCGGTTTGATTTCGATCGCAAAGATAGGAGTAGGGGCGTGGGTTTGGTTTCTCAACTATTGAGAATCAACGCATTGCCCGCACAATACGATCAACCACGAGTGACATATAGTTGGTCGTGCCGATCTGCTCGATTGAGGTCAGTCCGCGGTAGTCGGCAAAGAAAAGTTCGTCGTAGCGGTCGAGTGCGTCGGCTGCCACAACGTCCTCACGCAGAGCGATTTCCGCGCGGGCAATGGCGTCTATTGCGAGTTGGCGTTCGACACTATCGGGTGCACCATACACGAGTGGGGTAGTGACGATCGTGCGACCCTCGACTGCAAACAATGGGGCTGTGCCTGCCGACAGAATAACACCCTCATCATCAGCGCGTAACACCACGTGCGAGCCTTGCGCGAGGTTGCGGTTTCGGGCGCGGAGCAGAGCCGCCTCAGCAGCTTCGAAAGCGGCGGAGGTGGGCAGCTCGCCAAAGCCCAACGCATAGCAATCGACCGATGCCGACGGGCGTACGGGACGCACCGAGTAGCCCTCGTCGAGCAGTATCTCGCCACCTGCAAGCACCAAATCTGCTCCTCGCTCGGTGGGGATCAGCAATGCCGTAACACGACACGAACCACTTGACGGATAGCGATTTCGGTTGAGTAGATCAGCGCACCACGCTGCCACCATTGCGGGCGAAAGCACTACACGCTTGCCATAGACACGCTCGAAAGCGCGACAGAGCAGGGCGATGTGGGCAGCGATGTGTAGAGGTCGATGGTTGCGCACGCGCATATCCTGACGCACGTAGCCCGCCCTCAGTCGCTCGAATGAGTCGATCGTGGGAGTGGTCAGCGCACCATTTATAGATATGTAGTCGCGCGGGGTCATACGAGAATTTTGAGGATCATTTCGCGCAGCAACTCGCCGTCGCTCAGACCTCCCGTGCCGATACCTTTGCACTTGGCGTCGTACTCGCGGATAATGCCTAAGATGTTGAATACTCGGTTGTTGGACCAACGCGCGGCGGTCTGCTTGATCTCAGCCAAAAGGAACGGCGCAGGTACGCCCAACATTCGGCACAGTTCCTGATCCGAGGGCATTGCGATACCTTTGTTGCGCTGTTGCCAATTGAGGTAGTTGATCGTGAATAGCTGTCGGAACTCGCGGAACATAGCCATCAGGGTCACCACCAGCGGGTTGTCTTTGGGGTTGCGGGCGAAGTGGTCGGCGATGAGCAACGCGCGTGAAAGGTTGCGCGAGGTGATCGCCTTCATCAGCTCGAAGTTGTTGAAATCCTTGCTGATACCGATATTTTGTTCGATATGTGCGGCAGTAATGGCGCGTGTGCCCTCGGGTAGCGAGAGCATAAGTTTCGAGAGCTCGTTTGAGATTTTGGCGATGTCGGTGCCCAAATGGTCGGTCATCATCGCCAGAGCCTTCTGCTCGATTGTGCAGCCACTCTTCGAGCGCACAAATTCGGTCAACCAGTTACCGATCTCGTAGTCGCGCGGACGAACCGACTCGAAGACCTCACCAACAGCCGCGCAATGCTTGTAGAGCGAGGTGCGTTTGTCGATGCTCTTCTCTTTGTGGCAGATGATGAGAATGGTCGTGGGCGAAGGTGCCGAGGTGTAGAGCGAGAGCTGGTCAATCTGTCGCAATTGCTGAGCCTCGCGCACGATAACCACCTGATACTGACCCATCATCGGCATTTGGCGGCAGAGGTTTACGATAGCACCCACCTCGCTATCCTTGCCGTAGACAACCACCTGTCCGAAGGCACGTTCGGCTTCGTTGAGGATTGTCGAGCCGAGCTGTTCGCTCAGTGCGTCGATGAAGTAGCCCTCGTCGCCCATCAACAGATAGATCGGGGCGAAACGGCGTGCCGCAATCTGACCGCACAGGCGTTCGTATTCGGCTACGCTATCGCGAAATTTGGGTTTGCTGCTCTTTGCCATCGTGGTGATTATTAGATCGTTTCGCGTGTAATGCGCAGTACGGTTTCGGTTTCGTTCGTGAGGCGGTAGCGATCGTCAATGCGGCGACCCACGACCCACACGATATCCTCGCCCGAAAGCAGTACAAATTGTCGGTCGCGTTCGGGTCCCGACACCTTGCGGTCGGTCAGGAAGTCGCTGATCTTCTTGCGTCCCGTCATTCCGTAGGGCACAAACCAATCGCCCTCGCGCCAGCGACGCAACGTCAGCGGGAATTGCAACTTATCGACGTCGATTTGCGCGATGTGTTCGGGTGTGCGGAAGTTCTCGATGGTGTCGATAGCCTCGCGCTCGAACAACAGGCGCGAATTGCCGCAGAAACTCTTGCGAGTGCCCTCCTCGACCACCACTTCGCAGGGGTCGTCCGAGGTTATGCGTGCCACAACCACGTTGCCGCGGTCGATCGTTGCCACCCACTCGCGCGAGTAGAAACGCTTGCCCGTCGCTGCGTCGCTCTCCAACGCGCGGCACAAGGCGTCCGTAACGTCGCCCTTGAAGTCGAAAGCCGAGTTCAGCAATTCGTAGATCACAAAACCGCGCGGCATTTGCGGGTCGATGCGGTCGATATGTATGGTGTGAATGCCCTCCTGCTCGGTGCATACCTCCTTGCGAATCAACTCGATAGCGCGGTTGATAAAGGTCTGCGTGTCGGTCAGTCGGCGGATATTGCTATTCATCACCTCGGTGAATTTCTTGTTGATCTCGCGGATACGGGGAATCAATCCGAGGCGGATTTTGTTGCGCAGATATTTGGTCGAACGGTTCGACGAATCCTCGCGGAAGGGGATACGATTGGCAACGGCATACTCCGAAATCTCGCGACGCGAGGCAAACAACAGCGGGCGGAAAACGCGTCCGTTGGTACTGCTGATACCCGTCAATCCGCGCAGTCCCGTGCCGCGCAACAGATTGATAAAGAATGTTTCGGACGAGTCGTCGGCGTGGTGAGCGATAGCAATTTTGTCGTAACCGTGCTCGACGCACAACTGCTCAAACCACTCGTAGCGCAGACGTCGCGCCGCCATCTCCATCGACTCGCCCGTACGCTCCATCTCGCCTGTGGTATCGAATCGTTTGTTGTAGATCTCAACGCCATAGCTCTCGGCTACACGTGCCACCAGCTCCTCATCTTCGTCGCTCTCCTCGCCACGCAGACCGAAGTTGCAGTGCGCAACGCCGATCTTGTAGCCACTCTGGTGAAAGAGCGACATCAGCACCATCGAATCGACACCGCCACTGACTGCCAACAGCACGTGGTCGTCGGGGTCGAGCATATCGTTCGAGGCGATATATCGTTTGAAATTCTCAAAAAGTAGATTTTTCTGAGGCATACTTTCTGCTTTATAAAACATTAACTTCGGGCGAGAGCTCTACGCCGAAACGCTCCTTCACGTCGCCCACAATGCGTCGTGCCGTAGCCATCACCTCGGCACCTGTTGCACCTCCTAAGTTGATGAGCACCAGAGCCTGACGTGCGTGAACACCCACACGACCGTCGCTCTTGCCCTTCCAGCCCGCGCGGTCGATCAACCAACCCGCAGCCAACTTGGCTTTGCCCTGCTCGGCAGCGGGGTAGAGCGGCATATCGGGGTGCTCGGCGAGCAGTCGCTCAGCCAGCTCGCGCTCGACAACGGGGTTCTTGAAGAAGCTACCCGCATTGCCCGTTACGGCGGTGTCGGGGAGTTTGTGGCTACGGATTGCCACGATCGCCTCGCGGATATTAGCAAGAGTCGGACCACCCAGTTCATCGACACGCTGCTGCACGTCGCCATAGCGCAGTCGGGGATTGGGCGTGCGGCTGAGGCGAATGACGATCGAGGTGATGATGACGCGACCGCGCAACGAACGCTTGAAAATGCTGTCGCGGTAGCCAAATTCGCAATACTCGTTAGCCAAAATCAGTCGATTCATCGTCGCGGGGCAGAACATCTCGACCTGCTCGATAACGTCCTTGACCTCAGTGCCGTAAGCTCCGATGTTTTGTACGGGCGCAGCACCTGCCTTGCCGGGAATGAGCGAGAGGTTTTCGATGCCCCACAACCCCTGCTCGACACTCCACGCAACCGCGTCGTCCCACTCAACACCTGCACCAATGCGCACGTGAACCGTATCGCCTTCGGTTGCGACGATCTCGATACCGCAATTTTGGGGGCAGATGAGCGTGCCCTCGAAGTCGCGCGTAAAGAGTGTATTGTTACCACCGGCGAGCACAACCCACTCCTCGTTGGTCATCTTCTCGTCGGCAAAAATCTGCATAAGATCCTCCGCCTGGTCGAACTCGACGAGGCGTTTGGCGCGGGCGGGAACGCCGAAAGAGTTGCGTGCCGCCAGCTCGATGTTTTCGTAAATACGTACCATATCAAAGTACAAAGGTATGAAAAAAGGCACAAATCTCCTATCGAAAGTTGCGAGATTGAAAAATAAATCCTATATTTACAATGCCTAAGTGTGCAAACGAAGAAAACAACTAACAATAAAAACCTATTTAGACCAATGTTTACAGAAAAGGATTTGCAGCAGATCGCTGCACACGGTCTGACGCCCGAAGCTGTTGAGCATCAGATCGAAAATTTCCGTCGTGGATTCCCATTCCTCAATGTCAAAGCTGCTGCGTCGCCCGATAATGGCGGCGTGAAAAAACTCTCGGCAGAGGAGGCAGCGGAGTATGCCGCTAAGTTCGATGCAGCGCGTGGCACAAAGCGTGTTGTGAAGTTTGTGCCTGCGTCGGGTGCCGCAACACGTATGTTCAAGTCGCTGTTCGAATTTGTGAACGAGGGCAAGCGCGGTGCCGACATTGACAAACTGATTGCGAATGTCGATAAGTTCGCCTTTGGCAAGAAGTTGCGCGAGCTGCTGCCCGCCGACGCTACCGACGAGCAGACCGTTTCGGCAATCATCAAGGAGGGCTTGGCATACGGTTCGAAACCGAAGGGTCTGATCCTCTTCCACGGCTATGGCGACGAGGCTCGCACGGCTATCGAGGAGCACCTGGTTGAGGGTGCGCAGTATGCCGCTTGTGATGGCAAGGTGGCTATCCATTTCACCGTTTCGCCTGAGCATATCGAGGGTTTCCGCTCGCTGCTCGAAGGCGTTGTGGCTAAGTACGAGGAGCGTTTTGGTGTGAAGTACGACATCTCGTTCTCGGTGCAGAAGTCGTCGACCGACACCGTTGCGGTCAATCCCGACAACACTCCGTTCCGCAACGACGACGGCACGCTGTTGTTCCGTCCCGCGGGTCACGGTGCGCTGATCGCTAACCTCGACGAGATCGCTGCTGATGTGATCTTTATCAAGAATATCGACAACGTAACCACCGACGCTCGTCGTGCCGATACGGTGCTCTATAAGAAGGCGTTGGCTGGTCTGCTCGTGGAGGTTCAGGAGCGTGCTTTTGCCGCTTTGAAGGAGCTGCGCGAGGGTGCGTCGGCAATGCGTACCGCCGAGATCGCTCAGATGATCGAGGAGGAGTTCTGCACTAAGCTGCCCGATGAGTGGACTCCCGAACTGCTCGTAGAGTTGCTGGATCGCCCGATCCGCGTCTGCGGTATGGTCCGCAACGACGGTGAGCCGGGTGGTGGTCCGTTCTGGGTTGAGGGTAAGCGTGGCGAGTGCGCTCTGCAAATCGCCGAGTCGAGCCAGATCTCGCCCGAGGACGCTCCGATGATGAGCGGTGCAACCCACTTCAATCCCGTTGATCTGGTGTGCGCTCCTGCACGTTATGACGGTACGAAGTTCGACCTCACGAAGTACACCGATCCCGCTACGGGCTTTATTTCGAGCAAGTCGAAGGACGGTCGCGAACTGCGTGCACAGGAGTTGCCCGGTTTGTGGAATGGCGCAATGGCAGATTGGACAACGATCTTCGTAGATGTTCCTTTGGCAACATTCTCGCCCGTGAAGGTTGTGAACGACCTGCTCCGCCCCGAGCATCAGTAATTCACAATTCACGATTCAAAAAAACCGCGCTCCAATTGGGCGCGGCTTTTTGTTTTGGAAACCTATCCAAGTTCTGTGGCTGGGGCGGTCGCCCAAAGGGCGAGCCACAGAACTTGACACGTTTCGACAGCGTGTGATTTACTTTTTCTCTTTGAGGGGTCGGATAGAATGTTTGCGGAGTTTACCTGTTCCCCAGCTCCAACGAGCAGTGTATTTACGACCATCGACATCTTGGATAATACACTTTCCTCGCGGTATTCCATCTTCAAACTTACCCGTAAATGCAACTCCCTCAGCGGTGATAAAAGTTCCTTGTCCTTCGGGTACATTCCACATCCACTCTCCGTGATAGACGTCGCCATTCGCGTAGTACATCGAGCCAATTCCCCAACGACGATCTCTCGACCAATCGCCTATGTATTTGCTACCATCGACGTAGGTCATTGTGCCCTTGCCATTAAGTTCGGCATAATAAATTTCGCCAACATATACAGCTCCATTATTCCAACGTACGGTTGTTATACCTGTTTCGGGATCTGTTGTCATTTCAGCAACAAGGCTCTCCTTTGTAATCGGGGACTTTGTCTTTCTTATTTTTTTCGGTTTGCTATTCCAATAGAAACCATCTGTTCCACCATATTTACCTGCTGCCCAAATGCTTGCAAGAGCACTTTCGCCCGAACGGATTTGTTCCCCATAATAACCAGGTGTTCCATATTGTTGCGCAAAAACCTCGCTCGGCAAGCAGAAAATAGCCACGATAAGGATAAGTAAATATTTTTTCATAGTAGTTGTTTTTTAGTTCATATTCAGCGTTTTGCAAAAAAACAAAATTTATTGACAAAAGCAAAATTTTTCACCGAAAATCGCATTTTTCTTGCAATTTCCACGATATGCCAACAAAATCGCACTCGCTCCACCCGTTTGTGTTCGCCCATTTACACTCGCTCTCCCTCCTCCCCCCCCTCCTCTCGCAAAGCGCACCCTC
>JAZUBB010000006.1:0-2624 GCA_045638285.1 Alistipes sp. | reverse complement strand
CTCATATAGTATTTAGGCAGTTTGCCCGTAAGCGAAATATCGTTCGAGGACATTGTGAATCGCTCGGAGTAGTAGCACCATTTATACACAAATGTCCATCTACGCCACGCGAGGCGACCCGTCACCGATGACGAGTACTCGGGAACATAGGGCAACTGCTTGCCTACCGATTGGTCTGCTGGTGTACGAGGCTCGCCGCAGTTTATCGAGGGGGTCCACGAGAAGGTGCCATTCAGCCCCAACTGCCACTCTTCGGCAAGGGCAACATCCAAATTTGCCTTCATCTCTACTCCGTAGGCGTGTACATCCTTTATGTTGTCGGGCGAGAAGAATCCTTTTGTGGTAGGCAACCATATAATCCAATCCTTGATAAAGGACTCAAACCAGTTTGCAGAGCCGCTAAGCGAATATACTCCCTTCTTGCCCACAGCGAACGACAATCCTGCATCGTAGGTCCAGCCACTCTCATTTTTCAGGTCGGGATTTCCACCCGGGAGGAAGTAGAGGTCGTTGAGTGTCGGGAAGCGATAGTTGCGTGAAACAGAGGCTTTGGCTGTTATATTGCCAACTTCCGAAAGCACACCATCAACAAAAAATGCGGGTATAATCGGAGTCCACTCCTTGCCGAACATCTCCTCACGAACAACCACCGAGAGTCCCAATCTATCTATTGGTCGCCACTTTGCCGAGAGCGAGCCCGAGAGTTCGGGACGACCTTTGCGGTAGCCCACAATCGCCTTGTTTCCGTCTTGTCGTAAAATGTTTTTATCCTCGCTCTCTACGATATGTTGATGCAGCGAGAGATTGGCTGTGAAGAGCCACTTTTTGCCTATATAATACTCGCCATCAACCTGACCGTAGAAAGTGTTGATGCGACTACGCGAGCGTGTCATATGGGCCATAATGCCATTTCCCAAATCACGCTTGTAGTCATATGCCATCCAGGTGTAGATGTAGCCCGCCTTGGCTCCGAGCTTCCAACTCTTGCTAATGTGGTCCCACGAAAGGACTCCACGGAATGTCTGCTCACGCTGACGGTTCTCGAAATCGGTTTCGTTACCGTGATCAACGGTCAGCATTGCCAATTCACGATTGGAGTTGATGTACCATGCATTTAGCCCAAGTCGGTCACCCTTGCCCGTATTGTAGTAGACCTCTTGCAGAAGATGGAAATCTTTATACGCACCGCTGCGGTTTCGCTCTACGGGGTAGTATTGGTCGATGATATTCATATACTCATCGTAAACATTCTCCTTCTTGTCGTGGTTGCGGTATTTATAGTCGTTTGGCGACGACGAGAAGACCGCACGAGTAGAGGTCTGCCAATGGCCGTTGCCATAGGTTAAACGGAGGAACTCGTCGAAGGTTTTGAACGAGCCTATGCCTTGAATATACTGCAAACCAAAGCCTTTAGACTCAGCAGGCTTGGTCGAGAGTTTAACCGAGCCACCCAAACCTCCGCCCGTTTCATTTACCGACGAGGTGCCGTGCAGTAGCGAGGCATCGTCGATAAAGTAGGATGGAATCATCGAGAAGTCGGTCATTCCGAGCATCGGATTGTTTATCTTCATTCCATTCCACGACACCTGTGTATGCGAGGGAGAGGTACCTCGAAAGGCAACCGTTGAGAGCGTGGCACGACCATAGTTCTTGACAAAGATAGAGGAGTTGAAGGTGAGCACATCGGCCATCGAGAGGGCAATGTTCTCTTTGAGAGCCACGGTGTCAAACTTCGTCTGCTGTGTGCCAATTTCTTTCATTGGTCGCTGCCCATAGACGGTAATCTCTTTGATATTGATTCCTTTGCGAACCCAATCGGGAGTGTTGGACTCCTGTGCCGACAAAAGTGCAGGAGCAAATAGGCAGAGTATAAATATAAATCTCTTCATCGCAAATTATCTCTATTTCCAACAAAAAGCCCCGGGGATAATGCCAACATAGAAACTATCCAGAAGTTTCTTATCCTTCGAGTAGCGATATACCATTCCCTGCTGCACATAGTCGATGGCATCGGCAATGTAGACATCGCCCGTATGCGGGCAGATGGTCAGACCATAATATAAGGTGCCGTCGTAGGGCAAAAAGATCTCGGGTTGTGCACTTTCTTTGGTCAAATCCAACATCCATACATCATCGTTGAGCCAATAGAGTTTGTCTTTCGTACCATTAAGTTGCACCTCCGAGGGCCAATCGCCAAATTTGAAACGAAACTGCTTTTCGATAGTGAAGGTTTCGGCATCAATGCGATAGAGCGATGGGGCTTCGTGTCCATAGGGTGATCCCTCGTAGCCACCATCGGTTACGGTCCATAGTTTGTTGTTGCAGTCCATAACAAGCGAAGTGGGTTGAATACCTACAACAAGTTCGTCAACAACTTTATCGGTCTCGGTATCTATTTTTATAATGCGATTTTGGTACGACCAACAGTTTACATATACATATTTGCCATACTGCACCATCTGCTCCGTTGAGCCCGACTCCATTGTCATATTTGGCACTTCGATATAGCCCGTAATTTTATATAGTTTGGGGTTTACGATAAAGATGCGGTTATCCCAAATTTGCGTGATGTAAGCCTTCTCGTCGGAGATGAAGTGGATATAGCGTGGCGAGGTGAGATTTAC
>JAZUBB010000005.1:0-2953 GCA_045638285.1 Alistipes sp. | reverse complement strand
TTTTGATTGGCAACGATAATTGTAGGCTGAGTAGTGTTGCGTAACTCGCCATTACCGTCAAAGTCACTTTGTTGAAGGTAAAGTGCATTTGGATTCGGGACCACCTTGGCAAATACGCCTGTTTGTATAACTGCTATGTTGTGTAATTTTATCATTTCATTTAATTTTGTACTACAAAGATAAAAAGATACGACCAAATATCAAAATTATTTCCCAATAATCTTTCTACTAAATTTGAGCATGCGCGACTTTCTTCACTTTGTGAAGAATTTTTTTTCTATTTATTAGATATTATGACGGTAATCAACATATAGGAGACCTGCATTTCTGCCTATGCAAACGTTTAATACATTACAACCGCAAATGTCACCTTACCCTCCTCATTGTGTTTTAGGCGGAGGGAGCCGCCGTGGAGGCGGATGATTTGGCGAGAGACGGCGAGTCCGATGCCGGAGCCGTCGGTCTTTGTTGTAAAGAATGGCGTGAAGATATTTTCGGCAACCTCGGCGGGGATTGCCTTTCCGTTGTTGGTTATCTCAATCTGGATGCGCTCCTCTGTGTCGATGGTTGAACGGATGGTTATCTTGCGGTCGCAATCCTGCGCCAAGAGTGCCTCGGAGGCGTTTTTCAGGAGATTAACCATCACCTGCGACATCAGGGCACGGTCGGCATAGAGCATCGTGTCTTCGGGCTCGATACTCACCTCAACCTCAATACCCTCGTGAGGTATCAGCGACAGCGACTCCGCCACCAACTCCGAGAGGTAGAATGGTGCTTTCTGCGGCGCGGGGATGCGTGTAACGGCACGGAATGAATCGACAAAGCGGAGCAGACGGTCCGAGGTTGCGTGTATCGTCTCCAACCCCTGACGCATCGTCTCGGCATCACCAGATGACGAGAGAAGTGTGTGGCTGATAGAGGTAACAGGCGCAAGCGAGTTCATAATCTCGTGCGTGAGGATGCGCGTGAGTTTCTCCCACGACTCTACCTCCTTGCGGTCAAGCTCTTCGTGGATATTGCCGATAGAGATAACCCTCAATTGCTTGCCCTCAAACTCCATCGCCGAGCAACTCAGTACCAAGTTCTGGTCGCCAATCTCGGTGGTGAAACGTGCAGTAAGTTGTGCGCCCGGCTCGATGCGGTGCATAGCCTCGCACAGTTCCTCGCTTAGGATGCGCAGCTGGTCGATATGGTTCAGTCGCTCCATCCCCACAATGCGGAGCGCCTTCGTGTTGGTCTGTGCCACCGTGCCGTTCTCCATCACGGTAACGATACCGATATTGGCACACTCCATAATCAGCTCAAAGTATTTCTCTCGCTCGCGAATCTGCATCTTGGCGTTGTCCATAACCTCCTTAATGCGGTTGAGCGATTGATTGACCAGGGCGTGGCGTGTGATATTGGGATTTTCGGTAAAGCGGAACGAGTAGTCATCGTTCTGCACGGCGTTGAAGACAAACATCAGTCGCTCGACCAACTCATTGTAGATATGGAAGAGGCGGAATAGGCAGAAGATGATAATCGGAATGGTGGCAATAAGGTGTGCGTGGCGGTTGGTCGCCCACACATAACCCGACAAGGCCGCCATCAGGATAATGACCGCTGCATAAGCACCAATTTTGCCATAAGGTATGTTCTGCTGTCGTTTCACAATCCGTAGCGTTTAATCTTGTTGTAGAGTGTCTGGCGTGTAATGCCGAGCTGCTGTGCCACCTGCGAGAGGTTACCGCCGCACTGCGCAATGGCGTTGGCGATGGTCTGTCGCTCCATCTCTTCGAGCGTCTGACTCTCGTTCAGTGGGCGTTGCGAAGTGTGGAGTTCGAGGTGGTCGGGCGAGATAATATCGCCATCACTCATAATCACAGACTTTTCTATCGTATTCTGCAACTCGCGGATATTACCCTCCCACGAGTGATTTTTGAGTTTCTCCGCAGCATCACCCGATAGCATCAACGCTGCCTTGCCATATTTCTGCCCATATCGCTCGATAAATCGCTCGGCAAGGGGTACAATGTCCTCCTTACGATTGCGCAGAGGCGGAATATGGATATGTATAGTATTGATGCGGAAGAGTAAATCCTGTCGGAACTCGCCCTTTGCGACAGCCTCGTGTAGGTCGCGGTTGGTCGCCGAGATAAGGCGAATATCTACGGGCGTAGCCTCATTAGCTCCGAGGCGCGTTACAGCACGATTTTGCAATACTGCGAGCATCTTGGCTTGCAGGTGTAGTGGCAAGTTGCCAATCTCGTCCATAAAGAGTGTTGAGCCGTTGGCGGTCTCGAACTTGCCCTCTCGGTCGGTGCGAGCATCGGTAAAAGCCCCCTTGGTATGGCCAAACAGTTCGCTCTCAAAGAGCGTATCAGGAATGGCGCCCATATCGAGCGACACCATAGCATTTCGACAGCGAGCCGACTGGCGGTGAATCTCACGCGCAAGCACCTCCTTACCCGTACCATTCTCGCCCGTGAGGAGAATGTTGGCATCGGTAATCGCCACACGCTCGACCATCTGCCTTATGCGCTTCATCTCCGCACTCTCACCCCAATACATCTCGGTTTGTGGCTCGGCGGTCTGCTGCTTGGTTGGTTTCTTAGCCTTGCCTTTGGCTGCCTTATAGGCATTTTGGAGTGTAGCAATGAGTTTGGCATTATCCCAAGGCTTTACAACAAAGTCGAAAGCAGCCTCCTTCATAGCCTTAACAGCCAACTCTATATCGGCGTATGCGGTAAAGAGAACAACCTTTATTTCGGGATATTTCTGCTGTACCTCACGCAGCCAATAGATACCCTCGTTACCTGTATTTATACCCGCATGGAAGTTCATATCAAGAAGCACGACATCGGGAGCAAAGCTATGTATCGTGGTAATAAGCGAGTTAGGTGATGGCAAGGTGGCGACCTCGGCAAAGATACCCTCGGTCAGCAGCTTCACTGCCGACAGAATACTGCGATTA
>JAZUBB010000004.1:0-388235 GCA_045638285.1 Alistipes sp. | reverse complement strand
CATTTCAAGCGGTGAGGTACACAGGAGGTACAAAAACAGGCGTAAAAAGGCTTAGCAACGATTAACAACGATGCTTGCACAAACAAAAATAGCACCCGTAAAGAGTGCTATATTAATCATTTATGATTGATTTAACTATTTAATAATCAGCGACTTACTTACCGATGCAGAATTTTGAGAAGATTTGACCGAGGATTTCGTCGGTGGTGATTTCGCCTGTGATTGTGCCGAGATGGTAGATCACTTGACGGATCTCCTCACTCAGCAGATCGCTCGGCAGACCTCCGTCCATTCCCTTCAATGCGCGTCCAAGTGCCCAGCGGGCATTGCTCAGTGCCTCGTAGTGGCGTGCCGACGTTACCACCGTATCGCCCGCCTCGGCTGTCATTGCCTCAGCAATGTCGCTCAGTGCCCTCGTCACCTCATCAATACCCTCGCCCGTGCGTGCCGAAATAGCAATTATCGCGCCCGAAAGCTCTCCTCGCAGTGCCGAAATGAACTCCGCACTAACACAATCGCACTTATTTAATAAGGTTATAAGCGTTTGATCCTCGCTAATTTGCAACTCGTTAATCGCCGTGCGAACCGACTCTGCCGCGTCGTGCCAATCCTCGTGGTCGCTCCACTTCGAGCAGTCATAGACGAGCAGCACCACCGCCGCGCGGCGCAGCGACGTAAAGGTGCGGTCGATACCCATCTGCTCCAAACGGTCGTTGGTCGAGCGGATACCTGCCGTATCGATCACGCGGAAACGACGTCCTGCAATCACAATCGACTCCTCGATTGAGTCGCGCGTTGTGCCTGCAATCTCCGAGACCATCGCGCGATCTTCGTTCAGCAGGCGGTTGAGCAGGGTCGATTTGCCCGCATTGGGCGCACCGACGATGGCGGTTGCGATACCCTCTTTGAGTGCGTTGCCGAGTGCGAACGAATCGACCAGACGCTCCAAGTGGGTGTCGATCGTGGTCATAATATCGCGTAGGGTAGTGCGATCGGCAAATTCGACCTCCTCCTCAGCGAAATCCAATTCGAGTTCGAGCAGTGCACTCAGCCGCAGCAACTCATCGCGCAGACCGCGCAGTTCGTTCGAGAAACCACCTCGCATTTGGTTGAGAGCCAAGCGGTGAGTAGCGCGGTCGGTCGAGGCGATCATATCGGCAACGCCCTCAGCCTGAGCCAAATCGATCTTGCCAGCAAGAAAGGCTCGCGTGGTAAATTCACCTGCTGTTGCGGCACGTGCTCCGCAGTCGATGGCGCGGCGCACAATACGCCCAACGATGTATGCCGAGCCGTGGCACGAGATCTCCACCGAGTTCTCGCCCGTATATGAGCGCGGCGCACGAAAGAGCGTCAGCACCACATCGTCGATCACTTCGCCCTCGGCGTCGATCACCTCGCCATAGTGAGCCGTATAGCCCTCAGCGTCGGCTATCGAGTGCCTACCTCGCGGGCGGAACATCTGCTCGGCAATCGAGATAGCGTCGGCTCCACTCATACGCACAACGGCGATGGCTCCACCTGTCGGGGTGGCGCAAGCAACGATCGTATCGGTCTGGTGAATCATCTGCTTATCAAAGGTTTAGCGGCGGCGTTGGATTCGTAGTCGCTGACCTACGCGCAGTTTATTTGCATTTTTGAGATTGTTCCACTGCATAATCTGGCGCGTGGTGACACCATAGCGGCGGGCAATGCCACCGAGTGTCTCGCCACGTTTCACGACGTGAGTAATGGTGCGAGCGACGTTCTCCTCGACGCGCTTCTTTTCGACCTTTGCGGGGTCGAGGTACTCTTTCAGATAGAGCGAATCCTTCGCCATAATCGAGTCCTCGTTGATGATGTAGTGCGACAGATCGCGCACGGGCAGCGTCAGCGGGTAGCTCTTTGTGGTTGCGGGAATGATGTCGAGGCGATATTGGGGGTTGATTCGTCGCAGTGTTTCGATCGGAATGTCGATTGTCGAAGCCACTTGTTCGAGGTGCATAACGCGCGAAACCATAATGGTATCGGTCGCCATCGGCATTGGTGGCGTGGTGACCTCGATGCCGTGTAGAGTGTAGTAATTATAGGCGTAAGTGGCTGCAATAAAGGCAGGTACGTAGCCTCGTGTTTCGCGGGGCAGGTGGTCGTAGATGTCCCAGAACGAGCCGCGAACACCAGCACGCGCGATTGCCTTGTTGACGTTACCCGGACCGCAGTTGTAGGCAGCCAACGCCAACGACCAATCGCCGTAAGTACGATAGAGATCTTTGAGATATTTGCACGCGGCGCGGGTCGATTGCAGGGGATCGCAACGCTCATCAACGAACGAATTGATCTCCAAGCCGTATGCCTTGCCTGTTGCATATACAAACTGCCATAGACCGACAGCCGCCGCACGCGATTTTGCGGTGGGTTGCAGTGCCGACTCGATGATTGGCAGTGCACGCAGCTCGACGGGCAGACCGGCATTGATCAGCTCCTGCTCGATCATCGGGAAGTAGTATTGCGACAGTCCGAGCACGCGACTCATCAACCCGCTTGTGGGTGAGGTGTAGCGAACGATATAGTTGCGAACAATCTCATTATAAGGCAGATGAATGGGCGAGACCATCGCCTTCAAACGTGCGGCATAGACCGAGTCGGGGAGTACGTTTTCGGGCGCGGGGTGCCACGTCGTATCGATGCAGATATACTCCTTATAGTAGTTCTCGAAGGCGTCGATAGCTGTTTTTTCGTACCATTGCGACACCACCGAATCACGCTGTTGAACGCTCATTGCGGCGAAGTGCTCGCGCCAATAGGTGCTGTCGCTGATTGCTCCCTCGTGCCCTGTCTCTTCGGGCTCAGGCTCCTCTGCCTTCTCCATTTCGGCTAACAGACGCTTGATCGAATCTGCCACCATCTGGTCGATAATGGCTTGTCGTTCAGCTGCCTCGATCTGTGCTTGTTGCTCTTTCTTGGCTTTGCGTTGGAGTTTGTTGAAGGGCCAAATGGGACCGTCGGCGGCTGTTGCTGTGGTCGCCGTCAGCGCGGCAACGAGTAGTAGGGCAGAGGTACGAAGTGTGAATTTCATTGTGCTTTTGGGAGAGTTTTCTGTACGGTTTTAGAAATTGATATTAATGCCTAATCCATAGGTGTTTACACCGCCCGATTGAGCCGTGTAGACATTGCCTATGTGGGGAGTGACGTCCATTGAGAGGTTGTCCGAGATGTCGTAATCCTTCAAGTGGGCGTCAACGTGGGCGTCGATCACATTGAGCAGATAGACACCTGCGGTGATGATGATCGAGAGGTCGCGGTTGCGTCGATAGCTGTTTTTGAGGTTTTTGAGGTAGTCGGCGTTGTAGCGACCTCGGAACTCATCGGTCGGTGTGGGTTTGGTCAGCCCCGTCTTGTCGGTGGCGGCGTTGTACTCTTTGAGAGCGTTGTCGTATGCCACGCGCAGGTTGTAGGCGGTGCGGAAACGCTGATAACCTCGGTTGTTCCAGTCGACGACATAGATCATCGAGGCGAAACCGCCGATTACGATCGGGGCCTTCCAATAGCTACCATTATATATCTGACCCGCACCAGGGCAGATCATCGAGAGCGTGGTTGCCTTTTTGACGTTTGTTGCGGGGATCTTACCTGCGTAGTTTATCGCCGCGTCGCCAATGAAGTAGATGTACGAGGCGATGGCTCCGAAGAAATACAACTGGCGACGTGTATTGTGACGAATCATCTGGGCTTGTAGCGCGTCCAGCTCCTCGGTGCGCATCATACTGACGTCGGTAATTGCCTTAACCTGACGCTTGTAGTTTTGGTATTTTTTGTTTTCGATCACACCCATCGTGACACCTGCGCCGACGGTCGAGTAGAGGATCGGCAACTTCCAATATTGTTTGTTGTAGATCTGACCGAAACCGGGTGCTACTGCCGAGATCCAAGAGATTTTCGAGATGTTGATCGAGTCCCAACGGCGGGGTTTGATTGTATCGAGAGCCAGCGAGTCAATCTTAGCGACCGAGATGGTGTCGGGCAGACGACCCATCAGCGACGCCAAGGAGTCGACGGGTAGCGAGCTCAAACGCGACGCAATCGAGTCGGCGGAGAGCGTGTCGACCAACGCCATATCAAGACCGAGAGCCGCCAGCGACGCCGAGTCCAGCCCCATAACGCCCGCACGCAACGAGTCGGCAGCCATCGAGGCCGAGTCGCTACGGATCTCCTGTCGCATACCGCCACGAATGATGGTACGTGCGCCGCGAGGTTGCTGCGCCGCTACCGAGGCAATACAACCTACGGTCAGCACCAATGCGAGGAATATTCTCTTTGCGAGGCTCATTGCAGTGAGTGTCGTTTTAGAGTTTGTCAAAGCGATTTACGAACTGCTCGATGTCGGCGTCCGACGCAAAGTCGATCGTAATGCGACCGCCGCCCGTTTTCGAGCGTTTGATGCTGATATTCTGCGAGAAGAGCTTCTCGAACTGCTCCACCAGACGGGTGTACGATTCGGGATACTCCTGCTCCTCCTCGGTCGCCTTTGCCTTGGGCTCCTCGCTCATCAGGCGTGCCATATCCTCAGCCTGACGCACCGAGAGCGACTTCTTCAAGCAACGCTTCAAGAGCGCGAGTTGCTTCTCATCGGGCACCCCCGCAATCGCCTTGGCGTGACCCATCGAGATCAGACCCTCCTTCAATGCCAGCTGCACCTCCGAGGGTAATCGCAACAGACGCATATAGTTGGCTACGGTCGAACGTTTCTTGCCCACCTTCTCGGCGAGCGAGTCCTGCGTCAGTCCGCACTCATCAACCAAACGCTGCAAACCGAGAGCGATCTCGATGGCGTTGAGGTCCTGACGCTGAATATTCTCGACCAACGCCATCGCGTGCAGATTGGCGTCATCGACCTCGCGGATATAGGCGGGAATCGACTCCAAACCAGCCGCTTTCGATGCACGCCAGCGACGCTCACCGCTGATGATCACATACTCGTTGTCGGTGTTGCGCTTGACCGTAATAGGCTGAATCACACCGAGTGTGCGGATCGAATCGACCAACTCCTCCATCGCCTCATCGTCGAATGTCGAGCGGGGCTGCGTGGGGTTGGGAATGATCTTCGAGAGATCGATCTCGCGCATCGAGTTCATCGGGGTGCTCTTGACATCTATATTTGCGCCGTCCAGACCGAAGATGGCGTCCAAACCGCGTCCTAAACCTTTGTTTTTCATCGTGTAGTCTGCTTTTTGTTACGTTTGAGGAACTCCTTTGCCAAATTGAGATAGTTCTGCGAGCCTGTTGCCGAGGCGTCGTACAACATCACGGGTTTGCCGTGCGAGGGGGCCTCTCCCAAACGGATATTTCGTTGAATTATTGTGTCGAAAGCCAAGTGACCGAAGTGCTCACGAACTTCGGCAACAACCTGATTATTCAGACGATTACGCGAGTAGAGCGTCAGCAGGAAACCCTCGATTTCGAGCTTTGGGTTCAGTCCGCTTTTGACGATCTTGATCGTGTTGAGCAGTTTGCTCAGACCCTCCAACGCGAGGTACTCGCACTGCACGGGCACCAGCACCGAGTCGGCCGCCGTCAGCACATTGACCGTCGTGTAGCCCAACGAGGGCGAGCAGTCGACTAAAATGTAGTCGAAACGGTCGCGCACCGACTCCAACACGCGCTTGATGACGAAGTGGGCGTCCTCCATTTTGGGCAGTTCGGTATCGGCTGCCACAAGGTCGATACTCGAACCGATGAGCCACAATTTTTTCAGGTCGTGGCTCTGCTGAATCATCTCGTCGGCAGTGCGCTGACCGGTGATACACTCGTAGATACCCTCGCCCGTGATGTCGAAACCGAGGCTCGACGTGGCGTTTGCCTGCGGATCGGCATCGACCAACAGCACCTTGCGACCGAGAATCGCCAGCGAGGCTGCTAAGTTGATAGCCGTTGTGGTCTTACCCACACCGCCTTTTTGGTTTGCTAATGCTACTATCTTTCCCATTGTAATCAGTTGCTTAACTCTTTGTGCCCCAGCGTTGTAGTGCGCTCTTTATAGCGACCACCCCTGCGGTTGGGGCATAGTATTCAACCCACAAAATTAATGATTTTATCGGATTTTGCCACCATATTCCGAGGAAAATGACTATATTTGACACTTAAAACTAAATAATTTGTAATGATGAACGAAAATTTGAACCAAATACCCACCGAGCAACCCGCCTCGGAGGTGACCGAAAAGGTCGAAACCGCGACCGAAAATAGTACCTCGCCCGCACCCGTTGAGGCGTCGACCGCGACGGAGGTAAAGCCCGCCGCAGAGCCTGCTGCCGAGTCTGCTACTGACCCTGCTGCCGACCCGATGAACGACCCGCGATTTGAGGCTCCGCGTGCGCAGCGATTCCCTACGTGGGCGGATATGTTGGCAGTTGTCGGAATCTACCTTTTTGCGACGGTCGCGACCTCGATCATAACGGCAATTATTGCGGCTGTTTCGGGTGGTACCGAGGGTTTGGTTGATCGTATGTCGAGCGGTCCGATGGCGGTTGTGAGTTACGCGCTGTCGATGGGTTTGACAATTATAGGCGTATTGATTTACAAGAAGTTGCGTCGTGGCGAGGGTAAGGCGTTTCGCCTCTCAATGCGAGGGTTCAATCCGATGTTGATCCTTTGGGGTTTTGTGCTGATTTTGATTACGGGCATTGTGATCGAACCTGTGCTTAATCTCTTCCCTGAATCGTTCCTCGACCTGCTCAATCAGATGGGCGCAAAGGGCGGCTGGTCGGTGCTGATGTTGGTGGTTCTGGCACCCGTGATGGAGGAGATGCTCTTCCGTGGAATCCTGCTCGAAGCGGTGCGTTCGAAGTATAGCAGCGGTCGCGCGATTGTGGTGTCGGCTCTGATGTTCGGCGTGATCCATTTTATCCCTCAGCAGGTGGTCAACGCATTCGTTATCGGTCTGATTCTCGGTTTTATATATGTTCGTACCGATTCGCTGTGGCCCGTGATCATTATCCACGCGCTGAACAACGCAATGGCATACGTGGTGATGCAGTGGAGCGATGGCGCAAACATCACGGTGCGCTCGTTGATCGAGAACGATACGGTCTATGCCGTAGTCTATGGCGTGGCGTTGGCAGCCTTCGTAGCGTCGGGTTATATGGTGTGGCGTTCGATCGAAAAAATCAATGCGAAAGAGCCTCGCGCATAATAATCGGGTATGAAAGTGCGTTAGTTGCAGGAAAAACACTATCTTTGCATTTTATTTATGGCTCGAATAGTAAAAATATCGCTCATTGTCGCGGTGCTCGTCCTGCTTGGGGCGTGCCGCGAGTTGCCGTCACCGTTCGAATATGACCGCGTGGTGGCACAGGTGGGTGATAAAAAGTTGCGCGAGAGCGACATTCAGTCGATCTATGCGCAGGCTGCAACAGCTGAGGATAGCACCGCACTGCTCGAAATCTATGTCGATCGCTGGGTCAAGAAGGAGCTGAAACTGCGTGCCGCCGAGAACCTTTTCCGCGATAGCGAGGAGGCAATCGAGGCTATGGTCGACGAGTATCGCAATTCGTTGCTGACACGCCGTCTGGATCAGTATTATGTTGATCAAGAGTTGGATACGCTCTTTACCGACGCGCAGATCGAGGAGTATTACAATCGCCATCCGTCCGATTTCCGATTGGATCGAACGGTGGTGCACGGTCGTCAGATGTTGATGCCGTCGAACTTCCGTCAAGCGGCTAAGTTGCGCGAGGCAATGCGCTCGACGTCGGACGAAAAGTTGCAGGATTGGCGCGATATGTGCCAGAAGAATGGCATTGAGATTCAGGAGTATAACTCGTGGGTCGACTATGCGGAGTTCCTCTCGACGCTGCCCACTTCGCGTGGTCGCAAGTATGAGGAGTTGCTCAAAAAGGACGTCTTGCAGGAGATGCGTGTCGACGATGGTCGCTACTACTTTGTGATCACCGAGATTCGCCGTGCGGGCGATGCTGCGCCATTGGAGCGAGTGCGCGAGACGATCAAGCGTATCCTCTTCAACCAGCGTCAGAGCGAGATTATCCGCGCTCACGAGGAGCAGATCTACAAAGAGGCTTTGGAGTCGGGCGAGTTGCGTATCAATTTGGGTGGGGAGGAACCGACCGAGAAGGTAGCCGAACAACCTAAGCCTAAGGAGGTTAAAGAGAAGACGCCCGCAGTTCCCGAACAGCAGGCACCCGACTCGACCGAGCAGGTGCAGGTGGCTGATACGACCGCAAAGGAGCAACCCCAGCCTGCCGATTCGACAGCAAACGAGCAGACTAACGAACAGGAAACCAACATACCGAAATAATAAAATAACCAAATATGACAAAGAAAGTTGTAATGTTGCTTTGCGCCGTGTTGTGCGCAGTGGCAGTTGAGGCCCAGCAGGTGATCATTGATAAGATCGTGGCTGTGGTTGGTAATTCGGCAATCTACTATTCGGACGTTGTTGCGACGGCAGATCGCTTGGTTCAGCAGCGTCGTGAGATGGGCTACACGTCGGATCGTGACCCTCAGAACGAGGCTTTGGAGCAGTTGATGTTGCAGAAGTTGCTTTACCATCAGTCGCAGATCGACTCGGTTGATGTTTCGCGTGCCGAAGTGGCTATTGCGGTTGAGAATGTGATTCAGGATATGATCGCTCAGGCAGGCTCGATCGCCGCTTTGGAGGCTCAGGAGCATAAGGCGGTGTTCGATATCCGCGAGACGATGACGCAGGACTATGTTGAGGTGCAGTCGGCACAGGAGATGCAGCGCACGATCCAAGATAAGGTGACCATCACCCCGGGTGAGGTGGAGCGTTTCTTCAAGTCGCAACCGAAGGATAGCCTTCCGATCGTTCCCGAGCAGTATGTCTATGCTCATATCACCAAGTTCCCCTCGTCGATGGACGAGGCTAAGCGTCGTGTGCGTGAGCGTCTGCTCGATATGCGCGAGCGTATCATCGCAGGCAAGGCGTCGTTCTCGACACTTGCGCGTATGTACTCGGAGGACGGCTCGGCAGTGCGTGGTGGCGAGTTGGAGGCTATGCCGCTCGATGGTTTTGTGAAGCCGTTTGCTGACGCGTTGGAGAAGTTGAAACCCGATCAGATTTCGGAGGTTGTCGAGACCGAGTTCGGCTTCCATATCATTCAGGGTATCGAGAAGCTGCCCAACAACACCTATCGTTGCCGCCACATCTTGATTCGTCCCTACTACACTCCGTCGGAGTTGGCTGAGAGCGACAATCTGCTCGATTCGTTGGCTAACTTGATTCGTTGCGACTCGATCACCTTCGAGAAGGCGGCGTTGGAGCACTCGGACGATCCCTACTCGAAGCAGAATGGCGGTTTGGTTTCTAACCACGATATTTTGGAGGCTCAGCAGGCTTATCAGGCGAGTCTGACCCAGACTAAATTCTATAAGGAGTACTTGATGCCCGCCGACTACAACGCCCTCCGTCGTTTGAAGAAGGGCGAGGTGTCGAACGCCTACCAGACCACCGATATGAAGAACAACCAGCTGAGCAAGATTGTTAAGTTGGTCGATGTGATTCCGTCGCATACGGCAACCCTCGACGAAGACTACCTGATGATCGAGGAGGCGGCATTGGAGCATAAGAAACGTGCCGAGTACAACAAGTGGTTGGAGGGTAGAATCGAGGCTATGTACATTCGCATCGAGCCTGAGTTCCGCGAGGGCGAGTGGGAGTATAAAGGTTGGGTCAAGTAATCGAACGCTCGAAAAATTCTTGTCGGTAAGTTGAAACGTCTGCTCACCATATTGATGATCGCTGCGGCGGTGATGTCGATTGCCTTTGCGCAGTCGGGAGGCTCGTCGCGTCGTGGTCGCAAACCGGTGGATATGCAGGGCGACGATGCCTATTCAGTTCGATTTAAGGATACGACGGCTCTGTGTCTGGTGGGCAATGTGATGTTCTATCACAACGGTACGGTCATCACGTGCGATAGTGCGGTGCGTTATAGCGAACGCCATATGGAGTGCTTCCGTAACGTGCTGATTAACAAGGATTCGCTCTATGTCTATGGCGATCGTGCCGAGTATAATGGCGAAACCAATATGGCGTATGTCTTCTCACCATTGATCAAGGTGGTCGATGGCGACGCGACGATGTACACCTACACATTCTCGTTCAATACGCTCGAAAATGTTGGGCGTTTTGGCGGAGGGGCGATTCTCACTAAGGGCGACAACCGATTGGAGGCTGAGCGCGGTTACTACTATGCCGATAGCAGCGTGGTGATCTGCGTTGACGCGGTCGAGATGCAGGATACGCAGTATAAATTGCAATCCGATTCGGTGGTCTATAATCTCGATACCGATGTGGCGTCGTTTGCTACCGACACCTATATTTGGAACGTGAACAACGAGATGGTCAATGCCCGATCGGGTCGTTATGATCGCAATGCTGATCGTTTCGAATTGTTCGAGGATAGCTACATTTTGACCGAGAAGCAGGAGGTTTGGGCGGATAGCGTCGACTATCGCCGCACGCTCGAAAATGCCATTCTGCGCCGCAATATACAGATTGACGACATCGACCAAAAGGTCTTAGCCTTTGGCGATTATGGCGAGTATTGGGGTGACCGCGAGGAGGCTCTGCTGACCGAACGCCCATCGGTGATCAGCTACGATCCTGAGATGGGTGATTCGCTTTTCCTGCGAGCTGATTCGATACTGCTCTTTACCGAACGTCCCTACGATAAGGATAGTACGGTGGTTGATTCGTTGGCTGCCGACTCGTTGGCGCAGGGTGCGCCGTCGTTTGATGATGTGCGTAAGCAACTTGAATCAGCTGCGGCAGCAGCGGGTATGGCAACCGATTCGACAACGGTGGCAATGCCGACCGAGGATAGTGTTACGATGGCTCAACCGACAGATAGTGTGGCGATTGCTGAACCCGTAGCTGACTCATTGTCGGCTCCTGCGTCAGAACTTACTCCCGAGCAGATCAAGGAACAGAAAAAGGCTGAGGCGGCGGCTCGCAAGGCGGCTGCAAAGGCGGAGAAGGAGCGCGTGAAGGCTGAAAAAGCGAAGGCAAAAGCCGAGAAGGCGGCAGCCAAAGAGGAGCGATTGAAGGCTAAGGCGGCTGAGCGTCGCGCCAAGCGTCAAGCTAAAATCGAGAAATATAATCGTTCGCGCGGTATCGTGAGCGACTCATTGGCGCAGGATTCGTTAGCTGCTGATTCATTGGCAGCCGACTCGCTCGCGCAGATTGATCCCGCAGCCGATTTTGCTCAGGACGAGCAGTCGGACAGCCTTGCAGTGAAGGATTCGATCCCGCACGACTCGATACATCGAATCATTCGCGCATATCGCAACGTACGCAGCTATCGTAATGACTTTCAGTCGATTTGCGACTCGATGGTGGTGCTGTCGGTCGATTCAACAATCCACCTCTATCAATCGCCTATACTTTGGTACGGTCGCAATCAGGTGACCGCTGACGTGATCGACATCTTTACATCGAACCAGCAGATAACCCGTGCCGAATTTACGGGTAGCCCGATTATGGCGGAGCAGATCGACTCGGTTGCTTTCAATCAGGTGGCGGGCAAGACCATCGAGGCTCTGTTCCGCGACAACGAGATCTATCGCGTCAATGCCGTCGGCAACGGTCAGACGCTCTACTATACGACCGACGAAAATTCGGGTCGTGTGACCGAGTTTATGACCATCACGTGCGGCGATATTTCGTTCTTGATGAAGGATCGACAGATCGAAACGATCATTTGGCGCGGCAATCCCGTCTATTCGATATATAATATCACGCAAGTGCCCGAAGATCAGGAGCGTACGCTACGCGATTTCGTTTGGCACGGCGATAAACAACCTACGTTGAAGCAGGTTTTCGATCGCAATTTGCGTCCTTCGCGCCGCGAGGAGATGCAGAAAAAGCCGCAACCCGACTTCCCGATCCAGCAGTCGATTGACCGTCGTCGTAAACGCCTGATTGAGAGTGGTGTTTGGCGCGATCGCAATGAGACGTTGTCGCCTGAGGCGGTGGAGTTTGTTGAGAGTGTTAGCCGACGCTAACGAAAAAAATCGCAAAAAAATGTAAAAAAATAGTCTGAGAGTTTGCAGATTGTGAAATTTGTATTACTTTTGCACTCGCAAACAGCAAAACGGTGTGGTAGTTCAGTTGGTTAGAATACCTGCCTGTCACGCAGGGGGTCGCGAGTTCGAGTCTCGTCCATACCGCAGAAAGTCCGAAGATTGATCTTCGGGCTTTTTTGTTTTTATACGTTAAGGCAGAATTCGCGACCCCCTAAGCCGACCCAGCAAAAAAAAGACGAAACACAATCGAGTTTCGTCTTTATAATATATATGGTATATAAGGTCTACAAAATCTCCTTCAAGCGATCCATCAGCCCGTAGTTGGTCATATCAATCTTGACGGGAACGACCGTCACGTAGCCATTTTTGAGAGCCCACTCGTCGGTATCTTCGGCATCGGGCTCGGCATTGCAGAACGCACCCTTCAACCAAAAATAGTCATTGCCGCGCGGATCTTGACGGCAGTCATACTCCTCGCGCCAGAACCCGCGCGTCTGGCGGCAAACACGTATGCCCTTCAACTCTTCGGGGCGTGCAACGGGGATATTCACATTCAGGCAGACCTGCTCGTCAAACTTCGTGCTGAGCATCTTCTCGATCATCATCGCTGCCACCTCCAACGCTGCGTCGAAATCGGCATCGGCATCGTGGTCGTCAATCGACAGACCCACCGACGGACAACCATAGAAACTACCCTCCATAGCGGCACCCATCGTGCCCGAATAGAGGACATTAATGCCCGAATTCGAGCCGTGATTGATACCCGAAAGCGAGAGAGCAACCTTCTCGCCGAGCAGCAGATTGTCGAATGCCATCTTGGCGCAATCGACGGGCGTACCTGTCAGCGAGTAGATCTGTTTGTCAGGCTCGTCGACCACCTTCTGCAAGAAAAGCGGTTTGAACATCGTGATGGCGTTCGACTTTCCCGACTGCACCTCGGCGGGTGCAATCGCAACAACGCGACCATAGCGAGCCGCAACGTCGACCAGCAGGCGGAAACCCTTAGCGTTCACGCCATCGTCATTGGTGATGAATATCAGTGGTTTTGTCATTTTTAGCGATACTTTTCTCTTATTCGTGAACAAAGATAACGAATTTTCCACCTTTTTAGCACATCTTGCCCCCTCGAAAATCATTTTCTCGCTCAAAAATTTGTCTGTAAACATTTTATCCCTTAATTTTGTCGTCCCAATCAAGGAGTGTAGAAATCTCTTACGTGGGTGCGAACCGAGGGGCGCAGTTGTTTTCGGAGTGCTTTGTGTAATAGCAAATGTCGGACTGAGAGTGGTGCGCAACGGGATTATCGGTCGGGAAATGAGATCGTTATGGTAGGATTCGTGCAGCCGTAATATTTCGCGCTAAATTTTAATTAATTGTTTAAACAATGAACAAGGATCAAATTATCAAGTCTGTTGAGCAGGCTTTGTGGGCGGAGAAGGAGATTCCCGCATTCAAGAGCGGTGATACCATTACCGTAACCTACAAAATCGTCGAGGGTAACAAGGAGCGTCTGCAGAGCTTCCGTGGTGTTGTTATCCAGATCAAGGGTCGCGGTATGACCAAGATGTTCACCATTCGTAAGATTTCGAATGGCGTTGGCGTTGAGCGTATCTTCCCCCTCTACTCGCCCCACATCGAGAAGATCGAGCTGAACAAGGTTGGTGTTGTTCGCCGTGCACGTATCTACTACCTGCGTGAGCTCACCGGTAAGAAGGCTCGTATCAAGGAGAAGCGTATGGTTTCGAACAAGTAAACCCTCTGGTTTCAATCCAACAAGAAACAGCGATCGTCCACGCGGACGGTCGCTTGTTTTTTTATATTCAACGCTTCAAAAAGCAAAATTGATCGATGCCTATTATTGTTGGCGAGTGGGTGTTGACGTATGGCTGGCGATTTCTTCGGAAATCGTCACATACTCGTGGGCTCGCCCTTCGGGCGACCGCCCCAGCCGCGAGTATGCGTTTTAAGGGGGGGCAAAGAAGCCGCAGATCACGCCTAATGGCGTGTGAATTTTGAACACGAAAAAACCGCTCGCGCATTTTATTGCGCGGGCGGTTTGGGTAAGCATATCGGTCAGGGTCGCAACCTTGACCGTGTAAGGAGTTTCAAACACTTTGGCACGTACCTGCTCGCAAGGCGGTGCGACGGAGTACAAATATCACCCCGCACCGACCCGCTTTGACGGCTCTGTGCACCGACCACGAGGGTCGACCTGCGAACGATGTCGCTAACTCTTCGGTGTGCTCCGACTAACCCTTCTTGGGTTTGGGTGCGAGCATCATCGTCATCTTCTTGCCGTCCAGCTTGGGCATCTGCTCAACCTTTGCCAGCTCCTCCAAATCGGTGGCGAAGCGCAACAACAAGATCTCGCCCTGCTCCTTGAAGACGATCGAACGACCACGGAAGAAGACGTATGCCTTAACCTTTGCGCCCTCCTTCAAGAAGTTCTCGGCGTGGCGCAACTTGAAGTTGTAATCGTGGTCGTCGGTCTGCGGACCGAAACGGATCTCCTTGATTACGACCTTCACAGCCTTAGCTTTGATCTCCTTAGCCTTGCGCTTCTGCTGATACAGGAACTTCTGATAGTCGGCGATACGGCACACCGGGGGATCTGCCTTGGGCGAGATTTCGATCAGATCGAGCTCCATCTCGTCGGCTAACTTAATAGCCTCACGAATCGAGAGCACGACGGGATTTTCGATATTGTCGCCTACGACGCGTACCTGCGGTGCAGTGATCTCGTCATTGATGCGATGAGGATTCTCCTTCTCAGGGCGACGTGCCCCGTTAGGACGCTGACCACCGTTCTGCGGGCCTGCGTTGTTATTCCTCGGCGGAAATGGTTTTGTAGTGTTTATAGTTTTGTCCTCCTATTGGTTAATAAAACTTTGATTTACTGAATTTTGTCGTTGCCTGCGGTCTCCTCTTTCACCTTTTCGAGGATCAGGTCGCGGAACGCCTCCATAGTCATCTGACCCTTGTCGCCCTCGCCCTGAACGCGCACCGAAACCAGACCATCGGCCTGCTCCTTCTCACCCACGATCAGCAGGTAGGGGATACGCTTCAACTCGTTGTCGCGGATCTTACGACCGATCTTCTCGTTACGGTTGTCGATCTGAGCGCGTACGTCGTTGCGGTTGAGGAAGTCGGTAACCTTCTCGGCGTAGTCGTTGTACTTCTCGCTGATGGGCAGCACAGCCACCTGATCGGGCGAGAGCCACAGCGGGAACTTACCTGCGGTGTGCTCCAACAATACTGCCACGAAACGCTCCATCGAGCCGAAAGGTGCGCGGTGGATCATAATCGGGCGGTGGGGTTTGTCGTCGGCACCGGTGTAGGTCAAATCGAAACGCTCAGGCAGGTTGTAGTCCACCTGAATGGTACCCAGCTGCCACTTACGACCGATAGCGTCCTTAACCATAAAGTCGAGCTTCGGACCGTAGAATGCAGCCTCGCCATACTCAACAACGGTGTTCAGACCCTTCTCCTTCGCGGCGTCGATGATTGCCTGCTCCGCCTTCTCCCAATTCTCGTCCGAGCCGATATACTTCTCCTTGTTGTTGGGGTCGCGCAACGAAATCTGTGCGGTGTAGTTGTCGAACTTCAAGGTCTTGAAGATATAGAGAATGATGTCGATAACCTTCTCGAACTCCTCCAACAGCTGGTCGGGGCGTACGAACATATGAGCGTCGTCCTGCGTGAAACCACGCACGCGGGTCAGACCGTGCAGCTCACCGCTCTGCTCGTAGCGATATACCGTACCGAACTCAGCCAGACGCAAAGGCAGATCCTTATACGAACGGGGTTTGGTCTTGTAGATCTCGCAGTGGTGGGGGCAGTTCATCGGTTTGAGCAGATACTCCTCACCCTCGATGGGGGTATGGATCGGCTGGAACGAGTCCTTACCATACTTTGCGTAGTGACCCGAAGTTACATAGAGCTCCTTGTTACCGATGTGCGGGGTGATAACCTGCTGGTAGCCGTAAGCCTTCTGCACACGACGCAGGAACTGCTCCAAACGGTCGCGCAGAGCGGCGCCCTTAGGCAACCACAAAGGCAGACCCTGACCTACGCGCTGCGAGAATGCGAACAGCTCCAACTCCTTGCCGAGCTTACGGTGGTCGCGCTTCTTAGCCTCCTCCATCATTGCCAAATACTCATCGAGCATCGACTTCTTGGGGAACGAGATACCATATATACGAGTCAGCATCTGACGCTTCTCGTCGCCGCGCCAATATGCGCCTGCAACCGAGGTCAGTTTGATAGCCTTGATAAGACCGGTGTTGGGCAGGTGCGGACCGCGGCAGAGGTCGGTGAACGCGCCATTGGTGTAGAACGAAATCGTGCCGTCCTCCAATGCCTCGATCAGCTCAACTTTGTACTGGTCGCCCTTCTCGGTGAATGTGCGCAGAGCCTCAGCCTTAGCAACTTCGGTGCGTACGACAGCCTCCTTCGTGCGAGCCAGCTCCATCATCTTCTGCTCGATACGCGACAGGTCGCCCTCGGTGATGGGCACGGGGCAGTCTACGTCGTAGTAGAAACCGCTCTCGATTGCGGGACCGATACCGAACTTAATACCGGGGTACAATGCCTCCAAAGCCTCTGCCAGCAGGTGCGACGAGGTGTGCCAAAATGCGTGCTTACCCTCATCATCGTCCCATTTGAGCAGCTTCACGTGGCTGTCATCATTGATCGGCAGGTTCAGATCACGAACCTCGCCATTAACCTCAGCCGCCAGCACCTCCTGTGCCAAACGCTGGCTGATGCTCTCGGCGATCTGCATCGCCGTAGTCCCTTTGGCATACTCACGAATGCTGCCGTCGGGGAAAGTGATTTTCATCATTGTTTGTGTGTTTTGTTTGTGTTGTTAGTTTTCCTTGCGCCGCGCTCCCACAATTACGAGACGGAATACACGACGGTCGGCGTTATTTTAGTTAATTCAAAATTCAAAATTCAAGATTCAAAATTATACTTCGCTTGCGCAGAGTTAGTTATGAATCGTTATTGGTTCTTGTCAATCTTTTTCAATTCGCGCTTTGCATACACGAGAAAGAAGATCGAACTGATTACCATTGCAATAGGGAAAAACATCATCAACCAATCAATCTCCTTGGTGGCGATATAGTGGTGGATATTAAAACCCAATAATACCATAGCCGCTACGAGCACTGTGCTCTGCAACCAAACGTTTAGTTTTAATTGTTTCTTGTAATCCATATAGCGTTGATATTTAGTAGCCTTACTCCTCTGCGGGTTCGGGCAGTTTCAGATCGTGTACCGATACGTCGCGACCCTTCTCACGCTCGAAGTGCTGCAACGGATTGGCATTCATCTGCGCCCAGCGACGACGGTTCTCGAAGATGTCGATTGCCGCATAGATCGCCTCACGCATCGACTGCGGATCTGCCACGTCCTTGCCTGTAATGTCGTATGCCACGCCGTGGTCGGGCGAGGTGCGCACCTTCGACAACGCTGCCGTAAAGTTCACACCCTCAGGCGAAATGGTTTTGAACGGAGCCAAACCCTGATCGTGATACATTGCCAGCACTGCGTCATACTTCTTGAACGCGCCACTTGCGAAGAAACCATCAGCCGCAAACGGACCAAATGCCAATACCTTCTGCTCAAAAGCCTCCTGCACTGCGGGACGAATCACCTCCTGCTCCTCCTTGCCGAGCAGACCTCCGTCGCCCGCGTGGGGGTTGAGTGCCAGCACCGCAATACGTGGCTCGACAATGGCAAAATCGCTACGCAACGTCGCGCGCAGACGGTGCAGAGCCTCGACAATCTTCTCCTTCGAGATCGCCTGAGCCACCTCCGCCAGCGAAATGTGGATCGTCACCAAACCCACACGCAGCACCTCGCTGCACATCATCATCATCGGCTCGCCCTCCAACTCGGTAGCCAAAAATTCGGTATGACCCGTATAGCGGAACTCGTCGCTCTGCACGCTCTCCTTGTTGATCGGGGCGGTCACCAAAACGTCAATCTCGCCCTCTTTGAGGTCCTTCATTGCTGCTTTCAACGATGCCACCGCCGCAGCACCTGCCGCTGCCGTAGCCTTACCCATCTCGATGGGGATCTCCGACGGACCGCAGTCGATGATATTGACCTTGCCGCGACGTGCCTGCGAAGCCGACTGAATGGGGTTGTAAATAAAGCCCTCGACGTCGCTCAGTCGATTTTTGTAATATGTCGCCACTTTGGGCGAGCCGTAGATCACGGGGGTGCACAATTCGGTCATACGTGCGTCAGCGAAGGTCTTGATGATGACCTCCCAGCCGATACCGTTGGTGTCGCCCTGCGTGATACCTACTCGTATTTTGTTATCACTCATTGTGTTTTAGTATACTTATCAACTTACAAAGATAACAATTTTTATTCAATTCAAAATTCAAGATTCAAAATTCATAATTATTTTCTTTGTTTTTTGGTGGTTTGCGTGCCTTTGAGGGAGAGTTTGCTGTTCATTATTACTGCCAGAAGCGCACCTTTGCGGGCTGGGGCGGTCGCCGAAGGCGAGCCCGCAAAGGTGTGGTGATTTCGCAGAAATCGCCAATTCGATTCAGCTTTTTCGTATCTCTATTTAGTCGTATCATTAGCTGGCGAGTGCTCGATCAAAGTGCAATCCTTCAAAGATAATGATCTCTGTATATCTTACTGATTTATAGCTTATTGCAATAATTGTGAATTGTGAATTGTGAATTGTGAGTCTTTATTATATGGTGTTGGGTTAAAATTTTTCCTGTTTTTTGGCTAACAATCGGAAAAAATTTGTATCTTTGTTCAATTGAACAGAAACAACTTAACCTTATTTTACTAATAGTTATGGCAAATACCCAAGAAAAGCTGTTCGATCTTTTCCCGCCGGTACCGACCGAGAAGTGGGAAGAGGTGATTACAGCCGACCTTAAAGGTGCTGACTATGAGCGCAAATTGGTATGGCGTACCGATGAAGGTTTCAACGTACGTCCTTACTATCGCGCCGAAGACCTTAAGGCTATCGAATTTGTGGGTGCTGGCATCGGTCAGTTCCCGTACGTACGTAGCACCGGTAAGACTAACGAGTGGCGCGTACATCAGACTATCGGCGTAGAGTGTCCCGCAAAGGCTAACGCTGAGGCTCTGAAAATCCTTAACGCAGGCGTTGATGCACTTGGTTTCTGCATCTGCAATGCTGAGTTCTCGGCTGAGGATCTCGACACCCTGCTGGCTGGCATCGCACTGCCCGCTATCGAGCTGACTATTTGCGGCTCGGCAGTTGAGGAGGTGGCTGACCTGCTCTTGGCAAAAGTTGAGAAGGAGGGCGTAGCTGCTGACGACCTGCGTGTAAACTTCGTAGTTGATCCCATCGTGATGGCACTCTCGATGAAGGGCGAGTTCGGCTGCTGCGAGAATGGCGAGGCTTGCTTCGCTGATATGGCAGAGCTGATCAAGAAGACCGCTGCTTACAAGCGTGTTCGCGTTGTAGGCGTTACCGGTTCGCAGTTCCACAACGCCGGTTCGACCATCGTTCAGGAGTTGGCATTCACGCTGGCTGTTGGTCACGAGTATCTCGTGAAATTGATGGAGCAGGGTCTGACCGTTGATCAAGTAGCTGAGAAGATGCGCTTTACGATGGCAGTATCGTCGAACTACTTTATGGAGATGGCTAAGTTCCGCGCAGCACGTATGCTGTGGGCTAACATCGTTGATGCTTACAAGCCCGAGTGCAAGTGCTCGACCAAGATGTTCACTCACGCTGTTACGTCGAAGTGGAACCAGACCGTTTATGACCCCTATATCAATATGTTGCGCGGTACCACCGAGGCAATGTCGGCAACCATCGCTGGCGTTCACTCGTTGGAGGTTACTCCGTTCGACGCAGCATTTGAGACCCCGACCGAGTTCTCGGATCGTATCGCACGCAACGTTCAGTTGCTGTTGAAGCACGAGTCGCACTTCGATCAGGTAGTTGACCCCGCCGGTGGTTCGTACTACATCGAGAACCTCACCAAGAACATCGCTGAGCAGGCTTGGGCTCTGTTCAAGACTGTTGAGGAGAAGGGTGGTTATATGGCTGCATTCAAGGAGGGCTTTATCGTAGCTGAGGTCGAGAAGGCAGCAGCCGCTAAGGATAAGGCTGTTTCGACTCGCCGTCAGATCCTGTTGGGTGCTAACCAGTATCCTAACTTTACGGAGGTAGCAGCTGAGGACGTTAAGGCTGAGGTTGTAACCCGCAAGGCTTGCGAGTGCAACTGCTTGAAGCCCTATCGTGGTGCAATGGCATTCGAGGCTATGCGCTTGAAGGTTGACCGCAGCGAGAAGAGCCCGAAGGCATTTATGCTGACTTGCGGTACGCTGGGTATGGCACGTGCACGTGCACAGTTCTCGTGCAACTTCTTCGGTTGCGCAGGTATCCGCGTACAGGACAACACCTTCTTCAAGTCGGTTGAGGAGGGCGTTGAGGCTGCATTGGCAGCTCAGGCAGACATCGTAGTGGTTTGCGCAGCAGACGACGATTACCTGACCGTAGCTCCTAAGGCTAAGGAGTTGCTGGGCGACAAGGCAATCTTGGTTGTTGCAGGTGCACCCGCATCGATGGACGAGCTGAAAGCTCAGGGTATCGAGAACTTTATCCACGTTAAGGTTAACGTACTCGACACTTTGGAATATTACTTAAAAGAACTCGGTATCTAAACGGAAGGAAAAACTATGAGAGCAAAATTCGCTGATTTGGCATACACAGGCGCAGCTTGTGATGCACAGAAGCCGTGCGAGTGCAACGAAAACGTATGGCTGACCGCCGAGCAGATACCCGTTAAAGGTCATTACTCGGCAGAGGATCTGGCGGGTATGGAGCACCTGAACTATGCAGCAGGTATCGCTCCGTTCCTGCGTGGTCCCTATTCGACTATGTATGTAATGCGTCCTTGGACCATTCGTCAGTATGCAGGTTTCTCGACCGCTGAGGAGTCGAACGCATTCTACCGCCGTAACCTGGCTTCGGGTCAGAAGGGTCTGTCGGTAGCATTCGACTTGGCTACTCACCGTGGTTACGACGCTGACCACCCGCGTGTAGTTGGTGACGTAGGTAAGGCAGGTGTATCGATCTGCTCGGTTGAGGATATGAAGGTGCTGTTCGATGGTATTCCTCTGAACCAGATGTCGGTTTCGATGACGATGAACGGCGCCGTTCTTCCCATCTTGGCATTCTACATCGTAGCAGGTTTGGAGCAGGGCTGCACCCTCGATCAGATGGCAGGTACGATCCAGAACGACATCTTGAAGGAGTTTATGGTTCGTAACACCTATATCTATCCCCCCGAATTCTCGATGCGAATCATTGCCGATATCTTCGAGTACACTTCGAAGAATATGCCTAAGTTCAACTCGATCTCTATCTCGGGTTACCATATGCAGGAGGCAGGTGCTACGGCAGACATCGAGCTGGCTTACACGCTGGCAGACGGTTTGGAGTACCTGCGTGCAGGTGTTAATGCCGGTATGAGCATCGACCAGTTCGCTCCGCGTCTGTCGTTCTTCTGGGCAATCGGTATGAACCACTTTATGGAGATCGCTAAGATGCGTGCTGCACGTATGTTGTGGGCTAAGATCGTTAAGCAGTTCGACCCGAAGAATCCTAAGTCGTTGGCACTGCGTACTCACTCGCAGACCTCGGGTTGGTCGCTCACCGAGCAGGATCCTTTCAACAACGTAGCTCGTACCGCAATCGAGGCTATGGGTGCTGCTCTGGGTCACACCCAGTCGTTGCACACCAACGCTCTGGACGAGGCAATCGCACTGCCGACCGACTTCTCGGCACGTATCGCTCGTAACACCCAGATCTACATTCAGGAGGAGACCAACGTATGCCGCGAGGTTGACCCGTGGGCAGGTTCGTACTACGTAGAGTCGCTGACCAACGAGATCGCTCATAAGGCTTGGGCCCTGATCGAGGAGGTTGAGAAGCTCGGTGGTATGGCTAAGGCTATCGAGACCGGTATTCCTAAGATGCGTATCGAGGAGGCTGCTGCACGTAAGCAGGCTCGTATCGACTCGGGCGTTGAGAAGATTATCGGCGTAAACGAGTACCGTCTTGAAAAGGAGGCTCCGATCGACATCTTGGCAGTGGACAACACCGCAGTACGCGAGTCGCAGATCAAGCGTTTGCAGGAGCTGCGTGCTAACCGCGACGAGGCAGCTGTACAGAAGGCTCTGGCAGCAATCACCGAGTGCGTTAAGACCAAGCAGGGCAACCTGTTGGAGTTGGCTGTTGAGGCAGCTAAGGTACGCGCAACTTTGGGTGAGATCTCGGACGCTTGCGAGGTTGTAGTAGGTCGCTACAAGGCAGTAATTCGTTCAATTTCAGGTGTATATTCGTCAGAGGTGAAAGCAGATACCACTTTTGCTAAGGCTAAGGAGATGGCCGAGGCATTCGCAAAGAAGGAGGGTCGTCAGCCCCGTGTAATGATCGCTAAGCTCGGTCAGGACGGTCACGACCGTGGTGCAAAGGTTGTTGCAACGGGTTATGCCGATATCGGTTTCGACGTCGATATGGGTCCGTTGTTCCAGACTCCTGAGGAGGCTGCAAAGCAGGCTGTTGAGAATGACGTTCACGTAGTAGGTGTATCGTCGTTGGCAGCAGGTCACTTGACTTTGGTACCTCAGATCATTGCCGAGTTGAAGAAGCTGGGTCGCGAGGATATTGTTGTAGTAGTTGGTGGTGTAATTCCCGCACAGGACTACGATCAGCTCTATCGTGATGGCGCAGCAGCAATCTTCGGTCCCGGTACTCCGATCGCAACTGCTGCTATCAAGATTTTGGAGATCCTCTCGGAGGAGTAATCTGAAAATCGGATAGCCGACACAATAGCCGCGAGGTCGCCCAATTAGGGGCGACCTCGCTTTGTTTTTGGAGGCTCGCAATCTCCTCGTTTGCCGCAAGATAGAGAGCGGCAATATACCTTATATATTATATATAGAGCGGTTGCTCGAAAAATTGGCTGGATTGAAAATAAAGTTTTATAAAAAAATTTAAGAAAAGTGTTGGACGTATGATATTTCTTTGTACTTTTGCAGCATAAATTGCTAAGAATAACCTAATTGAATGGGATAGGGGATATGGACATTTTGCGTAACTTGCTGAGGGGGGGGGATTTAGGTGACCTTGTCTTCAAAAATAGTTTAGTAAAATCAAGAACATAATAACGTTATAGGACGATGCTGCGAAGTGTCGTCCTTAATTGTTTGTGCCTTATTGAAGTTAGGATAATATTTAAAAAAAGATAAAACAAAGAAAACGAGTACGAGAGAATGAAAAAGATGAACCTCAACGCGGAGCCATACGAGGCTCCGATGATTAGTTGCTTAATGGCAGAGGTCGAGATGGGCTTTACTGCGACATCGGTCGGTAATGCTGGTCAGGGAGGATTTGGCTCGCTGGGCGATGAAGATTTTTGGAATTCAAGCTTTGGAACAGGTGAGGATTTGGATTACGAAGAGTATTAACAGATTAAAATTGATGCAGAAGATGAAAGCTATCAAATATTTAGCAATTGCGTTCCTCGCTTTGTCGGCAGTTTCGTGTGAGGAGCCGTTCGTTGAGGAGATCAATCCCAATGATCCTGAGAAGCAAGAGTTTGTCGTTAAGCAGATTACCCTCGAAGCTCAGAAGAGCAACGAGGAGATTTCGCGTATCTATATCGGCTCGGCAGACGCTGAGAAGGGTACTATCTACCATTGGAACGAGGACGATCACGTAGGTGTGTTCGCGATGAACTCGGGCGCGGTGGATAAGAACTACGAGGGTACGATCAAGGGTGTGTACCAGAACAATAAGAACAACGCTCGTTTCGAGGCGTTTGTGAATTACGATCCTGAGACCACCGAGGCGACCGAGGCGACCGACCTATTAGTATATTGGCCCTACAACTCGTCGAATGTCGTTACGGGTACTGATACCGATGTTCCCGCATATTTGGCTAAGACGGGTGTTCAGATTCGTACGTTGAATCAGCAGAACCAGTCGGTATATAACCCCATTGCAGGCGAGAATAATGCGACCGAGCACCCCTCGGTGAACATTTCGAAGTATGGTGCTGCATACGATATGACCACTTGCGACAAAGATGGTCACGCTAAGTTCACGCTGCACCACGCGACTGCTTATTTGCAGTTCAACCTCGTTGGCGCAGATAAGTATGGTGCTGGCAACTACGAGGTGGCAAGTATCATCGTTCGTTTGGGTAAGGTTGCGGGTCAGGTGTCGCAGGGTCTGCTGGCTAATGGTGCGACCTTCACTCCCGTGCAGATTGCAGGTAACTTCACCTACCATATCCCCACCTACAACAAGGGCGAAGTTAAGGCTGATGACGTTAAGTTGTTGAAGAGCGGTGGTGATGAGACGGTGATGGTTTCGCTCGCTGAGCCTCAGAAGTTGGACGCTGCCAATCCCGTTCCTGTGTTTGCGGTTGTCAATGCGTCGAACGTTACCACTGCCAATGTCAATGCAATCGAGGCTGTGGTTACCGTTGTTGAGAAAAATGCAAATGGTAGCCCCATCAATAGCTATACTCGTACTCGCTATATCAACTTGGGTCGCAACACTATCAAGGGCGGTGACTACTACACTATCAAGTTCACTGTAAACGATCCCGTTGAGGAGGCTGCTCGTTTGGATAACTTGGGTGGCTCGAACTGCTACATTATTCCCTATCCCGGTAAGTATCTGTTCGATGTTAGCTACCCCGGTAATGGTGTTATGCCTGCTCATACCACCGACTATGCGACGCTGGGTCTTGGTGACTTGGTAGACGCTAATGGTAAGTTCTTCACCGAGGAGACTATGGATAACTACGAGGTGCGTTATCTGTGGGCGTCGGGTACTTCGTTCGATAAGGCTGCTGAGGACAATGCCGAGTATAACTTGACCGATGATCAGGTTGTTGCGCAGGTTGTAGAAGTTGAGAGATATGCCGAGAATGTAATGCTCACTGTTAAAAATACTGGTGAGGATTTGAATGGTAACTTGGTTGTTGCGCTGTGCAAGAAGGGTAGCCGCGAGGTCGTTTGGTCGTGGCACTTGTGGTTTGCACGTCCGAGCGTTCAGTACTTCAAGTATCCCGCAACCCGTCCTACTGTGGGTATCAACAATGAGGATTGGTATATGTTCGACCGAAATGTTGGTGCTGAGACTGCCGAGTTGGGCAATCCGCTGAGCTATGGTCTGTACTATCAGTTGGGTCGTCACACTCCGTTTATCACCCCTTCGGGCAATGGCTCGTGGCCTACTAATCGGATTCAGAAGGTGTATGTTAATCAGTACTTCACCGAGGGTCAGCGAAATTGGGGTATTGAGTATATGGCTAATGGCAATAGCTATCCCTATGCTCGCCCGATGACTATGAATAGTGCTGAGTCGCGTAGTGCAGATGGTACGATGAATAATATCTATACCTATGCTTGGGTATCTTCGGATAATGCAGCAGCAGACAACTCAAAGACATTCTTCGACCCCTGCCCGCTGGGTTATAAGTTGCCTACTACCCGTGAGTGGGATAACCTCAAAGAGAATCAGTTTGAGAAGACTCAGCCTGCGGCTACGAATTCGGGTGTCTTTGGCTATGCTGCTCCTCGTAATGTGCACCAAAATGACGCAGCGTATGTGAATGATAGCCATTGGACCGAGACGACAGATGTATATGATTCGTTGGTAGCTGTTCACGGCGACTTTGCTGCAATTCTGAATGAGCGTATGGCTGCTGGTAATAAGTTCGAGCACTTGGCAGATGGTCGTACTTATATTAGTACCACTTTGTCGGGTAGCGGTACTCCGATAACAACCAACTTCCCCAATACGGGTGTTATCGAGGTTTCGGGAACAACCGCAACGGCTAAATATATGGCTGATGGCGATGCTACGCTTGATCACGACGCGAACTTTGTTTTGTGGGCAGCTGGTCGTTTGGAGCTTCCAGTGGACGACAATGGTTACTTGATAACAAATCCGGAAGAATATCCAGAAGGCTGGGTAGCCGCATTTTCGCCCCACTGGTTTGGTCCTATGGACTGGTATAATGATAGCTTTGCTCCGCTTAAAGTAGATGGCAGCTATACTGATTGGACCTGCTGGGCTCCTTGGTGGGCTTTCGAAGATACCAGCATTTCGGGTTGGGCACGATTCTCTGTTCAAAGAGCGTATGGAACGCTTGGTACTCGTCCCTATAATATCAGCGGTATTGACGGTACTTGGGGTAATGATAATCAGCCGAATAGCTTGCTAGAAGGTGGTAATGGTGTCGCTCCTAAGAACTCAGGCAACTATGCCGGTCAGGCTGCTCCCGTGCGTTGTATCCGCGAGTACAACTCGACCAGCGCAACCGCAGAAGAGTAACTGCAACACAACCTTTAACGAACTAAAAAAAAGAAAACAGATATGATGAAGAAATTATTCTGCGTATTAGCACTCGGAATGGCGTTGGTTGCCTGCGAGGAGTCGCCCATTGAGGAGGTTGACCCCACTACTCGCACCGTAACGTTCTGCGCTGGTTTCGATCAGACCCGTACGATCCTCATCGACAAGACCTTCTATTGGGATTTCGATGATGAGATTGGTGGTTTCGCAACGGGCAATACCAATGTTTCGTTCAAGTCGATTACCGATCGTAACGGTTGGTTCGAAGGCTCGATCACGGGTGATCCCACTCAGTTCTATCTCTACTATCCCTATAACAAAGAGGAGGCGTCCATCTCGGGTTCGGTAATCACTACCACTCTGCACAAGACGCAGAAGTTGGTTGCGGGTTCGACTCACGATGTGTTCCCGATGGTGGCTGTCACCGACAACATCGAGAGCGACAAACCTATTAAGTTCTACAACACTTGTGGAGTAGTTCGTTTCGCTGTGAAGAGCAACATCGCGCGTACGATTAAGTCGCTCACCTTCACCGCTGCCGATGAGAATGCCGTTGTTTGGGGTACGGGTACGATTGATATGTCGAATGTCGAGGAAGCCACGATGGTTATGTCGTCGGCTGCTAATCACAACAGCGTAGAGCTCACTCCCGCAGAGGAAGAAGCGGGTGTCGAGGTTAAGGCTGGCGAGGTGACCTATTTCTACGTAGTTCTGCCCCCCGCAACCTATAAGGGTGGTTTCGACGTGACGCTGACTGACGCTGCTGGCAAGTCGGTAACGGCTGACGCTCAATTCTTCGGCGACAATGGTGTGCCTAAGGATCTGAAAATTACTCGCAATAAGTTGATCAATGTGAGCAAGGTGATCGAGTTCAACTCGACGGGCTCGGTTGCGCTGACCTCGGTTAATGCTAAGGCGTCGAATACCGACTTTGAGTTTAAGGTTGACGAGACGTATGACACTCTGTTCGTTGCAAACAAGGTGGGCTTTACAAATGTTAAGGCTGCTAAGCTGACGCTGGGTTACACCTCTGTGGCTGAGGGTCAGCAGGTTGAGCCTACGATTAAGATCAACGGCGAGGATTACTCGGCGGATAAGACCTACGACCTCACTATGCCCTTGACTATTGAGCTTACTTGCGCTGACGTTACGAAGCAGTACACCGTTAAGTTGTCGCAGCTGACCGACACCGGTCTGCCCGTAGTCTATGTGAATACTCCGTCGGAGATCACGTCGAAGGTCGATTGGACCGATGGCTGTCAGATCTATATCGACGCTGAGGGTCGTCAGTCGTGGGACGGTACCGAGACATTCAAGGACTTTGCTCAGTTGGAGTGCGAGGTTAAGGGTCGCGGTAATACGACTTGGGCTTGGAATAAAAAGCCTTACGCAATCAAGCTCAGCTCGAAAGCGAAGGTGCTTGGTATGCCTAAGCATAAGCGTTGGGTTCTGTTGGCTAATGCAATCGATATGTCGATGATGCGTAATATTGTTGGTTTCGAGATTGCTAAGATTATTTATAACCGAACAGGAGATCCTAATGGTTCAGATAATGTTTGGACTCCTCGCGGTCATAGCGTCGAGTTGGTACTCAATGGCGAGCATAAGGGTAACTACCTGCTGTGCGAGCAGATTAAGATCGACGAGAAACGTGTTAATGCAGGCGACTTCGTTAGTCAAGACACAGAGGGTGGTCAGGGCTATCTGATTGAGTGCGATCGTCTGTGGGGCTCGGATCCTACCGAGCAGCTTTGGTGGAACTCGTATCGTAAACAGACTGGCTTCGGTCAGTGGGGTAGCGGTGAGAGCGATTATCGATATACTTGGTATGTTGATGGTCAAGAATATTACCACGATATGTATGATCCTAGTAATTTCTGGAATGGCGTTTGCAGTTATGACCATATTGAATTCTCTACCTATAACAACGACGCCGCTAATACCGCTGGCAATGGCTATGGTATGACCTTCGGTTTGAAGGATCCCGATGATGGTGATTTGGAGAAGGGTAAGACTTCTTTGGCATACGTGTTTATTGAAGGTCGTATGAATATGATAGAGCAACAAGTGATATTTGGTGATTATTCTGACAATTTTTTGAATAATTTAAAGCAATATATTAATCTTGATTCGTTTATCGACTATTACTTGATTAATGAGCTTGTAATGAACCACGAGCTGAATAATGCAGGTAGTGTTTATATGTACTACAAAGCTAAGGATCAGAAGATTTATGCAGGTCCTATTTGGGATTTGGATTGGACTACATTTAAGGACGCTAAGGGTCGAGGAGGCGATGGATTGCAATTTATCGTAGGTAACTCGTTGTGGTATGTTCGTCTATGCCAAAATTCCGAGTTCCAACAGATGGTTATTGATCGTTGGAATGAAGTTAAACAGGATTTGTTGAATTTTGCACCGTCGGTTACTACGATGAAGAACTACTTGACCAAATCGGCTGAGTACAACTGGAATATGTGGACTATTGGAGTTGATACTAATGGAGTGAACCCCAATGGTTTGACGAATAGCGATGGTACAGCAGGCGATACGAACTTTGATGATGCTGCGGACAAAATTCAGAATAATATAACTGAGCGAATTAGTTATATGAGCACATTGATTGACGGTAAAATGTGGAATTAATAACCCAACTCTGATAAATCGCGGGCGTTCGATCGTTGGATCGGACGCCCGTTATTTTTTGTGCCTGCGCAAACAATGGCGCGTCTGCCACCAAATCAATAACCGCTAACCGAAAATCGTGAATTGAAATCTGCGCCGTTTTGTTGCGTTCAGTTCCGCATTATAGTGTCCAACCTCCACAGCCCGCAAAACGCCCTCAAATCCCCGCAAAACGCCCACTACACAACCATATAAGCCCCCTAACCTTAACCACCACCCAACCACACACCCAACCTCCCAGCCGCATAGCCCTCGCCCTCCACACACAACGCCAACCGCATAGCCCTCGCCCTCCACACAAAAAACGCCCCAACCCTTTGCAGGATTGGGACGTTTGAGTTTTGGGCGACCTATGCCCGATTATTTCGTGCGAGCGTTACTTTGCGTAGCTTACCGAACGAGTTTCGCGGATTACGGTGATCTTCACCTGACCGGGGTAGGTCATCTCGTCCTGAATCTTCTTTGCGATATCGTGCGAGAGCTGATCCGACTCCTGATCCGACAGCTTGTCAGCACCAACAATCACGCGCAACTCACGACCTGCCTGAATTGCGTAGGTCTTCATCACACCAGGGTACGACAGAGCGATGTCCTCCATCTCCTTCAAACGCTTGATGTACGACTCCACAACCTCGCGGCGAGCACCAGGACGTGCACCCGAAATCGCGTCGCAAACCTGCACAATCGGAGCGTAGAGCGAGGTCATCTCGGTCTCGTCGTGGTGTGCACCGATAGCGTTGCAAACGTCGGGTTTCTCCTTATATTTCTCCGCCAGCTTCATACCGATAATTGCGTGCGGCAGTTCGGGCTCATCATCGGGCACCTTGCCAATATCGTGCAGCAGACCTGCACGGCGTGCCAGCTTAGGATTCAGACCCAGCTCGGCTGCCATAATGCCCGCCATATTTGCCGTCTCGCGCGAGTGCTGCAATAGATTCTGACCATACGACGAACGATATTTCATCTTACCAATCAAGCGGATCAACTCGGGGTGCAGACCGTGGATACCCAAGTCGATTGTGGTGCGCTTGCCGACCTCGACGATCTCCTCCTCGATCTGTTTTTGCACCTTCGCAACCACCTCCTCGATACGTGCGGGGTGGATACGTCCGTCGGTAACCAACTGATGCAGAGCCAATCGTGCAATCTCACGACGTACGGGATCAAAGCCCGACAGAATGATCGCCTCAGGCGTATCATCGACGATGATCTCGATGCCCGTAGCCGCCTCCAAAGCGCGGATATTGCGACCCTCGCGACCGATAATGCGACCCTTCACCTCATCGCTGTCGATGTTGAATACGGTCACCGAGTTCTCGATTGCCGTCTCGGTTGCTACGCGCTGAATGGTCTGAACCACAATGCGTTTCGCCTCCTTGTTGGCACTCATCTTTGCCTCCTCGATGGTCTCGTTGATGTAGGTCATCGCGTCAGCCTTAGCCTCAGCCTTCATATTCTCGATCAGAATATTCTTTGCCTCCTCGGCGGTCATACCGCTGATCTGCTCCAAACGGGCGTTCTGCTCGCGCATCATACGCTCGACGTCCTCCTTCTTGCGGTCGAGTGCAGCCAGCTGACCTTCAAGCTGTTCCTTCAAACGATTCGACTCGTTGTGCTTACGTTCGAGATCCTTCTGCTGATCCTTGATCGAGTTCTCATTCTGGCGGATAGCCTGCTCGCGCTCTTTGAGTTTAGCGTTGCGCTCGTTGACCTGACGGTCGTAGTCGCTTTTGAGCTGAATGAACTTCTCCTTAGCTTGAAGAATCTTCTCCTTCTTTATCATTTCGCCCTCAGCCTCAGCCTCTTTGATAGCGGCTTCGCGGCGTGCGCGGATTGTATTCTTGGTCACGAGGTTTGTCACCAAGATGTAGCAACCTACGGCAGCCACAGCGGCCAGAGCGGCGATCAGTATTACGATACTTGTGCTCATTGTTATTGTTTGTGTTTCTGGTTTAAGTATTTGTTTAAAAGTTTGTTACAAAATAAAAAAGCCCGCATAGAGATTCCTAATCTTGTTTGACGAATCTGCAAAGATAAGTCAGGTGTGAGGGCTCCGACAAAATCCGATCGCAAACGTCCAACGGTATCCTCGGATACACCACCGCGAGGTGGTTAAGGCCTGTTTTTGAAAGGTCGAGTTAACCTCAATATAAAAAGTGTTCAGTTTCGCAAAGCTTATAAGGAATCTATGCGGGATATTCCAATTCTAAAATTGTATGTTTAAAGAACCTATCGAACGCTTAATGCTTATTCTCAGCATATTGCGTCCGTAAATATATTAATTCACTGCCTCATTTTTTTGATTAAGCCCCTAAAATTATTAGGTACATAATCCTACTTATCTCTCACTTTCTCCCTCCCTCGGTTAGTCGAGTTGATTCAAATATTGATCCAACTTTGCGTCGAGGTCGGCGAGTTGCTCCACCTGCTCGTCACCGAGCGAGCGGCTGAGGCGCGTTTCAATAAAGTCGAAACTGATCTGCAAAGCTGCTAACGCCAAGCAGTCGTCGCGCTTGAAATCCTTGAACTTAGCCTTCTCAATGCGGCTAAAACGTTCGTTGATCTCTCGCTCTGCCAAGCGATACAACTCCTCCTGACGCGAGTCGACGCTCAGGGGGTACTGCTTACCAGCGATTTTCAGCGTTATTGATTGTTTCGACATCTTCGTTTATCTCTATTTGTTCAGTAGGGCGATGCAACGGTCAATCTCCCGCATAAGACGATTGACACGTGCTTTTGCCTGTTTCTTATCAGCCGCGTTGCCCGCCAAACCCTCGCTCAGTTCGAGAGTTGTAATGCGACGCTCGGCGTCTGCTAATTTGTTAGTCAGTTCCCGATTCTTAGCCACGAGCTTATCGCGCTCGACCTGCAACTCTGCTGCCTGTCGTTTGAGACGATCGTGCTGCTCGATGAGTCGCGCAACCTTCGTTTCAATGCCTTCGATAATGCTTTTGTTTGCCATTTTTCGGGTCTGTTTTATCTTTTCAACATCAAAGGTACGAAAAAAAGTGTAATTTACAAATTTCGCACTCTCTTATTTTGCAACCACGCTTGCATAGAGGTCATACTCCTCGGCTCCCGTGATCTCGACCGTATAGATTTTACCACGTCGCAGTTGTCGTTCCGAGGCGGGGATCAGTATCTCCTGATCGACCTCAGGCGAGTCGTAGCGACCACGTGCAACGTACCAATCGCCTTGACGCGAGTCGATGATCACCTGCTCGCGCTGACCTACACGTGCCAAGTTCTTTTCGAGCGAAATGCGGTTTTGGAGAGCCATAACGCGATCCACGCGCTCCTGCTTAACCTCCTCAGGTACATTGTCTTCCAACTCGCGTGCCGAGAACGTGCCCTCCTCCTCCGAGTAGGGGAAGACGCCCAGACGCTCGAATCGGACCTTCTCGACAAACTCCATCAACTCCTCGAAATCCTCCTCTGTCTCGTCGGGGTAACCCACGAGCAATGTTGTACGCAGAGCCAGATCGGGCACCGCCGCACGCAGACGCTCGATCAGCGCGTAGGCGTCGGCTTTGGTGTGGCGACGTTTCATCAATGTCAGCTGATGATCCGAGATGTGCTGGAACGGAATATCGAGGTAGGGGCAGATTTTCTTCTCGTGTGCCATCACCTCGATAACGTCCTGTGGGAAGTCGGTCGGATAGGCGTAGTGCAGTCGAATCCACTCAATACCCTCGACCTTGCACAGACGTTCAAGCAGTTCCGCCAATGCACGACGACCATACAGATCGCGACCGTAATATGTTGTATCTTGGGCAATTACGATCAACTCGCGCACACCCTGCGCTGCCAGACGCTCTGCCTCCTCGATGCAACGCTCCATCGGTACCGAGCGGTGCGGACCGCGAATCAACGGAATGGCGCAGTAGCCGCAATGCCAATTGCAACCCTCGGCAATTTTCAGATAAGCGTAGTGTTTGGGTGTCGAGGTCAGTCGCGCGGTCGAGGTGTCGGGATCGCCCGTAGCACCCAATGCGCGAGCAATGCCCTGCATATCGCGAGCTCCGAAGTAGTCGTCAACCTCAGGGATTTCGGTTCGCAGCTCGTCGGCATAACGCTCGCTAAGACAGCCGATTACGAATAGACGCTCGATTCGTCCCTGCTCCTTTGCAGCGGCAAAACGCAGAATGGTGTCGATCGACTCCTGCTTTGCGTCACCGATGAAACCGCAGGTGTTGATCACTACCACTTTGGCGTCGGTTCGGTTGCTGTCGAAAGCGATTTCGTAACCCACCTCAGCCAACTGAGCGGCGAGATGCTCCGAATCGACCGTATTTTTCGAACAACCGAGCGTTACTACGTTGATTTTCTTCATTACCCCTTAAATATATTATTTCTATGATATTCCAAATATATTTTTCTCGCGTCATCAATTGGCAAACGAGCGAAATATTCATCATCTTTAAGATTTAGTCGCTGTTTATTCTTAGGGGACAGCCAATTTGAAATAATCATACGTTTATCATTGGTAAAAGTAATAAACCCTTTGTCAAAAAGAGCGTCATAAAGAGGTGTGAGCATATATCCATTCTTGGGGTCGACTTTTTCCTTATCATTAGATTTTGCCCAAGGCTTAATATGGCTGGCAATTAACAGTCGCTCGTCATTAACCATAGTGATGGGGCAAAATGGACACTCTTCCAAAAGTTGCTCACGATATTTGCCTTGACCAATTCTAGCATACCCAATTTCCTTAGATTTTTTTGAAACGGGTTCTTTTGAAGGCTTATGTCCTCCTTTGCCGTAGCTCAGCACAAGGGTACTCCTTTTACGCTCGGCTGCCAACTCGAAATCAACAAATATTTTCCAATAGTAGCAAATTTTGCCCTCTTGGTCGGCTAATTTCATAACAGATATGTAGCTAATTATAGGCAGAGCAATTGTTCTAATTAGCTTATATCCCAAATCAGTTTTACTCGTATTTACATAGCCACGAGGTCCTTGTATCTGTGTTTGGTCTTTAACGGAAAAGTAAACGATGTCATCTAACTTGGAAACCTGAGCTACGTGATTTTTCCAAGTAGCAGGGAAATCTTTTTTATTGTGATAGTCGTATGATGGTTGCGTATATTCTTCTTTGACCAATTCAAGGTAGGAGAGCAGGTCCTTTTTTAGAATAAAACTATCAGCAGTAAAACTCTCTCCCCCGAAAAACTCACGCATAACATCTTTTGAACCAAAATATAATTTCGCCTCTCCGTGACCCGTGCCGATCTTGTTATGCCCTAGAACAAAACAATCAGGGATTGTTACAATATTGTCAAACGTATCAATAACTCGATAATCTTTATCGTTAATTTTCATATTCGCCATACTGAGTTATATCCATTTGTTTTAACAATGCAATTAATACATCAACAACAATACTATTTCCTGCTTGTTGATAAGTTGATGTGTCTGAAACGACAATTTTAAAATCATCTTTAAAACCCATTAAACGCAAGCACTCTCTTGGTGTCAATTTGCGGATTCTGCCTTTGTGTGTCACATAATTATCAATGCCTGCTCTATGCATTTTGTGCATAGTGTGCAATAATGGTCGTGCGACATCAAGATCAGTTTTTACAGATGTTTTAAAATTTTTTGTCCCAGACGCTAAAACGTATCTTGCTACTTTTTCTGACAAATAGTATTTTTCTTCTACATCTTTGACTTCGAAGATAAATTCGTCAAAATCTTCTTCTCCAAATGCAGGGTGGAAAACAAAATCTCCGTGCCAATTAAATTGCTGGTTACGCTTTTGGCATAATTGAATATCTCCGTTGATCTGAGTGTAGCTTTTATCTCTGTTTTTTGTACTTGTTACGAATTTAATACCCTTCTCTCTTAAAAAATATTTACTAGAAAAACTATCTTCTAAAAAATCATACATTGTGTATTCGAGAGGAATGGGTGAGGGGTATGTAAAATTTGTATTCTCTTTAAATCCCAAACAATACATTCGTTCGCGATGTTGTGGAATGCCAAAGTCTTTGCTATTAAGAATTTTCTCGTGGATGTCATATCCTAAATCGGCAAAAACATTTTTAATCACCGCCCAAGTCTGACCTTTATTGTGATTTGTTATACCCTTAACATTCTCAAATAAGAAAACTTTTGGTTGACACTCCTTTATGACGCGAGCAAACTCATAGAATAATGTTCCTCTAGTATCTTCTAAGCCTAAACGTTTGCCGACCATAGAAAATGCTTGGCAAGGAGCTCCACCTACGAGTAAATCTACTTGCCCCTTGTAGGGTGTTGCGTCAAATTCGTGAATGTCCGAATGCCAATCTTGTTCATTGATATTATAATTAGCAAAATAGCTTTGCTTACATTTTTTATCAATGTCACCAGCAAAAACAATACGGTGTTTGATTTTTAGTCGTTTGAATGCTTGCTCAATAGCACCAATTCCACTAAAACAAGTTGCCAGCCTAACACACTTATTAGGATCGCTAAATGTTTTATCTTTCCAATTCATAGCCAATAGGTTATTTATCCCCAAACAGCGCGTCGACAAACTCGCGGCGGTCGAAAATCTTCAATTGATCAATGCCCTCGCCAATGCCGATATAGCGCACCGGAACGTGGAACTGATCGCTAATGCCAATCACCACGCCACCCTTTGCAGTGCCGTCCAACTTGGTGATAGCCAGCGATGTAACCTGAGTAGCCTGCGTAAACTGACGTGCCTGCTCAAAGGCATTCTGGCCCGTCGAACCGTCCAGCACGAGCATCACTTCGTGTGGAGCGTCGGGAATCACCTTCGCCATCACGTTGCGAATTTTCGTCAGCTCGTTCATCAGTCCGATCTTATTGTGCAGACGACCTGCGGTGTCGATCAGCACCACATCGGCACCATTTGCCTTAGCCGATTTGAGCGTATCGAACGCCACCGACGCGGGATCCGAGCCCATCTCCTGGCGGATCATCGTCGCTCCTGCACGCTCTGCCCACACGCCTAATTGGTCGATTGCCGCCGCACGGAAGGTATCCGCTGCGCCGATATAGACCTTCTTGCCCGCCTTGCGGAGTTGTGCAGCGAGCTTGCCGATGGTGGTGGTTTTGCCTGCGCCATTGACGCCCACAACCATCACAACATAGGGTTCGCCCTCCTTTGCGTCAAGACCAAATGTGCTGTCGTTGCCGTGATTCTCTTCGAGCAACAGAGCGATTTCGTCGCGCAGAATTGATTGAAGTTCAGTGGCATTCATATACTTGTCGCGTGCCACGCGCTCCTCGATACGACGAATGATCTTGACCGTTGTCTCGACACCCACGTCCGAGGTGATAAGGATCTCCTCCAACTCGTCGAGCATATCGTCATCGACCTTCGAGCGACCCGCCACGGCACGTGCCAGCTTGCTGAACAGACCCTGCTTGGTCTTCTCCAAACCGGCATTCAACTCTTCGCGTTCGGCAGCCACGACTTCGGGCGCAGCCTGCTCTTCGGTCTTTTTCTTCTTAAAAAAATCGAATAATCCCATAGTTTTCAGTCAATAGATTTTCGCAAAGATACAAAAATGTTTTCAAATCTCCATTATATATAAGGTAAAAGCCACCTCGTGGGGTGGCTTTCAGTGGGTAATGTTGTTATTGGTAGAAAAATTTACTATCTTTGTAATGTCGTATAATACGGCAGACATATTTTGATGAAAGTGTTTTCGCTTTTATCCTTGTACAGAAATCTGGAAAATTTCACAACTAAAAGGATAACGATGACACTCATCATCTGTATCGGTATGTGTTCATCAACTCATACGATATGGGTGTGGGGTTTTGTATCGTTTATTTTTAGTTGGGCATTCCAGAGCCTCTGTACAGATAGACGAAGACAGCTCCACACTTTCTTTTTTATCAACCACTATATCGGAGCTGTATGGTAAAATTTTATAGTTTTATATGAAAAAAGTTAGAGTTATCAGTGTGCTAATTGCACTATTAGTTGTCACTACATCAATGGCGCAAACCGTTCAGACCTATAATGGTCCACTTAAACGACCAAGATCAATGATTGCTGCATTGCAAATAGGTGAAACATTTCAAAATGTTACATATCAATATTATGAAGATGCTGACGGAGCGAGAGTTTGGCACGGTTCGTTTTCGATACCAAAAGCTCCTGCAAAATGGATAAGTGGGTCATTAGATGACGTCAAGATTGTGGGACAATATAATCACGGTAAACAAAGTGGCTTGTGGACAGAAACAAAAGTTGATAGTGAAGGGACTGTAAGCACAAACAAATATAATTTAGTCAATGGGAAATTGAACGGAAAATATTTTTTTCAAAGCCCTAACCTATTTCAAGCATTGAATCGTATTACCGCCTCATTTGAGGATAATAAATTTGCAGGTGATTTTTTGGCAACATCTGATGATGGATTTTCGATGAAGGGACAGTTTAATACTAACGGTCTTGCAAATGGAGAGTGGGTAATAAAATATTTGACTCGTGATGGTATACAGCATATCAGAAAATATACTTATGAGAATGGTATCGCAACGAGGATCATAGATATCGATAATTCAACAGGAGAGAAAACGATATTGCGAGAGATTACACTCAGTAAATATGGAACAATAGTCATAAATAACTCACATTACAGAGCTATCAGAACTGATGAGCTAAAAGATAATACCAATAATGTGGTAATACAAAGGCTAATAGGAAATAATGATTCTGAAATAAGCCCCTTAATAGGAGGAACAACTCGAACATACGATGGTTTATTTCAAATTTTTATCGATAAAGTTCCTTTATACAGATGGGTCGGTGAATTATCATATCAACCATTTATGGCTCTGAAAAATTGTGATTACGAAATATCAAATCTTTTAGCAGAAGAGGAGAGAGTAAAGGCAGAAGAGAAGAAAAAAGAAGAAGCAGCAAAATTGCGAGCAGAAATGTTAAAAGATGATTATATATTTGAGACCGTAGAAGTTTCTCCGAAGTTTCAAGGTGCAGATGTAAAAGCGTTTATAAAGTGGCTTTATCCTAATATAAAGTATCCGAAATATGCCTTAGATAACGAAATTTATGGGGTTGTTATCGTAAGTTTTATTATTGAGCAAGATGGAACATTGACTAACGCAAAAATAGAAAGATCGCCCGATGCCTCACTCTCAGAAGAGGCGTTAAGAGTTGTTAGATTATCGCCAAAGTGGGAGGCAGGAATGCAAGAAGGTCGAAAAGTAAGGACTAAACTAATGATCCCTATACGCTTTGTCTGCTGATAAATAGTGTAAGAGCGCGCCCTACATTTGCAAGGCGCGCTCTTTTTACTTGATAATCAACTCATCGAGGCGCACTTTGGGGACGTAGTGCGTGCCCTCTTGGCGGTAGTATTTGTGGCTTTCGTCGGCCGAGATCTCGGTCAGCTCAATGCGGTCAGCTCCGCGCCCGATTGCAACCACCAGCAGCGGGTCGTAGGGTAGTGCCAACGCCTCTTTTACCGCCTCACGATTGAATGCCGCAATGCACAAACCGTTCAGACCTATCTCGGTGGCTTGCAGTAACATAGACTGCACCGAAATGCCCAAATCAATGCTCACCTCGCGCGTTTCGGGCACGGTCGCGCAGACAACGATATAGGCATTCGGCTCGGTGCCGACGGTGGGCAGGTGGAGTTCGGGCAGCGCACCACCCATACGCACGTGCGGCAGCACCTTCGCCGCCTCGTCCGAGAGCACCGCGCGGAAACGCAACACCTGCTGGTTACGTGCCGATGGGGTGCGTGTATTGACCTCGATAATGCGGCGCAGTTGATCCTCGCGCACGATGAACGTGGGATCGTAGGCGCGGTGGCTGCGATTTTTTGCCAATAGGCGCGAGAGTGTGGGTGTGCGTCGGGGTGTCGAACCAGCGTCGCGACGAGCCATATACTCCTCCATCTTTTTGCCTAAGTAATTGTCTGCCATATTGTTATTCGTTTTTAAGTCGGATTACGACAATCTCGCTTTGGGTGCCGATCCTAAATGGCGGACCCCACAGCGACAACCCACTCGAAACATAGATGTGCGCCCGCGACCAGCGTCGATAACCGTAGCTCTGCTCGTACATTCGATCGGTCAGCAGGTTGAGTGGCCACACCTGTCCGCGATGTGTATGACCGCTGATTTGCAGGTCGATAGCGAGCGAATCGACCTCAGCCAAGTGGTAAGGTTGGTGGTCGAGGACGACTATTGGGCGCGTAGTGTCTGCCTTTGCGATCAGTGCCGCGAGTGGTTCTCGACGGCGATTCGAACGGTCGTCGCGCCCGATCAACTGCACTCCGTTCGGGAGCGTTGCGATCGAGTCGCGCAGAAGGCGTATGGGGGTCGGCGCGAGCAACTTTTCGACTTGTTCCAAACCGCTGATATACTCGTGATTACCTGCCGCCATATAGATTGGTGCGTCGATCGCCTCAAACTCCTCGCACATCGAATCGCGCACGACGGGCACGATCGAATTGTCAATCAAATCGCCCGCAATGAGCACTACGTCAGGCTTTTGTGCGTTGATCAACTCGACATACCGACGCAACGCCTTGCGCCCCGTTCCCTCGCCCAGATGGACGTCGCTCACCGCCACAATCCGCATTGATCCTCCCTCGATAGGACGGTCAATCGCCATTTCCAATTCGACCACGCGCGGGTGCCGATAGTTCCAATATCCATACGCGAGTACGGCACTCACAACGCCCAATGCGACCCAAAAACCACCTCGGAATGATGGTGCTACCCAATGCGCTAAGTCGCATACAATGAGTGCAATAACCATATAGAGCGTAAAAATCAGCCACACCGATCCGATGTTGAACAGCGTGCGACTAACTGCGGCGGGGAGAGCCGAATGCCGCAGCCCCATTGCCACAAATAGCGACACCACAGCCAGCCAAAATAGCAGCCCGAAGAGCACGCGCACCCACGTGGGCGCACCGCTCAGTTGTTGCAGTGCGCGAACAAAAATGTAGACGTTGCCACCCAAATAGGCAACCATCATCGCCAAAAATAGCCACTTCATTTGCGTGCGGATCTTCGTTGATTTTCAGAGGTTTATGCCATCAATGCGTCAGCCAGCACTTCGAGCGCGAGTTGATCCTCCTTTTTCATACGCGAGTGGATCGTAACCATCGGCTCAACAATCTCCAACTCCTTCATTTGCACCAACATACCGCGCATTACGCGACCAGCCGACGGTGCCCACGAACCATTTTCGATGATTGCCACGCGACGCTTCTGGAAATTCTTGATTTGGAGGTGGTGCAGGAAGTCGTGCATAGGCGTGAAGACCCCCGAATCATACGACGCAGCCGCCACAACCAGCTTGCTCATTCTGAACGCATCTTCCACAGCCTCAGCCATATCGCAACGGCTCAGATCGGCTACCGAAACCTTCGGTGCTCCCTTCTCGCGCAGAATCTCAGCTATCTTCTCGGCAACGGCTGCCGTGCCACCGTGAATCGACGCATAGGCGATGAAAACGCCCTCAGTCTCAGGCTCATACTTGCTCCACGTGTCGTACAGACCGATGTAATATCCGAGATTTTCGTTCAGAATCGGACCGTGCAGAGGACAGATCTGCGCGATGTCGAGCGTAGCCAATTTTTTGAGCAACGTCTGCACCGGCACACCATACTTGCCGCAGATGTTGAAGTAGTAACGACGCGCCTCGCAAGCCCAATCTTCGTCGTGTGCCAGCGCACCAAACTTGCCGAATGCGTCAGCCGAAAAGACCACCTTCGCGTGTTCGTCATACGACACCATCACCTCAGGCCAATGCACCATCGGTGCCATCATAAAGCGCAGAGTGTGAGCACCTAACGAGAGCGTATCGTTCTCTTTGACAGCAATGGTTGACTGCGAGAAATCGACCGCCTCGAAGAATTGCGGCATCATCTGCACCGCGCGTGCCGAAGCTACGATCTTCATCTGCGGGAACTCGGTCAGCAGAGCCGCTACGCCACCTGCGTGGTCGGGCTCCAAGTGGTGAACGATGAGGTAGTCGGGCGTGCGACCGTCGAGTGCTGCGAGTAGCTTCTCGTGCCACTCGTCATATTTGCGTGCATCGACCGTATCCATTACTGCAACTTGCTCATCGAGAATCAGATACGAGTTGTACGAAATGCCGTTGGGAATGATGTATTGGCTCTCAAACAGATCCAAATCGGTATCATCGACACCGATATACTTAATATCAGTTGTAATATTCATAGCTATCAGTTTTTTAATCAAACATACAAAGATACGAAATTCTTTCGTGCCAACATCACTCTCCACAGCAAAAAACGCCCCAACTCCTCTTCGTTGGAGTGGGGCGTTAGGTGCACAACGTGCGTGATTAGTTCAATCGTTCGCTGCTCTCGCCACGCTCGATCGAACGGTTGCGGAACTTGACACCGCTCTTGAAGTTATAGCGCAACGAAAAGACGAATCGCGGTGTGTGGTTCTGGTCGTTTAGCAGCGTGCGACGGCGGAACTCGGTCTGCTTGGCTACAATCACGTTCTCCTGTTGGAAGAGGTTATCGACCGTGGCGCTGACCGTAAAGCGATCCTTCGCGAAGCTCTTCTTGACCGACACGCCAAAGTCGGTGATCCAATTCTCGACGTAGAGGTTGCCCTGCATAATGGGCGACATACACGAGAACGAGCTCTCGATGAAGAAACCCTTGGGCAGTGTTGCGGCGAGGGCAGCGCGACCTTGACCGATCCACTTGCGCTCGACTGCCGAGCCTGCTGTAATGCGCTGGTTGATACTCATACCTCCGAGCGAAGTATTGAGCGACAGCCATTTAGTGATTTGGAATGGCAGATTGACATTGAGCCAGAAGTTCCAATTCGAGTTCATATTGTCGTGGCGGTAGAACATCATATTGGGATCCGTCGGGTCGATATAGGCGATCTGTGCGATGTAGTTCTCCTGCATCAGGGCGGTGAACGAAATGGAGTATTTGTAGCCGAAGATGGCCGTCATCGTGAAGTTGTTGTTATAGACGGGTTTAAGGTATGGGTTACCCGTAACGTATGAGTACTGAGTCAGTTGCGCGCGGTAGGGCGACAACTGCCAGAACGACGGGCGACCAATGGTGCGGGCGTAGGTCGCAACGAGCGAGGTCGATTGCTTCTCATTGAGCGGAACGCTGATGTTGGCGTGCGGAAAGAGGCTCACGTACTCGCGCTTGGCGTAGGTCGATTTGTCGCCCTCGCCCTTGGTGCGGGGTGCCGAGTGAGTATATTCAAGGCGCAGACCCGCATTAACTCCCACCTTGCCAAACTTAGTGTTGATGATGGCGTAGGCTGCGGCGATGTTCTCCGTGAAGTTGATGTCGATCGTCTGATCGTCGTGGACGTTCCACGCGCCACCCGACAAGTATTCGTACAGCAGATCGTTGTTCATCTCGTTGCGTGTATATTTTGCGCCCACGTGAAGCGAGGTCTTTGCGTTGAAATTCTTCTCCAAAGCGGCTGAAAGTGAGTAGATTCGGTAGTCGGTACCAACTATGCTGCGGTAGGTCGAATCGGTCGCAACGCCAGCCGACAAAGCGCGGTTCGAGTAGTCGTCGTTGTCGTTATTGATCTGCGAATAGAAGTCGCCAATCAACTTGAAGGTCGAGCCGAGTGTGTCGAGCTTGGCGATGTAGTTGGCCGATGCCGACCAGACGTTGCGCTTTTCGTAGCCTGAGTACTGACTGCTGTTTTCGATTGACGAGCCGTTGGTGAAGGTCGATGTCGAATTGGTGCGATTGCGTGTGGTCGATATTTGATAGGAGCCCTCGGCACCAATGCTGTGGCGATCGTTCACCTCATAGACCGCACCGAGCGAGGCGTAACCTCGGTGGTTACGTAGGCTATCCATCGAATAACCCGAGAGCGTGTTCGACGAGGTGAGGAACTCGGTGCTTTCGATCGCCTCGCCCAGATAGTTGTCGTAGGTGTAATTAGCAGAGGCATTAACGGTTACACGTCCACGGTGATAGCTGACACGAGCCGACGGAACAACGTAGATGGGGTTGTATTTGTTGGTAATCACGCGGGTTTGTACCGAACCCGTAACGCCGTCGCGACGTGGCTTGCGCATCGTGATCTTGATGATACCACCCGACGAATTGGCGTCGTAGTCAGCACCTGAAACGGGGATCACCTCGATCTTTTGCACATCCTCGGCATTGAGCGAGCGGAGGTAGGCTGCCAAGTCGTCGCCAGTGAGGTTCAACATTCGCTCATTGACCATAATGCGCGTGCCCGATGCACCATTGATTGAGATCTTGTCGCCTTGAATCCAGACGCCCGGGGCAGTGCGGAGAATCTCCATTCCGTCCTTGCCGATCGCTACGGCGGGGTTGTTCGCCACATCGACCACAAAACGGTCCGCCTCGCGGGTGATAAGCCTTGCCGTCACGACCACCTCACCAACCGAGTTCGCGGCGGGAGCGATCGCGATGTCGCCCAGATCGCAGTTCTCGACGATGTTGAGCGGACGGTAGTAGGGTGTATAGCCGACATACTGAACGGTCAGAATCGCCTCGCCTTCGACGGTCGAGAGCGCGAAGCGACCCTTCGAGTCGGTCGCAATACCCGTGCGCTGTGTCGAGTCGGGCGCAAGCACCACGACTGTTGCATACTCGACGGGCTGGTTGTTTTCGTTCACCACGCGACCGCGCAGGGTGTAGTTGTTTTGGCGTGCAGCCATTGCCGACGAGGCGGCGAGTGTCAAAATGACGAGAAGAAGTGTAAAGATTCGTTTCATAAGTTGTATTGTTTAATTTTCGATGTTCTTGGTATTGTTTTTAATTCCACATCGCAAAGATATGAAATAATATTGGTATTATGCAATACAAAGAATAAGAAAAATATGAATATTTTGAAACTTTTTTCGATACCTATATTTATAAATGGTGGCGAAAAACTTAAAGAATGGAGTTTAAACGGTCGATGTGGGCACAAAAAACGCCCCAACTCCTTTGGTGGAGTGGGGCGTTAGCCGTTTTGGGAGTCTCGGTTGCGGACTACTTTTGGCGGGTGCGGTAGTGGGCGCGGAACTTGCCCTTGCCGAAACCGAGCAACTTACTGCGCAACAGATTGCGGCGCAGAGGCGACAGGCGGTCGGTGAAGACCTTACCCTCCAAATGGTCGTACTCGTGCTGGATCACACGCGCAGCATAGCCATCGAAGCTCTCATCGTGCTCCACGAAGTTCTCATCGAAGTAGCGGATACGGATCGCCACAGGGCGCGAAACGTCCTCGTGCAGTCCGGGCAGGCTCAAACAACCCTCATTGAAGAGATCCTCCTCCTCCGAACGCTCATAGATTTCGGGATTGATGAACGCCTTGCGGAAACCCTCCAAGCGCGGATCGTCCTCGGCCCACGGCGAGCAATCAACCACAAAGAGTTTCAGTGCTTTGCCGATCTGAGGTGCAGCCAAGCCGACACCCTCAGCCTCGTACATCGTCGTGAACATATCCTCGATCAGTTTCTTCAACTCGGGATAGTCCGCCGGCACATCTTTGCACTGCTCGCGCAGCACCTGAGCGCCATATATTACGATAGGATAGATCATAGTTTTATACTCCTTCTGTTTTGTTTTTATTTACATTCCTCTCAGCTCCAAACTCTGCATATAGTCCTGCAAGATGATCGTTGCCGAGATGCGATCGACCAACGCCTTGTCGCGGCGAGCCATACGCCCAATGCCACTTTCGAGCATCGTGCGGTGAGCCAGCACCGAGGTGAAACGCTCGTCGTAGAGCACCACCTCCACCTGCGGGAACTCCTTTCGCAATCGACCAACGAAGGGCTCGATCGCACGCCACGACTCCGACATCGCGCCATTCGACTGTTTAGGCTGACCCACCACAATAGTCGAAACGTCGTTCTTCGATAGATATTGTTTCAGGTAGTCCATCAATGTGTGGGTCGCAACCGTATCCAACGCTCCCGCGATGATTCGCAGGGGGTCGCTCACAGCCAATCCCGTGCGCTTCAATCCGTAGTCTATTGCGAGTATGCGCCCCATTGTCCTATGCCAAAGCCATCGTTAAGCGTCCGAGCAGGTAGCCCACCACAAAGCACGCAGCAATGATTGCCGCCACCTTTGCGTATGCCTTTACTTTCTGCTTATCCATTTAAGGAATAGTCGTTTATGCCTCCTGCAACTTCTTGAAGAGCTTGCGGAACGAGCACTCCTCATCGACCATTGCGTGCAACTTGTCGATTGCTACGCGCTCCTGAGTCATCGTGTCGCGGTGGCGAACCGTAACCGTTCCGTCCTCCAAAGTCTGACCATCGACCGTAACGCAGAACGGAGTACCGATTGCGTCCTGACGGCGGTAACGCTTACCAACCGAGTCCTTCTCGTCGTAAACCACATTGAAGTCATACTTCAACTCATCGACGATCTTCTGAGCCACCTCAGGCATACCGTCCTTCTTCACCAGCGGCAGCACAGCAACCTTCACGGGAGCCAGCGCAGCGGGGAAACGCAACACAACGCGCGAGTCGCCACCTTCGAGTTTCTCCTCGGTGTAGGCAGCCGACAGCACCTGCAAGATCATACGATCGACACCGATCGAAGTCTCAACAACGTACGGTACATAGCTCTCGCCCGTCTCAGGATCGAAGTACTGAATCTTGCGACCTGAGAACTTCTGGTGGTTACCCAAGTCGAAATCGGTACGCGAGTGAATACCCTCAACCTCCTTGAAACCGAACGGGAAGTTATACTCGACGTCGGTTGCAGCATTAGCATAGTGAGCCAACTTATCGTGGTCGTGGAAACGGTAGTTCTCGTCGCCGAAGCCCAGCGCACGGTGCCAAGCCATACGGGTATTCTTCCACTTGTTCCACCACATCATCTCCTCGCCTGGACGAACGAAGAACTGCATCTCCATCTGCTCGAACTCACGCATACGGAAGATGAACTGACGTGCAACGATCTCGTTACGGAACGCCTTACCGATCTGAGCGATACCGAACGGGAGCTTCATACGACCCGTCTTCTGCACATTGAGGAAGTTCACGAAGATACCCTGAGCTGTCTCGGGACGCAGATAGATGGTGTTTGCACCCTCAGCCACCGAGCCGATCTGGGTCGAGAACATCAGGTTGAACTGACGCACCTCGGTCCAGTTGCGAGTGCCCGAGATGGGGCATACGATCTCGCAATCGAGGATAATCTGACGCAACTCTTCGAGGTTGGTGTCGTTCAGTGCCTCAGCGAAACGCTTGTGTACCTCGTCGCGACGTGCAGCGATATCCAACACGCGGGGCGAGGTTGCGCGATACTGCTCCTCGTCGAACTTCTCGCCAAAACGCTTGCGAGCCTTATCGACCTCCTTCTGAATCTTCTCGTCCTGCTTAGCCAGCCAATCCTCGATCAGCACATCGGCACGATAACGCTTCTTCGAGTCGCGGTTGTCGATCAGCGGGTCGTTGAATGCGCCCACGTGACCCGAAGCCTCCCACGTGCGGGGGTGCATAAAGATTGCAGCGTCGATACCGACGATATTGTCGTGGAGCTTAACCATCGAATCCCACCAATAACGCTTGATGTTGTTTTTGAGCTCAACACCATTCTGACCGTAGTCATAAACGGCACTCAGACCGTCGTAGATCTCACTCGACTGGAACACGAAACCGTACTCTTTGCAGTGAGCCACCAACTTTTTGAAAAGTTCTTCCTGTGTCATAATTCTATATAGTTTTTGTATTATTCTTGGTTACAACCCGCAAATTTAGCGATAATTAGCGAGATACGAAACCTCCGCCCCCGAAAATCGAATCGAAAAATCGAAATTCGCCCCCTAAATCACAAAAAAAGAGCTGCACCCGTGTGCAACTCTTCGTAATTATCTTTGCCAGCTGATAAACCCTACCAGCCGAACTCGACTACATCGGGGACGTAACGCACGTCGAGTTGTCCGTCGGGCCAGCGGTCGACCGCTATAAGGTCGAATTGCGGCTCCAACGCAACGTCATACGTGGCTAAAAATAGTGAGGCAGCGCGTTTTAGAGTGTTCTGCTTATTGCGGTCGATCGCCTCTTCGGGCGAGGTCAGACCTCCCGCCTTGCGCGTTTTGACCTCCACAAAATGGATTCGGTCGAAGCACGTTGCCACAATATCCAACTCGTAGCGACCACTGCGCCAATTGCGATAGAGTATCTCGTAGCCATTCGCCCTGAGCCACTCCGCCGCAGCCTCCTCGCCCTCCATACCTATATTATATTTATAGTTCATCGTTCGCTCGGTTGAAAAATGCGCCCCAACTATCTTAGGCTCTCTACATCAAGAACGACAGATCGTCGCCTGCATTCACTTCATAAATTTCGATGCCTTTCTTGAAGATACGCATCGGGCGGCTACCGATTAGCTCCATCTTGTCGCCCTCGACGCGCAGCATACAGCCCTCGCGCAGACCAACTACGTAACGGCGCGGATTAGCCTCGATATACTCCAAGATACGCTGCTCGCGGGTCTCGCCTGCGTGACCCTCGGGGTTGGCGTCGAGGTAGTGAGGATTGATCTGGAAACGCACTGCGCCGATCGCTTTGAACGACTCAGGTTCAACAATGGGCATATCATTTGTTGTACAGATTGTGGGGCAAGTGACGTTACTACCTGCGCTCCAACCTACGTAGGGAGTGCCCTTTGCGATCTTGTTCTTGATGGCGGTCATCAGACCCTGCTGCTGCATTTTGCGAGTCAGCGCGAAGGTGTTGCCGCCACCCACACAGATTGCCTGAGCCTCGCGGATCATCTTTGCGGGGTTCTTCGAGCGGTGTACCGAACGAACGCGGATTCCAAGTTCGTCGAAACGTTTCTGTACCTTAGCCTCATACTCGGCATACGAGAATGTTACGGCAGCGTAGGGAACAAAAACGATCTCGGTGATGCCCTTCAAGAAATCACCAATCTGGGGCATAGGGTATTGCAGGTAGGGTTCGCCTGCGTTGGTTGAGTTGCTAATTAAAAGTAATCGCATAGTTATTGATGTTTTAGAATTAGTTTTTCGATCTGTTCGGGATAGTGACGATATTCGAGCGCGTGAATCTTCGCTTCGAGCGTCTGCGGGGTGTCGTCGGGCAGCACCTCGCACTCAAATTGGGCGAGGATCGAGCCTTGATCGTAGTGCTCGTCGACAAGGTGGATTGTGATACCACTACGTTTGCACCCTGCTGCGATCACCGCCTCGTGCACGTGGTGACCGAACATTCCGCGACCGCCAAATTGGGGCAAAAGCGAGGGGTGAACATTGACGATTCGACCGCGATAAGCCTCGATAATTTCGCTCGGAAGGAGCAACAGCCAGCCCGCCAAAACGATCCACTCGATTTTTCGAGCGTGCAGTTCGGCGAGTAGGGTTTCGGGTGAGGCGAGGTCGGTTTTGGTAAAAATGACCGATTCGACGCCGAGGCTCTTAGCGTGGTCCAAAACGCCCGCAGAGGCGCGTGAGGCTACGACTAAACGCACCGAAATCTCCTCAGATTGTTCGAATTTTCGGGTAATTTGTACCATATTGGAACCCTTTCCCGAGGCGAAAATAGCGATATTGTTCATTATCAGTTGTTTACGTAGAAAATGAAGGAAAAACCTGCAAATTTCTTCAATGATTTGTCAAAAGTAATAAAAAAAGTGTTACTTTTGCGCAAAATTCATTATTTGAATTGAAGAAAAATTACAGTTTAAATATTGTTTAACTAAAAATTGAAAGTTATGTCAGAAGTTGCAAACAAAGTTGTCGAGATTATCGTTGATAAGCTTGGCGTTAAGGCAGAGGAAGTAGTACCCGAAGCAAGCTTTACCAACCACCTCGGTGCTGATTCGCTCGATACCGTTGAGCTGATTATGGAGTTCGAGAAGGCATTCGACATCCAGATTCCCGACGAGGACGCTGAGAAGATCGCTACCGTTGGCGACGCTATCTCGTACATCGAGGAGAAGAAGAACTAATTCTCGGATCGCGACAATTTAATAAAACGCGGTTTCGCACACGACCACGCTTTCGCGTTAATGGAAGCATAGTTTTAACCTTAAACCAAGAATTATGGCAAGAAGAAGAGTAGTTGTTACAGGTATTGGCACGATTAACCCGCTGGGACACAATATTGAAGAATATTTTACTAATCTCGAAAACGGCGTTAGCGGAGCAGGCCCGATTACTCGATTCGACGCGGAAAAGTTCAAAACGAGGTTTGCGTGCGAAGTCAAAGACTACGATTATACCAAGTACTTCGATCGTAAGGAGGTTCGCCTCTACGATCTCTACACCCAGTTCGCGCTGATCGCTGCCGAGCAGGCGGTTGTCGATGCAGGTATCGATCTGGACACGATCAACAAAGAGAATGTCGGCGTAATTTGGGGCTCGGGTATCGGTGGTCTTGAAACTTTCTTCCAAGAAGTGAAGGGCTTTGTCGAGGGCGGTAACACCCCTCGATTCAGCCCTTTCTTTATTCCTAAGATGATTGCCGATATCAGCGCAGGTCACATCGCAATGAAATATGGCTTTATGGGTCCCAACTACTGCACCGTTTCGGCGTGTGCATCGTCGAACCACGCTATGATCAGTGCGCTGGACGCTATCCGTTTGGGTAAAGCCGATATGATCGTTACGGGTGGTTCGGAGGCTTCGGTCAATGAACCGAGTGTAGGTGGTTTCAGCGCGATGAAGGCTATCTCGACCCGCAATGACGATCCGCAGACCGCTTCGCGTCCTTTCGATGTGAATCGCGATGGTTTCGTTATCGGCGAGGGTGGTGCAGCACTCATTTTCGAGGAGTACGAGCACGCTAAGGCTCGCGGTGCGAAGATCTATGCCGAGGTGATGGGTGGCGGTGTGAGTGCCGACGCTTACCACTACACGGCTCCCCACCCCGAAGGCAAGGGCGCGATCCTCTCGATGCGCAATTGCTTGAAGGACGCGGGGGTACAGCCCGAAGAGGTTGATTATGTCAATGTTCACGGTACCTCGACGCCGGTGGGTGACCCCGCTGAGTTGAAGGGTATTGCTGAGGTCTTCGGCGACAATGCCTATAAGATGAATATCTCGTCGACCAAGTCGATGACCGGTCACCTGCTGGGTGCTACGGCGGCTGTTGAGGCACTTGCGTGCATTATGGCTATCGACCGTGGTGTGATTCCTCCCACGATCAACTGCAAGGAGGTTGATCCGCAGATCGACGAGCGATTCAATCTGACGTTGGGTAAGGCTCAGAAGCGCGACGTACGCTATGCAATGAGTAATACGTTCGGTTTCGGTGGTCACAACTCGACGATCTTGTTCGGCAAATTTGCGGAGTAATATAACTGTCGGGGAGGTGCGTCAATGTTCGATTTTGTTCGACGTCCGTTTTTGAGGCGCTTTGGTAGCGACAGCGTATATTATCGAATAATAGACGATATGTTCGGGATTTGTCCCGACAATATCGAGCTTTATAAGCTGGCTTTGGTTCACAAGTCAGCTTCTTTGTTTTTGGACGACGGTCGCCAGATCAACAACGAACGTCTTGAATTTCTGGGAGATGCGGTGATCGAAACGGTGGTGTCGGACTATATCTTCATTGAGTATCCTGAGGCTGACGAGGGTTTCTTGACCAAGTTGCGATCGAAGATCGTGAGCCGTCAGTCGTTGAACGCATTGGCGGTTAAGATCGGGTTGGATCGGCACGTGATTGCGCAGTCGGCAGGCACGTTGGCGCAGAAACATATCTTCGGAGATGCGTTGGAGGCGATGATCGGTGCGATCTATTTGGATAAGGGTTATAATTTTGTTAATAGACTGCTTATCAATGAGTTAATAGGTCGCCATATCAATCTCGACGAGCTGATGACCGAGGAGACCGATTTCAAGAGCCGCCTGATCGAGTGGTGCCAGAAGAGCCGCCAACCGATTTCGTTCCGTACGGTGCACGATGAGCATTACTCGGACAATCACCCTGTGTTCCTTTCGACGGTGGTGATTGATGGTGTGGACGTAGGTCACGGCACGGGCGAATCGAAAAAGCAGGCGGAGCAACGTGCGTCAGCATCGGTATGGAAGGTCATTTCGGATAACGACTTAGGCGATCAGTTGCTCGAAGAGTTTGATCGTTTTGCATCGGGTCAATAATTTAAAAATTAGAATGTTATGCAGGCGAGCGATGGTTTGACACTTCGCGAGAGAATCGCAGCACGCGGCGTCGAGGCGTTGAGTGACGCTGAGCTGCTGTCGGTTGTGATGGGCGAGGAGGCGACCACTGACGCCGAGCGACTGATGGAGGCTTACGGCGGTCAGTTGGCGGCGGTGTGTGGCGACGATATTGCGCGTCTGCGAATGACGGCGGGGCTGGGTCTGCGTCGTGCCGAGAGGATTGCGGCGGCGGCTGAGTTGGGACGTCGTGTGGCGGCGCAGCAGTGTGAGCAGGTGCAGACAATCACGTCGAGCGACGATATTCGTCGAATGTTTGCTCCGCGAATGGAGAGCCTGCCCCACGAGGAGTGCTGGGCAATCTACCTTACGGCGTCGAACCGCATTGTCGATAGCCGTCGTGTGAGTCAGGGCGGTGTTTCGGGTACGGTTGTCGATCACCGTTTGGTAGTTAAGCGTGCGTTGGAACTACTTGCTCCTCAGATTATTGTCGTTCATAACCACCCGTCGGGATCGGCTCAGCCGAGTGGCGATGACGACCGCGTAACGGAGCGTCTGCGCGAGGCAGCGGCTCTGTTCGATATCCGATTGTTGGATCACATCATCATTGCTCGCGGCTCGCATTTCAGCTATGCGGCGCAGGGGCGACTCTAAGGGTGTCGGGTGCGGCACAATGGTTTCGACCTAACGAAAAATCACAAAATTGGGATCAAAATTGCTTTTTCCGCGAGAAACGATTTCGCGGTTAGCGATAATTTTGTACCTTTGTATAATTACCAATCAAAAATCCGAAAAATATGAAATATGCACTGATAAGCACCGAGAAAGGTGATATGAAGGCGGAATTATACGAGAAGGAGACCCCGATTACGGTCGAGAACTTCTGCTCGCTCGCCGAAAAACGATTCTATGACGGTCTGACGTTCCACCGCGTGATTCCCGATTTCGTGGTGCAGGGCGGTTGCCCGTTTGGTGATGGTACGGGCGGTCCGGGTTACACCATTCCGTGCGAGACCTCGGCTGAGCGTCAGTATCACGATCGCGGTGTGCTGTCGATGGCTCATCGTGGTCGCAATACGGGTGGCTCGCAGTTCTTCATCTGCCACAATCGTATGAATACGCAGCATTTGGACGGCGTTCATACGGCATTTGGTCGCGTCATTGAGGGTCTTGATGTGCTGGACGATCTGCGTCAGGGCGATCTGATTCTGAGTATTCAAATTGTTGAAGAGTAATAGATTATGGAATTTGTAGGTGTAGTTTATCGAATCCTGCCTGCACAGTCGGGCACAAGTGCTCGCGGTACGTGGCAGAAGCAGGAGGTTGTTTTTGAGATGCCCGATGAGTTCTCGCGCAAGGTGTGCGTGACCTTCTTTGGCGATCGTGCGCAGGACGCAGCGTCGTTGCAGGTTGGTGACAAGGTGAATGTGTCGGTCAATATCGAGTCGCGCGAGTATAATGGTCGTTGGTACACCGATGTGCGCGCTTGGCGTATCCAGAAGGTGCAGCCTGAGCAGCCCGCCGCAGCTCCGATTCCCGACCTGCCGCCCCTCGAAACGGCTGAGCCCGCAATGGCGGTCGGTGGCGATCAGTTTGATGACCTGCCGTTCTAAGGCGATGAAACGAATGTCGAAAAGAGCGTCGTTGGCGATGTGTGTCATTGCCCTCTGCGCTGTGTGCCTGTCGGGGTGCGGCAATCGACAGCCCGACCGTGAGATGGTTTTGCGTGCGTCGGTTGATAATGTCAATGCGATGAGCCCTGTGGAGGTGGACGAGATCACCCGCCTCGACTCGGCATCATATCTTCTGCCCGCAACCCTGCGCTATCACTATACCCTTGCGCTCGACTCGCTGTCGGCAGCCGAGCACGCCGATATGGAGGCGTATATGCGTTCGACGCTGCCCAAGCGTCTGCGTGCCGAGAAGGCTATGGCTGATATGGCAAAGTTGGAGGTGACGTTGCTCTACCTCTATAATAATCCGTCGGGTGAGCCGTTGTTGGAGATCGAAATTGCCCCTGCGGAGTATGCTCCGACGGAGGAGTAGCGAACAACTATTATAAACAAAGTACCCCTGCACCACGCGGCGCAGGGGTATTTCGTTTCACTCGTTAGGCGAGGTTACTCAGCCGAGGTAGCTAAGGGCGAAGCCTGAGTGTAGGTGCGAGTCTGGAACTCCTTGTCGAGCATATACAAACCGAGCTTGTTGCCCTCGATCAAGTTCAGCTGATCGATGATGTCGCGTGCGCTCTCCTCCTCCTCGATCTGCTCATCAACGAACCAGATGAGCATATTTGCGGTTGCGTGGTCGCGCTCCTCAGCGGCGAGGTTAGCGAGGTTGTTGATCAGCGAGGTAACCACCTTCTCGTGTTTGAGCGTCTCCTCGTACATCTCCAACACCGAATCCCACTCGGTTCTCACCTCAGCAATGGGAGCGAGCACTACACGTGCGCCACGCGATTGGAGATAGTTGATGAAGATCTGAGCGTGATCCTGCTCCTCCTTCCACTGCACGTAGAACCAGTTAGCAACACCTTTCAGACCCTTGTCGGCAGCGTCCATCGACATCGACAAGTAGAGATAAGCCGACCACAACTCGGCATTGATTTGCGCATTGATAGCGTCCTGTAATTTCTGACTTAACATAGCTTTATACTTTTTAATTGTTTAACTTCTTGTTTGTTTTTCTGTATTGCAAAGATAAGCATAAAAATCGGAATTGATACCATTTTGTGTATAAATCTGCGATTATATTTTTTGATAAATATATAAGTGGAAATTATACAAGAAATTTGCCAATGCGGGGTGTCAAATAAAAAAAGCCTTGCTCACAGGCAAGGCTTTCAATCGTTGGGGTGGAAGATGGGACTCGAACGGCTTAGCCGTGGCGAGGATACCTTTGAAAATATATATACTCATATCCTCGCAACCCTCATAAAATAACCACCTCCACACTCATTGCAGCGAGCTGTAAGCTCGTTGTTGTTAGAGGGAGCGATGAATGTTCACATTCAGATCGAATACCTCTAACAACAAAAAAAGCGAGGCTAATAGCCTCGCTCTGCAATAATTAAGGGTGGAAGATGGGACTCGAACCCACGACACCTGGAACCACAATCCAGTGCTCTAACCGACTGAGCTACATCCACCATCTAAGTCCGAGGTTCTCTCGAACGGTGTGCAAAGGTAAGAACTATTTTTCGTTCCACCAAAATTTTTCGGAATATTTTTTTGCCTTGTGCTATTTCACCTGCAACAGCAGTAGCTCCTCTTGGGGCATCATCACCTTCACAGCATTGTTGTAGGTCTCGATTTTCTTCATCGAGAAACCCTCCTTTGCGATGGCGTCGCGCACCTCCGAAGCCGTTGCAATCGACTGCTGCTCGTAGGGGCGCAGTGCATCTATCGCCTTGGCAATCACGTCGGTACGCATATATTTGCTACCGTTGCCGCGCGTTACGGGGAAGACCTTACGTTTCAAAGCCACAGCCATACGATTGACGGGTGCGGTGCCTTTGTCATCGACTGCGATCGGAGCAGCGATCTTATCGCCCGCCTTCACCCACGATGCAACTGCGTAGCTGCAAGGAGGATAGCCCAGCACGGTCCAGATGGTCGTTGCGTCGGGATTCGAGCCTGCAACTACGCCCTCGACTACCACCGATGCGCTCGACGATTTGCGCGGAATGTAGTCCTGATCGATAGCCCAACCGCTTTCGGGACGACCGCCCTCGGTCATCAGGTCGCTGTCGAGAATGGCATTGAAGAACGAACGCGACGGATTGGCGAAGATCCACTCTGCCGACAATTCGCCCGCAGCATAGCCGCGATGTATCAGATACTCAGCATTTTGGTAGCGCACGTAGCCCATACCCTCGTCCTGCACGCCTGAGAACGAGTAGTTTGAGCGAATGATATATCCGTTGGGAGCGAGCGCAACATCGTTCACGTCGAACTTGGTGTAGCCGTAGTCCCAAACTTCGAAGTAGGCTGCGCCGCCCTCAGCGTCGATCACGCCGAAATTGGTTTCGAGAGCGCGGGGCAGAGGCATATTCTTGATAAACTCCTCGAACTCATCGACCGTTGCACAGACGCCCAGTGCCGCCTTCATCACGACGCCCTCGTTTTCGGGCAGATATTTGAGCGAGTCGGGTTTCATATTGTACGAGGCGGTGTTCATAATGGCAAAGCCCTTCTCGTTGGCACCTGCCCACGCCTCTTTGCGGCTCTCGTCCTTCGAGTTTACCAACGCTTGGAAGGCATATTTCTCGCCCTTGAAGTACTCAATGTGATTCCACTCGGTGCCCGTGTCGCGGTGTTTCCACAGCAGAGGACGTCCCGATTTGGTTGCGCGACCCGAAATGACTGCCGAAGTACAAGCGTCGGCGGGAGCTATCGTTGAGAGTGCGAATGCGGCTGCAATCGCTGCGAAGATCAATTTACGAAGTTTCATAGGTATAGTTTTATTTAGTTTTGACAAATTTAAGAAATTCTTTTTGATTTACAAGCGGGTAGCTACGCTATTTTTCTCTTCGGCGCAATCCGAGTAACTCCGACAGAGGTCGTTGCCCCCAGCGTTCAGCCATAATCACCAGCGTCACCGCCGCCAAAACAACCACCACGCCCGCTGCCTGCGTAGTCCCAAAACGCTCGCCAAAACACACGATGCCGACTACAACCGCCGTCAGAGGCTCCATACAGCCGAGAATGGCAGTCGTGGTCGAGCCGACCATCTGAATGGCGTAGATCAGTGCCAGATCCGAGAGTAGGGTAGGCAACAACGCCAGCAACAGCAGTCGCACCCACGCTCCCGTATTGGGAATCGGGTCGATTGCACCGCCGTGACGCACCACGAGATTTATATAGAATAGTATGGCGGTACACAGCAGTACGTAGAAGGTCATCTTGCGCCCCTCCATATCCTTGACAGCCGAGCGATTGACTCCGACGATATAGGTTGCGTAGGTCACCACCGTGATCAGCACCGCCACGATACCTCGCAGTTGGATCGTGGCACCTTCGGTCGAGCCACTGAGCAGATAGACACCTCCGATAGCCATCGCAGCCGCCACAAATATGCACCACGACGCCCGCTCACCGAAGCCGACAATCATAATTGTCGTGACCAAAACGGGATAGAGAAAGTGTATCGTCGTGGCGATCCCGCTGGGGATAAGTTCGTACGATGAGGTGAGGAACATCGAGGTCGAACCATAGAAAACCGACAGCAGAGCCACCGTCGCCAGCTCGCGCAGCGATATGCGCAACGACCTGCCACTGAGGAGCATATATGTGCCCATTGCCACCGCTGCAAAGGCAAAGCGATAGAAACACAACGAATCCAACCCCACGCCGCTTGCCAGCACGGGTAGCGAGAAGAGTGGGATCAGTCCGAAGGTCGACGACGAGACCAATGCCCAGATTGTGCCTTTGAGTTTCTGCATTTTCGGTTTTTGGGAAATTTAGCGACTGCAAATTTACGATTTTGGCTCTCGAAATCAAAACCCGCACGCCATAAAAAACGCCCGCTCCGATAGGTTCGGGCAGGCGTTGTCTATGATGTCGTCAATAGTTTTGTGTGGTCTTACTTCTTGCTTTTGAGCACTTTCTGTAACAGCACAGGCTCGTCGGTGGTGATGTAATCGACCCCAAGAGCGATCATCTCGCGCATAATATCCTCCTGATTTACAGTCCAAACGTTGACAATCTTCTTCTGCGACTTAGCCAACTCAACCCATTCGGGGTGCTCGCGCAGTACGCTGTAATGCAGATCGAAACCGTCCATTCCGTCCTTGAACATCTGCTCGGGCTCAGCCGAGGTAGTCGACAGCGGCATCACCACTGCCGTCGGGCGCAGACGCTTCAACTCCTTGCAAACGTGGTAGCTGAACGAGATGAACTCCACCTGCTTGTCCGTCACGTGGTTCTTGCGCAGAGCCTCCAAGCAAGCCTCGACCATTTGGGTTTCAAGTTCGGGGGTTGATTGGGGTTTAATCTCGAAGATGAGTTTGGTCTTTTTGTTGTGGTTCCACGTCGTGAGATAGTCGTCGAGCGTGGGGATCAACTCGCCATTCGAGAGGTTGGGAGCCTTCTCGCGCAGTTCGGCAAAGGTCACCTTCTCGATATGTATGCCATTCGAGGTCTTTGCGTCGTGATGGATAACCAACACGCCGTCCGAGGTGATGTTTACATCGAACTCCGAGCCGTATGCTTTGATTGCCATTGCGTTATTAAGTGCGCTGATTGAGTTGCGCGATGAACCCTCGGTATTCCAATAGCCGCGATGTGCCACCACGCGCACCTTCTTCGCCTCGGCAACGCCCGCAACCAATAGTAACATTATCGAAAGAATCAGAGTCTTAGTTTTCATAGTGTATCAATTTTTTTCAGTTTGTTCCGTTTTTGCAAAGCTAACAAAAATTATTCAAAGTTCAAAACGCACCATAGGGGTGATTGATTAAGGTGTATCAGAGAGTGTGCCGAAGGCGGTGTTTAAGCCAATTTCGACTTTAATATAAAAGAAACGACCGCATATAAAAAACCGACCGCCCTTTCGGGTAGTCGGTTTCATTCTCGGAGCGGGCGGTCGTTTCTGAAAAACCCCTACGGGTTCTACCTGCAAAACAACTCTCGGTCAGCTCGCAATGCGTTTCACAACGTGCGGTACCTCAGTAACCTCCTCCATCACATTCGTTGTACCAAGTCGTGGCGGTCGCAACTCCTCACAGCCCCCCCACGACACATCGACAAGGTTTACTCCTCGTTCTTGTTGTCGCGGAAGTAGAGCTTGCCAGCGAGGAACTCCTCGGTAGCGATGATCGACGGCTTCGGCAGACGCTCGTAGTAGCGCGAGATCTCGATCTGCTCACGATTCTCGAAGGTCTCCTCCAACGAATCGGTGCTGGTCGAGAAGTCAGCCAGCTTACGGTTGAGCTCCTGCTTCATCTCGGTTGCGATCTGGTTAGCGCGACGCGAAATGACGTTGAGCGACTTGTAGATGTTACCCGTCGGCTGGTCCAAATCGACCAACTTACGAGTTTTGGTGTTGTTGGGAATGTTTGTTAATTTCAGATCCATACGTTTGTTGTACTCTGATTATTAGTATGTAGTGTTTGTCTTATTTCTCGGTATTCTCGGCGTTCTCTGCGTCCTTCTGCTCATTCGGGTCACCGAACTTAGCGATGTATCTCTTTGCCTCGTCCAGCATTCGGTTGAGTTCCTTCACGTGTTTGCTTTCGGGGAACTCCGCAACAAACGAATAGTATGAGTCCATCATACTCATATAGCGGTCGCGCTGCAACGTTTCGATCGAGTTGTGAGCCAACTCGTACGACGACTTGACGATCAGATACATCAACTCTTCGCGGTGGGGCGAATCGGGGAACTTCTTCAAGGCGTTCTTCAATGCGGGCACTGCCGACTTGTAACGACCGATCGTGTAGTAGGTCTTAGCGTTGAGGAATACCTTATCGTACTGTTTTTGGTTCAGTTCGCGCACCATCTGCTCGAATGCTGCACGGCGGGTCGAGTTGGGATAGCGACCCAAGAACTCCTGAATTGCGGTCAGAGCCTGTGTCGTGGTGGTCTGGTCGCGGGTCGGTTCGGGCGAGAGGTAGTAGTAGCTCAGAGCATACATACCCTCGACATCTTCGAGGAATTGGCTACGGGTATACTTGCGACGGAACTCATCGAGCAGCTCGGTGCTGGTCATAAAATCGTCGTTCTTGAAGTGAGCATAAGCCATATAGTAAGCCAGTGAGTCCTCGCGCACCGTACCTGTGAAATAGGGCTGCACCTGCTCGAAGCACATAATTGCTCGATTATACTTTGCCTGATCGAGCAGTGCACGACCTTCGGCATATATCTTATCGTTGTCGCCGCTTTTGAGCAGCTTGTTGAATGGACCGCAACCGGTGCTTACGACAGCAACTGCGCACACGGCGAGCAACATCAAAATCGATCTTTTCATCTTCATTCGGTAAAAATAAACAGCGCATTGTAATGCTACAACCGCGCAAAGTTATACATTTTTAACGAGCCAAACAAAAATATATTATACCCTTTCGACTATTTAATTTCAGTTTGTGCATTTTTTTGACGTGGCAGGGTGCGAAAAGAGTATAAAATTATGAGTATAAATACTTATTTATGCCCGAAATTAGGCAAAAGGTATTCCGAATCGAGTAGAAATGTTGTAAATTTGTGTGATTGGAGGCGGGGTGAAGCTCCCTTCCTGAACAGAAATGAAGAGATCGTTTAACATTAAAAATTTATAACAATGACTGATATTTTTGAACGCCTTAAAAAGAATGCCGGTGGTCCGATTGGTATGTACCAGAAGTATTCGCACGGCTATTTCTCGTTCCCTAAGCTCGAAGGTCCCATTGGTCCTCATATGAAGTTCCGCGGCAAGGAGGTCCTCAATTGGAGCTTGAACAACTACCTCGGTCTGGCTAACCACCCTGAGGTGCGTGAGGCTGATGCCAAAGGTGCTATTGATTTCGGTATGGCTGCCCCGATGGGTGCTCGTATGATGAGCGGTCAGACCATCTATCACGAGCAGTTGGAGCGCGAGTTGGCAGCATTCGTAGGTAAGGAGGACGCATTCCTGCTCAACTTCGGTTATCAGGGTATGATCTCGATCATCGACTGCCTGCTGACCCCCCGCGACGTGGTGGTTTATGACGCTGAGGCTCACGCTTGTATCATCGACGGTCTGCGTCTGCACAAGGGCAAGCGTTTCGTATTTGGTCACAACGATATGGACAGCCTGCGTTTGCAGTTGCGCCACGCTACCGAGCTGGCTGAAACTCAGAATGGTGGTGTGCTGGTAATCACCGAGGGTGTGTTCGGTATGAAGGGTGATTTGGGTAAACTGGACGAGATCGTGGCTTTGAAGAGCGAGTTCTCGTTCCGCCTGCTGGTTGACGACGCTCACGGCTTCGGTACGATGGGTGAGGGTGGTCGCGGTACCGCTTCGCATTTCGGTGTAACCGACGGTGTAGACGTGCTGTTCAATACCTTCGCTAAGTCGATGGCTGGTATCGGTGCATTCGTTTCGTCGCACAAGTGGTTGATCGACCTGTTCCGCTACAATATGCGTTCGCAGACCTACGCTAAGAGTCTGCCTATGCCGATGGTAATGGGTGCTTTGAAGCGTCTTGACCTGATCCGCAAACACCCTGAGTATCAGCAGAAGTTGTGGGAGATCACCGACGCTTTGCAGAGTGGTTTGCGCGAGCGTGGTTTCGATATCGGCGGTACACTGTCGCCCGTAACTCCTATCTATATGAAGGGTTCGGTGCCTGAGGCTTGTAACTTGGTTGTCGATCTGCGCGAGAACCACGCTCTGTTCTGCTCGATTGTGGTTTACCCCGTAATCCCGAAGGGCGAGATGATTCTGCGTATCATTCCTACGGCGGCTCATACGTTGGAGGACGTTCAGTACACGTTGGACTGCTTCTCGTCGATCCGCGCGAAGTTGGAGAATGGCGAGTACGACAAACCTATGCCCAATATGGCAGACTAATTTAGCCTTAATACAATATTTCGAAAGGACTGCGTCGTAACGCGGTCCTTTTTTGTTATTGAGGGTTCAAAAGTAGGAGCAATGCCGCCCAAAAAACAAGACCCGCTGTTGTGGCGGGTCTTGGACATTGTTTTTAGTCGTGAATTATTTAGCGCACTCTTTCAGGTAGTCCTCCAAACCCTTCACTACGCGGTTGATCAGGTCGGTGCGGAACTTCGGATCGACCAGACGAGCCTCCTCAGCGGGTGCCGAGATGAACAGCGTTTCGAGCAACATATTGGGATACTCGTAGGGCGAGTTGAGGATAAAGTTGAAACTGCCAATGTTGCCGAAGTTGTTCATATCGAGCTCTAAAACGCGCTTCAAAACAGCCGTCGACAACGGCTGGAAACCGGGGTGGCGGTAGTAGGTACTTGTGCCGAGGGGGTTCAATGGCGAGCCACCTGCATTGCAGTGGATCGAAATCAGCAGGTTGGGATCTGCCTTGCGCAACATCAGTACGCGCTCGCTCATACCCACGTCAATATCCTCGGTGCGGGTCATCGTAACCTTCGCACCGCGCTTTTCGAGCTCCTTGCGCAGCATATGTGCCAGATCGAGGTTCACGTCCTTCTCCTCGACACCTGCAACACCAACAGCACCCTTGTACGGACCACCGTGACCTGCGTCGATAGCTACGTGCAGACCGCGCAACGATGCTTTCGGAGCAGCTTTGACGCGGATAACCAGCGAGTTGCCCTCGTAACGCACCGAGTGACCCCAATGTGCGTTGTGGTCGAGCGTGATGATGACGCGGAAGATGTCCTCCTCGACCTGCTCATAGTCGACACTCTTGATAGCGTTCTTTGTTTCGGGGTATTGGGTCAGCCACGAGGTGTTAGCCACAGCACCGAAAACGTCCACAACAACACGTGCGGGATCCAACTGATGGAACGTAGCGAAGGGCAGACGTTCCGAGAGCGAAACTCGCACTACATCAGCCTCTTTGCCGCCGCGAACGCTCCACGAACCGACCAACGACTGCGCGGGCAGAGTACCTGCGGGCTGCACTTCGACGCACGACTTCGGTACGTAGGCGGTGCGATTCTTCGACAGACGAATCTTGTATTGATTACCCACCTCGCCAACAGCTTCGAGCAGAATGCCCTCGGTGATGTGACCAATCTTCGAGCCACCCAAACGGTCGGTACCCAAACCATAATTCAGGTAGGGCAACTCACCTACGGTACGCAACATTACGGGCTGATTGGGGTCGATGACCTTGATCGCCTCTTTCATCGTATAGACCTCCGAGCCATCTTTGCCCTCGACCTTGAATTGCAGAGGCTCAGCCAGCACGTTGCAACCTTTCTTGGCTGTGATCAGACCCTGATAGACACCCGCCTTGACCTCGGTCAGCTCGCAGCCGCCTACGATCGACACCTTGCAGTTGGGTGCACCTACGGCACGCAGAGCCACGCGCTCGCCCTCGGTAACAGCCTTGATGTCAGCGGGTACGGTGCCCCATTCGATCAGTTTAGTGCCTATCAGCGGCTCACGTGCAGGGCGCGGAGTGAGTTCGACGTCGAAGCTCTTCTCGGCGCGACCGGCTTTCGAGGTAGCAACTACCGTAATGGTGTTCTTGCCCTCTTCGAGCATTACCTCGGCCGCCCAACCGCCCGTCGGATATACGGGGAATTGTTTGCCATTGACCGTGAGTGTAGCGTCGGGATTGGCTATGCCCGTGATCGAGTGGCGAGCGGTTTGGGTTGTGGCGCGCTCGCCACGACCGATTTCAAGACGCTGAGCCGCAGCAGGCGCAATAGCCATCGCAGCGGCACACATAAGCATAAGGATTCGTTTCATTGTATTGAGTTTTTAGATTATAATTTCGTTGTTCGGAACATTTCCACTCTACAAATATAAGCATAAAAAAGGGAACTATCACGCGGATAGCTCCCTTTTTTGTGGTGTGTAAGTTCGTTTTTTTAACGGAGGATCGTTTCGGTCGAGCCGATCTTAATACCGTCCATATAGACCTCGATCGCGTATTTACCTGCCGTAATGCCGTCGCCATTGTAGAACAGACCTACGTCCAGATCGTCGTTCTGGTAGTCGACCTCACGTGCGGCGGTGTAGATCGTGGGCGAGCCCTCGAAGTCGAACGTCGCAGCGTCGGTAGTCAGCAGATAGCCGTCGGGCGAGGTGATACGTACATATACGGTGCGCTCGCCTGGGTTAGCCAACTCATTGGCAGACAGCACAAAATCAACCTTCAAACGAGCAGCACGTGCCGCACGGGTAACCACCTTGCCATTGTCGTTGAGCGTGGTGAGCACGATGTCGCGGGCGCGAACTACGGCACCCTGACGCACCTTGGTGTCGAGTTCGGCAGCCTTCTCCTCTGCCATATCAGCACGCAGAGTCTGGCTTGCCACCTGCTTACGGTAGTCGACATTCTCGTTGATGAGTTTCTTGTTGAGCGTATTGAGCGAGTCGATCTGCTTCAAGTAGCCCTCCATAATGCCACGCAACATCGTTACCTGCTTCTCGTACTGCTTGATCTTGCGCAGCGAGAGGTTGCGCTCCTTCTGCAACTGCTGCATCAGCGAGTCGGCACGCATACGCTCTGTTGCCAAATTTTGCGAGATGGTGTCGTTGGTGATTTGCAGGTTATCGAAATCCTCCATTAGCACGCCCAAGTTACTCTGGATCGAGTCGCGCTCGATTTCGAGGAATTGGTAGTCGCGCTTCTGATCCTGATGAATCTTGAAGTAAAGACCCGAAATTGCCACAAGAATCACTGCTAAAATGCAGATTACCATACGGTAACCCTTGATCGACTTATCAACAGCGGGCTGCTGCTGTTCGTCGTCGTATTCGTAATTGCGATTGTTCTCTTCCATAGTTTTGGTTTGTTGTTTTTTGATATTTTGAGTGCAAAGATAGCAATTTTTATGTTTCTGCGCAGTGTCGTATGTGATTTTCGTCAATCCTCGCGGCTTTCGACGGGGAAACGCAACCCTTCGAAGCGGCTGATATAGGCGCGGACACTACCCACACGAATGGGCGACTCGAAGAAGATAGGTATCTTATTGCGGTCGTCCGAGATCCAAATGAAGAACTCCGAGCCGTCCTCGAAACTCTCGCCCGTCGAGGTTGCCAGCTGACACGAGAATTTGAGCGTGCGGAACGTACCTACGCCACGAACTCGCTTGTTCTCGCGCCCGAGAAAACGGTAGTTGATGTAACGCACCGTATCGTTGAGTAGCAGGGCAATGGTGCGATCCTCACCCTCGACTAATGTCGCGGGGTCGGTCGTGCGCAGGTCGTAGAAGAGCGAAACGCCGTCGTAGCTCTTACCCTCGATTGGTATCTGCCACTCGCGGACGGGGTCTTGACGACGCTGTTTATGATTGACGCTCACGCCTTTATCCCAATCGTATTCGAAACGCGACCACGCGCGGTAACCATTTTCGCGGATCTGCGAGGTGGAGAGTACGGGGCGGAAGGTCGTGGTGTCGATATAACTGCGATAGGTGTCGTTGAGGTTGTAGAACCAACGCCACGAAGGCATCGTGCGTGCGTTGGCGTAAATGCAATAGTAGGGGCGATTGTTGATCGTCGTGTCGGTTACGTTCATCACGACGGTTGCCACCTCGGTGTTGGGGATCAACTTGGCGCGGTAGCTCACTTTGAGGGTCAGCTGCTCGCCGTTGCGGAAGGCGGGTTGCACGTTGCTCTGCTGTGCCGACGCCGTAGCCATCGACAACAATACAAATGCGAGATATGTGATGAGATTTTTCATAATTCTACCTATATAACGTCCATTTCGGACAATTTATTATGAGATCATACTGAAATCGCGCTCCTCGCGTGAGGCGTAACGAGCTTTCAACTCGCGCAGAGGTTGATTTTCGGTGCGCACCAAGTTGGGATCCGAAGCCAATAGCTCGGCTGCAACCTGCTTAGTCAGCTCGACGATCTGCACGTCGCGTGTCGGATTGGCAATCTTCAAGTCAAATGCCAAACCACTCTGTTGCGTACCTCCGATGTCGCCCGCACCGCGCAATTTGAGGTCGAGTTCGGCAAGTTGGAAACCGTCGGTGGTCTCGCACATCGCGTCCAAACGGGCACGCGCCTCCTTCGAGAGCTTCTCGCCACTCATCAGTATGCAATAGGATTGCTCGCCACCGCGCCCCACACGTCCACGTAGCTGGTGCAGCTGCGACAGCCCGAAACGCTCGGCACTCTCGATGACCATCACCGTAGCATTGGGCACATCGACGCCCACTTCGATGACTGACGTGGCGACCATAATCTGAGCCTCGCCTGCAAGGAATTGGCGCATACCCTCGCGTTTGTCCTCGGGGCGCATTTTGCCGTGAACGATCGAGGTGATATATTCGGGTGGCGGAAAAGCCTGAGTAATCGACAGATAGCCGTCGGTCAGATCTTTGTAATCCATCTTCTCTGACTCGGCAATCAACGGATAGACGACATAGATCTGGCGACCGAGCGCGATCTGTTGGCGCATAAATCCGAACAACTTCAAACGAGCCGAATCGAAGTAGTGATAGGTCTGAATCGGGCGGCGGTTGGGTGGCAACTCGTCAATCACCGACACGTCCAAATCGCCATAGAGCGTCATTGCGAGCGTTCGCGGAATGGGCGTTGCGGTCATCACAAGGATATGTGGCGGTTGCGCATTTTTGGTCCACATCTTAGCACGCTGCTCCACACCGAAACGGTGCTGTTCGTCAATAACGCACAGTCCCAAATTGTCGAACTGCACCGTATCTTCGATCAGCGAGTGGGTGCCGATGAGGATATGTGCGCGACCCGACGCTGCCGCTTCGAGCGAGGTGCGACGTTCGGCAGCTTTCGACGCACCGGTGAGTATATGCACCTCAATGCCAAGCCCTTCGACCATACGGCTGATCGAGGCGAAGTGCTGTCGCGCAAGGATCTCGGTCGGAGCCATCATACACGATTGGAACCCATTGTCGGCAGCAATCAACATCGACGCCAGAGCCACCATTGTCTTGCCGCTACCCACGTCGCCCTGCAACAAGCGATTCATTTGGCAGCCCGTAATGGTGTCCTGACGAATCTCGCGGATCACACGTTTCTGCGCTCCGGTCAGCTCGAAGGGTAGTTTCTCGTTGTAAAAGCGGTTGAAATAGTCGCCCACACGCGGGAATATAAATCCATTGTAGCGGTTTTTGCGTACCGTGCGACGTGATTGGATATTGAGTTGAATGCCAAGTAGTTCGTCGAATTTCAGGCGGTACTCTGCACGTCGCAACAACTCCTGCGACTGCGGAAAGTGAATGTTATACAACGCCTCGCGCAAGGGCATCAACCCGTGAGCACGACGCAGTGTATCGGGCATCGGATCTTCGATACGGCTCTCGACCAGCGGCCAAAGATTGCATATAATGTTGTAAATGCCCTTTGATCCGAGCTGTGCGTTGGTCAGTTTCTCAGAGGTGCTGTAAACGCCTTGCAGCCCTTCGGGTCGCTTGCGTGCACTCATAACCTCCTCGACCTCAGGGTGTACCATCTGTAACTGTCCGCGATAGAACGACGGACGACCGAAGATGATGTACTCGACACCCACCTGCAAACGCTTCTCGATCCAGCGCACATTTTTGAACCACGTCAGCTCTGCCGAGCCCGTCGCGTCCGAAACGAAGGCTTTGAATCGGCGGTTGCGACCCTCGCCACTCGGTGCAAAACCCGTTATGCGGGCACGGAATTGAACAAGGGTCGAACTCTCGTTCTCGGTGATCTCGCCAATGCGGTAGTAGCGTGTGCGGTCGATGTATCGGAACGGGAAGTAGTAGAGCATATCGCCCATCGTGCGAATGCCCAATTCCGACGCCAACAGCTTGGCGCGTTGCTCGCCTACGCCGCTAACAAATTTGATATCGTTGTCGAATACTCTGCCCATAATGCAAAAGTAACGAAAAGATTTTGAATCTTGCGCATCTTTTTTCGTATCTTTGCACTATTCGGTAAATAGTTTTTTGAACTAACAGATGAAAAAGTATTGCAATTCACTCGGTCGATACGAGCGTCGCGCCAGTTGTCGCGTGCGTATCGGCAGCGTCGAGATCGGTGGTGGAGCACCCATTGCCGTGCAGTCGATGACCAACACCGACACCAACGATACCGCCGCAAGTGTGGCTCAGATCGAGCGTATAGATCGCGCTGGCGGTCCGATTGTCCGCCTTACGGCTCAGGGTCCGCGCGAGGGCGAGAATCTGCGCAATATCGTGGCTCAGTTGCGCTCGGAGGGATTCTCGACCGCCATCGTGGCAGATATTCACTTCGTTCCTGAGGTGGCGGAGATCGCTGCCGAGTCGGTCGATAAGGTGCGTATCAACCCGGGTAACTACCGCACGACCGATCGCCGTTTGGAGCGATTGATCGAGAAGTGCCGCAAGCGCGGTGTGGCTCTGCGTATCGGCGTGAACCACGGCTCGTTGGCTAAGCGCGTCTTTGACGAATGGGGCGATACGCCTGAGGGTATGGTGGTCTCGGCGATGGAGTTTCTGCGTGTGTGCCGCTCGGAGGGGTTCGATCAGGTGGTCGTTTCGATGAAGTCGAGCAATACGCGCGTGATGGTCTACGCCTACCGATTGCTGGTTGCGGCAATGCGCGAGGAGGGTATGAACTACCCGATTCATCTGGGTGTTACCGAGGCGGGCGACGGTATCGAGGGTCGCGTGAAGAGTGCCGTAGGTATCGGTGCGCTGCTGGCTGATGGTGTGGGCGATACGATCCGTGTGTCGCTGACCGAAGACCCCGAAAATGAGATCCCCGTAGCCAAGATGTTGGCTGACTATTTCGCCAGCCGCGAGGGTGAGTTTGAGGTTGCCGAGGAGCGATTCTCGCCCTACGAATATCGCCGCCGTGCGACACGTCGTGTTGGGTGCGTAGGTGGCGAGCAGGTGCCTGTAACTCACTCGGAATTAGGTGATAATGAGTTGGATATTTTGGTGGCAGACGCCGTTTCGGCAAATCCCGTAGCCGAGTGGCGTTCGGCAATTTTGGACATTGAGGACGATACGCCCGTAGTTATCCATCGCAAGTATGACGACGAGGATTTCGAAACCTTAGCCGTCAAAGCTGCGGCAGATATGGGAGTGATGTTGCTCGATGGTTTGGCTGACGGCATTTGGATCGACGCACCGCAATTCTCGAAGGCACAGATCAAGGAGTTGGAGTTGATGATTATGCAGGCGGCGCGTGTGCGTTTCTCGCGTACCGAATATATCGCTTGTCCGTCGTGTGGTCGCACGCTCTACGACTTGCAGTCGACGCTGGCGAAGATCAAGGCGGCCACGTCGCATTTGAAGGATTTGAAGATAGGCGTTATGGGTTGCATTGTGAATGGTCCGGGTGAGATGGCAGATGCCGATTATGGATATGTGGGTGCGGCACCCGAACGCATTACGCTCTATCGTGGTCGCGAGATTGTCGAGCGCAATATACCTCAGGCTGAGGCTCTTGATCGACTGATTGCGTTGATTAAGGCTGATGGACGTTGGGTTGAACCTGCAACCGAATCTGCACAAAACGAGTAACGAGATGAACGCACGAACGATACTTCCGCTGACCTATTTAGGTAATGTTCAGTGGTTTGCACATCTGTTGGTGGACGACTGTGTGATCGACATTGATGAATACTACCTCAAACAGAGCTACCGCAACCGCACGGTGATTGCAGCGGCGAATGGACTTATGCCGCTGACGGTGCAGGTTGCAAATGCCAACCGCCCGCGAATGAAGATGCGCGACGTGCGTATCGACTATTCGAAACGCTGGCAGCACCAACATTGGGTGTCGATCCTCTCGGCATACAAGTCGTCGCCCTATTTCGACTTCTATGGCGAGGAGTTTGCTCCGTTTTTTGAGCGTCGATACGATTTTCTGGTGGATTGGAATGCCGATCTATGCCGTACGGCAATGCGTGCGTTGGGTGTTGGTAAGGAACTGAATATCAGCGAACGATGGCTCAATGCCGAGGCTGCGGCGACGTTCGATTACGACCTGCGAGGTGCCTTCTCGCCCAAGCCCCGTTTGGCAATGGCGGACGAGCGTTTCGCACCCCAGCCCTATTGTCAGGTCTTTGCCGATCGCGCTCCGTTTGCTCCAAATATTTCGATCCTTGATCTGCTCTTTTGCGAGGGTCCCGCGGCGGCGACTATCTTGCGCTCTTGCCTACGATAATGGTCGTGTGGTCCGAGTAGGGTGAGTCGGGCGAAACTGCCTCGATGGTGTTCGAACCTGCTTTGAGAGCCACCTTGTCCCAAATGAAAATGCCGTCGGTGGACTCCATTACTCCACGCGATGAGCCATTGACAATTAACTCGATCTGTTGTTGATTCGAGTAGACACGTATGGTCTGCTCAGGATTCTCGCGCGTTGCCCAACGCTTCTCGGCGATGTGAACAAAGGGTTGCGTGCGGTTCCACGCCGCCTTGTAGATATAGAATGCGTCTTTGCGTGTCGAGCGGTCGTAGCTGACCAGACCGTGGTCGTTCACCTCGTTGCCGTCGATATGTGCTTGTCGCACCGATCCGAAATCGAACATATTGCCCGCCACAACGCCCCAAAACAGAGGGTCGTTGCCTGCCGAGCGCATATAACTCTCGTGGAAAATGGTCTGCCAGCGTTCGGGGTGCCAATTTCGATCCAAACGCGGACGAACCGTGAGGCTGTCTTGATGTTGTGTCGAGCCACCAGCCGAGTAGGTCAGACCCGAACGCAGGTTGCTCCAACCTTCGCGCAACTGCTCCTTCCAAACCTGAACATCTTGAACGTCACCCGATTGCCAGCCGAGCGTCTGGTGCCAAACTATCATATCGGTGATGAAGTTGATGTCACCGTCCTGGTTGCTGACAGCCACGGTCGGACGCGAGGCGTCGAGTTTGTGAGCTAACGTGTTGAGCTCGCGGATATAGGGACGCGGGTCGTCACCCGGCACAACCAACTTCGAAAAAATACCCCACAACATCACCGATGGGCGGTTGTAGTTCTGTAAGATAATCTCGCGCAACTGCTCACGACCATTGGCTGCCAATGCGGGCGAGGTGGTGTAGGGTACATCTGCCAAGAAGGGCGAATTGACCAACGGAATGTCGCACCAAACGCCAATGCCGCGACGGTCGCACTCGTCTAAGTAGGCGGGCGAGGCGGGGTGGGTCACCATACGCACCAAATTTGCACCCATCTCCTCGATCAATGCCATATCCTCTGCGACGTGGTTGGGCTGCACCGCCGAGCCGACGCCCGCGCGATCGCCATAGAGAGCTACGCCACGAATCGGGCGCGGGCGGTTGTTCACGCGGATCAGGTGGTCGTCGCCGATGGTGATCGAACGGAAGCCTGTCTGCACTGCCACCGAGTCGGAGGTTATGCCCGTTGCGACTTTCGTAACGACCGTATAGAGTGGCTGCTCGCCCATCTCTGCGCCCCACAACTGTGGTTTGTCGAACGAGAATGGAACGTCGACGGTCACGTGGTCGTTCTTGCCGTCGATCTTCGTGCGCAGATTGTCGATGAAAACCGTATCGAACGAGGGCGAGAGGATCGCCATCTGGACACTTGCAGGGCGGTCGCGGCGGTCGGTTGCAATGTGAACCGTAACCTTGCCTTCGACGCTCTCCGAACTTATTTTCGAGGGGGTAACGAACACTCCGTCTGTCGAATAGTGGAGCGGTGATACCGCCACGCGATCGGTCACGATCAGCTCAACGCCTCGGTGCAGACCGCCATAGCGGTTCTCCTCTTGTGCCAGCGGGAACAGATCGCTTCGTTGTGCGTTATCGACCTGCACGCGAATCGAGTTGGGCATACCGTAACGAAGGTAGTCAGTGATCTCGAATGTGAATGCCGTACCCGCACCGCGATGAGTGCCGACGTAGCGGCTATTGACCGAGAGGTCAGCCACCGACGCTGCGCCATAGAAACGGATAAAGATACGTTGTCCCTGCCACTCCGAAGGCACATCGAGCGAGCGCATATAGTTGCCTAAGGTGTGCTGCTGGTCGCCGTCTGTGTTCCAGACGTGGGGCAGAGTCACCTGTCGCGCAAGGTCGCTACTCACGGCGTTGCCATAGAAGAATCGCCAGCCGTTATTGAGCGTATAAACTTCGCGTGCCGAAATTTCGAAAGAAAAGATAAGTGTCAGTAAAACAAGTATATAACGTTTCATAGTAATTCTTTTTGCACAACAAATATACGAATAAACGAAAAAAAATGCTAAATTCGTGCTCAAAACAACAAATTGTAAACCATTTTTGGCAATGAATATCATAGATATTATTCTGTTGGTCATAGCTGCTTGGGCTGTTTATGAGGGTATCCGCGACGGTCTGCTGGTGCAGGTGGGCGGCGTTGTGGGGCTTGTGATCGGAGTGTGGTTGGCATTTCGTCAAGCCGAGCGCGTAGGTGCGTGGTTTGGTATGCACGGAGCCGAGGCGTCGGTTGCTGGATTCATCTCAGTGCTGGTGGTGACGATCATCGTAATCGCGGTTGGCAGTCGTCTGCTGCGAGGCGTGTTCCGTATGACGGGATTGGGTGTCTTCGATTCGGTGCTGGGTGCCGTTTTGTCGCTGCTTAAATCGGCAGTGGTGGTGAGTATGATTATCGCGGCAATTGACGCGGTGAATGTCAATAATGTGCTACTTAGCAAAGAGCGAATCGAGTCTTCGCGCGGATATTTGCCCCTGCGCAACTTCTCGACTAAGATATTTCCGCTGTTTGGTCACGTGCGTGATCAAGTGAGAGCACTGCATACCGATACTCCGATCAAAGAGATTGAGGCTGAAAACATTAACGACGAAGGCGATGAGTAGGGTAGAGGGTGTTGTTGTACGTGCCACGGGTAGCTGGTACGATGTGCTGAGCGACGGTGGCGAGCAGTTGCGTTGTCGCGTTCGCGGTCGTCTGCGACTGAAAGGTGTGCGCTCGACCTCGCCCGTTGTGGTGGGTGATCGCGTGGAGTGTGAGTGCGACCAGACGGGTGGCTGGCTCATTGAGGAGATCGCTCCGCGCCGCAACTATATCATTCGCCGCGCATCGAATCTGTCGAAGGAGTCGCACATAATCGCTGCAAATATTGATCAGGCGATGTTGGTGGCGACGTTGTTCTCGCCCACGACCAATGTGGAGTTTATCGACCGCTTTCTGGTTACGTGCGAGGCGTATCGCGTGCCGGCAACTATCGTGTTGAATAAGATCGACTTAGCACGCACCGAGCCCGAAATGCTCGCGGCGTTCAAGCAGATATATACGCTGGCGGGCTACCGCATTATCGAGTGTTCGGCAACCTCGGGCGAGGGTGTTGATGAGGTGCGCGAGCTGCTTGCGGGGCGCACGACGCTCGTTTCGGGCAATTCGGGAGTGGGTAAATCGACCTTGGTAGGTGCGGTTGAGCCTTCGATCGACATTCGTACGGGCGAGATCTCGGAGGCGCACCAGAAGGGTAAGCATACCACCACCTTCTCGCAGATGTATCCTCTGCCGTCGGGTGGCGCAGTGATCGACACCCCGGGTATCAAGGGCTTCGGGTTGATCGACATTGCCGACGAGGAGTTGTGGCACTACTTCCCAGAGATGATGCGCGAGGCAGAGGGTTGCCAATTCTATAATTGCACCCATACTCACGAGCCGCGATGTGCTGTGGTCGAGGCGGTTAAGGAGGGTCGCATAGCGGTCGAACGCTACGAAAGTTATCTGAAAATTTTGGACGAAGATGAAAAATATCGAAAGTAAGTGGCTGCGTGACTCTGCTGATCGTTCGGACGAGTGGTATGCCGAACGTATTGCCTATCTGCGCGATTTCATCACCGATGAACGCGCCGAGGTGCTCTCGCGCACGCTCGACAGCCGCACTCGCTATATGACTATCTGTATGGAGAATACCTACCACGCGCAGAATGCCAGCGCGTTGGTGCGCCATTGTGAGGCGTTCGGTGTGCAGGATATTCATACGATTGAGGATCGTTGTAAGTTCAATCCCAATCTGAATATCGTGCGCGGTACGGATAAGTGGATCGACTTGCACCGTCACCACTCGACAGCCGAGGCGATCGAGGCTCTGCGTGGCGCGGGCTACCGCATTGTGGCTACGACACCCCATCGCGGTGATTCGTCGCCCGAAACGTTCGACGTGGCGAAGGGCAAGTTTGCGTTGGTGTTCGGTACGGAGGATAAGGGCATTAGCGACGAGGTGATCGAGGCGGCTGACGAATTTGTCCGTATTCCGATGTGCGGAATGGTCGAGAGTCTGAATGTGTCGGCTTCGGCGGCGATACTTATATATATATTGTCGCAGCGTATGCGCGAGGCGGTCGATTGTTGGCAGCTCTCGGAGCGCGAACGTGCGGAGTTGCATTTCCGATGGTTGATGTCGTCGGCGCGTGATCCGTTCGGAGTGCTCAATCGCCGATTCCCCGATACCCCTATTTTCAAGGTGCCTGCAACAAAGTAGGCTTTCGTAATTCAAAATTCAAGATTCAAAATTCAGGATTGTCTGTTTTTTGAAAGAGAATTTTGAAGAACTAAGTGAAATAATCCACGCTCTCGGAGCGTGTCATCATTGACGGGTTGCCCAAAGGACGAGCCCCCCCCACCCGCCAATGATGAGCAGAGTGTAGGTAAATTGATTGTGTATCAAAGGCACACATTACCGAAAGCGAAGTAAATAATTTTGAATCTTGAATCTTGAATTTTGAATAACCATTATGATTCTGCGTAAACAATTTTTGCAACACGTCGCTCAGACCTCGCCCTCGCCGCTGTTGATCGAGGTGGAGCGTGCCGAGGGTTCGTGCTTCTATACGCCTGAGGGTAAACGCTACTACGATTTGGTGGCGGGTGTGTCGGTGAGCAATGTGGGTCACTGCAACCCTGTGGTGGTTGAGGCAGTTCAGCAACAAGCCGCTCGCTATATGCACGTTATGGTCTATGGTGAGCTGGTCGAAACTCCGCAGGTGGAGTATGCGCGACGCATAGCCGAACTGCTGCCCGTGCCGTTGGAGAGCGTCTATTTTCTCAATTCGGGTGCCGAGGCGGTCGAGGGTGCGCTGAAATTGGCTAAACGATATACGGGTCGCACCGAGTTGATCTCGTTCCGACGAGCATATCACGGCTCGACCCACGGTGCGATGAGTATGATGGGCACGCCTGAGGGTGAGGAGTGGAAGGCGGCATTCCGTCCGTTGCTGCCCGATGTGCAGTCGTTGGAGTTTAATGATTTCGAGCAGTTGGAGCGTATCACAACTCGCACAGCAGGTGTGCTGGTCGAGCCGTTGCAGGGTGAGGCGGGTGTGCGTCTGCCCGCACGAGGTTTCCTCGAAGCACTGCGTAAGCGTTGCGACGAGGTGGGTGCGCTGCTGATTTTCGACGAGATACAAACCGGTTTCGGTCGTACGGGCGAGATCTTCGCCTGTGTGAAGTATGGGGTTACGCCCGACATCGTATGCTTGGCGAAGGCGTTAGGTGGCGGTATGCCGCTCGGAGCGTTTGTGTCGAGTGGGGAGATTATGTCCTCGCTGAGCCACTCGCCCGTGTTGGGTCATATCACCACGTTTGGCGGTCACCCCGTCTGCTGTGCGGCGGGTCTGGCAGCACTGAACTATATCGTAGAGAATGATCTGCACCATAAAGCTGAGGCTAAGGGCGCGATGTTCGAGCGACTGCTGGCGGACCATCATCAGGTGCGCGAGATCCGTCGTGGAGGTCTGCTGCTGGCGGTTGAGTTGGGCGCGTCGGAGAAGCTTTATAAACTGATGGAGTTGTTCAAGGAGGCGGGCGTGATGAGCGATTGGTTCTTGTATTGCGACACGGCGTTCCGCATTTCGCCGCCGCTGACCATCTCGGAGGAGGAGATCGAGGAGTGCTGCACGATCATTCGCGGGTGTCTGGATAATCTAAATTAAAGACTTATGATTGGAAAGTATTGGAATGTGTTATGTTACAGAGTAGGAATAGGAACTCTAGTTACGTATTTATTAGTAGTCCTATTGGGGGTAGTTTTTGTTGTATATTCAACCATAGAAATAGTGCCTCAGTTAAAGGCTGATTATAGGGATTCTGTAATAATCTTAATGGTTATAATTTTAGTGACATTCATTAACTCATTAATGAAAATCGTTTCTTTTGTGATGAGATTTCGCGAGATGATAAAAATCTTACCGAAAATGAATGATTTAAATCCAATTTCTTTTAAAAATGATGATTTTGCGCGAGAAACTATTAAGTACCGTTTTAATGACATACTTAAAAAAATAAAAGAAACAGAAAATATTGAAGGCTTAGACTATGATTCGTTCTGCTCTGCACAATTTGAAGCAGATAATTTAGTACAAAGATTACCTTATTATTTATCCAATGAGTCGGCACTAAATACTTGGGCTCATTCTTTAGGTGCATATAAGACTAATGTGGATTTTATTAGAGATGCTCCATTTATAGATGTTGAACATTATTTTTATTTTTATATCATAGACAAAGCTAACTCTACATCTATTAGCGATCCGTATATTAGCACAAAGGAGAATGATTTGCAACAAGATATGCAACAAGATATGCAAGATCGTAAATCTAAGATTTTTTCTGCATTATTAAATCTGGACGATACTAGAGGGAATAAGAAAGAATCAGCTATATTAACGAAGTTGATAGAACAGAACTTAAGTTCTAACTCTTCAGATTTAAGCCAGATGTCTTGGAAAAGATTTTTTACTGTAAATAATATAGATAACGATAGCATAAAAAGATTTTGGGATTATATAAATACGACAACAGAATTAGAAACTATCAATATTTTGGTTGATAATGGAGGCGTAGAATTTCTTTGTGATCTTTTATTGGCATATAAACTTTCTGAGAAAACAAATTGTAAAGTTGTCTTTTATGTTAAGCAGCTGCCGATATTTGTGTCCGATGTTGTTGAGGCGGATTATGACAAAATGATGAAAATTATTGAGGACGGAATCAATACTTCTTCTCGAACGGATGATGAAAAAGAACGTATGAGAAAGAATCTTCTATATATACAAAATCAGTTCGAACGTAAGGTTTTTGAAATACGACCAACGTTTGAGTGTAATATGCCAACAGAATTCTGCGACTCTGATGAATTGAGCAAGTTGTTTAAGGAGCAAAATTCATTATTGATAATTAAAGGTGATTTGAATTTTAGAAGATTGGTAGGTGATTATAAATACATTGAGGATGTTAAAATAAAGTCTGTAATACGTAAGGAAGTTAAGGTACCGTTGCTGATTATAAGAAGTTTTAAATCGAATGTTATTTTAGATGTGCCGAAAAATAATGTTGCTAAATTTAATGAAAAAGATGCCGAATGGCGTACTAATGGGCGATATGGATTCGTTAAATTTATATTGCCCAAGAAATATAAAAAGAAAATATAAATTATTACTCCACTAAACAAGTTCGAAAAATGTGTGCCAAACGTCGAAGTTTGGCATATATTTTGTTCAATAGGTCGGATCGAGTGGTGAGAAATGGATAAAATTTTGGACGAGATTTGCAAAACTCGACAAAGTTTGCTATCTTGCGCTCGAATATAAACAATTATTAACTCTTTAAATTTGATTGCCTATCGAAAAATTCTACTCTAAACCAATAAATTAGGAAGGGTATGAATGTACAGTTATTAAGTGACCAGCAATTACTTAATAGTTATCTTTCGGGTGATCAGAGTGCAATCTCGCAACTCATCGAAAAACATCGTCGCCGCGTGACGGATTATATCCGTATGCTGGTGAAGGATCGCGATGTTGCCGATGATATCTTCCAAGATACATTTATTAAGGTTATTCGTACGATCGATAGCGGTCGTTATGTCGAGAACGGCAAGTTTCTGTCGTGGGTGCTGCGCATTGCGCACAATCAGGTGATCGACCATTTCCGCCAGTTGAAGCAGTCGGGCAAGGTGAACGAGGCTGACGCAGGTTTCGATATTCTGAATACGATGCGTTTCTCGGAGCGCACGGTTGAGGACGATATTGTCGAAGGTCAGATCAGCGAGCAGGTGCGTGCTATGGTTGCCGAGCTGCCCGACGAGCAGCGCAAAGTGGTGATGATGCGCTACTATTCGGGTCTGAGTTTCAAGGAGATAGCCGAGATTACGGGTGTTGGTATCAATACCGCGCTGGGTCGTATGCGCTACGCTTTGTTGAACCTCCGCAAGATGATGCGCGAAAAAAATATCATTTTGAGCTAAACTTACGCAATAAAACACACACATCGTCCGTTTGGTAAGTACCAAACCTTGATTATGATGTGTGCCTATGGAAGACGTTGACAAATTAAACTATGACGATGAGAGTCTGTTGCTCGACGAGGTGATATGTGGCGACCACGAGTTACTCTATATTGATACCGTGTTGAGCGAGATTTTCGGAGCAAAGTAGAGGGTTAATTTTGATGAGGACGGAGAGCTTTTTAGTGAGGCTCTCCGTTTTTTTGTGCCGTAGGTGTGAGTGTTTGAGCGAAAATCGCTATATTTGTATTCAGAAAAGAGAAAATGCTATGGGCGTTGATCGCAATATGAGAAATATCGAGAGCGATTTGGAGTTTGAGAATCGTATCCGACCGCAGGAATTGGTCAATTTCGCAGGTCAGGAGAAGATTGTCGAGAACCTCCATATATTTATTCGCGCAGCGTTGATGCGCGGCGAGTCGCTTGACCACGTGCTGCTGCACGGACCTCCGGGGTTGGGTAAGACCACGCTGGCGGGTATCATCGCCAATGAGATGGGCTCGCAACTCAAAATGACCTCAGGTCCCGTGCTTGACAAACCGGGCGACTTGGCGGGTCTGCTGACCAATTTGAACGAAGGCGATGTGCTCTTTATTGATGAGATTCACCGCCTTAGCCCGATTGTCGAGGAGTATCTCTACTCGGCGATGGAGGATTTCAAGATCGACATCGTGCTGGATAAAGGACCTTCGGCGCGTTCGATTCAGATCGAGTTGGCTCCCTTTACGCTGATCGGAGCAACGACACGTAGCGGTCTGCTGACTTCGCCACTGCGTGCCCGTTTCGGTATCAACTGCCATTTGGAGTACTACGACACGAATGTGCTGGCGGGTATCGTGCGCCGCTCGGCGAGGATTCTCGATGTGCCTATTGATGACGATGCCTCGATCGAGATCGCTATGCGTAGTCGTGGCACGCCCCGAATTGCCAATGCACTGCTGCGCCGCGTGAGGGACTTTGCGATGGTTAAGGGTGGCGGTCGTATCAATCTGGAAATCACACGTATAGCTCTCTCGGCACTGAATATCGACGCTCGCGGTTTGGACCATATGGACAACAAGATTTTGGCTACGATAATCCAAAAGTTCAGCGGCGGTCCTGTCGGTTTGAATACCATTGCGACGGCTGTTGGCGAGGAGGCGGGTACGATCGAGGAGGTCTACGAGCCGTTCTTGATCAAGGAGGGTTTCCTGAAACGTACGCCCCGCGGTCGTGAGGCAACCGAGCAAGCCTATCGCCATTTAGGAGAACTGCCGCCCTCGGCGCAAGAGACCCTATTCTAAACACAAAAGCCTGCCCCGAATGACGGAGCAGGCTTTTTTCGTTATGGGTGCTGGTTTACATCGTAAATTTCGCACCGATAAAGAACATTCGCGGAGCACCCGGACCATAGATGTAGCCCGAATCCTTCAATGCTCCGAAATCGACATCGTTCTGGAAGGCGTCGAAGATGTTCTTTACGCCGCCATTCACCTGCAACGTTATGCTGCGCGTCAGTCGAATATCATACGAGAGTTTTATAGCCGCGTCGAAGAACGAGGGGGTGCGTTTGAGCACGTCGTCAGCCGAGTCGGGCATATAGTGCGGCACGAGCATCGGACCCGTAAAGGTGCCATAGACCGAGATGTCGAAGTTGCGCACGGGGCGGGCATTCAGACCCACATAACCATAGTGGTCGGGCGAGCGCAACATACTCTTCTCGGCGGGGATAGCTTCGTTCTCGCTCCACGCAACGGGGGTGCGGTAGGTGCTGCGCTGGTAGGTATAACCCAATGAGAGCGAGTTGTTTGCGTCGAGTGCTGCCTTTGCCTCGACATTCACACCGCGTACCTCGGCGCGGTCGGCATTGGTGCGCATCAGTACCTGATTGCCTGCTGCGTCGGCAGGCTTTTCGACCAACGTAAACACATCATTCAACGAGGTGTAGAAACCCTCGATCAAAAGGTTCAGCTGCACCTTGCCTGCCGTAGCATACATATCGGCCGAGACGGTAACGCTGTGCGAATATTCGGGACGCAGATCGGGGTCGAGTACGATGAGCGACGCCTCGCCACCTACCGCCATCACGTGCAGATCTTCGTCGTATGCCTGCGGAGCACGATAGCCGCTGGTGTAGCCCGCACGCAGGATCAGATTCTTGACGGGGGTGTAGCGCACATTTGCGCGTGGGCTAACTATCACGTGATCAATAAGATTGTTCTTATCCAAACGCGCTCCAATCACCAGATTCAACGCCTCGCTCTGCCACTCGTTCTGAACGTAGCCACCAATGGTCTGCGAGAGCTGTTTGATATGGCGGTCGTAGCCCGTCATACGGTCGATAAGGTTGGTATTGTTGAATTCGACACCCGCAGTGAGCTGCGCGGGCAGGAACAACAATCGACGGAACGAGTAGGCATACTGCGCACCCGCCACAAAGGTGTTGTCGATCGTGCGACCGTAGGCGTTGGGGTCTTTGCCTGCGCCATAGTAGCTGCTACGGCGGATACCCTGAAACGACGAGTAAACGTTCAGCTTGTGGCGATAATCTTTCGAAAAGAGGTCGAATCGCAGACCGCCGCCATTGATTCCGTGGCGAGTCTTCTCGGCGATCTCCGCCTCGTGGGGCGGCAGGTCGAGGTTGTCGCCACCGCGACGAAACTCACGAATGTGGTGATACTCAGCCGTCAGCTTCGAGTATGCCGAGGTCTTATAATAGGTGCGGAAACCGATCGTTTCGGAATTGATCGTGGGTATCTCCGAGAATCCGTCGCCATTACGGTCGTAGGCGTCGCGGTCGCGGATCATTCCAAAGACGTATGCTCCGGCGCGGTAGTCGTTCGACACGAACGAGGCATTGAGCGAGGTCGAGATGTCGGTCAGTCCGCCCTCCATTACGCCCGTCGTGTTCGAGAGCGAGAGCAGGTTGCGCTGAGGCTCTTTGGTGATGATATTCACCACGCCCGCAATGGCATTCGAGCCAAAGAGAGCTGAGCCGCCACCGCGCACCACCTCGACACGTTCGATCATACTTGCGGGCAGCTGCTCCAAGCCATAAACACCTGCCAACGACGAGAAGATCGGGCGGCTATCCAACAAAATCTGTGTGTATTGACCCTCCAAACCGTTGATTCTCAGCTGCGGGAATCCGCAATTCGAGCAGCTATACTCGACACGCACACCAGGCTGATAGTTGAGAGCCTCGGCGATGTTTGCCGATGACGTGCGCTCGAAAAGCTCCGAGGCAACGATACCTACGATGGTCGGTGCCTCCTTGCGGTTCGACTCTTGGCGGTTGGCAGAAACGACCACCTGCTCCATCTCGACCGACGACTCGCGCAGTTCGAAATTGAGTTCCAGAGTCTTGCCCGCTTTGAGCGTCACGACCTTCTCGACGGGATCGTATCCGACCGACGAAGCTACTACCGTGAGTTCGGTGTCGTAGGGCACGTTTGCCAGCATATAGTGTCCGCCCTGGTTGGTCGCCATACCGAGCGTTGTGCCACGTACGGCGATTGTTGCGAAGGCGATATGTTCGTGGGTTTTGGCGTCGGTCACGTGACCAACGAGGTGAGTATCAGTTGTTTTGTCGCGACGTTGAGCCACGGCGTCAAGTGTGGTAGCGACACACATCAAGGTCGCCACCACAAGAAGTATTGTGTTCTTCATTGTGATTTCGTAAAATGTTGATTAATAGATGATTGTTGCTGTGCGCTCCGCTTGTAGGCAGGCGCAAGACGAGAGTGCGGCTCTTAGTCCGCCAAAACCACAACGGGAGGGGCACGTAGCGACGCGCAACGGTGCGCAAACGAACTTTTGCGCGTAAGTATCGGCAGAACAATCTTGCCCAGCAGCTTTCGATCGACCTCGCGGAGTGCGAAGGCAGCGACGAGAACCATCGCAAACGATGACAGCGTTGCGATCAGTTTAATCTCAGCCTTCGTGTGAGTATGCGACGAGCCGTCACCGCCAAATGAGAAGTGCGAGTGGACAATCTGTTCGCCGTCGATGGTGTGGGTGTGAATGAAGAAGGTCGTGCCTGCATAGTAGCACGAGAACAGCAATAAACCAATGATGGTTAATATTTTACGAGCTGTCTGCTTCACTCTTTTTGTCTGTTTTGGACTGCAAAGGTAGCCTTTTTTATCATTTTTCAAAATACCTTAAAGTCGAAAACTTAGGTCAAATGGTCAAAAAAAGCTGCCCACTTATGGACAGCTTTTCTCAACTTTGCCGCGTATGCGGCGTGCTGGTAATGCTACTTAACGGCGATAGTTTCGATCTCGACCAGTGCGCCCATAGGCAGGTTGGCAACCTCGTAACATACGCGCGCGGGCATATCTTTTGTATAGTACTTCGCATAAACTGCGTTCATTGCACCGAAGTCGGCAATGTCGGCCAGCAGAACGGTCGACTTCACTACGTCGTCGAGCGTGTAGCCTGCCTCTTCGAGGATTGCGCGAATGTTGTCGAGCGAACGAGCGGTCTGAGCCTCAATGCCTTCCGCCATCTTGCCGGTTGAAGGGTCGATCGGGAGCTGACCCGAAATATAGAGCGTGCCGTTAGCCTCGACAGCCTGCGAATAGGGACCGACCGCCTTGGGAGCGAACGGTGAAGAGATGATTCGTTTCATAGTTTGAACAATGGTTTAATTTAAGTTTATTGCAAATATAGTCGAAATTGTGTAATTTTGCATCGTGTTAATCGAAAAAAAGAGTAGAACAATGAGAATTTTCAAGACTTTAATCATAGCAGCGATCGCTTTGTCGGCAACGGCGTGCTGCAAGTGCGATCTGTTTCAGAAGCGTTATGGCAAGCCGCTGGTGGGTACTCAGTGGCAGTTGGCGCAGATTGAAGGTCGTGATGTGACCCCTGAGGATAACTATACGATTATCTTTGCGGCGGACAACACCCTGAGCGGTATTGCTGAGTGTAACCGCCTGACTGCACGCTATACGGTTGATGTCGAGGGTGATATGATGATCACCGATATCGGCACTACGCGAATGTTGTGCCCCAACGAGGAGCGCGAGCAGCGTTTTATCGAGATTCTCTCGTCGACCACCGACTTCAAGATGGACGGTCCGATGTTGATGCTTATCAGCAATGGCGAGATGCGTGCTGTATTCCAGGCAGTAGGTGCCGAGCTGCCGCCCAGCAAGTAGTCGAACGAAAGTCAAACTTAAAATATTGAAGAAGAGCGTATGAAACGTGGTTTAATGACATTATTAATGGGGTGCGTTGCACTGTTGTTCGCATCGTGTGAACTGCTCGAAAATCCCGATCGAGTTATCACTCAGGGCGAAATCGCGGGAAATTGGGACTATGTCTATTCCGATACGTGGGAGCACGGTACAATTTCGATCGACCAATATGGCAATTTTACGAAGGTACTCGAAGGTTTTGGCGTAATGGTTCTCCCAGAAGATTATACAGATACCGTTTCCACAGGTACGATCATCATCGCAGGCGGTAAGGCTACTTTGACCATTGATGGTAAGAGCACTACCCACAAAATCGAGGCTTCGAAACGTGTCAGGAATCGTTGGTTGCTCGACTCTACGGGCGATATGGCATATATGGCGTTCGGCAATTGTGACGATCTGGGAATGTTTGGCGCAGGTGAGTGGTAGCGACCCTCGCCAAAGTGCATAAAACAACGCCCGACTTTCACTCGAAGGTCGGGCGTTTCTATTTGGTTGTCAGTGCGTTCTACTTGTTGTAGTTGTATTCGTTGCCCTCGTGAAGAATCGTAACTGACGCCTTCTCGGCAGCCTCGACGCGACCGATCACCTGAGCCTCGATACCATACGAACGGGCGATGTCAATCAGACCACGTGCAGCCTCCTCGCTATCGACGTACATCTCCAAGCGGTGACCCATATTGAATACGCAGAACATCTCGCTCCACGGGGTTTGGCTCTGCTGCTGAATGGTGCGGAACAGAATGGGGGTGGGGAACAGATTGTCTTTGATTACGTGCAGATTATCAACGAAGTGCAGGACTTTGGTCTGTGCACCGCCGCTGCAATGGATCATACCTTCGATATTGCCGCGATATTCCTTTAACGCCTCGCGTACAACGGGCAGATAGGTACGAGTGGGCGAGAGAACCAATTTGCCCATCGTCAGATCGCAACCCTCGACCTTGTCGGTCAGGCGGCAACCACCCGTATAGACCAGATCCTGCGGCAGAGCGTTGTCGTAGCTCTCGGGATAGTTCTCAGCCAAGTAGTGTGCAAAAACATCGTGGCGCGCCGATGTCAGTCCGTTGCTACCCATACCACCGTTGTATTCGGTTTCGTACTTAGCCTGTCCGAACGAGCTGAAACCCACGATGATAGCTCCGTCGCGAATCGCGTCGTTCGAGATCACATTCTTACGCTCCATACGTGCCGTAACGGTGCTATCGACGATAATAGTGCGTACCAAATCACCTACATCGGCGGTCTCGCCACCCGTCGAGATGATATTGACGCCCATATCGCGCATCGACTGCAAGAACTCCTCCGTGCCGTTGATCACAGCCGAGATCACCTCGCCGGGGATCAGGCGTTTGTTGCGACCGATGGTCGATGAGAGCAGAATGTTATCGACTGCACCCACGCACATCAGGTCGTCGGTATTCATCACGATAGCGTCCTGCGCAATACCGCGCCACACCGACATATCTCCCGTCTCCTTCCAATAGAGATATGCGAGCGACGATTTGGTACCCGCACCGTCGGCGTGCATAATGATACAGTGGTCGGGCGAGCCACTCAGGGCGTCGGGGATAATCTTACAGAATGCTTTGGGATAGAGACCCTTATCAATCTTCTTGATGGCAGCGTGGACGTCCTCCTTCGAGAACGAAACACCGCGACGGCTATAACGTGATTCGGCAGTCATAATCGTTGAATGTCTGTTTGAGTTTTGTTTTAATCATACAAAGATAGCGCACCCCGCGCGGATTCGCAAGCGCGTGAGCAAAATTCTTCACTTTTTGTGCTAACTTTTTGTTGCTGGGGCGTAGTGGGCTTAGGCGACCTCCATACCTCGCTTGATTCGGGCGAGGGTCTGCTCATCGACCAGTCGAGCCGCAACAGCGAGCGCAAACTCGACCGAAACGCCCGCACCCGCACCCGTAATGAGATTGCCATCTTCAACTACGCTACCGCCTACGACCTCGTAGTCGCCCATCTGTTCGCGCACCGAGCTGTGGCAGGTTATGTGGCTGCCGCGAGCCACCTCGCTCAGTGCCAAGACGGTCGGTGCACCACAGATTGCCGCCACCACGCGACCTTCGTCGTAGTAGCGACGCACCCACTCGCGTACCTGCTCACTCTGTCCGAGGTTGATGTAGCCGGGGTTGCCACCGGGGAGAATCAACGCTGCGCCGTCCGAGAGGTCGGCATCGCGCAAAAGCAGATCGGTACGACACTCGATAATGTTGTGCGAAGATTTGACACTCAGTTCGTTACCGATCGCCACGCGCACGCACTCAATGCCGCCGCGCTGCATTACGTCGATCGTTGCCAGAGCCTCGATCACCTCGAAACCCTCAGCCAAAAGGATATATGCCTTGTTATTCATAATTCAAAATTCAAGATTCAAAATTGGTTTTCTTTGTTGTGAAACGCACGCGGTGGCGTGGGACGGCGCGATTGAAAATCGCGGGCGCCATCGCGTGTGTCGATTTCGGAGAAATCGCCATTTTTCGTTCGACGAAGTTACGCAAAAAATACAAAACCTGCAATTCCTAAGCATAATTCTACGTGGCAAGCGTTTGGACGATTGCGCGAAATGTGCTATCTTTGTCCAAAACCACACACGTTATGATGAACCCAATGGAGGCTCTGCTGAGCTACAATCGCGGCATACGTATTTCGGGCACTTTGCGCGAGTTGCTCGAACATCTGCGCCCGTTCCGCGAGGCGCAAAGTCGAATGAACCGCACGGGCGAATATCGTCCGCTGGACCTCTCGACAACGGTTTTCTACGTCTATAAGTGTACGAATAATTGGTAGCTCGCCGCGAAAATAATGCGAGCCTGCACGCGTGGAGTGCGCAGGCTCGTTGTTATTATGATTGAGCGGTTTAGAGTGCGCGAAGAAGTATTTCGCGGGTCACCTTGCCGTCGATGTTGCCACGCTCGCCGTGAGCAACGCCGCGCTCCGTAAAGCGACGCTCGATCTCGTCGATCGTAGCCTCGCCAATGCCCACTTCTGAGAGTCGGGTAGACAGCCCGAGCGAACGGAAAAACGCCTCGACAGCCTCGATCGTGCGGTCGATACGGCTATCGAGATCACCCTCCGCAATACCAAACACACGCTCGCCCATCTGAGCAATCTTTGCCCCCTTCTGCTCGCGCATAACCTGCATCAATGCGGGCAGAACGATCACCAGCGTATGTCCGTGAGTCAATCCGTGCAGCGCGGTCAGTTCGTGACCGATCATATGCGTCGCCCAATCCTGCTCGACGCCCATTGCCACAAAGCCATTCAGTGCCATCGTTGCCGAGAGCATATAGGTCGCCATTGCGTCGTAATCGTGTTGATTCTCACGTACTTTTGGCGCAACTTCGACCAGCGTCTGCATAATGCCCTCCGACCAGCGATCCATCAACGGAGATACGCCCACCTCGGTCAGATACTGCTCGATGACGTGCACAAACGAGTCGGCAATGCCACAGGCAATCTGGTAGGGTGGGAGCGAGAAAGTCGCCTCGGGATCGAGGATCGAGAACTGCGGATAGTTGGTGTAAAAGGCATATTTTTCGGCGGTTGCCTCGTTCGAGATTACAGCTCCGTTGTTCATCTCCGAGCCCGTTGCGGGCAGTGTCATCACCGACGCAAAGGGCAACACGCGACCTTTGGCGCGACCCTTCAAAGTCAATTCCCAAGCGTCACCTTCGTAGTGAACAGCCGAGGCGATGAGCTTCGTTCCGTCGAGCACCGATCCGCCACCTACGGCAAGCAGGAAATCGACGCCCTCGGCACGACACTGCTCCACGGCGCGACGCAACGTTTCGACCTTCGGGTTGGGTTCGATACCCCAAAACTCGATATAGTCGCGACCCTTCAATGCCTCGGTAACTTGCTCATAGACACCATTTCGGCGTACCGAGCCGCCACCGAATGTGATCATAATCTTTTTGTCGGCAGGGATCTCGCGTGCCAGACGTGCAATCATACCGCGACCGAACAGAATCTTAGTCGGGTTGCAGAAAGTGAAGTTATTCATACGTGTGAAACAATTTCGTGTGTAACTTAATGCAAATCTAACGCTTTGTGCGCAAATATCCAAGTGTGCTATTGTGTAAATCGACCAAAATTAGTATCTTTGTGACGCGAATTAATAATCACAAAAAAATATTTCAATCGTGGTAAAAATTGGAACTACTCTCTCGCCCGTAGGTCGCAAGGCGTTGCTTTGCGGTTCGGGTGAGCTTGGCAAGGAGGTTGCCATCGAATTGCAGCGTTATGGTATCGAGGTCGTTGCGTTGGACAAGTATGCTAATGCCCCTGCAATGCAGATTGCTCATCGCTCGTATGTGCTCTCGATGCTCGACGGCGATCGCCTGCGCGAGATTATCGAGGCGGAGAAACCCGACTACATCATTCCCGAAATTGAGGCTATCGCTACTCCTACTTTGGTTGAGTTGGAGAAGGAGGGCTACAACGTAATCCCCACTGCCAAAGCGGCTTGGCTCACGATGAACCGCGAGGGTATCCGCCGTCTGGCTGCCGAGGAGCTGGGTCTGCCCACTTCGCCCTATCGCTTCGCTGCAACGCGCGAGGAGTTTGAGGCTGCGGTGAAGGAGATCGGTACTCCTTGCGTTGTGAAGCCCGTAATGAGCTCGTCGGGTCACGGTCAGAGTGTCTGCCACTCGGAGGAGGAGATCGACCGCTCGTGGACGATCGCTCAGGAGGGTGGTCGTGCAGGTGCCGGTCGCGTGATCGTTGAGGGTTTCGTTAAGTTCGACTACGAGATTACGCTGCTTACCGTTCGTCACGCAGGTGGTACGACCGTACTCAAACCCATTGGTCACCACCAGGTTGATGGCGACTACCGCGAGTCGTGGCAGCCGCAGCCGATGAGCGCAGTGGCTATCGCTAAGGCTGAGGAGATCGCTCGTAAGGTTACGGGTGCGCTGGGCGGTTATGGTATCTTTGGCGTTGAGTTGTTTATCTGTGGCGACGAGGTGCTGTTCAGCGAGGTGTCGCCCCGTCCGCACGATACGGGTATGGTGACGATGATCTCGCAGGATCTGTCGGAGTTCGCGCTGCACGCTCGCGCAGTGTTGGGTCTGCCTATTCCGTCGGTGCGTTTCTATCGTCCTTCGGCGTCGAAAGCGATTGTGGTTGAGGGCGATAGCGATAAGGTTGTCTTCGGTAATCTCGAAGAGGTTATGGCTGAGGAGGACGTTCAGGTGCGTATCTTCGGTAAACCTGAGGTTGTGGGTCACCGCCGTTTGGGTGTGATCTTGGCGTCGGCTGATACCGTTGAGGAGGCTCTGGCTAAGGCTGAGCGTGCCTACGCTAAGTTGCAGATTGAGGTTCTGCCGCGATAGAGTACCGCGATTCGAAAACGATAAGCCGCGTTTCCTTTCGGAGCGCGGCTTTTTTTAATTCAAGATTCAAACAGCAAAATTCAAAATTAATCAATTGCAGCGCACGCTCGCGGGCTGGGGTGGTCGCCGAAGGCGAGCCCGCGAGTGTGTGTCGATTTCAGAGAAATTGCCAATTAAGTTTGAAAAAAACTCTCACATTTGTTCTTTTGTGGAAGCAAAGTAAACAATTTTGAATCTTGAATCTTGAATTTTGAATCTTGCATTTTGCATTCTCATCACCTCTCTCCCTCGATCGAGTGGATCAGGATTCGGCGGTCGACGGGGGCAATGCGGCGAAACATTGCAGCGACGCCACAATGCTTGTCGTGCGCGAGTTCGATGGCGTGCGAAACGCGATCTTGATCTTCAAATCGTAGGCAGGTGATGTTGTAGGTCACAACGAAGGCAGTAAAACGTGTTTCGGCTTGAACTTTGTCGGTGTCGATCGTGCCCTCGACCTCGATTTCGAAGGCGACGGGATCGAGTCGCATCTTCTCCATAATTGCGAGTACGGTGCGTCCTGCACAGTCGCCCATAGCTGCGAGCATCAGCTCTTTGGGGTTGTAATCGGCGAGGTTGCGACCGCCGGCAGGCAGGAAGCGTTTGTCGGAGGTCATTTCGAGTTTTACGGATTCCATAGGCAAAAAAGTGTTAAAAATTGTCGGTTTGCACTAAATAGTGCAATAATCGCGCCCGAGGCGGTGTGGTGTTCTCGAAATTATACCTATCTTTGTGAATTAAAACTGTAACGAACAAACGAAAATGCGTAAAATCATAACTTCATTAGTGGCGGTGGCAATGGCTGTGTCGGCTTTTGCGGCGTCGCCCACCAGTCGTGAGTCGATGCGTCGAGGTGAGGAGTTCTTCTCGGCGGGCAAGTTCAATGAGGCGCGATGCGAGTTGGCGAGTGTGGTCGGAGATCAGACTCTGACGCCTGCCGAGCGTCAGCGTGTGGAGTGCTACATCGCACTCTGCTCGATCGAACAGGGTGATGATCAGGCGTCGGTGTTGCTCAACGACTATCTGTCGAAATATCCCAACTCGGTCTACGACAACGAGATCCGCTTTGCGGCGGCTTGTATGGCATACAAGCAGGGCGACTACCAGACGGCACTCGATCGCTTTGCGGCGGTGGAGCGCGTGGAGAAGTCGCGCCGCGATGAGTATGAGTTCAAGGCGGGACATTCGAAATTTGCAGTTGGTCGCACCGACGAGGCGTATGAGCAGCTGGCACGTGTGAACGAAAAGAGTGAGTACGCCCCTCACGCTCGTTACTACCGAGCTTACATCGACTACTCGCGTGACCGACTCAATAGCGCGAAGGCGGGTTTCCGCTCGATTGCAGGCGAGGAGGCTTACAGCGCGTTAGTGCCCTTCTATCTGTTGCAGATTGAGTTTCAGCAGGATAATTATCGCTATGTTGTGGAGAATTGCGACGCGCTGATTGCTCGTTCGACACCCGCACGCCGTGCCGAAATCGAGCGCACGGCTGCCGAATCGTGGTTCCATTTGGGCGATTATGGTCGCACGATCAGCTATCTCGAAAGTTATGCGCAGGACGGCGGTACGATGGCTCGCGCGGAGCAATACTTGATGGGTTATGCGCTCTATCGCTCGGCATACTATCAGCGTGCGGCGGACTATCTGCAAGCGGTGTGCAGCGATGATGATGCGCTGACGCAGAATGCTGCCTACCATTTGGGCGATTGCCGTTTGAAGTTGAATGACAAGACACGCGCAATGCAGTCGATGGCATTGGCGTCGGCGATGCGTTACGACGAGCAGATCACCGAGGACGCGCTGTTCAACTACGGTAAGTTGCAATATGAGTTGGGTGGAGGTCAGTTCAACGAGGCGATCAACATTCTTACCCGATACATCGACACCTATCCGCAGTCGAAGCGTCTGTCGGAGGCTCGCGAATGCTTGGTTGCGGCTTACTACAACTCGAAGAACTACGAGGCGGCATACGCTGCGATCAAACAGATGCGCGATCCCGACAACAACATCAAGTCGGCTCTGCAAAAGATCTCCTATTTCCGCGCTTTGGAGCGTCTGAACGAGGGTGATACAGCGTCGGCAAAGGCTCTGCTCGAAGAGTCGCTCGAAAATAGCTATAATGCGAAATATACCGCTCTGGCGGGTTTTTGGCAGGGCGAGATTCTGCTCGGCGAGGGTAAGTACAAGGAGGCAGCGGCGAAGTTCAACCGTTATCTGCAACTTGCGCCTAAGAGCGAGCCCGAATACGAAAAGGCGTACTACAATCTGGGTTATGCCAACCTCCACGCCGGCAACCGCTCGCAGGCTCGCAGCAATTTCGATAGTTTCCTTTGGTTGCATAAGGCGCAGGATCAGTTCCGAGCCGACGCTCTGAACCGCAAGGGTGATATACTCTATGCTCAACGTTCGTTCAATCAGGCTATCGAGGCGTATAATCAGTCGGCTGCCATCGTCTCGCCCGAACGCGATTATGCTCTCTATCAGCGAGCTATCGTGTTGGGACTGAACGATAAAACGGCGGCAAAGATCGAGGCTCTGCGCTCAATTGTCCGTTCGGGTGAGGGGCGTTATGCCGATCGTGCGGCTTACGAACTGGGTCGAACCTACGTGTCGCAGGAGCGATATAAGGAGGGAGCCGACGTGCTGAACGAATTTGTTAAGAAGTATCCTCGTTCGGAACTCTATGTACAAGCATTGGCAGATTTGGGTTTGGTCTATCAGAATTTGGGCGATAACGATCGCGCGATGGATTGCTATAAAAGGGTGATGAGCGAGGCTCCCAAGTCGTCGCAGGCGCGTGATGCTTTGGCTGGTCTGCGCGGCATCTATGTCGATAATAACGATGTGGGCGGTTACTTTGCCTACGCTCAGAAGGCAGGCGTTGAGACCGATATGAGTGTCTTGCAGCGCGACTCGCTGACCTACGTGGCGGCACAACGACTCTATACGTCGGGTAAGTTGGAGAAGGCAGTGGCGGCAATGACTTCGTACATCAAGGAGTATCCGAAGGGCGTTTATCAAGCCGACGCGCTCTACTATCGTAGCGATTGCTACACGCGCTTGAATCGTCGTGGCGAGGCTATTGCGTCGTTGTTGGAACTGACCTCGCTGCCAGCCAATGACTACACCCTGCGCGGAACGGAGCGTCTGGCGTCGTTGGCGGATCAGGAGCAACGATACGACGTAGCGGCTGACGCATATTTGGCATTGAGTGCGCTCTCGACCGACGCGAAGAAACAGAGTGCAGCAGTGACGGGTTATGTTCGTGCGACGATCAATACGGGCAACGACGAGCGTATTTTGGCTATGTCGGAGCGTGTCGAGCGCATTGCGACGGTTGAGGTTGCGCCATTGCGTGAGGCTCGTTATGCGCGAGCTAAGGCGTTGGAGCGTGCCGACCGAGGGCAGGAGGCTATGGCTCTCTACAAGGTGCTGGCTGCCGAGCCTAAGTCGAAAGAGGGTGCCGAGGCTGCTTACCGACTCATCGAGGCTGACTATAAGGCGGGTCGCGTGGTGGCAGCTGAGGAGGCTATCTACGCGCTGTCGGATTCGCAGACCACGCATAACTATTGGCTGGCGCGTGCGTTCCTCACGTTGGGTGACATCTACCGCGATAAGGGTGATGATTTCCAAGCACGTGCGACCTATCAGAGTATCGTGGACGGCTACTCGCCTGCCGATGATGGCATTGTGGCTGAGGCTCGCGAGCGTATCGCAAATCTTAAACCCGAGCAAACCAACTAAGCTATGAAGAGAATTGTTTCTATATTTGCTCTGTTGCTGACGGCTACGGCTGTCGAGGCACAGAATATCGACAAAGAGGTGGTGGTGACTAAGGAGTATACCCCCACACTCGATACCCCCGAAAAACTTGCAATCGCGCCGCGTATGGAGGATACGGTGACGCTGCGTCCTGAGGTTGAGTATTCGATCGCTCCGGTGCAGTGGGCAACCACCTTCGAACAGCGTCCCATTGCGGCGGCAAATACCTACGTCTGGAACTACCACCGCCAGCCGATGCTCTATGTCAAGGCGGGCGCGGGGTATCCGCTCAATTCGGTGGCTGATCTGCTGTTTTCGCATACCGATGGTGCGCGTAACAGCTTTGGGGTCGATGTGGCTCATCGTGGTCAGTGGTGCGATGTGAAGAATGCTGTGGGTGTCAAGCATAATGCCGAGTACTCGGATAGTCGCATTAAGTTGTTCGGCACGTTGGGCGTGGGCGAGCGAATGAAGGCGGGTGCCGAGATTGTGGGCGACCACGACCTGCGCTACTATTATGGCGATTTGAATCCGCAGGCGGCGGCGATGTCCACTCCGTTGGCGGGGCTGAGTGCCGAGAATCCGTTGAATGGTTTAGGTGCGGGCGGTCGTATATGGATCGGTGATGATTTCAGCGATCTGTCGCGTTTGAACTTCCGCGTAGCGGTCGATGGCGGCTACTATTGGTCGAAGGTTAAGGGGCTGTTTGTTAGGACATTGGGCGAAGCGAATGTGTCTGATTTCGAGGGCGGTCTTGTGAATGTTGGTGCTGAGGCTGAGTTGGCAAAGATGTTTTCGCAACACGGTGCGCGTCTGGTGGTTGGCTACAACTACAAGATGGGCACAAAACAGAGCGACTATCGCAATTCGATCCTCTCGGTGGCTCCGCGATACATATTTAATAATGGCGCACTGCGCGTTGAGGCGGGTGTGACGGTCGAGGTTGATAATTGCACCTCGAATGCAGCTGTTGACGGTGCTTTGGGTCACTATGCGCTGGGCTACTCATTCTATAATGGCGAGAAGAGCAAGGGCGTGCGCCTATTCCCGTACCTGCGCCTGAGCTATAACGACGGAGGTCTGTTCACTCCGTTTGTTGAGGTTGATGGCGGTCTGCAATCGTATGATCAGCAGTCGCTTGCAGAGTTGAACCCCTATATCGCTCCCGTCTATGACGCCCCCAATGCCAGCATCTATACTATGCGTTTGGGTCTGCTGGGTGCTACACGTTCGAATAGTCTGACTTATAGCGTTTGGGCGGGTGCGGAGATCAACAATCGCGCCCTCTATCCCTTTATGTTGGGTGCGTATTACTTCCCGATGATGGACAAGTTGGTGCGTATCGACTTCGGTGGCGAGCTGACAATGCGCCCCCTGCGTGGTTTGGAGGTGGCTCTTGACGCACGCTACCATATCAATAAGATTGGCGAGAAGATTGACCAATTCGTTGGTGTTGTGTCGGAAGGTGTCGATGGCGAGTTGGTTCCGAGCCTCTACCAAAACCTCACCGACTACAATGGCGGTCGCAAGCCTCTGCCTGCGTTTGATGTCGATTTGAAGGTGCGATATACGGCTGCGAAGTTTATGGTCGGTGCGAAATTGGGCGTTGTGGACTCTTACGACTGCTTGCAGCTGGTGCCGATGTCGGGTGCTGAGCGTTTAGGCTATTTTTATGAGAGTGAGGCGCCTATGCGCTTGGATCTGGGCGTTGAGGCGGAGTATAAGGTGGGTAAACGCCTGTCGATATGGGTCGAGGCTAACAACCTGCTCAATCGTCGCTACTATACCTATCCGCTTTATCCGTCGGTCGGTATAAACTGTACCGCAGGAGTGAAGTTGGTGTTCTAAGAGCCAATGCTCAAAAGTTAAAGCCGCGCCCGTTGGGTGCGGCTTTTTCGTTGTTCTCGCAATCCAAGTTCGTGGGCTGGGGCGGTCCCGAAGGCGAGCCCACGAACTTGACGATTTTTGTTAAAATCGTACTTTTATTCAATCAAAGTATGCTCAATCAAGATTTTCAATCCCATAGCGATGAGGACCATACCTCCCGCTAACTCAGCTTTTGATTTGTAGCGACAGCCGAAGATATTGCCGACGCGGATACCTGCGACCGAGAGCAGAAAGGTTGTAACGCCGATTGCGGCTGCCGCGCCCCAGATCGGAACGCCCAAAAATGCCAACGAAACACCTACCGCCAGCGCGTCGATACTCGTAGCGATTGCCAACAGCAACATTGTGCGAGCCGAGAAGTCGGGATTGACCTCGCACGCCTCATTCGAGCGCGATTCGCGGATCATATTGGTGCCGATCAGACCGAGCAGAACAAATGCAATCCAATGGTCGACGTTGGCTGCGACGCTCGAAAAAGTCGAGCCGAGATAGTAGCCGATAATGGGCATAAGTGCCTGAAAACCACCAAACCACACGCCCGCTTTGAGGTAATGGTTGGGTAGTGCGCGTTGCACCGAGAGCCCCTTGCCGATAGCTACGGCGAAGGCGTCCATCGAAAGCCCGATTGCGATTATGAGTAGTTCGCTATGTGACACGTTTGGTAAGTTTTTGTGAGGGCAAATATAGCGATCTCGCGCGAGAAAACCAAAATAAAGGTTGTCCGATAAGGTTAGGCTATGTGTATAAAAACGAAAAAGGAGGTGCATCACTGCATCTCCTTTTCGCTCCTCAAGCAGGACTTGAACCTGCGACCCCCTGATTAACAGTCAGGTGCTCTAACCAACTGAGCTATTGAGGAATAATGAACCTTAAAACTTCAAGTTTGCTTTATGAAAAAGTTACCTTTGTTTTGCGAGTGCAAAGATACGTCAAATTTTATTACCTCCAAATATTTTCGCAAAAAAAATCACAATTATTCGCAAAAAAATGCGTTTTTCTGCTAAAAACCTTATATTTGTAGTGTTATTATAAAATAGGTATGGCTTTTTCAGCAAAAAATATGGCTCTGCGTGTGGCTCTGACGCTGGTGACGTGTTTTGCGGCTTTGGGCGTCGCGGCGCAGTCGTCGTTGCGATTCACGCGCTCGGTGCACGATTTCGGCACAATCCGCGAGGCAGATGGCAAGGTGTCGTGCACGTTCGCGTATGTCAATCGTGGCAAGCAACCCGTTGTGATCGACCAAGTGAATGTGTCGTGCGGCTGTACTACGCCCGAATTTAGCCGTAAGCCGATTTTGGCGGGTGAACGCGGTGAGTTGAAGGTGACGTTCGATCCAGCTAACCGTGCGGGCGAATTTGCGAAGGAGATAACCGTATTTACGGGAGGTCGCCGCTATCGCACCACGTTGCGCATTACGGGTAACATCATTGCCCGCACAAAGACGGTCGAGGAACTCTATCCGACGGCGGTGGGTGATTGCGGATTGAGGATTGATGCGCGTTCGTTGCCGTTCAATTATGTGACACAGAACGAACGTAAAGTATTGTATCTTAACTATATCAATACCTCATCGAAACCTCTGACGGTGAGCCTTGTGCAGACCTCCGAGAGTGGTTTCTTGCGCCATAATTTCCCGCAGACGATTGCGGCAGGAGCAAAGGGGCGCGTGACGTTCAGCTACTCGGTACCGCGTTCGTCGGGCTATTTTGGCGAGCTTAATGATGTCTTTGAGTTGCAGGTCGAGGGTTGTCAGAGCGATGTGCGAATCTCGACCAATGGCTATGCGATCGAGCGATTCGAAATCCTCAATAATGAGCTTGCTCCGAAGGCTGAGTTCGATCGCCAACTGCTTAAATTTGATGATGTTACGAAGAGTGATAAACCCGTAAAAATCAATGTGCAACTGACCAACAACGGATACGAGCCGCTCATCATTCGTTCGGTTGCGCCGAGCCACGAGGCGATCACGACGTCGCTTGCGGCGGGTGCAAAGATAGAGCCGTCGAAGAGTGTGGAGATGAGCGTTGAGGTCGATCCCTCGAAGTTGGATTATGGACGTGCGATCGAGCGTATTGTGCTGATAACCAATGACCCCGATCGCCCAATGCGCCAGTTGCGAGTGACGGGAGTAGTAAGATAAATAACAAAAAACAGATAAACTATTATGTTTAAAATTCTCTATAAACGCGAACTTGCCGCGGGAATCTGGGAGATGCGCATCGAGGCACCGCGTGTTGCCCGTGCGGCGCAGCCTGGGCAGTTTGTGATCGTGCGTGCCGATGAGCACGGCGAACGTGTCCCCTTGACCATTGCCGATTATGATCCCGAAGAGGGCTGGGTAACGATTGTAACTCAGGCGATTGGCGTTTCGACACGTAAGATTGTCGCATTGGAAGAGGGTGAGTCGCTGATCGACTTTGCGGGTCCGTTGGGTCGCCCGTCGGACTTTGTGAAAGAGCCGATTGAGGAGCTGCGCAAGCGTCGTTTCCTGTTTGTTGCGGGTGGTGTGGGCACTGCGCCTGTCTATCCGCAGGTGAAGTGGCTCTCGGAGCGAGGTGTTGAGTGTGAGGTGATTATCGGTGCTAAGACCAAAGATATGTTGATCTTTACCGAGCGAATGGCGGCTGTGGCGAAGGTGCACATCGCGACCGATGACGGCTCGGCGGGTTTCAAGGGAATGGTTACGGCTCTGATACGCGAGTTGATTGATGGTGGCGCGAAGTATGACGAGGCGGTTGCGATCGGTCCGATGATTATGATGAAGTTCGTGACGCTCACCACGCGCGAGTACAACCTCAAAACTACGGTGAGCCTCAATGCGTTGATGGTCGACGGTACGGGTATGTGCGGAGCTTGCCGCGTGACGGTGGGTGGTCGCACGCGCTTTACCTGCGTCGATGGACCTGAGTTTGACGCCTTTGAGGTCGATTTCGACGAGGCTATGCGCCGTCAGGGTATGTATCGCTCGTTGGAGGAGCGTGCCAATGCCATTGCTGCCGAGCGTGCCGCAGGGCATAAGTGCCGCGTAGGTCTGGATAAATAATCGCAAAACGAACAAAACTATGGCAAATAAAATAGCGCGTGTGGCTTGCCGCGAGCAAGATCCGAAGGTGCGCGCAACCAATTTCGAGGAGGTTTGCTACGGATATAACCTCGAAGAGGCGCAGTTGGAGGCTTCGCGCTGTCTGAATTGTAAGAATCCGCGATGTGTGGCTCAGTGTCCTGTGTCGATTTCGATACCTGAGTTTATCAGTCACGTATTGAAGGGCGAATTGCAGGCTGCGGCGGACACCATTGCGCGTGATAGCTCGCTGCCGAGCGTCTGCGGTCGCGTCTGCCCGCAGGAGTCGCAGTGCGAGGGTGCGTGTATCTTAGGCATTAAGGGTGAGTCGGTTGCGATCGGTAAGCTCGAACGATTTGTGGGTGATTGGAAGATCGAACACGGTCGTAAAGAGGAGCAGCGTCCCACGCCGAATGGACATCGCGTGGCAATCATCGGTAGCGGTCCTGCGGGCTTGGCTTGTGCGGGCGACTTGGCTAAATTGGGCTACGAGGTGCGCGTTTTCGAGGCTCTGCATAAGGTGGGCGGCGTGTTGGTCTATGGTATTCCTGAGTTCCGTCTGCCTAAGGAGCGAATCGTGGCACGCGAGATCGACTCGTTGCGCCGTTTGGGCGTCGTGTTCGAGACCGATACCATCGCGGGTCGCACCGTTACGGTCGATTCGTTGCTCGATGAGGAGGGCTACGATGCGGTGTTTATCGGCTCGGGGGCGGGTCTGCCCCGATTTATGGGTATCGAGGGCGAGAACCTGAATGGCGTGGTGTCGGCAAACGAGTTTCTGACACGTACCAATCTAATGCACGCCTACGATGAGGAGTACGACACACCGATCTATGCAGGTCGTCGTGCGGTGGTTGTCGGTGGCGGTAACGTGGCAATGGACGCGGTGCGTACGGCAAAGCGTCTGGGTGCTGAGGCGACGATCGTCTATCGACGTTCGGAGGTCGAGCTGCCCGCGCGTGTCGAGGAGGTACATCACGCCAAAGAGGAGGGTATCGAATTCCGTATGCTGACCAATCCGATCGAGGTGCTCGGTACGGATAAGGGTTGGGTGCGTGCCATTCGTTGCGTTGAGATGGAGCTTGGCGAGCCCGATGAGTCGGGACGTCGCTCGCCCGTAGTGAAGGCGGGTTCGGAGTTTGAGATCGAGTGCGACGTGGTGATTATGGCACTCGGCACCTCGCCCAATCCGCTGATTGCGGCTACAACCGACGGTTTGGAAACTAACCGTCGCGGTTGCATTGTGGCTGATGATGAGGGTCGTACCTCGCGCGAGGGAGTCTTTGCGGGTGGCGATATCGTTACGGGCGCAGCGACAGTGATCTTAGCTATGGGTGCAGGTCGCCGTGCAGCAAAGGCGATTGATGAGTATGTGAAGGCGAAGGCATAGCCCTGCAATTTAAAATTCAAAATGATAGCCGCGTCCCGTTTGGGGCGCGGCTTCGTTGTTTGTGGCGATGAGATACACGCGGCGGCGTGGGGCGATGCGATTGAAAATTGCGGGTGCTACCGCGTGTGTCAAAATCTTTGATTTTGCCAATATTCGAGAAACGCCAATTCCTTAGTACAACTCAATATACTCGTAAGTGTTTCCGACCAGCGAGAGGTAGCGTTCGAACTCCTCGCGCGAGATGACGACCGTCGCGCGGTTATCGTTGGGGTGGAAGCTGAGCGAGGGGCGGTCGAGCAGGTTGCGATCGAGGAACAGGTGTACGTGGCTCTCCTCGTCGTTGATCAGTCCGAATGGCGAAACCGAGCCGGGCAACAACCCCAAATAACGCTCCATACGCTGCTGCGAGGCGAACGAGAGTTTGCCTTGATGTAGTCGGTGCTCCAAGTCGTGGATAGCCATATTCTGCGCACTATCGAAGCAAACTAAGTAGTGGCGATTGCCCTTATGGTTGCGGAAAAAGAGGTTTTTGCAGTGTGTCGAGCCGTCGGCACGCCAATATTCGCGTGCGATCTCGATCGTGGGTGCCTCGGGGTGCTCGTACCATTCATATTGGATCTGGTGGGCGTCGAGGTAGTCGAAAACTTTCTGTCGTCGTTCCATTTGTCTGAGTTCTGATTTTTCGAGGTACAAAGTTAGCGCAAAGTTCGTATATTTGCGCAAGAAAACGAGCAAAACCGATGGCAAAAATCAACAAAACAAACGCTGCCCGATTGTTGGATCGCGCGAAGATAGCCTACGAATTGGTGCCCTACGTGGTCGATGAGGAGCACCTCGATGCCTGCCACGTGGCTGAGCAGTTAGGTGAGCCTATCGAGCAGGTATTCAAAACGTTGGTGCTACGTGGTGACCGCACGGGGATCTTCGTGTGCGTCATTGCGGGCAACTGCGAGGTCGATCTCAAAGCGGCGGCGCGTGTGTCGGGCAATAAGAGTGCCGAGATGATTCACGTGCGCGAACTGCTCGCAACGACAGGATATATCCGAGGTGGTTGCTCGCCAATCGGAATGAAAAAGTCCTTCCCGACCTTCATCGACCGTAGTTGCTTGGAGCACGATCATATCTATATAAGTGCGGGCGTGCGTGGGTTGCAGATTGGGATCGCACCGCGCGAGTTGATCGAATTTGTGGGTGCGACGGTGGCAGATTTGACGGCATAGCACGTCGCCCGTAGGCGGGCACGAAAATTGAATGGCACGATTACCGAGGTGAGCGCGACGCTCGCTTCGGTAATTTTTTTGTGCTCTATGATGAATAAATTTCGTGTGATGATGTCGCTCCTCGGGGTGGTGTTGATGGGGTGTCGCGGTGGTCTGCCCAATGCTCTGCCCGAACGTCGTGTGAAGGTGCAAACGGTTGAGCGTCTTGACTTTATTGATAAAGATTTCGCGGGTATGTCCACCGCCGACAACTCCACAAATTTGGCATTCAAAGTGGGTGGGCTCGTCGAGCGTATTGATATCAGCGAGGGACGATTGATTCCCGCGGGATATGTCATTGCGCAGCTCGATCCAAAGGAGTTCGAGCGACAGCGCGACGCGGCACGTTCGGCGTTCGAAACGGCTCGATCGCAATACGAACGTGCCCAGCGACTGCTTGAACGTCAGGCGATTTCGCGTGCCGAGTATGAGGTTGCGCAGACGCAGTTTGTGCAGGCGCGATCGGAGTATGAGAATGCGTCGGACGTGCTTGCCGAAACCAAACTTCGTGCGCCGTTTGCGGGGATTATCGAGCGGCAGTTTGTCGATACCTATCAACGTGTCAGCGCGGGACAGAGTATTGTGCGGCTGGTCGATCCGCGCACGCGAAGTGTTAAATTTACAATGCCCGAAAGTGGACTTAATTTGTTGAGCGATACTACGTTGCGCTTTATGGTTGAGTTCGATAATTATCGTGGTGTACAGTTTCCTGCCTATTTGAAGGAGTATGTCGAGACCTCGTCCGATGCGTCGGGATTCCCCGTGTCGCTCGGTCTGCGCGAGCCCCTGCCGGCAGGTCGATTCGACATCACGCCCGGTATGTCGTGCACCGTGACGATGCAGATTGACCAGTCGCGTGCAACGGACGAGGTGTCGGTGCCGCTGAGTGCGATCTATGCACCTACGTCGGGCGGTACGTTCGTTTGGGTGGTGCGCAATGGTGCGGTGCACCTGCAACCGATTGTGTTGGGTGAGATTTTTGGGCGCAACCGAGTGGTTGTCGAGCGTGGTTTGGAGGGTGGCGAGCAGGTGGTCACGGCGGGTGTCTATCGCTTGCAGGAGAATGAACGAGTGGTTGTAATTCAATAAGTTATGGCTATGAATCTGACCGAATATTCGCTCCGTCGACCACGTGTGGTGTGGTTCGTATTAGCCGTAATGCTCATCGGTGGAGTCTATGCCTTCACGCGCTTGGGCAAGAAGGAGGACGCGCCGTTTGTGATCAAGAGTGCGGTGCTGATGACCCACTACGATGGCGCGTCGCCTGAGGAGGTCGAACGCCTTGTGACAGAGCCGATTGAACGCGAGATACAGACAATGCGTTCGATACATAAGATCACCTCGGAGTCCTATTATGGGCTGTCGCGCATTGTGGTCGAGCTGTCGCCCGCGACGCCTGCCGAACGTATGCCGCAGATGTGGGACGAACTGCGTCGTAAGGTGCAAAACGTTCAAAATGAGCTGCCTGAGGGTGCGTCGGTGATCTCTGTTGGTGACGATTTTGGCGATCTGTATGGTATCTATTATGGTTTGAAGGGCGACGAGGGGATTGACGATGAGGAGCTACGCGAGTGGGCGCAGGAGATCAAACGCCGTGTGGTGACGCTCGACGGAGTGCAGAAAGTTGTGCTCTATGGCGAACAGCAACCCGTTGTGAATGTGTACGTTTCGATGGCGCGGTTGAGCAATTTCTCAATCCGTCCTGAGAGTATTATTGCCGCAATGAGCGGTCAGAATCGCGTGGTTGATAGTGGCGAGAAGTTGGCGGGCGAAATGCAGATTCGAATCCTCGAAACGGGAACATATCGCACGCTTGATGATATTGCAAATCAGCTGCTTACCTCGTCCGAGGGCAAACAATTTCGCTTGGGTGATGTGGCGCGAATCGAGCGCGAGGTGATCGAACCTCCCACGTCGATAATGCGCATTGATGGTTGTCGCGCAGTGGGTATTGGTATTGCGACCGACCCGACGCGCGATGTTGTGCGGAGTGGTCGTGCGGTGGCGGAGCAGCTACGCACGTTAGCCTCGCAAATGCCCGTCGGAATGGAGGTCGTGACGCTCTATCCCGAAGATGAGATCGCGCGTGAGGCTAATAATCAGTTTATAATCAATCTGTTGGAGTCTGTTGCGATTGTCGTTGCGGTCATTATGCTGGTGATGGGTCTGCGTCAGGGTGTGGTGATTGGCTCGTCGTTGTTGTTGGCGATTGGGGGCACGATGTTGATTATGCTCGTGGTGGGCGAGGGGCTGAATCGAACTTCGTTAGCGGGATTTATCATTGCGATGGGAATGTTGGTCGACAATGCGATTGTGGTGGTCGATAATGCTCGCCGCGCAATCGCTCGCGGTGTGAAACCTGCCGTGGCATTGACCGAAGGGGCGTCGCGCCCAAAGTGGAACTTGTTGGGTGCCACGCTGATAGCTATATGCTCGTTCCTTCCGTTGCAGTTGGCGGCGTCGGCTGTTGCCGAGATGGTCAAACCGCTGTTTGTGGTGCTGACCTGTTCGCTCTTGTTGAGTTGGGTGCTTGCCCTCACCCAGACGCCACTGCTCGGTATCGCATTGATACGCCCCGCGACGACTCCACCCAAAGACGAGCGTCAAGGACGTGTCTTACAGCGATTTACGCAGACATTGGAGTGGTTGCTCGGACATCGAACGGTGACGGTTGTCGTGGTTGTTGCGCTATTTATTGGCTCGCTCGTGGCGATGCGGACAATGCCGCAAAACTTCTTTCCGTCGCTCGATAAACCCTATTTTCGCGCCGATTGCTACCTGCCTGATGGCTTTAATATCCGCGCGACGGCGGCGCAGGTTGATTCGATGTGCGCGTGGTTGCAACGCCAACCGTCGGTGCGTCGTGTGTCGGCAACCGTTGGTTCGACTCCTCCGCGATACTATTTAGCGAGCTCGTCGGTCGGTCCGCGCGACAATTTCGCCAACATTTTGGTTGAACTTTCGACAGCCGATTCGACGGCGGCAGTCGAGGAACGATTCTATCAGTATGCGCTTGAAAACCAGCCAGATGTTTGGCTACGTTCGTCGTTGTTCAAGCTCTCGCCCGCGACCGAAAGCGCGATCGAATTTGGATTCATTGGCAACAATATCGACACGCTGACGCAGTTGACCGAGCGGGCGATGGCGATTATGCGCGACGATGGCAGCGCGACCTCGATTCGCAATAGTTGGGGTAATCGTGTGCCGACGTGGTTGCCCGTCTACTCGCAGATGACGGGGCAGCGAATCCGCGTTACGCGTGAGCAGATGGCACGTAGCATAACCCTCGCCACGTCGGGTTACGAGTTGGGTGTTTTTCGTGAGGACGATCGACGTGTGCCGATAGTTTTGAAGGACGAAAATATTGATAATTACAATCTTACGAATATGCAGGTGCTGCCCGTATTCAATCCGAACGGACGAGTTTATCCATTGGAGCAGGCGGTCGAGGAGTTCGATTTCGACTATCGTTTGGGGGTGATCAAACGCTTCAACCGCGAGCGCGTGATGAAGGCTCAATGCGAGCCACTGCGAGGGCAAAACAGCAAGCAGCTTTTCGACCGTCTGCGCGAGCGAATCGAGCGCGAAGTTACGCTGCCTGAGGGTTACGAGTTGCGCATTTTTGGTGAGCAGGAGTCGCAAAGCGAATCAAATGCGGCTTTGGCGGCAAATATGCCGTTGGCTATGTTGTTGATTTTCTTTATTTTGTTGTTGCTTTTCGGGGATTTCCGACGTCCGATAGTGATCTTGCTGATGTTGCCGTTGATCTTTGTCGGAGTGGTGCTGGGATTGGCTGTGACGGGACGAATGTTCGACTTTTTTGCCCTGCTCGGACTGCTCGGACTGGTGGGTATGAATATCAAAAATGCGGTGGTGTTGGTCGATCAAATTGAGGTCGAAACACGCACATCCACTGATGCTTACGTGGCTTTGGTTCGTGCTACGCGGTCGCGCGTAGTGCCCGTTGTGTTGGCGTCGGTGACTACGATTCTCGGTATGTTGCCGCTGTTGTTCGACGCGATGTTTGGAGGTATGGCAGCGACGATTATGGGCGGATTGCTGATGGCTACGCTGCTCACGATTTTCTTCCTGCCGATCTGCTATTCGATCTTTTTCAAAATTCGCAAATTATGAGAAAGTTGTTTATAATATTATTGATATTCAGTGCAGTATCGGTGCGTGCGCAGACCCAGATTTCGATCGCGGAGTATCGTCGAGCGGTGGTCGATTACAGCCATACGTTGCGCATTGCACGTGCGACGACACTCGCGGCTGAGGAGCAGGCGGCGTTGAGCCATACGGGGTTACTGCCGAGGCTCGATGTGGCGGGGCGTTTCGATGTCGCGTTGCGCCAACACGTGGGAGTTAAACCCTTTTCGTTTTCGGTGCAACCACTTGTTGTACAGACGATTTATGCTGGCGGTGCACGCCGCACGACCTACGAGCGCGATCGCGTGGGTGCTGACGCGGCTTTGTGTGATGAGTTCTTCACGCAGTATGAGGTGGTCTATGCTGCCGACGATGCCTATTGGAATCTGGCGGCGGCACGCGATCGACTGCGCATTACGGAGCAATATGTCGAGATTATTCGCTCGCTCAAACGGGTCGTCGATGCGCGATTCGAGAATGGATATATCTCGCGGAGCGATGTGCTGATGACCGACACGCGATTGAGCGAGGCGGAGTATGGATTGGTGGCTGCCGAACAGGCGTATCAGGTTGCTCTTCACAATTTTAACGTGTTGATGGGTGTCGAGCAGGCGGCTGGAAACGTGCCTGCCGATAGTGTGATGATGGCGGTCGAGTTGCCCACGCGAATGGTGCTTGACGAGATTCTCGATCGTCGAGGCGATTACCTTGCCTCGCAGTTGCGGGTCGATCAGTCGTTGCTGGGTGTTCGTTTGGCACGTTCGGCTTACCTGCCACAGATCTCGGCGGGTCTTGGCGCGGTGTGGCAGACACGATCGCCCAACACCCAATGGCATACCACGATCGACGGCTCGGTGAGCCTTTCGGTCGATGTACCGATATTTCATTGGGGTGCGCGGCGACGCTCCGAAGGTATTGCACGTCAGCAACTTGCTTCGCGCGAACAAGAGCACTCGCAGCTGCGCGACCAGATCATACGCGACGAAACCGACGCTTGGTCGTCGATCGAGAACAGCCTTTCGCAGTCGCTCGCCTCGCGCCGAAATCTGGACATCGCGCGTGAAAACCTCGAATTGAGCACCTACTCTTATAACGAGGGTCAGCTGACGATTCTCGATGTGTTGTCGGCTCAGTTGTCGTGGTTGCAGCTCTATGAGAATGCGTTGGAGGCGGCGTTGAATCTACATCTCTCCGTTGCCGATTATCGCCGCGTAACCTCGTCGGAATAACGAAAACTGCCCGCACTCTTTGGCGGGCAGTTTGTCGCTATTGTGTGATCGCTTTCAGTCGCTCCATAATTCGTTCGGGTGCGACGCGCATACATCGGTAATCGCCATATTTACAGGGCTTTTCGCCATAAGCCGAGCAGGGGCGGCAGGGTAGATCGAGTTGCACCCAATTCGCCTCGTCGCTGCCCCAGCCGTAGAAACCTGTTGCGGGGTGAGTGCCGCCCCATACCGATATGGTTGGTGTGCCGACGAGCGACGCCATATGCATTGCCGACGAATCCATCGAGATCATCGCGTCGAGGTTAGCCATCAAATCGATCTCCTCGTCCAAGCGAATACGACCGAAAACCGCCGTAACATTTGCGTGGCGGCTCTCCATCGCGCTTGCAAATTCGCGCTCGGCACCTCCGCCTGAGAAGATAAACACGCGGTCGAACTCCTCGGCTACCTGCTCAACCAACTGCTCGCGCAGTGGCGAGGGGTAGGTCTTGCTCAATTGTTTCGAGAAGGGTGCAATGCCGACCCAACGACCTTCGGTGCGCTCGCCAAATGTCGCAGGTAGCAGGCGCGAGTGACGTTCAACATACGGAACATCAATCGGATAGCCCACCTTGCTCAGTACGTTGGCATATCGCTCGACGCTGTGGCGCAGTGGGGTTAGGTCTTTGTTTGTGGGGCGTGTAGCGCGATGTTTGAGTGCCTTCTCCTTGTTGAATTTAGCTACTCGGCAACCGCGCAAATGCAACATCGTGCGCAGTAATTTGGTGCGCAGAACATCGTGCAGGTCAGCTACGTGCGTTACGCCGCGTGCTGCCGCCTCAGCTGCCAATGCGCAGAGACGCTTGAAACCCTTTTCGCCATTCTCGCCTTCGAGTGTCAGGAAGTCGATACGCTCCACATCGCGGTAGAACGGCACCCACGCGCGGCGAGTCAAGACCGTAATCGCCACATCGGGATAGGTGCGACGCAGTGCGGCAACGGTGTGCACCGTCATCGCTACGTCGCCCATTGCCGAGAGGCGTATGACGAGTATTCTATCGTTTTTGGGCATAGAGTACGGGGTTGAGTGCGGGGTCGTTGTACATCTTCATCTGACGATATACCTTCATATACTTACGACCAGCCTCAATATCCTCGATCAACTCCTCAATAGCGGTCGAGAGATCTGCCTGCTGCTGAACGAGGATATCGAGTTTCGACTGACAAGCTGCGTGGTGCTCCTCATCAACATCGTCGCGCTCGACCTCGGCACGCATATGGTAGATTTTGAGCGCGAGGATTGACAGACGGTCGATAGCCCACGCGGGGGTCTCGGTGTTGATACGAGCGTCTGCGGCGGGCACTACGTCCTTGTACTTGTTGAGCAGATACGAGTCGATATACTCAACCATATCGCAACGCACCTGATTCGAGTGGTCGATACGGCGTTTGAGGTTTAATGCGTCAACGGGGTCGATGTGTGGGTCGCGGATAATATCTTCGAAGTGCCACTGCACGGTGTCGATCCAGTTTTTGAGGTAGAGCAGATGTTCGAGTGAGCCCTCCTCGTAGGGGTTTTGGATCGGGGTGTCTACGTTGTCGTAGCGGTGGTAGTCGTCGATAGCGCGACGGAAAATTTCGTTGGCTTGTTCAGTCAGCATATATCTTTGTTTTTCAATTAGTATTTACACAATCTGTTTGCTCCGTATAAAGAAGACGCAAAAATACTACAAAATGTTGCACGGAGGGTCAAAAAAAGTCAAAAAAAGTAAAATAATTGCTGTTTCGCCTCGGAGAATGCAATAAATGTGCAAACTTTCATTAACTTTGCACTTTATGATTCATCGAATTAGCTCTATGAAGATCAATATTCGCACCGTCGCGCTCACCTTTGTGGCAATGGCTATTTGGTCGGTTGCCGCGTCGCAGAGCCGTATCAAATATACCACCGAGGAGTACATCGCGCGTTGGAGCAAGACCGCTGTCGAGCACCAAGAGAAGTATGGTATTCCGGCGAGTATCACCCTCGCGCAGGGTATTCTCGAATCGAACAACGGCAATGGTCGTTTGGCGGTCGAGGCTAATAATCACTTCGGTATCAAATGCAAAAAGGGCTGGACGGGGCTTTCGATCAGCCACGACGACGATGCTAAGGGCGAGTGTTTCCGCAAGTATCATTCGGCTGAGGAGTCGTTCGAGGATCACGCCAATTACATTGATACTCAACCGCGTTACGACTCGCTGTTCCGCCACTCCGAGACCGATTATGTGGCGTGGGCGCGAGGTTTGAAGGCGGCAGGTTACGCTACCGATCCGCAGTATGCCGAGAAGTTGATTCGCATTATCGAGGAGAACCGACTCTACATCTACGACCGTGGCGGCAATGTGCTCGATGAGCGAGTAGCCGAAGTCGAGAAGGTCGAGCAGGAGGTTGTGACGGAGCAGCCTGCTGCGCCTGCAAACGATACGGAAGTAGTTGATATTGATAACTATACTGTGACGGTTAATCCTCACCACGGCTATGCGGTGCAGGTGGTCAATGGTGCTGAGTATGTCGAGGCAAAGGCGGGTGATAGCTACACGAAGATCGCCGCGCTGTTCGATCTGCCCATCAAGAAGATCTACAAGTTCAACGATGTAGCCGAGGGCGCGTCATTGGACGAGGGCGAGCGCGTATTTTTGCAGCGCAAGCAGAAACATTATGTCGGCTCGGACCTCTACCACACCGCCACTGAGGGCGAAACGTTGCGTGCGGTGGCTCAGCGTTATGGCGTTCGATTGGCTAAGTTGGCTACGCTCAATCGCTTGCCGAACGACGCGGCGTTGCACGAGGGGCAGCACGTGAGGTTGCGTTAAATGTGGCGAGGGTGATAAGTTAAGCACATCATTTTTAATTATATATGGATAACGACACAATGGGTCATAGATCGGAGATCTTAGCGACCCTGATCAAAAAATCAAATCTGAAACAGAGGGTGTATGACAACACCTTCACGGCGTTCAATCTGCTCAAAGAGTGCCTGCACGAGATGAATGCCGAATTCGACGACGAGCTCGAAGGTAAGCTCGACAGACGTGTGCGAATCGACTACCGCGACCGTGGTAAGTTCGAGGCGCAGATTCAAATCGCAGGCGAAATGGTGATCTTCACGATGCATACCAACGTATTCGATTTCGATGCGTCGCACCCTGTGCTGGGTACCGATTATGTGGCTGAGGATCGTGATCGTAGCTATTGCGGCGTGGTCAATATCTACAACTTTCTGGCAGATTCGTTCCGCTACAACCGCAACGAGGACGAGGGTTATCTGATTGGTCGTCTGTTTATTAACTCCGAGGGTGCGTTCTTTGTCGAGGGTCGTATGAAGACTCCGTACTCGTATCGCAACTTTGGTATGGAGCGTATCGACCGCTCGACGATCATCTCGGTGTTGGAGTCGGCAATCGAGTTTGCGTTCGATTTCGACCTGCTTGTGCCGCCTTATAGCAGCGTGAGCCGCGCGACGGTCGACCAGTTCAATACCAAGATGGAGAACTCGAAATTCCGCACAGGCAAGCGTTTGGGTGTTGAGTTCGAGGACGGCGAGTAAAATCACCCGTTTTGTCACATATCGACGACTGCTCGGAGCGATTCGGGCAGTCGTTTTTTTTTGTTGGGTGTTGGCGTTTAGCCAAAAAATGAGTAACTTTGAACTATCCGAGTACGCCGCAGGTGCGAAATTTGCTCGAATAACCAACTAAAACCACTTGAAACGATGTATAGCAACGATCCACGTACGGTCATAACGCTCGATGCGGGCGGAACCAACTTCGTCTTTGGCGCAATTCGTGCCAATCAATTTGTCGGTGAGACGGTTACACTGCCGTCGAATGCTCACGATCTGGACCTCTGTATGCGGACCATTGTCGAGGGTTTCGAGCGAGTGATGGCGCAACTTGCCGAGCCTGCGGTGGCGATTAGCTTTGCTTTCCCAGGTCCGGCTGACTATCCGCGTGGCATTATCGGTGGCGGGTTCCTGCCGACGTTCCCCTGTCTGAGCGAGGGCGTGGCGTTGGGTGACTATTTGAGTGAGCGATTTGGACTGCCCGTTTGGATCAATAACGATGCCGATCTGTTCGCTTATGGCGAGGCGTTGGCGGGTGCACTGCCCGAAGTGAATGCGCGTCTGGCAGCAGCAGGAAGTGCCAAGCGATTCCATAACTTGCTGGGTTTCACGTGGGGTACGGGATTTGGATTCGGTATGTCGGTGGATCGACGTATGCACGTGGGCGATAATTCGTGCGTGGAAATCTACTGCCTTCGTAATCGAATCTACCCCGATGCAATTGTCGAGGATAGTGTCTCGATTCGCGCCGTGCAACGTGTCTATGGCGAACTGTCGGGTGAGGTGGATCACCGCCTGACTCCCAAAGAGATATACGAGGTTGCCGAGGGTGTGCGCGAGGGCGATCGTGCTGCGGCAATCGGGTCGTTTGCTGAGTTTGGACGCGCTACGGGCGACGCTTTTGCGTCGGTGGCGTCGCTACTGGACGGCTTGATCGTCGTGGGTGGCGGATTGACGGGCGCACGTAAATATATAATGCCCTCGGTGATGGCTGAAATGCGCTCTACGCTATCGCAACTCACTGAGGGTGAGCGCACGGCGCGTATGCCGGTGGCGGTCTATGAACTTGATGATGAGGCTCAGTTCGAGCGTTTCGCCCGCGGTCAGCAGTGCGAATTGAAGGTCTATGGCAGTGACCGCACGGTTAGCTACGATCCCGAAAAACGTATTGGCATAGTATTCTCGAAATTGGGTGCAAGTCGCGCCGTATCGCTCGGAGCATACGCTTTTGCACTCAATGAGTTAGATTCACGAAAATAGGGTAGTCTGCTGCCAAACGGCATTCATTAAAATCCAAAATAGAAAGCGCAGGAACGCCCCGACAAGGGCGATCAGAGCGGTTGCACGCGGACGAGTTTTGTAGAGTCCGAGTGCGACCATAATCACTATGCCCACAATCGGTGCCCAATAGATTGCTGCCAACCATATTCCGTAGCGGTCGATACGCTGGCGTTGGCGTTCGATGGTTTCGGGCTTGATTTTGAAATACTTATCGAGCCACTCCCACTTGGCATACCACCCCAAGGCGTATGATGTCATCGCGCCCGACCAATTACCCAATGTCGCCACGATCAGGCACGCCAATGGGTTACCACCTGCGGCGAGTAGCCCCACCAACAGCACATCGGACGAGAGCGGCAGCACCGTCCCCGCTACAAACGTTCCGATGAACAATCCGACATATCCCAAATCAATCAGCCAATCCATTGCGTGTCGTGATAAAATATGTGCAAATATCGTGTTTTGTAGTGTGAATCGCAAACATTCGTCCCGAAATTTCAACGTGATCGCTTATTATATATAATAAATATAGGTGTAAATGATTGGCGGTCGATAGGGTTGTATAGCTATGAAATTTTAACGCATTTTTATAAAAAAGTTTAAAAAGTTCAAAAAAAAGTGATAAAATTTGGCAGTTAATAAAAAGATTCCTAACTTTGTATAATGATATGGAGTGTACAGACGTGTCTGTGCCGCATATTTGTGAGTAAATTGAGGAATAAAACTAACTGAGAGAATAACTTAGAAAAAACAGATACACCACTGTTATTTAAATCTTTATCTAACTTAATTTTTTACTCTATGAAAAGAAAATTGACTATTGGTTTGTTGTTCACGCTGGCATTGGCAGTGTGCACAACGAATTTGATGGCAGCTGAGGCTTGGAGCGAGAGCACCGAGATTCAGAAGTCAGTCAAGGTTTCGGGTACCGTTAAGGATTCGGCAGGTGAACCGGTCTTCGGTGCTTCGGTAATTCAAGCGGGTAGTGTGACCAACGGTACAACTACTGACGCTAACGGTAACTTCTCGTTGACAGTTCCCGAAGGCGCAGAGGTTTCGGTATCGTACATTGGTTACGTTGCTCAGACTGTTAAGGCTTACGACGGTATGATCGTAACTTTGGCAGATGATTCGCAGACTATCGACGACGTTGTTGTCGTAGGTTTCGGTACTCAGAAGAAGGCCAACCTGACTGGTGCGGTTACTTCGGTTGACGTAGCTAAGACCTTCGAGAGCAAGCCTATCGTTGATGTATCGAAGGGTTTGCAGGGTACCGTTCCTGGTCTGACTGTAACCTTCGCTACTGCTGACCTTGGCGCATCGCCCACCATTAAGGTTCGTGGTACTACTTCGGTTTACGGTAACAACAAGCCTCTGATCCTGCTTGACGGTGTTGAGATCAGCGACCTGTCGTTCGTTAACCCCGACAACATTGCTAACATCTCGGTTCTGAAAGATGCTGCTTCGGCTTCGATCTACGGTACTCGTGGTGCTTACGGTGTTGTATTGATCACCTCGAAGGACGGTTCGGAGGTTAAGGACAACGCAAAGGTTACCTACTCGGCTAACTTCGCTTGGAACGAGCCTATCGACCTGCCTAAGTATGCTACCGGTTACGACGCATTGGAGGCAATGAAGTTTACGATGTTGGCAAACGAGAATACCAGCGGTCTGTATGACTCGGAGGCATTCGGTATGTACTACTCGAAACTGTTGGATCCTATGAAGAACTGGTTGGACAACAACCTCGCTGCTTACGAGGCTGGTGAGCTGGGTCAGACCTACGTTTACGGTCGTGACTATATCTACGATGCTTCGGGTGTTGCACAGTTCTACCGTGTTGCTGATCCTAACAAGGAAATGATCAAGAACACCTCGTTCCAGCACAGCCACAACCTGACTGTTGCAGGTAGCGCAGGTAAGACTTCGTACAATGTTTCGATGAACTACTACAAGCAGGACGGTCTGATGAAGATGGCCGAGGAGGAGTCGATGCAGCGTGTAACTGCTAACGTTTCGACTTCGTCGCAGGTTAAGAAGTGGTTGCGCATTGGTACCAAGATGATGTACACCGAGAAGGTGTTCAAGTATCCTTATGGTAACAAGGAGTCGGATTCGGACTTGTACTACTACACTATGCGTTTCCCCGCATTCTTCCCCTATGGTATTTCGGACGGTGGTATCGATCCTAACACCGGTGAGTCGGTAAGTGCTGCTGCTGCAGGTGGTAAGGGCTTGTACTTCCGCCACGGTAATGGTTTCATCGTAGGTTGGCCTACTCAGAAGGGTCAGGACGACTACCTGCGCGTTGGTGCAAATGTTGACATCAACATCGCTAAGGGTCTGACCTTCCACGCTGACTACACTCGTAGCATTCTGAACTACATCTCGAATGGTGTTCGCGTACCGGTTTACGTAGCAAACTGGTGGTCGGCTTACTCGCCTAAGTATGCTTTGGCTAGCACCAACAGCGTATCGAAGACTATCGTTAAGAATCGCGCTAACGCATTCAACGCATACTTCGACTACAACGTTGATTTCTGCAAGAATCACAACTTGGCAGTTAAGCTCGGTTTCAACTCGGATGACTACTTCACTCAGACTATCGGCGCTACTTCGCTGAATATGATCAACACCTTGTATCCCGTTCTGTCGTTGACTGAGAACGCTGATGGTAAGGCTACCGTTAGCGAGTCGAAGGCAAAGCGTGCTGCTGCTGGTTTCTTCGGTCGTATCAACTACAGCTGGAAGGATAAGGTTCTCGTTGAGTTGAACGGTCGTTTCGACGGTTCGTCGAAGTTCGCTAAGAACCAGAAGTGGGGCTTCTTCCCCTCGGCTTCGGTAGGTTATCGTCTGTCGGAGGAGAACTTTATGAAGAATCAGAACGTTGTAAGCAACTTGAAGGTTCGTGCATCGTACGGTATGATCGGTAACGAGGACGTAACCGCTGGTGCTTTCTATCCTTTCATCGCAACTATCGGCGATAGCTCGTTGAGCTGGATCGGTCCTGATAGCGCAAACGGTTCGTTGGTATACTTCGGTATGCCGGGCGTAAGCAACCCCGCACTGACTTGGGAGACTATCAAGACCTTCGACATTGGTCTTGACCTCGGTTTCTTCGAGAATGACCTGAACATCGTATTCGACTGGTATCAGCGTTCGACCACCGGTATGTTGGTAACGGCTGACCAGGTTGCTTACGAGATCGGTTTGTCGTCGATGCCTAACGTAAACGGTGGTGATATGCGCAGCCGCGGTTGGGAGTTGCAGATCGACTACAACCACTCGTTCAACAAGGACTTCCGTATCTACGCTACCGCTACTTTGGCTGACAGCAAGTCGAAGATCGTTAAGTGGGGTAAGAACGCAGGCGCTCTGACCAGTTACTACGAAGGTATGGAGTGGGGCGAGATCTGGGGCTTCCAGACCGCTGACGCTTACTTCACTGCTGATGAGGCTGCTAACGGTGTAGTTCTGGCTGACGGTTCGCGTGTAGACCTCTACACCTACCAGAAGGCTCTGACCTCGGGTGGCTTCGAGCCGACTGAGGGTGACGTTAAGTATGTTGACCTGAATGGTGACGGTAAGGTTGATTCGGGTGACGGTACCATCGACAACCACGGTGACTTGATCCGTATCGGTAACTATATGCCTCGCTACGAGTACTCGTTGCGTGCTGGCTTGCAGTGGAAGGGTCTCGACTTCGAGTTCTTGTTCCAGGGCGTTGGCAAGCGTGAGATGTGGACTCAGACTTCGCGTATCCTGCCTTTGACTCAGGGTCGTTCGTCGAACGTCTTCTCGAACTTGCTCGACTACTATACTCCCGAGAACCCCGATGCTAAGTTCCCGCGTCCTTACATTGGTCACGCTGGTTCGATCAACGGTTTGGCTTCGTACTCGGGTAACAACAACTACGCTCCCCAGACTAAGTACCTGAGCGATATGTCGTACTTGCGTTTGAAGAACGTAACCGTAGGTTATACTCTGCCCGCAGATTGGACCAAGAAGGCTGCAATCGAGAAGGCTCGCGTATATTTCAGCGTTCAGAACCTCTTTACTATCGACAAGTTGGACGGAGCAATCGACCCCGAGTACGATGTACAGGGTTGGGGTGACGGTGGTGGCCGTGGTAACCCGTTCTGCCGTACTTGGTCGTGTGGTGTTCAGATTTCGTTCTAATCTCAAAAGTAACATAAGAATATGAAAAAGATATTAATTGCAGCAATGGTCTTCGCAACCGCAGCTTTGGTTGGTTGCGAGCAGTTCCTTACTGAGGAGCCGCAGGACGCTTTCGCAGATGGTTCGACCTTCTGGCAGGGCGAGACTGCTCTCAAAATGGAGACCAACTATTTCTACTCTGCATTCTCGAGCTACGGCGCAGCTCACAGCGGTCGTTTCTATGCTGATACGAAGAGTGATGACTATGGTCAGGACAACAACAATCCTGAGTACAGCGATATCATTCCCGCAGGTACCGGCATTTGGAAGTCGTCGTATGTAGAGGCTCGTCGTGCTAACTTGATTATTGCTCGTATGAACGAGTATATGCCTGATCTTTCGGCTGAGGTTCGCAACCACTATGAGGGTTTCTGCCGTTTCTACCGTGCAATCCAGCACTTTGATGTTGTTCGCGCTTACGGTGACTGCGTATGGCAGGACAGCGAGGTTGATATGAACGACCCCGAGTGGCAGGCTAAGGAGCGTACTGATCGCGCTGAGATTATGCGCAACGTATGCGCTGACTTGAAGTTCGCTGGCGAGAACTGCCGCGATTACACTGATGGTCGTTCGTTCCACAAGTATGCAGCTTGGGTTATGCTGTCGCGTGCAGCTCTCTACGAGGGTGCTTGGCAGAAGTATCACGAGAATAACGATGCTGTTGCTAAGGAGTTCTTCCAGATCGCTAAGGACGCTGCTTTGGAGGTTATGAACAGCGGCAAGTGGTCGGTTCACGAGGACTACGCATCGAACTACGTTTCGAAGTCGTTGGAGGGTAACACCGAGATGATTATGTACAAGCAGTTCCAGTATGATGGTGACGTTAAGTTGGGTCACGGTCTGCACGGCTACTCGACTTCGTCGACTCCTACTTGGGGTATGACTAAGGACGCTGTTGAGTCGTACTGCAACGCTGATGGTCTGCCTATCCACGTAAGTGAGGCTGGTTTCGACGATTCGACCGTTGAGAAGGCTATCCGTGGTCGTGACGCTCGTCTGGCTCACAACGTTTGTGACTCGGTTGTAATGTTGGATACCTACTCGTGGAGAAGCGGTATCAACTCGACTACCGGTTACTGGTTGACTAAGTTCGTTAGCTGGGACGATTACATCAACGCAAGCGCTACCAACTTGGCTCCCTACAACGATACTGATGGTCCCGTTTATATGTACGCTGAGGTTCTGTTGAACTATGCTGAGGCTTGCGCTGAGCTGGGTTCGATGACTCAGGCTGACGCTGACAAGTCGATCAACTTGCTCCGTACTAAGCACGGTAAGATTCCCGCATTGACCGTTTCGAATAATACTGTTTCGGTTAACGGTACCACTATCACCAAGGATCCCAAGAACGTTTACGGTGTAAACGAGCTCATCTGGGAGGTTCGTCGTGAGCGTCGTTGCGAGCTCATCTGCGACGGTTTCCGTAACGATGACTTGATGCGTTGGAAGATGGGTGCTCAGCTCGACTTCGCTAAGAACCCCGCAGGTCGTGTAGGTGTTAGCGAGGAGGCAGTTCGTGCTTACTACGACTACACTCAGAATGTATACGACTGGGAAGGTCTGCACGCTGGTAAGACTTGGGAGGACATCGTAGGTGATGGCGCAGACAAGGCTGGCGATTACTGGGTAACTGTTGATGGCAAGAAGTATATCTCGCCGTTCCACCCCGATCGCGTTCGCGTATTCAATGAGGGTAAGAACTACTTGGATCCCCTGCCCAGCGGTGTTACTTTGATCAACCCCAACTTGGGTCAGAACCCCGGTTGGAACTAATCGATAGTTTCACACTGATTTTTGCGGTCCTCGCCTTCGGGCGGGGATCGCTTTTTTTTGGGTGTGAGGTGGTTGTGGAAGATGTGTTTGTGTGGTCATTTATGGAATGAAAGTTTTGAATTTAAGAAAAAATTGCTATATTTGTTGCGGTTCGTGCGCCTATGTTTTGCGTAGAAGACAGCAAATGTGGGGCAGAGGTGACTCTGGGCACGATTTACGATATTAAAGCTGAGAAAACGCAACAAAGATAGATATGATGACGGGTTATATTTCCCAGATTATCGGCCCTGTGGTCGATGTTCATTTTCCGACTGACGAACAAAAATGCGAGTTGCCTGCAATTCACGAAGCATTGAGGGTCAAGCGCGACGGAACAACCGATCTGATCATCGAGGTGCAGCAGCACGTCGGTGAGCGTACGGTGCGTACCGTGGCGATGGATTCGACCGATGGCTTGCGTCGAGGTATGGTTGTCGAGGCTCTCGGCGCACCGATCTCGATGCCCGTAGGCGATCAAATCAAGGGTCGTCTGATGAATGTTACGGGAATGGAGATTGATGGTATGCGCGCGCTCGATCGTGATGGAGCGACGTCGATTCACCGCGAGCCGCCCAAGTTCTCGGAGTTGGCGACTTCGCAGGAGGTGCTCTATACGGGTATCAAGGTGATTGACCTTTTGGAGCCATACGTGAAGGGTGGTAAGATTGGTCTGTTCGGTGGCGCAGGTGTTGGTAAGACGGTGCTCATTATGGAGTTGATCAACAACATTGCTAAGGGTCACAATGGTTATTCGGTCTTTGCGGGCGTTGGTGAGCGTACGCGCGAGGGTAACGACCTGTTGCGCGAGATGATCGAGTCGGGGGTAATCCGTTATGGTGAGGAGTTCCGCAAGAGTATGGAGGAGGGTCATTGGGACCTCTCGAAGATCGACTACGAGGAGCTGGCTAAGTCGCAGGCTACATTGGTGTTTGGTCAGATGAACGAGCCGCCGGGAGCACGTCGCTCGGTTGCGCTGTCGGGATTGACCGTTGCGGAGTCGTTCCGTGATGGCGGTGCCGAGGGCGAAAAACGCGATATTCTGTTCTTTATCGACAATATTTTCCGATTTACGCAGGCTGGTTCGGAGGTTTCGGCACTATTGGGTCGTATGCCTTCGGCGGTGGGTTATCAGCCCACGCTGGCAACCGAAATGGGTCAGATGCAGGAGCGAATCACCTCGACCAAGAGTGGCTCGATCACCTCGGTACAGGCGGTCTATGTCCCTGCTGACGACTTGACCGACCCCGCACCCGCGACGACCTTCTCGCACCTCGACGCAACAACCGTTTTGAGCCGTAAGATTGCCGAGCTGGGTATCTATCCTGCGGTTGATCCATTGGAATCGACCTCGCGTATCCTCGACCCGAATATCGTCGGCGAGGAGCACTACCAGACGGCTCAGCGCGTGAAGCAGATTTTGCAACGAAATAAGGAGTTGCAGGATATCATCGCCATTTTGGGTATGGACGAGCTTTCGGACGAGGATCGTACGATTGTCAATCGCGCACGTCGTGTGCAGCGATTCTTGTCGCAGCCCTTCTCGGTGGCTGAGCAGTTTACGGGCGTGAAGGGTGTGATGACTCCGATCGACGAAACGATACGCGGCTTTAAGATGATTCTCGATGGCGAGGTTGATCATCTGCCCGAGCAGGCGTTCCTGAATGTCGGTACGATTGATGACGCGATAGCTAAGGGTGAGCGACTGCTTGCCGAGGCGTCGAACAAATAATATATAGTTATATGCAATTGACAATCGTTACACCTGCGGGCGTTGTTTGCCGCGCTGAGGTTGAGAGTGTAAAGCTGTCGGGCACGGCGGGGCAGTTCACTGTGTTGAAGGGTCACGCACCGTTGCTCTCGTCGCTCGAAAGGGGCGATGTGATCTATACGGCGCAGGGCGCGGAGCACCGCGTGGCAATCCGTAGCGGATTTGTCAATGTCTATAAGGATACGATCGAGGTGTGTGCCGAGGTGGACACCGCGAAATGAACACGAAACGAATGAAGTTGTTGATCAACATATTGGTGCTTTTGTCGCTGTTGGTAGCCGAGCCTGCGTGGGCTCAGACCGAGGAGTCGGTGGCAGAGGTGGTCGAGGCAACGATCGAGGCGACGGAGGAGCCGGCGGAACAGGTGGAGCAGGCGGAGCCGGCTGGGCAGGAGGCGGCTCTCGATGTCAAGGAGGTCGTGCTGAGCCATATTGCCGATAGCTACGAGTGGCACATCTGTACGGTGGGCGAGCGACACGTTACGGTGCCGCTGCCGGTAATTGTGCGTTCTGCGGCGGGCAAGTGGTACTGTTTCAGCTCATCGAAACTGCACCACGGTCACACGTATGAGGGTTTCTCGATTGCCGAAGAGGGAAAGTATGCTGGCAAAATCGTCGAGCAAACGGCTGATGGTGAGCAACTGCGCCCGATTGACCTCTCAATAACCAAGACCGTGGCGGGTCTGTTTGTCAATTGCACGGTGCTACTGCTCATTGTGTTGGGAGTGGCGCGTCGCTACCGCAACGATAAGCCCGATACGAAGTCGAAAGGCGGTCTTGCGGGTGTGCTCGAAATGGTGATCGACTCGGTGATGGAGGGTATCATTATTCCTTGTGTGGGTCCGAACTACCGCAAGTTTGCCCCCTATCTGCTGACGGCGTTCTTCTTTATATTTGTCAATAACCTTATGGGATTGATTCCGATCTTTCCCGCGGGAGCTAATGTTACGGGTAATATCTCGGTGACGCTGGTGTTGGCTATGGCTACGTTCTTGGCAGTCAATCTGTTCGGTACGCGCGACTATTGGAAGGAGATCTTCTGGCCTGAGGTGCCCACGTGGCTCAAAGTGCCGATCCCGATTATGCCCGCGATCGAGTTTATAGGTCTGTTCACCAAGCCCTTCTCGCTGATGATCCGATTGTTTGCCAATATTTTGGCGGGGCACGCGATCATCTTGATCTTGACCTGCATTGTCTTCGCGACGGCTGAGTTGGGGGCGGCAGTCAATGGCTCGATGAGTGCGGTGTCGGTGGTGCTGTCGATCTTTATGAACTGCTTGGAGCTGTTGGTTGCCTTCTTGCAGGCATTTGTCTTTACGATGTTGTCGGCGGTATTTATCGGCGCAGCACAGCACACCGAGGAGCACGAACACGAAACGAAACAAATTGAAAATAATACAAATAACTAAACTCACACATTTATGGAAACATTAGGTATTTTGGGCGCAACTATTAGCGCAGCTATCGCAGTTATCGGCGCAGCATTCGGTATCTCGAAGATCGGTAAGGCTACGATGGAGGCTTCGGCTCGCCAGCCTGAGGTTACGGATAAGTTGCGTACGACGATGATCATTGCTGCGGCACTGATCGAGGGCGTTGCACTGTTCGCAGTTGCAGTCTGCTTTATGGCTCTCTAATCGTCTTAAACAGACTAGATTATGGGACTTTTGCAACCCGAACTTGGACTGCTCTTTTGGACCTCGTTGGCGTTTGGAGTGGTGCTGTTCCTGCTCTGCAAGTTTGGCTTTCCGGTGATCCTGCGTTCGGTCGAGGAGCGACGAAAATTTATCGATTCGTCGATCGACGCGGCTCACGAGGCCGAAGTGCGGTTGGAGCGCGTTACGCTCGATAGCGAGGCTATTGTCGAGAAGGCGGAGGCGGAGCGTCAGCAGATTCTTCGCTCGGCAGCGGACGAGCGCGATCGCATTGTGGCTGAGGCGCGTACGAAGGCTTCGGAGGAGGCTCAGCGTATCGTTGTGGAGGCACGCGAGCAGGCCGAGGAGGTGCGTGAGCAGATTTTGCGCGATGGTCGCCAGCAGGTGGCTGCGTTGGCGGTGGCTTTGAGTGAGAAGTTGCTGCGAGGCGAGTTGCGCGATAAGCAGTCGCAGACGGTGCTGGTCGATCGCTTGCTCGACGAAATGAACAACCAACCGACTAATACTGAGGCATAAACGATGTATACGGGTACGATAGCTAAACGATATGCTACGGCGTTGGCGGATTTTGCGGCGGCTCGGGGCGAGGAGCGCGTGGTCTTCGATGAGGCGCGTAGTTTGGCTATGTATATGGGTGAAGTGACGCAGTTGCGCGAGACGGTTGTGGCACCTACCCTCGATGTCGAGCGCAAGGTGTCGTTGATGGCGAAATGTGTCGGTGGAGCGTTGAGCGAGTCGATGGAGCGTTTCGTGCGAATGGTTTTAGCACATCGCCGCGAGCGTTATCTCGAATTTATGCTCCACTCGTTGGTGCGTATCGTTAAGGAGCGTCACGCCATTGTCGATGTCGAATTGACGACCGCTGCACCGCTCGATGAGCAGACTAAGGTGCGTATTGGCGAGTTGGCTAAGCAGCTGACGGGTAGCCGCGAGGCGGAGTTGAATTGTCGTGTGGACGAGGATCTGATTGGAGGATTCCGTTTGCGAATGGACGATAAGCAGGTTGATGCGTCGATCCGCACGCAGCTCGAAACGGTGCGTCGCGGGTTGGTCGGCAACAATAAAAGAATTCTATAACACACTATGGATAAAGAGAATATCAAGCCGGCAGAGGTTTCTGAGGTTCTGTTGGCGGAATTACAGGGGATTGATCTCGGGGCGCAGTTTGCCGAGGTGGGCACGGTGTTGCAGGTGAGTGATGGCGTGGCACGTATCTATGGCTTGGGCAATGCCGAGGCAGGCGAGCTGTTGGAGTTCGAGAATGGCGATCGCGCTGTTGTGATGAATCTCGAAGAGGATAACGTGGGAGCCGTGCTGCTCGGTCCGACCGACCGCATTGAGGAGGGCGCGACGGTCAAGCGTACGGGACGTACGGCGTCGATCTTGGTCAGCGAGCAGATGCTTGGTCGCGTGATTGATCCTCTGGGTGAGCCGCTCGATGGTCGAGGTCCGATCGGTGGCGAGAGGGTAGAGATGCCGTTGGAGCGCAAGGCTCCGGGTGTGATCTTCCGCCAGCCGGTGAATCAACCCCTGCAAACGGGTTTGAAGGCTATCGATGCAATGATCCCCATCGGTCGTGGTCAGCGTGAGTTGATCATTGGCGACCGCCAGACGGGTAAGACGGCAATCGCGGTCGATACGATCATCAATCAGCGTAAGAACTTCGAGAAGGGCGAGCCGATCTATTGTATCTATGTGGCTGTGGGTCAGAAGGCATCGACGGTTGCGTCGTTGGTCGAAACGCTGCGCAAGAATGGCGCAATGGACTATTCGATCGTGGTCGTAGCAACGGCTGCCGATACCGCGGCATTGCAATATCTGGCACCTTTTGCGGGTGCTGCCATTGGCGAATATTTCCGCGATACGGGTCGCCACGCGCTGGTTGTCTATGATGACCTTTCGAAGCAGGCAGTGGCATATCGTGAAGTGTCGTTAGTGTTGCGTCGTCCGTCGGGTCGTGAGGCATACCCGGGTGATATTTTCTACCTGCACTCGCGTCTGTTGGAGCGTGCGGCGAAGATTATCAACCAACAGGAGGTTGCCGAGCAGATGAATGACCTGCCCGAATCGTTGCGCGGCAAGGTGCGCGGTGGCGGCTCGCTGACGGCTCTGCCGATTATCGAGACTCAGGCGGGTGATGTCTCGGCATATATCCCGACCAATGTGATCTCGATTACCGACGGTCAGATCTTCCTCGATACCAACCTTTTCAATCAGGGCAATCGTCCCGCAGTCGATGTGGGTATCTCGGTGTCGCGTGTGGGAGGTAACGCTCAGATCAAGACGATGAAGAGGGTGGCGGGTACGCTCAAAATCGACCAGGCTCAGTACCGCGAGTTGGAGGCATTCTCGAAGTTTTCGAGCGATATGGACGCCGTTACGGCGGCGACGCTCGACAAGGGTCGTAAAAATACCCGATTGCTCGTGCAACCACAGTATGCGCCGATGGCAGTTGAACATCAGATTGCGGTGCTCTATTGCGGCACACGCGGACTTATGCGCGACATCTCGATTGATCAAGTAGCAGATTTCGAACGCGAACTGTTGCGTGAGTTGGAGTCTACAAATGTATATGAAAAGTTGCGCGAAGGCGTTATTGATGATGAGGTTACGGCTCGAATCGAGAAGGCAGCCGAGCGCGTTGCGGCACAGTTAAAGGTATAGTCGTATGGCATCGCTCAAAGAGATCAAAGGACGTATTGCCTCGGTACAGAGTACGCTCAAAATCACTTCGGCAATGAAGATGGTTGCGTCGGCAAAACTGCACAAAGTGCAGGGTGCGGCGCTGTCGTTTGCCGAGTATGAGTCGCGTCTGTCGGCAATGGTTGCCACCCTGCGTGCCGCAACCGAGGTGCGTTCACCTTTGGTCGCGCCGCACAACGCCTCGAAACGAGCGATTTTGGTCGCTTTGGCGTCGGATACGTCGCTCTGTGGAGGATTTAATGCCTCGGCAATCAAGGTGGTAAATGAGGCGGTAATGCGCCTTTATGCCGAAGGTTTCGAGCAGGTAGAGGTTGTGGCGATTGGCGAGAAGATGGCAGTGGCGATGACTAAGAGCGGTTGCGCAATGTGTCGCGAATTTCCGACCTCGATAGGCGATTACACGTACGAAGAGGTGGCGCGATTGACCGAGTGGCTGATTGAGGAGTATGTGGCTGAACGAGTTGATCGTGTGGAGGTTGCATATCACCATTTCCACTCGATGGGACGTCAAGTGGCGACTTTGGATCGCTTGCTGCCCGTTGCGGCGGAGCGATTTGAGGTCGATGCTAAGGTTGCCGACGCCGATTATATCTTCGAGCCGTCGGCTGAGGAGATGATGTCGAGTTTGGTGCCATACGCGGTTAAGACTCAGATGTATGAGATTCTGCTCGATAATACCACCTCGGAGCACGCGGCACGAACGGTAGCAATGCAGACAGCGTCGGATAATGCAAACGACCTGCTTGATGAACTTCGCCTGACCTATAACAAACGCCGCCAGCAGGCAATCACCGACGAACTTGCCGACATCACCTCGCACGAGTAGAGGAGTGGCGAGCAGTCGAGGGGGCGAGTGAGCAAGGGTGCACGGGTGCAAAGAAACACGGGTGCAAAAGTGCAAAGGCGCACAGGTGCAAGGGAGTAATGGAGCAATAAGGGAGCGTAGGAGAGCATAGCGAGTAATGACTGCGCTATATATAAGAATAAAGGGTTGTGCTGAGGCACAACCCTTTATCGTTATTACTCAAAGCTCTATTACAAGCTATTGAAGTGCTTATCCATTACAGCGATACGATCGTTAATGAACGTCTTCATAGCCTCAATCGACTCTTCGTAGGTCATACGCTCGTCACCGCTATGTGCGTGAGTACTTGAACGCTCTTTCGACTCGATAGGCCACATCGCTCTATCGTATTCAACCGAAACGGCATTCTGCTCAGCAAGCATATCAATGTACCATACAACATTCTGCAAGTACGGCTTCATCACATTCCAACGCTCCTTTACAGCTGCATTGAACGTAGCATCGTCATTAACCAAATAGGGATACCACATATACGGTGCGTCTTCAAACCAGCCGCTTGTAGTAGCCTTGGTGTACATCATAATGCTGATGCTCGAACCATAGTTCGGCTTACGACCACCGATCTGGCTGATACCTGTAAAGTTGGGGAAGGTCTGCCAATCGAAGTCCCAAACGGGACCTGCTTTGAGCTTCTTGTCGCCGTCCATATAGTAGTAAACACTCTTCGGGTGGCGGTACTCATCGTTCATCGCAAGCTCGAAGAGAAACCATTGGTCGATTACCGAATAGATATCGAGATCCTCGTATGCCTCAGCGAACTTCTTGTTGTAGAGGTTATCCTCAATACCCTGAACCTTGTTCTTAACGTAGTTCCAGTGCTCTCCGTTTACGGGAACCTCGTCTTTGAGCTGGCAAGGAAGCTTGCGACGGCTGGTGCTGAAATTGTTAAGCTCGTCCTTCGAATCGTCGAACTCGATCAGATAACCAACCTCCGAGATGCCCTTAGGCTCGTCTTGGTCATACTCCTTCTGGATATTAACGCGGTTTTCGTCGATCTTGATCTGCTCACAAAGCAGGTAGTTACCAATGTGGATACCGTTGTACACAACTTCGACGTGCTGACCGCGAGGATTGTAGGTCAAACCCTCTTCAAGACCTTCGTTCTGCCAAGCGGCGATGGTCTGATTAGCCAAAGCAACCGACACGTCGTTACGGATTGCGGTACGGTCGAGCCAGTTAGCCAGCAAGCACCAACGCTTGTGCGCGGGCATACCGAGCACCTCCTGCTTCTTCTTGAACTTGATAGCAAAGGGCTTTTTGGGGAACTCCTGCGATACGTTACCACGCAGACGTACACCACCAACAACGGTATTCAGGTTGATCGAGCCATCGTTGTTGTAGATTGTAATCTGGTCGTCCTCAGCCCATTCCGACTCTTTGTGACGGAGTTTGATGCCGGTATTTGTCCACGTTACCCAAGTCATATTATCACCTGTGGGCATATTGTCCGACTGGTTGATCACAACTACGGGCAGACCCGTGTTGGTAATCGTTGCAATGTACTGAGTCTCAACCTCGTTCTGAGTACCCTCGCCTGCTACGACGCGGTAAACAACGGGTTGCGAGAAATCATTCACCGTCACACCGCTCTGCTGTAAAGTCGAGCCCACATAGACCTTGACACCCGACGGAACGGTAAACGTTGCCGCCAACTTGAAGTCATACAGATAGGGGATAACTGCATTGATTGACTTCTCGTCAGTGTTGATGGTTGCGGTTACACCGGTTGCTGTGCGAGTCTTTGTTGCACGACCATCGTAGTACAACTCAGTACCGAGAATTTTACCCGAGTTCTTCGACGCCTCAATCGAGAACGAATTGAACTTTGTCTCGGTCGAGTTGGTGATTTTGAGGTCGAAATCAGCCAATACAAGGTTCATATTGTAAGCCGTGCCGTCCTGCATAGCCTTGCTTGTCGAGCGAGTAAATGTTGCTGTTTTCGAGCCATTCTCGTCCGATGCCATAATCTCGATGGTGTAGGTGCTACCAGCAGGGATATCGGGATAGATCATCGTGTAGGTCTGCACCACCGATCTAAGGTAGGGGCGAGTCTCAACAACGGTCTCGGCGTAATCATAGGTCTGATTAGCCACCGGAGTGATCATACCCGTTTTGACGTTGGCCTTGAAGTTACCCGTCAGAGTTGCTCCATCGCGCTTGATCGTAATCTTGTCAAGACGCATACCATACAGATCGGTACCACGCGCATCGATCTTGAATTTGAGCAAGCTCATATGCGACTTCACGGCGGTCGAGTACTTACCCTCGCTCACCTCGGTGAGAGTACCCGTCTTGGGGTTGTTAGGACCGAGGATATAGTTCTCCTCATTGAGGCTGACAAGCTGACGCGCTTGCAGACTCATCGGCACAGCAGTCACGTCGGTTGCACCCTCGACGTAAGGGTAGTAGCAGAATTGGGGCTCATCGTCATATCCGATTTCACCCGAGAAGGTAGCATAAGCCGAGCTATGCTGAATGTCAGTAGCGAATCTCGCATTTTTAGTCGTAAGGCCGAACACACCTAACTCATCTCCCGCAGACCAAAGGAACTTACCGTCATAGTTAAGTTCAGTTTTGGTCGTTTCCATTTCGGCCGCGATCTCAATGCGGCGCGTCGCTTCAATAGTTCCGGTCTGATCGACCGTACACGCAGCACACGCCATTGTTGCGGCGAGAACTGCCAGAGAAAATCTCAACTGTTTCATAATATAAATATTTAGGGGTTAGAAGGTTTCATTTACAAAAACAGCAGATTCGTTTTTCAAAAATGGGTTTTGATGTGTTAATTGCAATTTGCCATAAAAGCGAGAAATCCTACCCCCGCGATTGAGGAGGTAGGATTTTTTCGCTATGTTAATTCGTTTGTATCATTTAAAAATCATCTTCGTTCATATCTCCGCTATTCGAAGCTCCAAGTGCTTCGAGCTCGGCCTCCGAGGCGTCACGCACGCAACGGACATTCTTGCTTTGGTTGTATGGTTTAAGACCAAAGTTAGAGCTATCGTACCAAGTGAAACCATATCGACCGTCGTTTGCTGTTGTTGCAAGATTTCGAGCCGAGAAGAGAGTTGATGTATGGAAATTACCACCTGTCAATGCTCCCGATTCCTTCATCAAAAGCATCTCTTTCTGATTAGGAACTCGCCAAGCAGTGCCGTTTGCACTTTCAGTGTACTGTGCACACAAATCCTGATTCATTGCCGCCATCATCGGGATTGATTCAGAAGCCCTTGTCGAAGCGTCAATCGAGTATGCAGCAGTTGCGCTACCCGCAGGGGTATTATTAATTCTACCATCTGCTGTTACAGTTACATACTGCGAATAGGTACTATAATTACGCTTTGCACGGAAGTAGTAGGTGCCACTCGGATTGCTAATCACAACGCTATTCTCAGCACCGAGAACGATGTTAGTCATACTATTAGTACCTGTTCCCTTAGCATATACGTATGTATCCTTATTAACGAACTTAACCACAAGGTTGCCGTCCTTTACCTCTGCCGACAAAATCTCCGGAGCAGCAGGAGCGTCGCTCATTGCAGTCCAAGTTGCCGAAAGATTGTTCTTTGCAACAATAAATGCTCTGGTCATCTTGTTAGCTGCATCACGCTCGTGGTGAATCGGCAGATTCTCGGTTGCAATACCGCGATATGCACCATCGGTAAAGTTCTTAACAACAACAGCCGTCGAGCCATTGAGAGTAGTCTTTTCCGCATTAGGTACAGTGGCACCACTACCCAAATCGCGAACGCAGCGAATGAAATGCGCTTCAGCTTTCGTATACCACTGATTCGCAGGACTAAATGCGGCACCCTCTACGTGCCAAAAGATAGTACCACCATTTGCCCAGTGCTGATAAACCTGATTGTAGTTTGTCGACCAACCAGGAGCAGAGGTAATATTATCTGCTGGGTTACCCTGATACAACTTAGCATAGTTGGGCAGAGCTACCTCACCAATCCAAATCGCTGCATACTGGCTCTCGGTTGCAAGTTTCCATACATTGTCGCTACCTGCGCGGTTACGCTGCTGGCAAGCACGTGCTGCCGATTGGCTTGACAACGCATTATAAGTGTTGCCATTGGGCTGACCATCTGAACCATAGCCGTGCTTATTTTCAGTAATCGCATTTGCGTAGCTTGATGTGCTACCATAGCTACCCAATGCGCCAGTCTCATCGTAGGTCTCGATACCGAAGATCGTACCTTTATCTTTCTCAATGTTGGTGTTGAATACCGTGCGGATCGAACGCTGGGTGAATGCGCAGAGGGCCTTAGTCGAAATGCTATGCTTGTCAGCCGAGATCGACGGCTCCTGCAAGATACGCATTACACGGTCCTCCTTGTTCACGAACTCCTTCCAGTGGATATTCTTTTCACCAGTCAGCGGGTTATCCTGATAGTAGTACTCGTTGATAAATGCTACAACCGACAACTCGTCGTTGCTCTCGTTGCCATCGGTAGCCAGACCCTTAACATACGTTAAGAAGTCAACGGTCGACATCGTATTATTTGCACCAGGATATGCGCAGAGTGCATTCGAGGGATAGAACTCAACCCACTCGGTATCGAAGTTCTTACCGAAATCAGTCTTCTCGATATCAGCCCAAGTGATCAACTTACCCTTGTTCTCCTCGCTCATAAACGGAGTCGAAACAACCAATACTACGTCGTTGTCACCCGTAGGCAGTGCTTTAAGATTAAGATCCAGCAATACCTGCTCGTAGTGAGCGTCGAGAGTATAGACCATCTTCGAGCCTTCGAGGTTGATAACTGTACCCTCAGCACCGTGCTGGAAACCTTCACCGTTCATATCCTTGCTCTCAGCCTCAACAACGATCTTATCAACGCCGTTAACGGTTACGGTGTAGTTGTACCAATGGTTACGCTTAACATTGAAGTCAGCAGGATTGTTAGTGAAATCACCCAAGTGGATAGTGTAGGTAACAGTTGCCGAGAGAATAGGCTGACCAGCAGCGTTAAAGCCCTTACCCTCACCCTTGATCTCAACGTAGGTAGCATTAGCCAAACCGTGAGCAAACTCCGAGTGGTTACCACCGTTAATATCCTTACGCTTCTCGCGGTCGTTGTAGTTTGCAACGCCCTGAGCCTCGCCAGCCAAGTTCTCCAACATAAAGAACTCGATAACCTGCGAACCCTGATTCTCGGTGAAATCGGTCATACCGTCGTACTTAGTAACTTTCAGATCCGAAACCTCAATGCCCTCGAATAATGCGCCATTAGTAGGAACGTTCTTCACGTTGTACTGGGTCGGAGTGAAGATGAAGTTCGAGTTGCCATTCTTGATCGTGAAGTTCACCTTAGCATAGGGACGCTTAACCTCGATAGTACCGGTTGCACCGTACTGAGCCGACGCAGTAACAGTCAGTTTACCACTCATCGTCATCGAACTGAACGGAGTGTACAAGGTGTTCAGCGACATCATCAACTTCTCGAACTGATCAAAGTTGTTTGCCACTGCGATAAAGTCAGCAATCGAACCCAAGCTACTTTGGGTATTAGCAATTGCATAGATATTTACAACGTCACCATCTTTGAACTTAGCCTGAGTACCTACGTTGTAAGTACGAGTATAGTTACCCGACTGAGTTGCAGTGCCAAGAACGATCTCCTCATAGTTCTTGCCATCAACAACATTCATTGCCTGATTTTGATTGTTGAAATAGAAGAGGTAAACATTCGTAACCTCCGACTCAGCCTCCTCGCTTGCGCGGGTAATCTCCACCATTTCGTTGCTGGGGACTACCAAGCTGAACTTGCCATTAACGGTACCGCCGAGACCGAAATTGTCGACGTCGGCATCTTCCTGACACGAGAACATCAGCACCGAAGCCAATGCAATCGCAAATATGTTGAATAATTTTTTCATCGTTCCAAATATATTATATATAATATAGGTAAAATGTCTTAGTCAAACACTACGTTACCCTGAACCTCGGTCCAGCCGATTACGGTCAGTTTCAGCGAGCCGTCGGTCTGTTTCAAACCACCCAAGCTGATATTGTAGAACTTGCCGCTCTCGATAGTTTTGCCACTCAGTGCAACCTCGAATACGGGCAGACCCTCGATTGCAACGTCAATCTTGAAATTCTTGCCGTTGATACCTGCGGGATTCACTACCATTACGGGGTGCTCCTTAACAACCTTTTTACCTTCCCAAGCAGTCTTGTCGAGAACGGTGTTGTAAGCTGCACCTTCGGGGTAGGTCAGAGTTGCAGCATTCGACTGAGTCGAGGTGAACTGCAAAACGTTGTTATACGGGTTCTTGCGATCGAACGAACTCAAATCAGCCTTGAAAGTACCGGTCAATGCGCCATCACCAATAATCGAGATAGCATTAACCTTCAAGCCCTTAATCGAAGTTGCTGCACCTTCATTATTCTTGGTGCTTGCATCAACGATATAGAAACGCAGATAAGCGTGGGGGTGAATCATCTTACCGCTCACTTTGGGGTTCTCAGCAGTGGTGGTCACGATATCCCACATAAAATCACTCTTGCTCAGATCACCAGTCTGGTTCGAAGGAATCGAACCCTCAACGATGGTACTCGATGCCGAGCTATTGGTATTGTAAGGATAGTACAGATAGAAGGTGTGCTCAGTGTTTGCGTCCTTGAACAACAGGTGAGTGTTGAACGAAGTGTTGTAATACTCGCCACCATTGGTGTTAGCGGGGACAGTTACCATATGGTTGTACTTATCCAACTCTTTACACGAAACACCAATCTTATCGCCCTCAACCCATACGAAACGGCTGGTGCCATCATCTTTCGGCGTACCCATAGCGGTACGAGTCTCATCGGCTGCACCACCATAAGTGAAATAAACAGCAGGCGTCTGCTCTGCCTCCTCATCGGGAGTCGGAGTCGGAACAACGGGCTGCACCGGCTCGGGCTCTGCGCAAGCGACCAACATCAGAGCCGCGATTGCGAATATAGTATAAAATTTTTTCATAATCATCTCTGTTCTTTTGTAGTTATTATTCCCATTCCCAGTCACCCCATTCTGCTTCATTATCGGGGCCGTTACCTTCACCTGCGTTCTCATCATCGAACAACAAACTTCCGGCGAAGCCTTGCTCAACAAAGAACTCGATGATTTCGAGATTCGGACTCTCGTACTCGTGTAATTTTTTCATTGTTTATACTTTTAAATTTTATTATTCTTGCTTTAAGGAGAGCGTCTGCAACTTTGCGATCAACTCTCTTGCGTTTTTAGGATACTCCCTATGGAGCCTCATAAGGCCCCGATTTTAAATCACCTTTCCTCATACACTCTAACTTTTTTATTCCTAAATCCTATTATTTATTTTTATTTTGTTCTAAATTAATCTTATTGTCGCTCTGAGAAGACCAAAACAAACGGGACTACTTACAATCTGAAATCGACAAATGGCAAATCTGATATTGCGTTTAAAACTCTGATTTACTGCAACTTGTTGGTATTTAATTAAGTTATCTCCCGTAAAATCTTCTTTGCACAATATATTTAGATAACAAAATTATAGAATAATATTTGAAAAAACAAAAAATATTGCTCTTTTTTTGTACTAAATGAGAGTGAAGTTTCGAATAGTAATACTCTAAAAAAGATGATGTGCCACTTGTTGAAGTTCTATTATACTTATACAATTCATCTTCATTATTATATGATTTATACTTCCAAATCTTTGGTTAATGTGATAATTGGGGCAAATGATTCAAAACGACTATGTACAGAAGATATCTGAATCTCGTCGTCTTTGATTAAATATTTTCCACACCCTCAATGAATAGTTGCTATTCTTTGTTTGTAAGTAGCATATACTTTTGTATATTTGTATGAGCAAATAGCACTGTTTAGCAATGAAACGACGATTAATTGCAATATGGAATTTCTATGTTGATGGGTTCAGGTCGATGACCTGGGGGCGGCAATTGTGGTGGTTGATACTGCTCAAAGTGATTATTCTGTTTGCGGTTTTGCGGGCATTCTTTTTCCGACCGACTCTCGCCGGTAAAGATGAACAGCAACGTATCGAATTCATCAGCAATCAATTAATAAACAACCCAAACTATAAAACTAATTAAATTTCGACAACTATGGTAGAAACAGCATTAGTAAATTGGTCGAGGCTGCAATTTGCACTTACAGCTGGTTACCATTGGCTATTTGTTCCGCTCACCTTGGGTCTGGCTGTTATTATGGCAACTATGGAGACTCTATATGTGATTACGGACGATGATTTTTGGAAACGTACTGCTAAATTCTGGATGAAACTCTTTGCCATAAACTTTGCCGTAGGCATTGCAACGGGTATCATTCTTGAATTTGAATTTGGTACCAATTGGAGTAATTACTCGTGGTTTGTAGGAGATATTTTTGGTGCTCCGCTTGCCATTGAGGGTATCTTCGCATTCTTTATGGAGGCTACATTCTTTGCGGTGATGTTCTTCGGTTGGGAGAAGGTCAGCAAGCGTGTACACCTTACGGCGACTTGGCTCACGGGCATTGGTGCTGCTATCTCGGCTGTATGGATTCTGATTGCAAATTCGTGGATGCAACACCCTGTGGGTATGGAATTTAATCCCGACACCGTGCGTCACGAGATGGTCGATTTTTGGGCGTTGGTGTTGAATCCCGTGGCTATTTCGAAGTTCTTCCACTCGGTATTCAGCGGTTGGATGACGGGTGCGATATTCGTTATCGGTATCAGCTGCTGGTATCTGCTCAAAGGTCGTGAAAAACGATTTGCGCTGGCGAGTATCCGTGTGGCTGCCATTGTTGGTATCATTGGTACGCTTGCCGTTATGTTCAGTGGCGACAGTTCGGGCATTCACGTGGCAAAGTATCAGCCGATGAAACTTGCAGCAGCCGAGGGGTTGGAGAATGGAGGCGAGCGAGCTCCGTTCTCGATAGTTCCTGGCGTGGAGATCCCCGCAATGCTCTCTATTCTTGCTACGCACGATGTTGACGGATATGTTCCGGGTATCAACAATATTCTCGATGGCTACACAACTCCCGATGGCGTATATCACCCCTCGGCAGAGGAGAAGATCGAGCGAGGTAAAACCGCGATTGAGTCCTTCTCGACATACCGTGAACTGAAAGATAGCGATCCCGAGGCTGCCGCCGTTGCTCGTCAAACTCTCGATGAGAATATCGACTACTTCGGTTACGGTTACATCAATTCGAAGGAGGAGCTTGTGCCGCCCGTGCCACTGATCTATTGGGCTTTCCGCGTGATGGTAGGTCTTGGCGGTTTCTTGTTGCTCCTGATGGCTGTGGTTCTGTGGTTGGAGCGTCGCAATCGATTGGCGGATATGCGTCTGATTCAATGGGCAGCCCTGCTCTCAGTACCTTTGGTATATCTGGCAGGTCAGGCAGGCTGGATCGTGGCAGAGGTTGGTCGCCAACCCTGGGTTATCGAGGGATTGCTCCCCGTGAAGGCTGCGGTATCGAGCGTCAGCGTAGCAGCAGTGCAGACCACTTTTTGGCTGTTTGTGGCTATCTTTACCCTCTTCCTCGTTATCGAGGTGCGTATTATGATCAAGGCTATTAAGCAGGGTCCGAATGTTGAAACCGAATAAAAACATACAACAATGATAACTTACGATTTTCTACAACACTATTGGTGGTTCCTGATAGCACTTTTGGGCGGTCTGTTGGTATTTCTGTTGTTCGTTCAGGGTGGTAATGCCTTGATATTTTTTGCTGGAAAAGATGAGGACGAACGTCAGCTGATCGTCAACTCTACGGGACGTAAGTGGGAACTTACTTTCACTACGCTGGTAACATTCGGTGGTGCATTTTTCGCCTCGTTCCCGCTGTTTTATAGCACGAGCTTCGGTGGTGCATATTGGGTGTGGATACTGATTCTTATCACCTTCGTATTCCAAGCCGTCTCTTACGAATTCCAGAGCAAGGCGGGCAACCTTTTAGGTAAGAATACATTTCGTATCTTCTTGACACTTAATGGTTGCCTCGCGCCGCTGCTCATCGGCACTGCCGTAGGTACATTCTTTACGGGTTCGGATTTTACGGTAAACAAGAGTGCCGTAGGCGATATTGCCTCTCCCGTTATCAGCCGTTGGGGTAATGCTTGGCACGGTCTTGAAGCCGTTGCAAACCCATTTAATGTGGAGTTCGGACTGATGGTGATGTTCCTTGCCATTTCGCTTGGTGCACTGTATCTGATCAACAACGTCGATAATACGAAACTCGCAGCACAGTTGCGTCGCAGTTTGTCGGTGTGCTTCGGTCTGTTCTTGGTGCTGTTTTTGGTTATATGCTACCACCTCATCACAATGGACGGTTTTGCGGTTGATGCTACGGGCGCAATCGTTATCGAGAAGGGTAAGTATTTCACCAACCTTTTGGAGATGCCCGTAGTGCTGACAATGCTGTTGATTGGTGCGGTGTTGTTGGTTACGGGTGTGGTGATGACGCTTCTGCGCAAGGATTTCAAACGCGGAATATGGTTTGCAGGTCCCGGTACGACATTGGCGGTGATGGCACTCTTTATGATTGTGGGCTATAACAATACGGCATATTACCCCTCAACGGTCGATTTGTCATCGTCGTTGACTTTGGCTAATAGCTCGTCGAGTGAGTTCACTCTGCGCACAATGGCAGTAGTTTCTCTGATTATTCCATTTGTGGTTGCCTACATCGCATATTTCTGGCGTCAGATGGATAAGAGATCACTCACCACCGAAGAGCTCGCCAATAGCGACAAATATTAATCTTCGCCAAGCAAAAAAAACAAGAGCCTGACTAACTTTTTTACTTGTTAGACAGGCTCTTATTTTTTCTTTTGTGATTCCGGCGGGATTCGAACCCACGACCCACAGCTTAGAAGGCTGTTGCTCTATCCAACTGAGCTACGGAACCATCGACATTCTTGCCATTTTCGGCGCGAAATGCTCCGCAAAGGTAATCAAAAATTGATAATTCGCAATCCATTCGCCGAAAATTCTCATTTTCGGGCGGTTTAGAGGGGTTGTTTGTGGGTAAAGTGGGGCGGAATCCCCGAAAATAGCCCTCCTCGCGGTCGAAATGTGCGGAGGGTGGGTGGTTTTCGCAGCGAGTGGCGGCGCGTGAGTTTGTAGAATTGTGAAATTTGAGTAACTTTGTGTAATTCAAACAGACCAACTTATGAAAGAGACCGGTTATGTATATATCTTGACCAATCCGAGTTTTAAAGAAGATTGGGTTAAAATTGGCAAAAGTTCTCGCCCCGTGGATATTCGCTCGAAGGAGTTGGATAATACAGCCGTGCCCTTGCCGTTTGAGATTTACGCAACGCTGAAAACGTGCAAGTATGAGCAAGTTGAAAAGTTGATTCATAAAACGATAGATCGACTTACCGATTTGCGTATTCGCCAAAATCGTGAGTTTTTCAATGTGTCGCCAGCAAAGGCGTTGGATATTCTGAAAGATATATCTACCACGCTTGATGATGCGGAGATTGATGAGGTTTATTTGGGAGAGGCGCGATTCGAGTCAAAGCAGACGTGTGATGGTTCGGAGGTGGAAAGTAAGAAACCGCGTCCGCGATTTAAATTCAGTATGGTGAATATTCCTATTGGTGCGACGATAACCTTTGATCCGACGGGTGTTGAGGTAAAGGTTGCTGACGATGATCATATTGAGTACGAGGGTCGTATATATAAATTATCTCCATTTGCTGGGACATTTATGCCAGAGGATAAGCGTAATGCGTCAGGTGCATATGCTGGTCCAAAGTACTTTTCGTACAAAGGAGAGACGCTTTCAGATTTGCGAAATAAGATTGAAAAAGAGTGTAAATAAAGATTTTCTATGTATTAATATTAACAGCCGTGCAAGTGCGGCTGTTTTTTTATTTATTGGCGGTGGAGTGGGTGTGTTTGGGAGGGCGATTTGGTCGTGTTAGAGGAATTTTGTATCTTAGCCACCACTTTGCAAAAGGTTTGCAAACGATAACGTAACAAAATTTTCAAAATGGATTTCAAATATTCGCTCAATGATCGCCCGCGCGTGGCGGCAATGGTGATGTATGCGCTGCAATGGCTGTTGATTGCGGTGCCCGTGGTGCTGACAAGTGCATTTATCGCTCGTATGCAATACGATACGTTAGCCGAGCAGACGCTCTATACTCAAAAATTGTTCGCCGTGATGGGTTTGACGATGATCGTGCAGTCGCTGTGGGGACATCGTTTGCCGTTGGTTGCGGGACCTGCGGCGGTGTTGTTGGTTGGTGTGATGGCGACGCTGGACGCCTCGCCTGAGGTGATCTACACCTCGATGGCGGTTGGTGGCACGCTGGTTGCGCTGTTGGCGGCGACGGGCTGGATCAAACGATTGCAACCACTCTTTACGCCTCGTATCTCGATCGTGATGATGGCGTTGATCGCATTTACGATTGTGCCCGTATTTTTGCGCCTGATTTTTGCTGATGCAGATCACTATATGCTCTCGTTTGTGATGGCGGTGGTGCTGTCGATAGCGATGGCAGTGGCGAATAACCGCCTGCGCGGAATGTGGAAATCGGCGGTGGTGCTGATTGCGTTGATTGTTGGTACGGCGGTCTATTTTGTATTTGCGGGGCTGCCCTCGTTGGAGGGCGCAACGGCTACGGGTGCAGGTCGATTGTTCATCACACCGAAGTTCGATGTGGGTGTGATAGTGGCGTTTTTGATATGCTATATCGCGCTGTTGATCAATGAATTGGGGTCGATTCAGTCGGTGTCGGCATACGTCGAGGCGGACAATGTGCCGAAGCGTTCGACGCGCGGTGTGGCACTGACGGGCGTGATGAATGTCGTGGCGGGAGCGATGGGTGTTCTCGGTCCGGTGGATTATACGCTCAGCCCGGGTGTGATTGCAGCAACGGGGTGTGCGTCGCGTTATCCGTTGGTGCTGACGGGTGTGGGGCTGGTGTTGTGTGCGCTGTTCCCGCAGTTGGTGGCGGTGCTGTCGGCTATTCCGTCGCCCGTGATGGGTGTGGTGCTGTTGTATTTGATGGCGGCGCAGGTGGCGGCAACGTTCCAGATGAGTGGTGCGGCTACGGCGGCAAAGGATTTCAACGGTGCGCTGACGATTGGTCTGCCGATTATGCTGGCATTGGTGGTGGCATTCCTTCCTGCGGAGGTGTCGGCAGCTCTGCCTGCGGTGTTGCGACCGATTGTGGGTAATGGGTTTGTGATGGGCGTGATTGTGGTCGTGGTGTTGGAGCACGTGATCTTTCGCAAAAAATAGTGCGGTGAAGAGTGTTGCGAGTTAGGAATATTTTTGTATATTTGTATTTTGATATATTGGGCAAGTGTGCCCTCGAAAGAGAGTACATAAAGGAACGTTGTGTTGATAGAATTGTGAACTATGGGAGCAAAAATGAGTTGGTTGCAGCGAATCAGCCTCGATAGGTATTTTAACTATTGGGTTGTGTTGCTGATTGATACGTTTGTGTCGACGGCGGCTACGTTGATTGCCTTTTTGGGCATTTCGTATCTGACCGAGACGGTGGTGCCGTCGAGTGTGCTGATGCTGACGGTGGGAGTGGCTGTTGTGGCAAGCGTTGTGGCGTTTCTGGTGCAACGAACCTACAAAATCATCATTCGCTATTCGACTCTCAAAGAGGTTGGGCGTTTTGCTGTTGCGTGCTTGATCAAGGAGTTGGTGGTGATTGCCTATCTGAGTTTTATGGTGCGCGTGGTGCCCGATTTTGGCGAGCACGGATTCTTCTATGCCTCGATTGACTTGATTCTGACGTTGGCGTCACTTGTGGTGTTGCGAGTGATGATGTTGGTCTTCTACGATGCACTCAAATCGCGTATTGCAGCGAATCGTCGCGTGAAGAAGGTGTTGATCTATGGTGTTGATGATAAGTCGGTTGCGATGATTATGCGTCTGCAAAATTCGACTCACTACCGCATTATAGGTTGTTTGACCTACGGTGCTAAGCTACGCTCGTATCGTGTGGGTGAGCAGCAGGTCTACTACTTTGAGACGGTGGAAGATTTGCAGCGCGTTGCAGCGCGATTGTCGATCGACGGAGTGCTGTTCCCGACTAATGATTGTGCTCAGGGCGAGAAGGATCGTCTGATTCGTTACTGCGAGTCGTTGGGTATCAAGGTGTTGGTGACGCCGCCCGTTGATGAGGTGGTCGATGGCAAGATTATGCGCCAAACTATTCGTGAGATCAAGATCGAGGACCTGCTGGGTCGTGCCGAGATCAATATCAATATGGCGGAGATCGTTGCGGCATTGAAGGGCAAGACGGTGCTGGTGACGGGTGCTGCGGGTTCGATCGGTAGCGAGTTGTGCCGTCAGATTGCCACCTTCGACATCAAACGATTGATTCTGTTCGATTCTGCCGAGACCCCGATGCACAATATTCGTTTGGAGTTGGAGGCTCGTTTCCCCGAATTGGAGTTTGTGCCCGTTGTGGGTGATGTCCGTATTCGTGAGCGTGTGGATATGGTCTATCGAATCTTCCAACCTTCGGTGGTGTTCCACGCGGCGGCATATAAGCACGTGCCGCTGATGGAGGAGAATCCCTGCGAGGCGGTGCTGGCAAATGTGCTTGGCACGCGCAATGTGGCCGATTTGGCAGTGAAATATGGTGCGGAAAAGATGATTATGATCTCGACCGATAAGGCGGTCAATCCGACCAATATTATGGGTGCGTCGAAACGTTTGGCAGAGATCTATATCCAGAGCCTCGGTTTGGCGATTGCCGAGGGTAAGGTCGAGGGCTCGACACGCTTTGTGACCACACGTTTCGGCAATGTGCTCGGCTCGAATGGATCGGTTATTCCGCGTTTCCGCGAGCAGATCGAGAAGGGTGGTCCCGTAACGGTCACTCACCCTGAGATTATCCGATACTTTATGACTATTCCTGAGGCGTGCCGTTTGGTTATGGAGGCAGCGACGCTCGGTAACGGTAATGAGATTTTTGTATTCGAGATGGGTGAGCCGGTGAAGATTGCCGATTTGGCGAGCCGTATGATCGAACTTGCGGGCTTGAAGGTCGGTGAGGATATCGAGATCGAATATACGGGTCTGCGCCCAGGTGAGAAGCTCTATGAGGAGGTGCTCTCGACTAAGGAGAATACGATTCCGACCTCGAACGAGAAGATTCACGTGGCTAAGGTGCGCCAGTACGATTACGCCGTTGTGGCTGAGCAAATTGCGTCGTTGAGTCAGTTGGCGGCGGAGGTTGATATTCCCGCGACGGTGCGCCTGATGAAACGCATTGTGCCTGAGTATAAGAGCCAAAACTCGCATTTCGAACAGTATGATCGCGAGATTGAGAGTGGCAAGCAGGCGGAGCGTACGGCATAAATCGAGAAAAAGATTCGCGCCGAATGAGTGCGCGACGAAAGATATAACTGAAATTTAAGTATGAAGATAGCAATCGTAGGTACGGGTTACGTTGGGCTGGTGTCGGGTGCTTGTTTCGCCGAGATGGGAGCCGATGTGACCTGCATTGATGTCGATAAACGTAAGATCGAGATGCTCCGCGCGGGGCAGATACCGATCTACGAACCTGGGCTCGAAGAGTTGGTGGCACGCAATGTGGCAGATGGTCGTTTGCGTTTTTCGACCGAGCTCAGCGAGTGTTTGGACGATGTCGAGATAGTGTTTAGCGCAGTGGGTACGCCTCCCGATGAAGATGGCAGTGCCGATCTGCGCTATGTTCTTGAAGTGGCGCGTGAGTTTGGTCGCCGAATCAATCGCTATACGTTGTTGGTTACTAAGAGCACCGTTCCCGTGGGTACGGCTCAGAGGGTGAAAGCGGCAGTGAGTGAGGAACTTGCGGCACGCGGAGTGGAGGTGGAGTTTGATGTGGCGTCGAATCCCGAATTCTTGAAAGAGGGTGATGCGATTGATGACTTTATGAAACCCGACCGCGTGGTTGTGGGTGTCGAGAGCGAGCGTGCACGACAGTTGATGGAGCGTCTTTATAAGCCCTTTATGATGAACAACTATCGAATGATCTTCACCGATGTAGCGTCGGCAGAGATGATCAAATATGCAGCAAATTCGATGTTGGCAACGCGCATTTCGTTTATGAACGATATTGCCAATCTGTGCGAGATTGTGGGGGCTGATGTCAATATGGTGCGCAAGGGTATAGGTGCCGATGTGCGTATCGGATCGAAGTTCCTGTATGCGGGTTGTGGTTATGGCGGCTCGTGTTTCCCGAAGGACGTGAAGGCGCTGATCCGCACGGCTGAGCAGCACGGCTATCGAATGCAGGTTTTGGAGGCTGTCGAGGCTGTCAATGAGCGTCAAAAGGGTATTCTGTATGAGAAGTTCGAGCGCGAGTTCGATGGCGAGGTTGCGGGTCGATGTGTGGCGATGTGGGGCTTGTCGTTTAAGCCCGAAACGGACGATATGCGCGAGGCTCCGTCGTTGGTGCTGATCGAGCGATTGCTGGCTGCGGGTTGCCGCGTGAGGGTGTTTGATCCGATTGCGATGGACGAGGCTCGCCGCCGTTTGGGCGATAGAGTGGAGTATTGCGAGTCGAAATATGAGGCGTTGCAAGGTGCTGATGCGCTGATGATTGTGACCGAATGGAAACAGTTCCGACTGCCTAATTGGGCGCGTGTTGCCGAGATGATGAAGGGTGGCGTTGTGATCGACGGACGCAACATCTACGAACGTCACGAGGTCGAGGCTGCGGGTTTGAAATATCTGCGAATAGGGTAGCGTATGAAGGTTTTGGTTACGGGCGCGGCTGGATTTATCGGCTTCCACTTGGTGCAACGCTTGTCAGAGCGTGGCGACGAGGTAGTCGGACTCGATTCGTTGAACGACTACTACGATCGCCGAATGAAGTTCGGTCGATTGACGGTTACGGGCATCGAAGAGAGCGCGATCGTGCCTCACAAAATGGTGCAGAGCACACGCTGGGCAACGTATCGTTTCGTGCAGATGGCTTTGGAGGAGCGCGAGGAGTTGGAGTGGCTGTTTGCTGAGGAGCAGTTTGAGGTTGTGGTCAATTTGGCGGCTCAGGCGGGTGTGCGTTACTCGATCGAGAATCCGCACGCATACGCCCAGAGCAATGTGGTGGGTTTTTTGAATATCTTGGAGTGCTGTCGCCACAATGCGGTGCGCCATTTGGTCTATGCTTCGTCGAGTAGCGTCTATGGTCGCAATGCGAAGGTGCCGTTCAGTGAGGAGGATCGCACCGATTCGCCCGTAAGTCTTTATGCTGCAACTAAAAAGGCGAACGAACTGATGGCGCATACCTATGCGTCGTTGTATTCGATTCCGACAACGGGATTGCGATTTTTTACGGTCTATGGACCGTGGGGACGCCCCGATATGGCACCGATGTTGTTTGCCGATGCGATCGTCGAGGGTCGCCCGATTAAGGTCTTCAATGGCGGCGATCTGGCTCGTGATTTTACCTATATTGACGATATTACGGAGGGCGTTGTTCGTGTGGTGTCGGGAGAGCCACCGATGGGCGAGGTGCCCTGCAAGGTATATAACATCGGCTGTTCGACGCCCGTTCGGCTGATGGATTTCATTTCGACGATGGAACGCGCATTTGGACGTGAGGCTGAGAAGGTTATGCTGCCGATGCAGGCGGGTGACGTCTATCAAACCTACGCCGACACGTCGCTTTTGGAGCGCGACTATGGCTATCGACCGACGACGACGCTCGACGAGGGCTTAAAGCGTTTTGCGGAGTGGTACGCTACGGAGAATCCGTTGCGTCGATAGAGGTTTGTCGATTTTGACCGAAATAGTGACGCTCGACCTTGCGGGGTCGGGCGTTGTCTGTTTTTTATGGGCAAATTTTTTAGCTTTTGTGTCGAAATGGGGTAAATGTTTGCTTTTCTGCTGAATAATCTCTATCTTTACACGTTTTAATAAACGTTATTTCAAAACACTATGCAACGAATTGCTGTTTTCCCTGGGTCGTTCGATCCGTTTACGCTCGGACATAAGGCGATTATCGATGAGGCGATCGACCTCTTCGACCGTATTATCATCGGCGTGGGTTACAATAACGAAAAACGTGGTTTGGTCGCGCCTCAGAAACGTGTGCGACTGATCGAGGACGTGTTTAAGGGTAATGACAAGATCGAGGTCAAGATGTATCGCGGATTGACGGCAGACTTCTGCCGCGAGTGCGGAGCGACGTTCCTGTTGCGTGGCGTGCGCAATGCGGTCGACTTCGAGTATGAGCACAATATGCAGCTTATCAACGAGCGTCTGTACCCTGAACTGACTACGGTGTTGTTCTTCACGCCGCCGCGTTACGCAGCTATTTCGTCGAGCATTGTGCGTGAGTTGGTCTATTTTGGTGGTGATCCAACGCAGTTTATGCCCGAAGAGATCGACCTCAAAGATTATTTGTAAAACAAGAAAAACATTAATAATATGCAGTTTACAGCTGAAATGATCGCCTCGGTACTTCAAGGCGATGTGGTCGGAAACCCGCAGGCAGCCGTGCATACCTTCGCCAAGATCGAGGAGGGACACGAGGGTGCGCTGTCGTTTCTGGCAAATCCCAAATATGAGCAATATCTCTACACGACCGCCTCGTCGGTGGTGATTGTCAATCGCGCGTTCGAGCCGTCGCAGCCCGTGTCGGCAACGATGATCAAGGTCGATGACGCGTATGGTTGCTTCGCTAAGTTGCTCGAATTCTATGTGGCAAACAAACCCCGCAAGACGGGTGTCAGCGAGCGAGCGTCGATCGACGCAACGGCTCAGTTGGGCGAGGGTTGCTACGTGGGTGACTTTGCGGTGATCGACAGCGGAGTGAAGATTGGCTCGAATTGCCGCATCTATCCGCAGGTCTATATCGGTGATAATGTGCGCATTGGCGACAATGTGACGATCAATGCAGGCGTGAAGGTCTACGAGGGTTGCGTCATTGGTAACAACGTGGTGCTGCACGCTGGTGCGGTGATTGGTGCCGATGGTTTTGGTTTTGCACCCAATGCACAGGGCAATTTCGATAAGATACCGCAGATCGGCAACGTGGTGATCGAGGACGATGTCGAGATCGGTGCAAATACCTGTATCGACCGCGCAACGATGGGATCGACGGTGATTCGTCGCGGTGTGAAACTCGACAACTTGATCCAGATTGGTCACAATGTTGTTGTGGGCGAGAATACCGTTGCGGCGGCGCAGGTTGGTATTGCAGGATCGACGAAGGTGGGTAGCAACTGTATGTTTGGCGGTCAGGTCGGTATTGCGGGTCATTTGACCATTGGCGATAATGTGAAGGCGGGCTCGCAGAGTGGTATCGACAACAATGTCGATAGCAACGAGATGCGTATGGGTACACCTTCGTTGCCGGGCTTAAAGTTCCACCGCTCGAATGCGGTGTTCCGCAACCTGCCCGAACTGAGCCGTACCGTAGCGCGTTTGGAGCGCGAAGTTGCCGAATTGAAGAAATAATCTAAACTTAAATAAAAACGACAAACTATGAAAAAACTTATCGTAATGGCAGCGGCTGCTGTATTGGCAGTTGGTTGCAGCAATAATGGTTACGTGATCGAGGGTCAGGTTGCTGGCATTGAGGATCAGACCATCTATCTGATGAATAATCAGCGCGAGAATGTCGATTCAACTCAGATCGTAGCTGGCGCGTTCAAGTTTGAGGGTGAGGCTGAAAAGCCTGCACAGCTCTATTTGGCAACTGATCACCCCTTTGCTATTGTCTATGTCGAGAAGGGTTCGATTGCAGTTGCGGGTTCGATTGAGGAGCCTCAGACAATCACCGTAACGGGTACTCCGGCAAATGACGCTCGCACAGAATATACCAAGTGGGAAATCTCATTTATGGAGAGCTATCGCGCTGCAACTCCCGAGGAGCAGACCGCAATGGAGGAGGAGTACTACGCAACGATCGCTGAGCGTGTAGCTCAGAATGCTGACAATCTGTTCGGTGTTAAGTTGTATTTGAGCGAGATGTCGTATGGCGCAACTGCTACCGAGATGTTGGAGCAGGTTGAGAAGTTCTCGCCTGAGATGCAGCTGACCGACGATGTTGTGCAGTTGAAGGAGCTGGCTACGGCTAAGGCTAACGTTGAGGTTGGCAAGCCCTATACCGAGGTTGTTCAGCCCAATATGGAGGGCGAGCCCGTTGCTCTGTCGTCGGTTGTAGGCGAGGGTAAGTATGTTCTGCTCGATTTCTGGGCATCGTGGTGCGGTCCTTGTATGCGTGAGGTTCCCTACCTGCTCGAAACCTATAAGGAGTACAACGCTAAGGGCTTCGAGATCTTCGGCGTGTCGTTCGACCGCGACGCTGAGGCTTGGAAGAAGGCAGTGGAGAGCAAGGAGATGAATTGGATCCACGTGAGCGAGGTAAACTACTTCGACAATCAGGCAGCTACGGACTACGCAGTACGCAGCATTCCTTCGAACTTCCTGATCGGTCCCGACGGTACGATCGTCGCAGTGAACCTGCGCGGCGAGGAGGTTAAGGCTAAGATCGCTGAGTTGCTGGGCGAGTAATCCGATAGATTAAAATGCAGTGCGTCATACGTTTAGCTCCGTGGAGGGGTTGCGTATGACGCATTTTTCAACCGTTCGGCAGTAGATGGAGCAATCGAAGAAAATCATAATGGGTATCGACCCCGGTACCAATCGCACGGGTTACGGCATTCTCGAAGTCGGGGGTCGTAAGCCGCGTGCCATTGTGATTGGCGATATCGACCTGCATAAACTGACCGACCCCTACGACAAACTCGCCTATATCTTCAAACGTGTCGGGGCGTTGATCGATGAGTATCAACCCGATGAGGTGGCGTTGGAGTCACCCTTCTTTGGCGAGAATGTGCAGAGTATGCTCAAATTGGGACGTGCGCAGGGGGTGGCAATGGCGGCGGCACTGAGTCGCGGACTGCCCGTTGCGGAGTATGCCCCGACGCGTATTAAGCAGTCTATTACGGGTCGCGGCTCGGCGGCAAAGGAGCAGGTGGCGGCTATCCTGCAATCAATGCTCGGCATTACGTACGACCCTAAACGATTGGACGCAACGGACGGTATGGCGGTGGCTGTATGTCACTATTTTACAACCTGTTCGACGATTAATGCGCTGGCGGGCTCGGCTCGCGCTAAGGGGTTGGGAGGTAAGCTCAAAGCCACCTCGTCGCGTGGCAGTAGCTCGTGGGAGCAGTTCCTGCGTCAGAATCCCGACCGCGAATTGAAGAGCGAAACCGCGCCGCGTCGCACAGTAAAGAAACCGATCAAATGACACGTACTCGAATTTTATCAATTGTGGTGATAATCATCTCGTTAGTGGCTATTGTGTGGTCGCTCGGCGGGGGTATGTTCTCTTCGCGCGGATTCGAGTTTGCGATCGAGGGCGCGATGATCGAGGGGGAGGTGCCCGACACAACGGAGTGGGGTGTTACTGAGTTGAGGCTTGATACGGCTGCGGGTCGTTTCGAGATACGTGGTAAGGCGTTGCGCCCGATTGTTGTGGAGCTCGGCTCGGAGGAGGTGACCTATTGTTCGACGCTTTTTATTGAGCGCGGAGAGATCGCGGTCGAGGAGGGTAATGCAATGGGAACAGCGGCAAATAATGCCCGTACAGCAATGCGTGCGGAGGTCGATTCGCTTGCGTGGAGTTGCCCTGAGGGCGAGTATTCGGTGGCATTCGAGCGCGGCTACGACTCGCTGGCACGAGCATATATTGAGGCTAATCGCACGAATCTCTATGGTGGTTGGCTGGCTGAGCGACTGAGCCGCGAACTGCCGATTGAGCAGGCGAGCGAACTTTTTGATGAGCTTTCGTCGGGCGTAAAGCGTGCCGAGGCTGTTGCGCCGTTGCGCGAACGAGTGGAGCGTTACGAGCGTTCGCAGGTAGGTCGCCGCGTGGAGAACTTGCCTGAGGAGGTGATGGACGAGTTGCAGGCGGGGAGATATGTGTTGATTGATTTCTGGGCGTCGTGGAACCACGATTCGCAGGTTCGTGCGCGTGAATTGGCGGCAGTGACGAACCAATTTGAGGGCGCGAAATTGAGGGTCTGTCGCATTTCGATGGATAATAGCCGCGAGCAATGGCTCACGTCCATCGAGGGCGATTCGGCAGAGTGGATTCAACTTAATGGCGAGATTTCCGAGCTTGCAATCGAGTCGTTGCCAGTGAGTTATTTACTTTCGCCACAGGGCAAGATTGTGGCGCGTGCGAAGTCGATCGACGAACTGTCGCAGGTATTGAAAGAACTTTTTTAAAGTTTTTTCAAAAAAAGTTCGCAAAATATTTGGTGGCGCACAAAAAATGCCCTATCTTTGCACTCGCAAAACAAAGGATTGGCACCATAGCTTAATTGAATAGAGCATCTGACTACGGATCAGAAGGTTACAGGTTTGAGTCCTGTTGGTGTCACAAGAAGAGGGGAAGATCATTTGATCTTCCCCTTTTTTGTTGTGTGCCCTTCTGCGCGTTTTTGATATGAAGAATCGAATTATTTCGTAATATTCCACCTCGGATTCACCACGTAGTATGCGCGCGAAAGGGGCATAGGTTCGTCGCTCAGCAGACGGTAGAGTGCAGGCGACTGCAATACCTCACGAATATCGTGCTCCACACCATCAATCAATACCTTATTATATATCAATCGCACACCGTGGCTGTAATCGACATAATAGTCGAGGTGGCGCACGTAGAGCGGTTGCAGCACGCGACCGCTGGGATAGTGCCAGCCGTAAATGGCTACATTGTGTTTGTAATCGGTCAGCGTCATCAATTTGTAGCTCAGTACGATGTCCTTTTTCAGTCCCGAAATCAATTGTCCGAACTTATATCCGTGAGCCTTGAAGAGAGCCTTGATGGCGTTGTTACTATCTTGGAACACAATTGGTTGGCAGTTGCGCTCGCCCAGCGGACGGAATGGGAAAACATCGATATGACCTTCGGTTGCCTCGGTTATGCGATCGACCAGATAGGCGGTCGGCAGTGTGCAATCGAGCGAGTCGGCAATGCGCTGCGCAGCGTAGGGACCCATAGGCATACGTACATAGTCGTCGTTGGTGCCGATGGCGATGTAGTCGGGCAGAACCCACATCTCGATTTTGTGTCGGCGGCGCAGAATCTCGACCGAATCGACCACAGGCGTTGTGAATACGATTTTGCGAAAATGGCGCATTACGTCGGGTACTTGACCCTCGGTAACTGCCTCGACGATACGATCTTCCAATGTCCAAAAGTCGGTCGTGTCGGCGCGACGCATAAAGCTGTCGCCCGTCATCGTTGCTGCGGGTTTGTCGGCTAATGCGGGCACGGGCATTGACGCTTTGCGGAGCTTGCCGTTCGAGCCGTAACGTACGTCGCCTGCCATTGCGATTGTTGTCGAGCATAGGGTAGCCGCCAACAGCGTTACAAGAAGTTTGTAGCGAGTAGTCATAAGGTATTTTGTGTTTGTGAGTTGCCTTATTGAACCTTTTTCAGACCGCGCTCCTCGGCTAAGCGTTCCATCAGCGCGTAAGCAGCGTCATACTCGTTGGAAATCTGCCCGTCGAGAATGGCGTCCTTGATAATCGCCTTAATATCACCGATTTCGCGGCAGGGCGGAATACCATACGTGCTCATAATCAACTCGCCCGAAATTGGCGGCTGGAAGTTGCGCACGCGATCTTTCTCTTCGATGTCCGCCATCTTGCGACGCACCAACTCGAAGTTCTGCATATATCGTTTGACCTTCGATTCGATACCCGAAGTGATGTCGGCTTCGCACAACAACATCAGGCTCTCGACGTCGTCACCCGCCTCGAAGAGCAGTCGTCGCACTGCCGAGTCGGTCACCAAATCCTCCGACAGAACGATCGGGCGCAGGTGCAGGAAGACCATCTTCTGCACAAATTTCATACGGTCGTTGAGAGGGAGTTTCATTGCGCGGAAAATCGACGGTACCATCTTCGATCCGAGCACCTCGTGCCCGTGGAAGGTCCAGCCGATTTTTGGGTCATACGCCTTTGTCGCGGGCTTGGCGATGTCGTGCAACAGAGCTGCCCAACGCAACCATAGGTCGTCGGAGCGTTGCGCCACATTGTCAAGCACTTGCAGCGTGTGACGGAAGTTGTCTTTGTGGGCGTGCGAGCCGCGTCGCTCGACACCTTTCAGTGCGTCCAGCTCGGGGAAAACGAGTTTCAGCAGACCCGTCATTTCGAGCAGTTCGAAGCCGATTGAGGGTCGCGGCGAGAGGACGATTTTATTGATTTCGGTGATGATACGCTCCTTCGAAACGATCTCGATTCGGTGTGCATTGCGCTGAATCGCGTCGAACGTATCGGGGTAGATGTCGAAGCCCAGCTGCGAGGCAAAACGCACCGCGCGTAACATACGCAGAGGGTCGTCGTCGAACGTAACGTCGGGGTCGCACGGGGTGCGGATAATCAGGCTCTCCATATCGCCCATACCGTCGAACGGATCGACCAACTCGCCAAACGTGGCGTCGTTGAGCGACCACGCTAAGGCATTGATAGTGAAGTCGCGGCGGCGTTGATCGTCCTCGATCGTGCCTGCCTCGACAACGGGTTTGCGCGAGTCGCGGCTATACGACTCTTTGCGTGCTCCGACAAACTCGATCTCCCACCCGTCGCAGCGCAACATTGCAGTTCCGAAGGTCTTGAAAACCGAAACTTTGGTGTGCAACTCACGACCGAGAGCCTCAGCGACATCGATACCGCTACCTATGACCACCACGTCGATGTCGTTCGAGGGGCGGCGCAGGTAGTAGTCGCGCACAAAACCGCCGATGACAAAGGCTTGCAGACCTTTGTCATCGACGATGCGCTGTATGCGGCGGAATACTCGCGCCGTAAGTGGGTGTTGTTTGTCTGTGATATTCACTTTGTGGTGAGAATCAATTATTTACGAACGTACTCCTCGATAGCCTCTTTCCAAATCAGGTAGCCGGGACCCAGCAGGTGCAGACCGTCGTTGGTCAGCTCGGGATACATACGACCGTCCTCGCCAACCATCAGCGAATAGAGGTCGATGAATACGATGTTGCGCTCCTCGCAAACCTGCTTCAACAGAGCGTTCAACTTCTTGATAGGCTCGTCTAGAGCGCGATCCTTGTAGCTCTTGAAACGACCGTAGGTCTCGTTTACGGGCAGAACGGTCTGAACGTGCAACTTGGTGCGGGGGCTCTCGTTGATGAAACGGTCGAGCATCTTAGCGATGTTGGCTGCAGTCTCCTCGGGCGAACGCTTGTCAGCCAAGTCATTAACGCCGGTCAGCAGGAACAGCTTTTTGGGCTGACCCTTGATGATGTGGTCGATACGCTTCTGCATCTGAACGGTGTTGTCGGCGTTGATACCGCGGTTCTTGATGTTCTTCATACCGAACAACTCGTCCCACTCGCAACCGTCGGTCAGCGAGTTACCGAGGAATACGATGTCCTTCTTCGAGATGGGCAGCAGGTCGTACAACGTTGCCTTCTGAATGTGATAATCGGTCTGAGCCTCTACCGAGCAGAAGCAGCCGAGTGCCATAATGAGCGTGAAAAGTCTTTTCATAAAATGTGTTGGTATTAAATTGATTAGTAATTATTTGCAATGAGTTTCGCGCAGGTAGAGCGCAACCGTATTCTCCAATCCGAAGTAGAGCGCGTCGCTGATCAGCGCGTGACCGATCGACACCTCATCGACCCACGGAATACGCGTGAGGAAGTAGCGCAGATTGTCTAAATTGAGGTCGTGACCAGCGTTCAGCCCCAAGCCCACCTCGCGTGCACGCTCGGCAGCGGCAATGTAGGGCTCGATAGCCTTCTCGCGGTCGGTGTGGTAGCCTGCGGCGTATGCCTCGGTGTATAGCTCAACGCGATCGGCACCGCACGCCTTCGCTCCGCTAACCATCTCAGGATCAGGATCGACAAAGATCGAAACGCGAATGCCCTCGCGGTGAAAAAGCTCGCACATCTCGGTCAGGAACTCGCGATTCTTAATCGTATCCCAACCCGCATTCGAGGTGATTGCGTCGGCAGCGTCGGGCACAAGGGTCACCTGCGCGGGGCGCACATCGCACACCAAATCGACAAAACTCGGAATGGGATTACCCTCGACATTGAGTTCGGTCGTCACGACCCCTTTCAGCTCACGAACGTCGGCATAACGAATGTGTCGCTCGTCGGGACGGGGGTGCACGGTGATGCCTTCCGAGCCGAAACGCTCGATATTTCGGGCTGCGGCGATCACATCGGGCATATTTCCGCCACGAGAATTACGAATTACTGCAATCTTATTGATATTTACGCTTAACTTTGTCATAAATTTATTATATTTGCATCTACAAATATACCAATTATTTTGCAAGTTCAGTAATGAAGATCATACTTTTTTCGCGTACAAATTCGGCACTCCGCCCCGTACTGCTGCGTCAGTTGATTGATACAGTGGAGGTTAGCGGTCTTGATTGGTGCATAAATGAAGAGTTTGCACGCGAACTTGAACGTATGGGCGTATGTAGTGTTGATCCTTCGCGTTTGTATGGCGAAAGCATTGACAATCAGCCCGATGAGTCAATAATGGTCAGCGTCGGTGGCGACGGAACACTTTTGGACGGTATTCGCCGTTTGGAGGGGCGTCCGATTCCCGTTCTGGGCATCAATCTCGGACATTTGGGCTTTTTGACGGGTGCCGGTCGTGATGGTATCGCACATATTTTTGACGATATTCGTGAGGGTCGCCTGCGTATCGAGGAGCGTTCGATGGTGCGTGTCGAGAGCGATAGCCAGACCCCGATTCAGTGGCCCTACGCTGTCAATGAGTTCGCAATCCAGCGTCACGGTGCAAATATGATCTCGGTCGAAACCTACGTCGACGGACAGATGGTCGCAACCTACCACGGTGACGGTGTATTGCTCTCAACGCCAACGGGTTCGACCGCCTATTCGCTGTCGGTTGGTGGTCCTGTTGTGGCTCCGACTTGTGCCTGCTTGATTATCTCGCCTTTGGCTCCGCATAACCTGACGATGCGCCCGATTGTGATCCCTGATAGTTGCGAGGTGTCGTTCCGTATTCGTGCGCGTCAGCCCTATGCCTTCGTGACGCTCGACAATACGGCGTATCGCGTTCGTGAGGGAACCACTTTCAAGGTGAAAAAATCGGAAAATAACTTTTTTTTGGCACTCCCACAAAATATATCGTTCTACGATACGTTAAGAGAGAAGATGATGTGGGGTATGGACAACCGCGACGACCGCTATGAGCAGTAAATTAATGCTGCTATGACGGGGTTCGAGGGTTAATTATGGGCAGATTTCGCCCTCTCCGTAGGAGAAAATCAAAAAAGGAGAGGGTAATTTTGCTATTCTGACGATAATTTTACATATCTTTGCAACTTTAATATGAATTTCTCTGCGCTCAGGCGCGGAAACGAGTGACGAAATGAGCGAAACGAAGAACATACCGCAACACGTAGCCATCATTATGGACGGCAATGGTCGCTGGGCTAAGCAGCGCGGCAAGGAGCGTGTTGAGGGTCATATCGAGGGTGTGCAGCGTCTGCGCGATGCGATCAAAGCGTCGGCACGATGGGGTGTGCGCTATTTGACCGTCTATGCCTTCTCGACCGAGAATTGGGGTCGCCCCGAGGCTGAGGTCAATGCGATTATGGAGCTGTTCTGCAAGAGCGTGATCAACGAGTCGCCTGAGTTGCAGAAGCAGGGTGTGCGTGTGCAGGTGATGGGCGATCGTGTAGGTTTTTCGGAGAAGGTGCTCGCGTATATTGATCGCATCGAGAGCGAAACAGCTGCGGGTGAGCGTCTTACGCTTGTTCTGGCATTCAATTACAGCTCGCGTAGCGAACTGACGGCAGCAGTGCGCCAGATTGCGGCGGAGGTTGCCGAGGGTAGATATGCGGCTGAGGAGATTACGGCTACGACGGTGTCGAACCATCTGCTGTCGGCAGGTGTGCCCGATCCCGATCTGTTGATTCGCACAAGTGGCGAGTGCCGTTTGAGCAACTTCCTGCTGTGGCAGTCGGCATATACGGAGTTCTACTTCACCGAGGTGTTGTGGCCCGATTTTACGGAGGAGGAGTTCGATGGCGCGATCGAGAGCTATATGCACCGCGATCGTCGCTATGGCTTGGTTAAGAAATAGTTATAAACAGAACATATTAGACATAAACTGATAACAATGAGAAGATTCCGAATAGCATCGCTTGTAGCGGCAATGATGTTCACCATTTGGGGCGTTATGGCGCAGGAGCAACAGCCCGCACCCGCACCCACTGCCGAGGCAGCGACTGAGCAGGTAACGGAGCAGACAACCGCAACAGAGGAGCAGATGGAGGAGGCTGAGGAGCCCCAATTCCCCGAAGATGCGCAGATGATAGACTACCGTCGCCCGAAACGATATGTCATTCGTGATGTTAAGGTGCAGGGTGTCAAGTACCTCGACCCCAATATTTTGATTGCGACGTCGGGTATCGTGCGTGGTGATTCTGCCTACATTCCGGGTAACTACATCAAGCAGGCTGAGACTCGCCTGTGGAGCCAGCGTTACTTCTCGGACGTGAAGATCGGTGCCGAGATCGAAGGCGACAGCGTTGATCTGACGATTATGTTGCAGGAGCGTCCGCGCGTATTCCGTTGGTTGTTCGAGGGTATTGGTCGCGCTCAGGCGAGCGATATTGTCGATAAGTTGAAACTCAAACGTAATAGCGAGTTGTCGGACTACATTCTCGACAAGAACACCAAACTTATCAAGGAGTATTACAACGAGAAGGGCTTCCGCAATGCCGAGATTACGCACCGAATCGAGAATGACTCGGTGGTGAAGAATGCGGTGAATGTGATCTTCGTTATCAAGAAGAATCCGCGAGTTCGAATTGGCGAGATTGTCTTCTCGGGTAACGACTCGTTCAAGGACAAGCGTCTGCGCCGCGCGATGAAGAAGACCCACCAGAAGAGTATCAACTTCTTCGTTAGTTCGAAACTCAACGAGGAGGAGTACGAGAACGATAAGATCAATGTGGTCGATTTCTATAACTCGAAGGGTTATCGCAACGCTACGATCCTCAAAGATTCGATCTATACGATCAACGAAAAGCGTATCGGTATAAAGATTGACCTCTCGGAGGGTAACAAATACTACTATCGCAACATTTCGTGGGTGGGCAATAGCGTCTATCCGACCGAGGCTTTGGATCAAATGCTTGGCATCAAGGGTGGCGATACGTACGACAAAAAGACCCTGCACAAACGTCTGGGTATCGGTCGTGAGGAGGATCCTGAGGCTGTTTCGGTTAAGTCGAGCTACCAGAACTCAGGTTATCTGATGTCGCAGATCGACCCTGCTGAGATCATCATAGGTGCCGACTCGATCGACCTCGAATTGAAGGTCTTCGAGGGTAAACAGTTCTCGATCAACGATGTGCATATCTCGGGTAATGACCGTCTGGACGATGAGGTTATCCGTCGCGAACTCTATACCCGTCCAGGTGAGCTGTATAACCGCGCACTGCTGATGCAGACAATGCGTACGCTGGGTGCGATGGGTCATTTCGATGCCGAGAAGATGGTGCCCAATATTCAGCCCGTGAGCAACGAGTTGGTTGATATCTCGTGGGGCTTGGAGGAGACCGCCTCGGACCAGTTCAATATCGCCGGTGGTTGGGGTGCAGATACCTTCGTCGGTTCGGTGGGTATCACGCTGAACAACTTGTCGATGAAGCGATTCTTCAAGAAGGGTGCTTGGCGACCCTATCCGCAGGGTCAGAACCAGCGACTGAACATCACGGCTCAAACCAACGGTACTTACTATAAGTCGGCGTCGATCTCGTTCACCGATCCGTGGTTGGGCGGCAAGAAACCCAATTCGTTCTCGGTCGGTTTCCACTGGTCGGAGGAGAATAATGCGTACTACGTATGGCAGTCGGCAAGCAAGCACTTCCGCGCAATGGGTATTTCGGCAGGTTTGGGTCGCCGTCTGAATTGGCCCGACCCCTACTTCACACTTTACACCGAGTTGGCATACCAGCGTTATGCCCTGAAAGATTGGGATTACTTCATTATGCAGAACGGTAAAGCGAACGTGGTGGCTTTGAAGGCTGTGCTGTCGCGTAATTCGGTCGATCAGCCCTTGTACCCTCGTCGTGGTTCGGAGTTCACCGTGTCGGTGGCACTGACCCCTCCTCACTCGCTTTGGGACGGTAAGGATTACAGCAATAAGGCAATGAGCGATCAGGAGCGTTACCGCTGGATCGAGTACCATAAGTGGGATTTGAAGGCTCAGTGGTTCTACCCGCTGACCAAAAACAATAACCTTGTGCTGATGGCAAGTGCCGAGATGGGTTACTTGGGTAACTACAATGCAAACAAACTCTCGCCTTTCGAACTCTATGATGTGGGTGGTGACGGTATGTCGGGTTATAGCGTCTATGGTGTCGATGTGATCCGCCTGCGTGGTTACGAGGATAGCGCACTGAACCCCGCTGGTAGCAGCTACTCGCGCGTATATAATAAATATACGGTAGAGATGCGTTACCCGATCATTATGAAACCCTCGTCGACAATCTATGGATTGGTATTTGCTGAGGGTGGTAACGGTTTCAACTCGTGGAAGGAGTTCTCGCCCTTCAAGATCAAGCGTTCGGCAGGTGTGGGCGTGCGTATGTATCTGCCCGTAGTCGGTATGCTCGGTATCGACTGGGCGTGGGGCTTCGATCCTGCGGCAGGTGGCACGAAACGTAGCGGTAGCCAATTCCACTTTATGATCGGTCAGCAGTTCTAAACCAATGAAACGAACCAACTAAAAACGGATACAACTATGAAAAAGATTTTTGCATTACTCCTTGGCGTGGTGGCATTTATAGGTGTTGCCTCGGCGCAGAACTATATGGTAGTCGATAGTGAGAAGATCTTCAAGTCGATCAATGAGTATAACAATGCGATGACGCAACTCGACAACTTGGCAAAGTTTTGTCAGCAGCAGGTAGACGCGAAATTTGCAGATATCGAGAAACTCTATAACAACTATCAGTTGGAGAAGTCGTCGCTCTCGGCAGCAGGACGAGCAGCACGCGAGAACGATATTCTCGAAAAGGAGGCTGAGGCGGTGAAATATCAGGAGTCACTCTTCGGTAACGACGGCACGATGATGAAGAAACGTATCGAGCTGATTCAGCCCATTCAAGAGCGTGTGTTCAAGGCTATTGAGTCGTATGCTAAGGCTAACGGATTCGATTTGGTGCTGGATATCGCCTCGAATGCTACGTTGCTCTACTATTCGTCGGCTGTGGATCGTACCGACGAGGTGATCAAATTGGTGAAATAACAATCAAAAAAACTTTTAATACACAATTATGAAAAAACTTATCAAGCTAACCCTTGTAGTTGCGCTGGTGCTCAGCTCAACTTCGCTTTTTGCTCAGAAATTGGGACGTATCAACTCGCAGGAGTTGATCTCGCTGATGCCCGAAACCACTCAGATGCAGACCGACTTGCAGACCTACGCAACTGAGTTGAACGCACAGATCGAGGAGGTTCAGGTTGAACTGAACAACAAGTTTGCTGACTTCCAGAAGAAGCAGTCGACGATGAAGGATTTGGAGCGTCAGGTGGCTGAGAAGGAGCTCAATGAGCTGGGTGCTCGTTTGGAGCAGTTCCGTCAGGTTGCAAGCGAGGATTTCTCGAAGAAGCAGCAGGAGCTCTTCGCTCCCATTCAGGAGAAGGCTATGGCAGCTATCGAGAAGGTTTCGAAGGCTGGTGGCTACGCAGTAGTTATTGATTTGGCTGCTGGTAGTATGATCTACATCGACGAGGCTCAGGTTACTGACCTCCTGCCCGCAGTTAAGGCTGAGTTGGGTATTAAGTAATCGTACCACCCACTTCGCTTTTTGGCAAAGCCGTGCCCCGTTTGGGGTGCGGCTTTTTCGTTGTTCACCCGCCGATGATGACACGCCTTGCAAGGTGCGCGTTATTTAGATAAAAACAATTTTGAATTTTGCTTTTTGAATTTTGAATTCAAAAACGGGGCATAGTTTATGCAACAGAAGGTTGCGAAATGGGGCAATGAAGTCACGTTTCGCAACTCTCTGTCAGCTATGAAATTTACAACAATGCTTTTTGTGTCGATCTTGGTGTCGTTGGCGGCACTGAGCGCAAGTTACGGATATGCCCGTCGGGATCTTGGGGCTCCCGATCGTCCGATGTGGGCAACTACAATCGAGGACCTGAAACAGATTTGCGGTTTGAAACTCGCTACGGCGGCTCAATACGAACAGGCTGCGGCTTGTGCCCCAAACAACCTCCAAATGCAGCTCTACAACGCTTTGTCGCACTCGGAGCATATCCACGTGCGCAACTATATGCGTGCGCTCAATAAGTTGGGTAGCCGTTACGTTCGTCGCGCGTTGGCACCTGAGGTGGGCACGTCGGGCGAAGTGGGGCTGATGCGCAGTATCGCGCTCGAACGCTATTTGGTTGATGATCGTCACGAGCAGTCGATCGGATACGCTCTCGACGATAAGTCGAACTATGCGGCGAGGATTGTGGCGTGGGCGTCGGGTAGCGACGTTAAGCATATTTTGCTGCTCGAACAGTGCGCTTTGGCGTGCGAGGGACGGTGTGACGCGCCGTCGGGATATGCCGTCTGCCCTGTGTGTGGCAATACGAGCGATTGCGAACACGAGGACTGCTACTGTCCATTCTGTATGACTCCGAGTGGCGATTATGTGCGCTTTTTGGTCGATATGTCGGCAAAAGAGTAAAATTATTAAGAAATTTAGAATATTTTCGAAGGTTTGTTGTTATCTTTGGCGTTCATTTGCGCACGAGAAACTAAAATTTCCGATTGCGCAATGCGAAACAAATTTTATAAACAAAACCTTTACAAAATGAAATCACTCAAAATCGGAGACCTACTCGCCCGCATACCCATCGTTCAGGGCGGTATGGGCGTCGGTGTTTCGCTTTCGGGATTGGCGTCGGCAGTTGCCAACGAGGGCGGTGTCGGCGTTATCTCGTCAGCCGGTCTGGGCGTGATCTACAAGGAGCATTCGAGCGACTACAATGAGGCCAGCATTTGGGGTCTTAAAGAGGAGTTGCGCAAGGCTCGTGAGGCAACGCGCGGAATTATCGGCGTCAATGTGATGGTCGCTATGTCCAATTTTGCGGATATGGTCAAGACCGCGATCGCCGAGAAGGCGGACATCATCTTTTCGGGAGCAGGACTGCCCTTGAACCTGCCCTCGTTCCTGACCGAAGGAGCAAAGACCAAACTTGCTCCTATCGTATCGTCGGCACGTGCAGCTAAGTTGCTGTGCGAGAAGTGGCTGGCTAACTACAACTACATTCCTGATGCCATCGTGGTTGAGGGTCCGAAGGCGGGAGGTCACTTAGGCTTCAAGCGCGATCAGATCAACGATCCGCAGTATGCACTCGAAGAGGTGCTGCCCGAGGTTGTTAAGGAGGTACGCGAGTTTGGCGAGCAGCACGATGTCTACATTCCGGTCATTGCTGCCGGAGGAATTTACACGGGAGAGGATATCTATCGCACAATACAGTTGGGAGCCGATGGCGTTCAGATGGGAACACGCTTCGTTGCCACTGAGGAGTGCGATGCCGCGCCTGCCTTCAAGCAGAGCTATGTGGACGCCCAAGAGGAGGATATCGAGATCATTCAGAGTCCGGTTGGAATGCCTGGACGAGCCATTCGAGGCACCTTTCTCGATAAGGTGCGCGAGGGGTTGAAACGCCCGAAGGCTTGCCCGTTCAACTGCATTAAGACCTGCGATGTGACTCGCTCGCCCTACTGCATTATGCTTGCACTCTACAACGCCTTCAAGGGACGTTTGGAGCACGGCTATGCCTTCTGTGGCTCGAATGCGTGGCGCACGGAGCGAATCCAAAGCGTGCGCGAGTTGATGAGCTCGCTGTGCGAAGAATTTGATCGCTTCAAGGCTAAGTTCGAGAAGTAACGAGAAAACGCATTAATGTTCACTCTTTGAGTCGCACTCCTTCTTTGGGGTGCGACTTTTTTTATTTTGCATATCGCAAAGAAAAGCCCGCCACTCCAATGGGAGCAGCGGGCCGAGTGCTAATACAAATATAGGTACTCTAACGTATTAGAGATACTTTTCGATAACTGCGCAGATACGATCGAACACCTCGTCGAGCGAGCCAACGCCATCAACAGCCTCATACTTTCCCTGAGCTGCGTAGTAGTCGGCAACAACGGCGGTCTGCTCGTTGTAGATCTGGATTCGGTTGCGGATTACCTCCTCGTTTGCGTCGTCGGCGCGACCGCTGCTCTTGCCGCGCAGCAGGATACGCTGTACCAACTCCTCGGTGGGAACCTCCATAAAGATCATCACGTCCACTTTCAGGTCGCGCTCAGCGAGGATCTTGTCGAAAGCCTCAGCCTGCGGGGTAGTGCGGGGGAAGCCGTCGAAGATGTTGCCGTTAGCGTCGCGATGACGGTCGATATAATCGGTTACGATGTCGATCACGAGCTGATCGGGAGCCAACTCGCCACGCGAAATGTAAGCCTCCATACTCTTGCCGAGCTCGGTCTGGGCGTTTATTTCGCTGCGAATAACCGCACCTGTCGAGATGTGATTTACGTTATATTTTTCGACCAACTTAGCGGCCTGAGTTCCTTTGCCGCACCCGGGTGCGCCGAACAATACGATATTCAACATATCTTTTGAGAGTTTTTTAGTTTTTTCGTGCTGCAAATTTACGTCTTATTTTTTGCAAAACAACGATATTTTGCTATATTTGTAAAAATTTTTAAATATAATGACCAACTATGTGCCGATTTCGGCAATTTTAGTGGGCAAAATCTATACAAAGTATCGCTATGAGCAACAAAAAACTGACCGAAATCGCCACGCTTGGCGAATTTGGATTGATCGATCACCTGACTTCGAACTTTGAGAACCGCCGACAGTCGACCCTTTGCGGTGTTGGCGATGACGCTGCGGTGACAGATATTGGCGGCGGTCGCGTGCAGCTGACCTCGACCGATATGCTGATGGAGGGCATCAACTTCGACTTGACCTACTTCCCATTGAAACACCTCGGATATAAAGCTGTTGTGGTGGGTGTGAGCGATATTTTGGCGATGAATGCCCGCCCCGAACAGGTGATGATCTCGATCGCGGTGTCGAGCAAGATGTCGGTCGAGGCGTTGGACGAGTTCTACGAGGGCGTCAATCGCGCGTGTGCCGACTATAATGTCGATTTGGTGGGTGGCGATACAACCACCTCGCTGACGGGTTTTGCTATTAGCGTTACGGCTATGGGTACGGCGGAGGCGTCGAAGGTGGTTTATCGTCGCGGCGCGAAACTCAATGATCTGGTGTGTATTACGGGTAATCTCGGTGCGGCATATATGGGTTTGCACCTGCTCGAACGCGAGAAGCGTGCGCTGGCAGGTGTGCCCGATCCCCAACCCAAATTCGAGGGCTACGAATATCTGCTGCAACGTCAGTTGAAACCTGAGGCGAGGGTCGATATTGTCGATTCGTTAGCCGAGGCGCAGATTGTCCCTACGTCGATGATCGACCTCTCGGACGGCTTGGCGTCGGACGTTATGCAGATCTGCAAGGCGTCGGGTTGCGGTGTGCGTATCTATTTGGAGCGTATTCCTATCTCGCAGCAAACCAATAAGATGGCTGAGGAGTTGAACGCCGATCCTATGGTTGCGGCACTGAATGGTGGCGACGATTACGAGCTGTTGTTCACCGTTCCGTTGGAGTTGCAGGAGCAGATAATGCGCTTGGGCGGAATCGACGTGATCGGTCATATTACGGCAGCCGATACGGGTGCGGCACTCGTTACCCCCGACGGCAATACAATCGCACTGCAAGCGCAGGGGATAAGGTTGTAGACGTTTTTTTGAAATTTGATTTGCGAATTTGAGAATATCTTCGTAAATTTGCACAAACCTAATTTTTTATTAAACTTATATGAAAATGAAACATAAGTGGTTGTGCTTGTTGTTATTGTTTGCGTTTATCGGCTGTGATAAATTTGATGATAACAATCTTGATAGATATATTAAAAAAGGAGCTAAAAGTGTTGAGGTTCAGAAGGCAATAGAGATATTGTCGGATGGAACGAGGTTTTGGCAAGGTGTTGCTGATAAAAGTTATGTTATTTCCGATGATGATCAAATGATTCCTTATGATGATTCGGATCTTATGGGTTACGGCTTTGAGAAATATGAATTTGAGAGCGATAGTACTATAAATATTTACTCTTATGCGTATGCTTATGGTGAGAGGTGGATTGAGAGAGGCTATATTGATTGGGAAAGTATGAGGATACATCAAAGACGTCCCGAATCGACAGTTTATTACAAAATTAGAGGCGTTACGGATAATTATTTGATACTCGAAGATAATATTCACGGTGTGATTATTGTGTGTGAGAGAATGTCTGATACACAAGTGGCAAAATATTTAAGTAGTACGGAATTTGTCGATAAACGTGAGTAAAAAAATAGTATTTTTTGCGTTAAGACTTGGAAATGTAATTTTTATTTCGTAGATTTGCAATTACCAATGACTTCGGTTGTTGGCAACCAAAACAAAAGCTAATCAAATATAAGCATTTTGAACTGCATCGCCGCCCGAGGAGGGTCACGGTGCAGTTTTTGGTTGTTTGTCGCCACGCAAAATCGGCTAAATCGCTCAAAGAGAAGAAAAAAAGAGTGCGCAGGTTTTGTTTTTCGAAAATAAATGCGTACCTTTGCACCGCTTTTTGCAAATAATCTAATTAACAAACAGTTATGAACAATTACGAAACCGTTTTCATTGCCACACCGGTTCTTTCGGACGTACAGGTGAAAGAGGTGCTGGACAAATTCCAAGGTGTTATCACCGAGAACGGCGGTCAGATCGTGAATGTTGAGGAGTGGGGTTTGAAGAAACTCGCTTATCCTATTCAGAAGAAGACCACCGGCTTCTATTTCTTTATCGAGTTCACCGGCGAAGGCTCGCTGATCAACACTCTCGAAACTCAGTATCGTCGCGACGAGCGCGTTATCCGTTTCCTTACCTTCAAGCAGGACAAGTACGCTGTTGAGTACTCGGAGAAGCGTCGCGCTAAACTCGCTAACAAATCGCAGGAGGAGTAAACTATGGCACAGGAGAATAAGACTCAGAACGGCGAGATCCGTTACCTCAACCCCGTTTCGGTTGACGTTAAGAAGAAGAAGTACTGCCGCTTCAAGAAGCTCGGCATCAAGTACGTAGACTACAAGGACGGTGAGTTCCTCAAAAAGTTCCTCAATGAGCAGGGTAAGTTGCTGCCCCGTCGTCTGACCGGTACTTCGCAGAAGTTCCAGAAGAAGGTGGCTCAGGCTGTTAAGCGTGCTCGTCACTTGGCTATCCTGCCCTTCGTAACCGATTGTATGAAATAATTAATGGGAGGAGAGTACAATGGAAGTAATTCTGATTAAAGACGTTGAGAAGCTGGGTTACGCTAACGACATCGTAGACGTAAAGCCCGGTTATGCAAATAACTACCTGATTCCTCAGGGTTTTGCTAAGGCTGCTACCGCATCGGCTAAGAAGGTTCTGGCTGAGAACTTGAAGCAGCGTGCTCACAAGGACGCGAAGATTCTGGCTGACGCTCAGGCTTTGGCTGAGAAGATCGCTAACCTGCCCCTCGTTATCACCGCTAAGGCTGAGGAGAACAAGATCTTCGGTAGCGTAACCGCTGCTGACTTGGCTGAGGCTTTGGCTGCTAAGGGTGTTGAGGTTGATCGTAAGCTCATCGCAGTTGACGCTGTTAAAGAGCTGGGCGAGTACACCGCAACCGCTAAGCTGCACCGCGAGGTTAAGGCTACCATCTCGTTCTCGGTTGTTGCTGAGCAGGAGTAAGGTGGCTGATTGAGGGGGGGGGAGTTGCGAAAGACGCAGGTTTCGCCCTCGGAGCTAACAAATTTTTAAGGCGTATCCCAAATGGGGTGCGCCTTATTCTTTTTGGGGGGTATCATTGCCTTTTTTGGGGCATCATTGCCTTTTGTTGATGTTCGCAATTTGCCCGCCGTAATGGAGGGTTTTGCTTTTAAGATGTTGATATGTGAATGCGCACCTTCGCGGGCTGGGGCGGTCGCCGAAGGCGAGCCCGCGAAGGTGTGGCGAAATTCAACGGATTTTGCTATTTTTATTTTGCGCAAGGTGAGTACACACGGCGGCGTGGGGCGGCACGATTGGAAATCGTGGGCGCCGCCGTGTGTCGAAATCAAAGATTTCGCTCTCTTTGTCATTTTGAGCGAAGAATCTAATTTTGCTTTTTGAATTTTGCTTTTTGAATTTGCCTTATTCCGCTTTCGGCTCGACGCGACGGGCAATCAAGATACTAACTTCGTAGAGCGCATAGAGGGGCACGGTCATTAATGCCAAAGTGAAGGCGTCGGGCGGAGTGATAAATGCCGAGACGACCATAATAATCACGAATGCGTGGCGGCGATATTGGGCGAGCAGAGTGCTGCTGATGATGCCCGCGCGAGCAAGAAAATATGCCAAAACAGGGATCTCGAAAACCAATCCCATCATTAGCGAGAGAGTGGTGAAAGTCGAGATGTAGGAGCCGAGTGTGATGGTGTTTATGACTCCCTCATTGACTTGATAAGTACCTAAGAATTTGACCGATACGGGGAAGATGACGAAGTAGTTCATCGCCACACCCAAGAAGAATAGAGCCACTACGGCAACCATAATTCGGTTCGAGTAGCGACGTTCGTTTTCGTACAGTGCGGGCTTGACAAAACCGAACAATTCGAAGACCACGTATGGCGCGGCAACCAGCAGTCCGATGGTCATCGACACCGTGATGTGGGTCATAAATTGGGCAGCCAACTGCGTGTTGATCAGTGTGATGTCGGTGTCGGGAATGAGCATCGAATCCCAGCCGAGCAGCACCAGCAGGTGGTTGATCCAGCGGTAGGTCAGGAAGTCGCCACGTGAGGGCGCGAGCACCGCCTCGAAGACCTCGTCTTTGAATGCGAATACCGCCAAACCGATCACCACGACCACCACGATTATGCGCATCAGAACACGGCGCAATTCGTCGAGATGGTCCCAAAAACTCATCTCCGATTGCGCCTCGTCGGGGTTGGTGGATAGATTACCTCCAACTGCATTTTCGGGCAGTTGATCGTTGCTCATCGGTGTTGCGTGTTAGCGGTGCAATTCGCTAAGTGTCAAATCTTTATTTCTTTTCGTCGCTCTTCTTGTCGTCGGTAGCGTTGATCTCCTTTTCGACCTCCTTCATACCGTCTTTGAACGAGCGAACACCTTGACCTACGCCCTTCATCAGTTCGGGGATCTTCTTGCCGCCGAAGAGCAGCACTACAACCACTACGATAAGGACGATTTCGGTGGTGCCGATAGCCATAAATTGTAACATAACGTTTCTTAGTTTTTCGAGTTTGTATTAGGCAAATATAGCAATAAAAACCGAAATTCGCACGATTCTGCGCAACGAAAGTGCGGTGAATGTTTTTTTATGCACGAAAATCCCTTTTTTAATATAGATATACGCTGAATTTCGGGATAAAAAACGTATCTTTGCGGGGTAGAATCATAACTATTTCGAAATATGAAGATTGCACTTGCCCAGCTTAACTATACCGTAGGTGATGTTGAGGGCAACGCCTCGAAGATTATCGAGGCGATCGAAAAGGCTAAACAGAAGAATGCAGACTTGGTGGTCTTTGCCGAGCAGGCACTGAGCGGTACCCCCGCATACGACCTGCTGAATAAGGCGACCTTTGTCGAGTTGTGTGAAGAGGAGTTGGAACGTATTGCCGAGCATTGCAACTCGCTCACCGCTATCGTTGGCTCGCCCGTTGCGGGTGACGAGGGTACGGTGAGTGCCGCAGTGGTTATCGAGCGTGGCAAGATCACCCGTCGTGTGGCAAAGCAGTATGTCGATTATCGTGATGAGATGGGCTTTGTTCACCCGTCGAAGGGTGCCGAGGTAATCACCGTTGCGGGTGAGCAGGTAGCCGTTGTGGTGGGTAACGATTTGGTGCGCGTGCGCGACTGCGATCAGTCGGTGACTACGATCATCAATATCAATGCACGTCGTTTCCGTAAGCGCGTATTGGAGGCTCGCTACGAGAAGTTCCATAATCTGGCATTTGCCGAGGGTAAGAATCTGGTCTTTGTCAACCACGTTGGTGGTTCGACCGATATGGTTTACGATGGCACTTCGTCGGTCTATGACTCGAAGGGTGAGCTGGTTATGTTGCTCGAAACCTTCAACGAGGATTTCAAGGTGTGCGATATGAACGCGGCAAATGAGCCGATCGCAACTCCCTTCTCGTACTATCAGAACCGCGCTCGCAACCTCTACAATGCGATCAAGTGCGGTTTGAAGGACTACTTCGTAAAGAATGGTTACGAAAAGGCTTGCGTAGGTCTGTCGGGTGGTATCGACTCGTCGGTGGTGTTGTCGATTGCGGTTGACGCATTGGGAGTCGAGAATGTACGCGCGATGATGATGCCGTCGCAGTTCTCGTCGGATCACTCGGTTGAGGACGCGGTGAAGTTGGCTGAGAATTTGGGCGTTGAGTACAACGTTGTGCCCATCACGGAGGCTTACAAGAGTATCGTCGAGTCGTTGATGCCCGTTGTGGGTGGCACGCCCTTCGACGCTACCGAGGAGAATATTCAGGCTCGTATCCGTACCATTATGCTGATGGCGTTGCAGAACAAGCAGAACTATCTGATGCTCAACTCGTCGAACAAGAGCGAGAATGCGCTGGGCTGGTGTACGCTCTATGGCGATACGGCGGGTGCAATCAGCATTACGGGCGATGTTTATAAGAGCGAAATCTACGATTTGGCTCGCTATATCAACCGCGAGCGCGAGATTATCCCTGAGAATATCCTGAACAAAGAGCCGTCGTCGGAGCTGTATGCAGGTCAGAAGGACTCGGATCTGTTGCCTCCGTATGAGGTTGTCGACGCAATTCTGTATCGAATGATCGAGCGCGGTCAGCACCGTGAGGAGATTATCAATGCAGGTTTTGACGCTGATGTGGTGCATAAGATCCACAAGATGGTTATGCGCAACGAGAAGAAACGTTTCCAATTCTGCCCGATGTTGCGTCTGTCGAGCTGCACGCTTGGTTGCGACCGCGTGCTGCCGCTAACGAACAAATACGGCGACTAAGGGACAAGATTAAGGAGCATAGAGGTAGTCAAGGGTCACAACGGAATATCAAACAGGCAGCAAGATAATGGCAAAGCAGAAACCCATAGAACACGTAGGCGTGGTCAAGGCAATCGAGGACGACAAGGTCTTGGTCGAGATCGTTGCTCAGAGTGCGTGTGCGTCGTGTGCGTCGCGTGCGGCGTGTGGTATGAGCGAATCGACCGAAAAACAGGTTGAGGTTCATACGCGCGAGGCGTCGAGCTACGCGGTGGGTGAGCGATGTGTGGTGTCGGTCGAACGTGCAGCAGGATTGAAGGCTGTGGTGCTGGCCTACGCTATGCCTTTGGTGCTGTTGTTGGTGGCACTTGTTGTGTGTTCGGTGGCAGGGTTGAGCGATGGTGTGGCGGCTGTGACGGCTTTGGGCGTCGTAGCCGTTTACTATTTTGGAGTGCGCCTGCTGAGGTCGAAAATTGAAACTAATATTATATTTAAAATCAAAAAACAGTAATGGAAGATTGGGTAATGGTTCTTATTTGGACCGTAGTAACGCTGAGTGCGTTGGGTGCCCTTGCGGCTTTGATTCTGTACTTCGTGGCACAGAAGTTCAAGGTTGAGGAGGATCCGCGTATCGACGAGGTGGAGAAGATGCTGCCGGGTGCAAACTGCGGTGGTTGCGGCTTCGCCGGTTGTCGCGGATTGGCCACTGCACTTGTGCAAAACGATGACATCTCGGCTCTCTACTGCTCGGCAGCAGGTGCTGAGACGATGAAGAAAATCGCCGCTTACTTAGGTAAGGTAGCCCCCGAAAAGGAGCCGCAGGTTGCTGTGGTTCGTTGCGGTGGCACGTGCGAGAAACGCCCTCGTACCAACCGTTTTGATGGCGCACAGTCGTGTGCTGTTGTGGCGTCGTTGTACGTCGGTGAGACGGCTTGCTCGTATGGCTGTTTGGGTCTGGGCGACTGCGTTGCGGCTTGTACGTTCGGCGCAATCAAGAAGAACCCCGAAACGGGCTTGGTTGAGGTCGATGCCGACAAGTGTACCGCTTGTGGTGCTTGCGTCAAGGCTTGTCCTAAGGGCGTGATCGAGCTGCGTAAGAAGTGGCCGAAGAATCGCGGTGTCTATGTTTCGTGCGTTAGCCACGACAAGGGTGCTGTTGTGATGAAGGCTTGTAAGGCTGGTTGCATCGGCTGCTCGAAGTGCGTTAAGGCTTGTCCGTTCGATGCGATTAAGGTCGAGGGTAATCTGGCATACATCGATCCCGCAAAGTGTAAATTGTGTCGTAAGTGTGTAGCCGAGTGTCCTACGGGTGCAATCGTAGCGGTGAACTTCCCTCCCGCACCTGTTAAGCCCGCAGAGCCTAAGGTCGCAGCTTCCAAAGCTGAGGCTGTGAAGGTCGAGGTGAAGACGCAGGAGGCTCCGAAGGCTGCAACCGAAACCAAAGAATAACGAAGAAAAGCTGTAAGATATGAAGAGTTTTCCTATTGGCGGTGTTCATCCGTCAGAGAATAAATTGAGCCGCGAGCAGGCCATCGAGGTCTTGGCGTTGCCCGATACCGTAACGGTGCTCCTGTCGCAGCATATCGGCGCTCCCGCTGTGGCTAAGGTTGCTAAGGGCGACAAGGTGCTTACGGGTCAGTTGATCGCCGAGGCTGGTGGTTTCGTGTCGAGCAACATTCACTCGCCCATTTCGGGTACGGTAACGGCTGTCGATCTGGTAGTTAATGGTGCAGGTCTGCGCCAGCCCGCAATCACCATCAAGCGCGAAGGCGACGAGTGGGCTGAGGGTATCGACCTCTCGAAGGAGGTTGTACGCGAGTGCAAGTTGGAGCCGAAGGAGATCATCGCAAAGATCCAGGCTGCCGGTATCGTAGGTATGGGTGGTGCAACGTTCCCTGCGCACGTTAAGTTGAGCGTTCCCCCGGGCAAGAAGGCTGAGTTCCTGATCATCAACGGTGTTGAGTGCGAGCCCTATCTGACCTCGGACCACCGCGTGATGTTGGAACGCGGCGAGGAGTTGCTCGCAGGTGTAACGATTTTGGCTAAGGCACTCGGTGTCGAGAAGTCGTATGTAGGTATCGAGAATAATAAGCCCGATGCAATCGCTCACTTGCAGAAGTTGGCTGCGTCGTTTGCGTCGATCGAGATCGTGCCTTTGAAGGTGCAGTATCCGCAGGGTGGTGAGAAACAGTTGATCGCTGCAATCACCGGTCGTGAGGTACCGTCGGGTGCGCTGCCTATCGACGTGGGTGCAGTTGTGCAGAACGCGTCGACGGCTGTGGCTGTATATGAGGCAGTTCAGAAGAACAAGCCGCTGATCGAGCGCGTTGTAACGGTTACGGGTAAGAGCGTTAAGTCGCCCAAGAACCTTTTGGCACGTGTGGGTACTCCGATCTCTATGTTGTTGGAGGCTGCGGGTGGTCTGCCCGAGGACGCACGTAAGGTGATCAATGGCGGTCCGATGATGGGTCGCGCAATGGTGAACCTCGATGCTCCCGTAACGAAGGGTACTTCGGGTGTGCTCGTAATGAGTGGCGAGGAGGCTGAGCGTCAGCCCGCATCGCAGTGTATCAAGTGCGCTAAGTGCGTTTCGGCTTGCCCGATGGGCTTGGAGCCCTATCTGATCAGCAAGATGTCGCGTCGTCAGATGTGGGAGCCGCTGGAAGCAGAGCGTATTGCCGACTGTATCGAGTGCGGTTGCTGTATGTTCACCTGCCCCGCAAACCTGCCTTTGTTGGACTATATCCGTCTGGGTAAGGCGAAGGTTATGGGTATTATGCGCGCACGTGCCGCAGCACAGAAGAAATAGTGAAACTTAGAAAGTGAATTAAAAACTATGGATAAGAAATTAATCGTTGCACCGTCGCCCCACGTTCACGGTCCAGAATCGACTCAGCGCATTATGCGTGATGTGCTGATCGCGTTGGCTCCCGCGTTGGTGGTATCGGTGATCGTTTATGGCTGGACGACGTTGCTCGTAACGGCCGTGTCGGTGCTCAGCTGTGTGCTGTTTGAGTACCTGATCCAGAAATATCTGATCAAAGGCCCCTCGACCATCGGCAATCTGTCGGCTGTGGTTACGGGTGTGCTGCTGGCGTTCAACCTGCCCGCCTCGATCCCCGTTTGGATCGTAGTGATTGGCGCGTTGGTAGCTATCGGTATCGGTAAGATGACCTTTGGTGGTATCGGTAAAAACCCCTTCAACCCCGCATTGGTTGGTCGTGTGTTCTTGCTGATCTCGTTCCCCGTTCAGATGACTTCGACGGCATTCTCGACCGAGAAGTTGGCTGACGTTTGCTCGGGTGCTACTCCGCTGGCATTCGTTAAGGAGGGCTTGAAGGGTGGTACTCCTGCAAGCGAGCTGATGGCGCAGATCAACTATGGCGATCTGTTGTTGGGTTTCAAGGCAGGTTCGTTTGGTGAGGTTGCGGCTCTGTTGTTGCTGGTTGGCTTCGCTTACCTGCTGATCCGCAAGGTGATCACTTGGCATATCCCCGTTGCAGTATTGGGCTCGATGGCAGTGTTTAGCGGCATTCTGTTCCTCGTTAATCCCGAGGCATATATGTCGCCTCTGTTCCACCTGCTGACCGGTGGTGCAATCTTGGGTTCGGTCTATATGGCTACCGACTACTCGACCTCGCCTATGACCACCAAGGGTATGTTGATCTATGGTGCAGGTATCGGCGTGATCACGATGTTGATCCGTACTTGGGGTGCATATCCCGAGGGTATGTCGTTCGCAATTCTGATTATGAATGCGGTGGCTTGCCTTTTGAACAAGTATATCAAACCCCGCCGCTTTGGCGCAAAGAAGTAAGGAGGGCAGAGAGATGAAGAGTTCATTGAAAAATATGGTTGTAGTGCTGTTTAGCATTACGCTGATCGCGTCGCTCTGCGTGGGTATGGTCAATAAGATCACCTTCGAGCCTATCGAGAAGGCTAAGGCGGAGAATATCCAGAAGGCGTTGAAGAACGTACTGCCCGAGTTCGATGCAAGTGAAGAGAAGGCAATGACCGTTGATGAGCTGCCCGTGATCGTTCACACGGCAAAGCAGGGTGAGCAGGTAGTGGGTTACGCTGTCGAGACGATGACCACGAAGGGTTTTAGCGGCGTGTTCCGTCTGATGGTAGGCTTCCGCGCTTCGGGCGAGGTCTACAACATCAACGTCTTGGAGCATAGCGAGACCCCGGGTCTGGGTAGCAAGATGGGCGATGAGGGCAACTCGTTGCTCGTAAGTTTCAAGGATAAGAATCCCGCCAATATGAAGCAGCCGCTGGCTGTAACTAAGGACGGTGGTGATGTTCAGGCACTGACTGCTGCGACAATCTCGTCGCGTGCTTATGTTGATGCGGTTGTACGTGCATACAATGCAGTTCAGCAGATTAAGGGTGGCGCAAATGTGGCAACGGGTGCAACGTCGAACTCGACCGAGTGGAGCGAGGGTGAGCCCGCCGCAGAGCAGACTACTGCTGAGGAGGCTGCCGAAACCGTAAATGAGGAGACTCAGAAAGGAGAGGACAATGAATAAATTGCAACTTATCACTAAGGGTATTCTGAAAGAGAACCCGACGTTTGTGCTGATTTTGGGTATGTGCCCCACGCTGGCAACAACCACTTCGGCTATCAACGGTATGGGTATGGGTGCGGCAACAATGGCCGTTCTGATTATGTCCAATATCGTGATTTCGCTCATCAAGAACCTCATTCCCGATAAGGTGCGCATTCCGGCATTTATCGTTGTGATTGCGTCGTTCGTAACGGTTATCCAGCTCTTGATGCAGGCATATCTGCCTTCGTTGTACCAGTCGCTGGGTATCTTCATTCCGCTGATCGTTGTGAACTGTATCATTTTGGGTCGTGCCGAGGCCTTCGCGTCGAAGAACAATGCTCTTGATTCGGCTCTCGATGGTCTGGGTATCGGCTTGGGCTTTACGCTGTCGCTGACGCTGATTGGTGCCGTTCGTGAGTTGTTGGGTAGTGGTGCGATCTTCGGTCAGTCGCTCATCGCGGGCGACGGTATGCTGGTATTTGTGCTGGCTCCGGGTGGTTTCCTCGTGCTGGGTTACCTGATGGTTCTGTTCAAAAAATTAACCACTAAAAAGAACTAACAATGGAAGTATCATATTTCGCAATTATCATCGGTGCGATATTCGTCAATAATATCGTGCTGTCGCAGTTCCTCGGCATCTGCCCCTTCCTCGGTGTGTCGAGCAAGGTTGAGACTTCGTTGGGTATGAGTGCAGCCGTAACCTTCGTTATGGCAATCACCGCTGTGGTGGCTTGGTCGCTGCAAAAGTATGTGCTCGCACCGCTCTGCATCGAGTATATGCAGACCATTGTCTTCATTTTGGTGATCGCTGCGTTGGTGCAGATGGTCGAAATCGTGTTGAAGAAGGTGAGCCCCGCGTTGTATCAGGCTCTGGGTATCTTCCTGCCGCTGATCACGACCAACTGTGCAGTGTTGGGTGTTGCTATCCTGCTGGTTCAGGAGCAGTACAATCTGTTGCAGTCGGTGGTTTATTCGGTGTCGATCGCGCTGGGCTTTGGTTTGGCGTTGGTACTCTTCGCCGGTATCCGCGAGCGTTTGGAGTTGGAGGAGGTGCCTGAGGTATTCCGTGGTACGCCTATCGCGCTGATCACTGCTGGTATCTTGGCAATGGCGTTTATGGGTTTCTCGGGCTTGGTATAATGAGTCGCTGAGAACAAACCGATAGAGTTCGAGCCGTCCCGAGATTGGGGCGGCTCGTTCTTTATATATAAATAGGTGCGGCGGAGAGTGCAAAAAGATGTTCGAGAGTGGGGTCGTAGGTGTATCACTACAACTACCGGATTGTGCAAACAGAAAATATAACAAAAAGAGTGTATGTAAAACATATCAAAGATAAAAGAATTAGTTACCTTTACCCACCCTCGAACGCAATCTTAATAGGCAATAATCGTGCCGATTCGCGCTATCGTGTGGGGGTGGTTGGAGGTGCGAAATAAAATCGTATATTTGTACGTTCGAAATATGTAAAGGAGAGCTGATGATGAAAAAGATATTGTTTGCGGTGCTGTTCGGTGTGGCGGTTTTGGGTGCGAAGGCTCAGAGTGTGCCGACCGCGCCGATGGACGTCAATGCACGTGTCGGAATGGCGATGAACGCGGGCGATTGGTTTGAGCTAATGCGTATATATGAGGCTGAGCGAGAGCAAATTGACCCCTTCCTGCGAACGTATGCCGAGAGTCTTTTGGCTACCCATTTCGCTCGTCCAGCCGAGGGTGCGATGGCTATCGAACGACTGCTCGGAACGTATGGCGCGATGTTGGGCAAAGGTGCGTTGGGTATGTGTTTCTATTGGGGTCTGAATCAGACGCGAATGGGCGAGTATGCCACGGCTGCTGAGGGTGTTATGCGCGAGATCGCGAAGTTCGAGGGGCAGATTGACTCGATCGCGATCGAGCCGATTCGAACCTATGCAAAGCAGTGGGCTGAGTTGGCAAAATTTGGTCGCGTGAACTCGTTGGAACGCCCTGCTGAGGGTGATGTGCACGTGCCGTTCCGCGTGGTAAACCTCCGCCCCGAAAAGGGTGATGCGCAGCAGATTCGTTTCGACGCAAAGTTTGGCGCGGTGGAGCAGGAGGTTGTATTCGATACGGGCGCAGGAGTCAATGTTGTGAGCGACGAGGCGGTCGAGCGTTTGGGCTTGACGATGTTGGAGGCTGAGAGTGAGGCGCACGGTATTGGTGGTACTCAGCAGGGTCGTTATGCGGTTGCTGAGCGTGTGGAGCTGGGTAACGCAACATTGCACAATGTACCGTTCTATGTGATCTCGATGCGAACGGGAATCGACTCGCTGGATCGACGTTATATGTCACAGCTACAAGTTACTATGGGTGCGGAACTGATGAGAGCAATGGGCGAGGTGCATATTGATTTTGAGCACCGCGAACTCTTCTCGCCGCGCGAGGAGTGGCTCACCGAGGAGTGTGGTCGCCCGAATCTCTGTGCGTCGCCCGCATTGTTTGAGGTGGAGTGCGAGATCAATGGCGAGCGACAGATTGTGAACATTGATACGGGTGCGAGTTCGTCGAATCTCTCGGCGCAATATCTGGCTACTCACCGCGAATATGTCGAGCGTGAGGGACGTTTGGATACGTTGCGCTCGGCGGGTGCTGGTGGTGTGAAGATTGAGCAGGCATACGAATTACGTAATGTTAAGATAGCCTTTGGTGGGGGCGAATATACGTGGGATAAGTTGATGTGCGCGACCGAGGAGGATATTATTTGGTGCGCGGCAAACGTCGGTATGGATTGTCTTGCGAGTTTCCCGCGCGTGGTGATTAATACCCGCACAATGCGCTTGCGAGTTGAGTCGAAAGAGTGATAGAAAGCGGCTGAGTAGTGTGATTTCGCAAAAAAGTAGTATCTTTGCCCGTTGGAAAGAGTTATGAGCGATTACAGAAACATAAATATTCGTAACAAGCGTGCCACGTTCGACTACGAGATTATCGAACAGCTGACGGCGGGTATTGTGCTGGTCGGTACGGAGATCAAGTCGATCCGATTGGGCAAGGCGTCGCTGACCGATTGCTATTGCTATTTCGATCGTGGCGAGTTGTATATTCGTGGTGTCAATATCAACGAATACAAGTGGGGTACGTACAACAACCACGTGCCCAAGCGCGACCGTAAGTTGTTGCTCAACCGCCGCGAGTTGAATAAACTCGAACGCGCGTTGCAGGACAAGGGGTTGACGGTCGTGGGTCTGCGTATGTTCATTAGCGACAAGGGCTACGCGAAGGTTGTGATCGGGTTGGCTCGTGGTCGCAAGAACTACGACAAACGCGAGTATATTAAGGACAAGGACGCTCGCCGCGAGATGGATCGAGCGATGAAACGATAGGGGAGAGTTATGAGTTTGATACTTTGCATCGAAACGGGTACGGACGTATGTTCGGTAGGTTTGGCGGAGAATGGAGTGCTGACGGCGTTGCGCGAGAGCAGTGGTCGCGACCACGCACGCAACGTGGCGGTATATGTCGATGAACTGTTGCGCGAGCGCGATATTGATGCCGACGAGATCGACGCCATTGCGGTAGGCAAGGGACCGGGTTCGTACACGGGTCTGCGTATCGGCGTATCGTTCGCTAAGGGATTGTGCTACGGATTGGGCAAGCCGCTGATCGCTATCGGATCGCTCGACGCGCTGGTTGAGGTGGCGCGCGAGGACGCCGAGGCGGGTATTGTCGATGTGGAGGATTTCGAGAGCGCGACGCTCTGTCCGATGGTTGATGCGCGTCGTATGGAGGTCTATACCCAGCTCTTCAATGGTCGCGGTGAGGCTCAGGGCGAGGTCGAGGCAAAGATTATCGACGAGCAGAGCTTCGCTGAGGAGATCGCTGCGGCTGAGGAGTTTGTGATCTTTGGCAATGGCGCAGCTAAGTGCGCGGGAACGCTCTCGGAGAAGGTGAAGTTGATCGACGTAGCACCCTCGGCACGTGGCCTGGCTCGCTTGGCTCAGGAGGCTTTGGACGCTGGTCGTACGGAGGATATTGCCTATTTTGAGCCTTTCTATTTGAAAAATTTTGTTGTAACCACATCGAAGAAGAAACTCTTTTAAACGCTATGGGATATCAAGAGGAGAAACAGCGACAACTTGACTCGCGTTATATGCGTATGGCGCGTATTTGGGCAGAAAATTCATATTGCGTGCGCCGCAAGGTAGGTGCGCTGATCGTCAAGGATAAGATGATTATTTCGGACGGTTACAATGGCACGCCGTCGGGCTTCGAGAATGTGTGCGAGGACGAGGCAGGTCTGACCAAACCCTACGTTCTGCACGCCGAGGCAAACGCCATCACGAAGGTGGCTAAGAGTGCCAATAATTGCGATGGTGCGACGCTTTACATTACGGCTGCTCCTTGTATTGAGTGCTCGAAACTGATCATTCAGGCGGGTATCCGTCGTGTGGTCTATGCCGATGCCTATCGTTCGGACGATGGCTTGAATCTGCTCCGTCGTGTCGGTATCGAAACGGTGCAGGTTGAGGCGTAACGCGGCACTGAGATAGTTTTGTATTATAATTGAGCCTGCTTAACAAAGTTTGTTAGGCAGGCTCAATTCTTGAATTTTGAATCTCTCGGTCTATCCGCAGTGGAAGTAACGCTCGACGAGTTTGAGCATAGCCTCCTGATTGTCGGCGATGTCGCTACGTAGGGTCTTGTCGCCATACGAGCGCAATTTCTTGATAATGCCGTCGATCATTGCGGGTGAGAATACGTGGTGCTCCTCGAAGACAGCACGCTGACGCTCCAAACAATCTGCCGACGCCTCGCAACTATCGGGCAACTGAGCCAAATCCTTCAAACGATCGGCGTTCTCCTTTTGGTGGATATTGACATTTACGTAGGTCTTTTCGGCAACCTCCAAAGCGTTCTCCATCTCGAAACCGTGGCGGCACGCAACAGCCAAACCCGCGATCAACTGATAGAGATCGGCCGAGCCATCGGGCGAACGCATCTCGACGGTCTGTTTCTGCGTAGTGTCGTAATTGCTCAGCGGCTCCAACGGGTTGGCAATCTGACACATATCACTCTTAGCTGCCCAGCCGAGCGGAACACGCACGAGCACCGAACGGTTGCGGTCGCCCCAGCAGATATTGGTCGGTGCCTCTTGATGGGGAACAAGACGGAAATATGAGGTAGGGTTGGTGTTGCCGAAGGCGGTGATCGACGGTGCAAGCTCCATCATACCCGCAATGGCGCGACGAGCCGTAGCCGACAGTACGCCACCGTCAAGCATCTGATTCTGACCATCTTTCACGATTCGCATATGGATATGCAGACCCGAGCCGGCCTTGCCTGCGGTGATCTTCGGAGCGAACGTAATGTCGTAACCCATTTGGTAAGCCAAGTTGCGGATAATCCACTTGGCGATCATCAACTGATCGGCTGCGTCCTCAGCCGCCACGGGCAGGAATTCGATCTCGTTCTGCTCGTAGATCAAACCATTGATGGTGAAGTTACCCACCTCCGAGTGACCATATTTGATCTGTCCGCCCGCCTGCGCGATGTATGCCATACAGGTTGTGCGGAACTCGTTGAATTTGGCGTAGGGAGCCGATTCGTGGTAACCCTTTTGGTCGGTTGCGGGGAACATACCCTCGTCGGGCGCAATGACGTAGTACTCCAACTCACCCATCGCCTCGAACTGCATACCCGTTACCTCGTTGAAGGCGCGGCACGCCTTGCGCAGAGTGTGCTCAGGTGAACTTTCGAGCGGCTCGCCATCTTTGTTGAAATATGAACACAACATCGAGAGGGTCGGGATCTCGGCAAACGGATCGAGGAACGCTGTGCTGAAACGGGGCAGAACGTAGAGGTCGCTGCTGCCAGCCTCGATAAACGGGAAGAGACTCGAACCATCGACGCGCTCGCCACAAGTGAGAATGGCGTCGAGGTAAGCTGCGTTGTTGATCACGAAGTTGAGTGTTTTCAGTCGACCGTCACCTGCGGGGTACATAAAATTGACCATACGCACGCCATTTTCGCGGATATAGCGGACGATGTCGGCTTTGGTAAACTCCTTGGCGGGCTTGCCTAGATAAGCAACCACCTTATTGGGGTTGAGCTCTAATTGATTGTTCATAGGTTTATTTTGTTTTTGTTTGTTTCGCAAATGCTCTAACTACAAAGATATGCTTTTCTGAGCAAAATCGCAACCAAAACCCCGCAGATTTACTCTATTTTTCGCTGTTTTGCCCGCCGCGCTGGCTGTAAGCCGTAGCAAAAAAATAACAGCGACCTCGAAAGATCGCTGTTAAGTTAGGTCGATGGGTGTGAGCTTAGTCTTTTAAAAAGCCCTTAACTCGTTCGCAAATTGCATAATAACCCTCCGCGTCAGCATCGTAGTTATATACGTATAGTTGACCGTTTTTTATCTCCATCTCACCAGATATCAGAGTGCTAAAATGACCTTTGCCTCCCTTTTTCTCGTAAGGAATGCTAAGGAGAAAATCAAAATCGTCTTCCGAACAATCCAAATAACCATCTTCGAATGAATATCCGTCCCAATCGACACTTTCGTAGAAACGAATACTATTGTCGTTAACTTTAATTATCTGGTCGCATTCTGAGTAATACTCAATGCCTGATTCATTATCATATTCGACAGTAATTGCCCACGTGCCGCTGAACTGATTTGTTGCACCGTCGCCATTATCTTCGCAACTACTCAATACTAATGCGCTCAATGCCATTAGGCAGAATAATATTTTTTTCATAATAAAACTTTGTTTTTCACCGTAGCATCTCCTATGCGGTGGGTTAGTATAAAAAGAAAGTGTGGAGATGATTCCCGTTTATTTCTAAGAAGGTTGTGGAATGACCTATGCAAGAATAAACGATACAATGCCCCACACCTGTATAGTGTGAGGCTCGGATACAGAACGTGCCATTGCTCCCATACATATACAAGAAATGAGTGCTGTTCGTTCGCCCTCTCTTATGAAAACTTCCACATTTTCTGCTTAGGACTGCGAAAAACACTTTCGATATGTTTATCGTAGGTACAATTCCCACGACATTACAAAGATAGAAATAATTTCCGAAATAAACAATCTCCGAGCTGATTTTTGATGAGTAAATTCAGACGTGGCACGAAAATGAAATAATTTTTTCGCACACAAAAATACATATAAAAGTGTTGATGGTCAATCCGATAGAAATGAAAAAGGGAAGACTTTCGTCTTCCCTCCTTTGAGCTGTTGACGAGGCTTGAACTCGTGACCTCTTCCTTACCAAGGAAGTGCTCTACCACTGAGCTACAACAGCATTAACTCCGTTTAGGTGCGCAAAAGTAGGCAGGAATTTCCAATCTACCAAACTTTTTGCAAAGAATTTTACGCTTTTTTTACGATATTTTTTCGCTGCAAACCTCCATCGCGGTTGTAAATGTATCGTAGCCAGCCAAATAGCCTCGTAAAACGTACCTTGCCAAATCTTGCGAAAAAAATACTCGCTCGGAGTGCGCAATGGGTGTAAATGGGCAATATTGCGCGTGAAGGTGATTTTTCGTCGAATTGTAATGGCTACTTTCGGAAGATTTTGTATCTTTGCTTAATTATATATAAATATAGATTTCGAATGATGATGAGATTTGCAATATTGCTTTTGCCGTTGGCGGTGCTCTTTTCGTGCGGAGGGCGTGCGAGCCGCTCGGCAGTGGCGGCGAATGAGGTTGCGCGACCCGCAATCGTAACGCCCAAAAGCTACAACTATATTATCCGAAACACCTATCCGCACCAGCGCACGTCGTACACTCAGGGTCTGTTTTGGTACGACGGCACGCTGTGGGAGAGCGTGGGCGAATATGGTCGCTCGAAGATGACGCGCGTCGATTTGGAGAGTGGGCGCACGCTGGCTTCGGTCAGCCTTCCCAAGAGCGAGTTTGGCGAGGGTGCGGTGCTGCTCGATAGTGTGATCTATCAGATCACGTGGCGCGAGGGTGTGGCTCACCTCTACGATGTGCCGAGCCTCAAAGAGCGTGCGACGATCAAATACTCAGGCGAGGGCTGGGGTATTGCGACCGATGGCGAGTGGCTCTATATGAGCGACGGCTCGGATAAGATTTATAAGCTCGATCCCGCCACCTTCAAGCGCAAGATGACCATTCCGGTGACCTACAATGGTCAGCCGCTGAGCCTGCTGAACGAGATGGAGTGGATCGACGGCAAGTTGTGGGCGAATGTCTACCTGACCGAAAAGATCGTGGTGATTGATCCCACGACGGGTCAGGTCGAGGGTGTGTTGGATTTTGAGGGGTTGCTCGCGGAGTCGGAGATGGATTCGACGACCGATGTGCTGAACGGCATTGCTTATGATGAGGCTACGGGTCGCATATTCATTACGGGCAAGAATTGGTCTAAATTGTTTGAAATCGAAGTAATTAAGTAAAAGAGATAGATGAAGCGTAAAGAGTATATCGAGTCGTTGCTCTCGGAGCGCATATTGTTGTTGGACGGCGGTATGGGCACGATGGTGCAGCGATATGGACTTTCGGAGGAGGATTATCGCGGTGAGCGTTTTGCCGAGTGGACGACGGCGGTCAAGGGCTGTAACGACCTGCTGGTGCTGACGCGTCCTGAGGTGATTGCCGAGATTCACGACGCATATTATAAGGCGGGTGCCGATATTGTTTCGACGTGTAGTTTCAATGCCAATGCGGTGTCGATGGCGGACTATGGCTTGCAGGAGTACGTGGCAGAATTGAATCGTGCGGCGGCGCAGGTGGCACGCGAGGTTGCCGATCGTTATACTGCGTCGAACCCCTCGAAACCGCGTTTGGTGGCAGGCTCGATGGGCCCGACCAATCGCACGGCGTCGGTTTCGGCCGATGTGAATAACCCCGCAGCACGAGAGGTTACGTTCGAGGAGCTGGCTGCAACGTACGAAGTTCAGGCTCGCGCACTGATCGAGGGTGGCGTTGATCTGCTTCTGCTCGAAACGGTCTTCGATACGCTCAATGCCAAGGCGGCGATCTATGCCATTAAACAGCTCGGCGAGGAGCTGGGAGCGGAGATTCCGTTGATGATCTCGTGCACGTTAGCTGACGCGAGTGGTCGCACGCTGACGGGACAGACCGTCGAGGCGTTCTATGCCTCGGTGGCGCACGCCGAGCCACTGACGATGGGTCTGAATTGCGCTTATGGTGCGCGTCAGATGTTGCCCTATTTGGAGCGTCTGTCGGCTGTGAGTGAGTGCGGAATGTCGGCTCACCCCAATGCGGGTCTTCCGAATGTTATGGGTGGCTATGACGAGACGCCTGAGATGTTTGCACGCGATGTGGAGGAGTATCTGCGTCGCGGATTGATCAATATCGTGGGTGGTTGTTGCGGAACGACGCCCGAACATATATTCGAACTCTCGAAGATCGTTACGCGCTATGCGCCACGTCCGAAGCGAGTGAAGGCTCACGTCTGCACGCTGAGTGGCTTGGAGGAGTTGCGCGTGGTGCCTGAGGCGAACTTTATCAACGTGGGCGAGCGCACCAATGTGGCGGGTTCGGCTAAGTTTGCGCGTCTGGTACGTGAGGGTAACTTCGATGAGGCTATGAGTGTTGCGCGTGCGCAGGTTGAGGCGGGAGCGCAGGTGATTGACGTATGTATGGACGACGGAATGATCGACGCCGAGAAGGCTATGTGTCAATTCTTGAATTTGGCGGCTGCCGAGCCTGAGATTGCGCGTGTGCCGGTGATGATCGACTCGTCGAAATGGGAGGTGCTGACTGCGGGTCTGCGTTGTACGCAGGGTAAGTGTGTGGTCAACTCTATATCGCTCAAAGAGGGCGAGGAGAGGTTGCGCGAGCAGGTGCGCGAGTTGCGCCGTTATGGTGCGGCGGCGGTTGTGATGTTGTTCGACGAGCGTGGTCAGGCAGATACCTACGAGCGTAAGGTGGAGGTTGCCGAGCGTGCATATAAGATATTGACCGATGAAGGTTTCCCTGCCGAGGATATAATTTTCGATCCCAATATTCTGGCTGTGGCGACGGGTATCGAGGAGCACGATCGCTATGGCGTCGATTTCATCGAGGCTACGCGCTGGATCAAGCAGAATCTGCCCCACGCGAAGGTGAGTGGCGGTGTGTCGAATCTCTCGTTTGCGTTTCGCGGCAACAATGCGGTGCGTGAGGCTATGCACTCGGTGTTCTTGTACCACGCGCGTCAGGCGGGAATGGATATGGGCATTGTCAATCCGGCGATGTTGCAGATCTATGAGTCGATCGATGCGGAGCTTTTGGAGCGTGTCGAGGACGTGGTGTTGGCACGTCGTGCGGACGCAGCCGAGCGACTGACCGAGTTGGCAACTAACCTCAAACAGCAGACTGCAATTTCGACCACAGCTACCGAGCAGTGGCGCGAAGGAACGCTCGCCGAGCGCATCGAGTGGGCTATGTTGAAGGGCGTAACGGAGCATATCGAGGCTGATGCAATGGAAGGTTATAATACGCTCGGTTCGCCGTTGGCGGTTATTGATCAGCTGCTTATGCCTGCAATGGAGCGCGTTGGTCGTCTGTTTGGCGAGGGTAAGATGTTCCTGCCGCAGGTGGTCAAGAGTGCGCGTGTGATGAAACGTGCCGTTGGTGTACTGACACCATATATCGAGCAGGGAGCTACGGAAGGCACGAAGACGGCTGGTCGCTTTGTGATGGCTACGGTTAAGGGTGATGTGCACGACATCGGTAAGAATATCGTGTCGGTCGTAGTGGCTTGTAACGGCTTCGAAGTTAGGGATTTGGGCGTGATGGTCGAGGCTTCGAAGATTGTCGACGAGGCTGTGGCTTGGGGTGCCGACGCAATCGGTTTGAGTGGATTGATCACCCCGTCGCTCGATGAGATGATTCGCGTTCTGCGCGAGTTGGAGGCGCGAGGTGAGCAGATACCCGTCATCGTGGGCGGTGCGACGACCTCGGCAGTCCATACGGCGGTAAAGATGGCTACGGAGTATTCGGGTGTGGTGATTCACTCGCGCGATGCGTCGGATAATGCGCGAATCTTGAACCGTTTGATGGGCGAGGGACGCGAGGAGTATCTGGTTGAGGTGCGTGCCGAGCAGCAGCGTCTGCGTGAGGAGTTCGAGCGCGAACAGAGCCTGCGCAACCTCGTGCCGTTGAAGGAGGCACGTCGCAAGGCGCACCGCAAGGGCATTGAGGAGATCGTGCCCGTGGCACATAAGGGACGTCTGGTTTTCCACGATATGAAGATCGAGCAGGTCGAGGAGATGATCGACTGGAATTTTTTCTTCCCCGCGTGGGGTTTGAAGGGTCGCTATCCCGAAATTTTCGACCACCCGCGCTATGGCGAGGAGGCTCGCAAGGTGTTCGACGACGCTCAAAAACTATTGGCTAAGATCAAGGAGGACAATGCGTTGCGCTTGCAGGGTGTTGTGGGTCTGTTCGAGGCGGTGAGCGAGGGTGACGACATCATCGTGACCGATCCGAAGGGACGTCGCGTGCGTATGGCGCAGTTGCGTAGCCAGACCCCCGACGAGCAGGGCGAGTGTCTGTCGTTGGCTGACTATGTGATTTCGGCAAAGACGGGCGCGAAGGATCATATCGCGCTGTTTGCGCTGTCGGCAGGTGCAGGATTGAAGGAGCTGACCGAGAAATATCGGTCGGAGGGTGATGATTATAACGCAATGTTGGCTAAGCTCTTAGCCGACCGACTGACCGAGGCGATGGCTGAGGTGGTGCACCTCTTCGTACGTCGCGAGATGTGGGGCTACGAGTCGTGCTCGGAGCAACCTGACCCGAAGGCGATCATCGCAGGCAAGTATCAGGGACTGCGAATGGCGTTCGGCTATCCCGCTACGCCCGACCACTCGTTGAAGCGCGAGGCGTTCGATCTGCTCAATGCTCAGTTGATGACCGAGATGCGACTGACCGAGAACTTTATGATCAACCCCGGTGAGGCTCTGTGCGGAATGATGGTGGCTGACGAGGCTGCACACTATTTCGCTGTCGGAGCGATCGACGAGGAGCAGTTGAAGGATTATGCTAAGCGTCGCAACCTCACCAAAGAACAGATGAGAAAAATTCTACCTAAGAATATATAGACGATGAAAGTTATTGATATAATCCGTCAAGCCGAGGCTAACCGCGCACCTCGATTTACGATCGAACTGCTGCCACCGTTGAAGGGTGACGGCACGCAGGGCGTCTTTGCGGCTATTGACACGCTGGTCGAGTATGGACCTGCATATATTAATGTTACGTTCCAGCGCGAGGACGAGAAGTTGGTCGAGCGCGAGGACGGTCTGTGGGAGCGTCGTGTTACGCGCCGCCGTCCGGGTACGGTCGGAATCTCGGCAGCGATTATGAAACGCTATGGTATTGAGACGGTTCCGCACCTGATTTGTGGCGGATTGTCGCGCTACGATATTGAGGACGCGCTGATTGATATGGACTTTTTGGGGATCGAGAATGTGTTGGCACTGCGTGGTGACAGCCGTCGCACGGAGCGTCGCTTTGCTCCGCACCCTGATGGTCACGCCTATGCCGAGGGGCTGGTGCGCCAGATCGCGGCGATGAATCGCGGTGAGTTTGTCGATGGCGAGGTGGAGGAGTGCCACAACTCGAAATTCTGTATCGGTGTGGCGGGTTACCCTGAGAAACACTCGGAGGCTCCGAATTTGGCTACCGATATCGACAATCTGCGTCGCAAGATCGATGCAGGTGCAGAGTATATCGTAACGCAGATGTGCTTTGATAATCAGCGCATTTTCGAGTTTATTGATCGTTGTCGTGCGGCGGGAATTACCGTTCCGATTGTTCCCGGATTGAAGCCTTTTACCACCAAGTCGCAGCTGACGGTACTGCCGCAGACCTTCCACGTCGATCTGCCTGAGGAGTTGGTCGGGGCTGTTGCGGCGTGCAAGGACAACAAGGCGGTGAAGCAGGTGGGTATCGAGTGGGCAACGATGCAGGCACGCGAGTTGAAGGCGGCGGGTCTGCCAGTGATCCATTTCTATACGATGAGCCGCACGGATAATGTTGCTCAGATTGTGAAAAATGTATTCTAAAACCTCATAGAACTATGGCAAAGAGAGAAAAAAAGAACCGCCAAGGTTCGTCGGTGGCTGAGCGCGATCGCTCGTCAATCATTATGCACGTGCTCACGGCTATGCCAGGGCACAAATTCTCGTTGAAGGAGTTGTCTGCCGTTTCGGGCGGTGCTGATCGCGATGGTCGCTATGCTACGCGCGACGCCCTCGAACGCCTTATAGCTGAGGGGGTTGTTGAGGCCTGCACGGGGCAGAAGTTCCGTTTGGCAGGCGGTGCAATGCCCACGTATGAGGGTGTGGCTGATCTGGTGTCGTCGGGTGCGGTCTATGTCGAGGTCGAAGGTATGGAGGAGGATATCTATGTTCATCGTCGCAATACGTGCAATGCGCTGGACGGCGACCGCGTGCGTGTGGCAGTGACACGCAAGAATCGCGCGGGAGTGCCCGAGGGCGAGATTACGGAGATCATCGAGCGCAATCCGAAGGGATATGTCGGCACGGCGCAGGTGATGGACCATCAGATATTTATCAAGGTCGATTCGCGCAAGGTGCCGATGGATATTTATGTGTCGAAACGCGAGTATCCCGACCTGCGCGATGGCGAGAAGGTTGTGGTGCACATCGTCGATTGGGCTGACGGCAGCAAGTGCCCGCAGGGTCGCATTAGCGATGTGCTGGGTATGAGTGGCGACAACGATACCGAGATGCACGCAATTTTGGCGGAGTACGATCTGCCCTATAAGTTCGATAAGCGAGTGATCGAGGCGGCTGAGGAGATCAAGGGTGAGATTACGGCACAGGACTATGCCGAGCGTCGTGACTTCCGCGATGTGACGACCTTCACGATCGACCCCGCCGACGCTAAGGACTTCGACGATGCGTTGTCGATCCGTAAGGTAGCCGAAGGACGTTGGGAGATTGGTGTGCATATTGCCGATGTGACGCACTATGTTCGCCCGAACGATATAGTTGATAACGAGGCGGTTGAGCGAGGTACGTCGGTCTATCTGGTCGATCGTACGGTGCCGATGTTGCCCGAACGCCTTTCGAACGAGCTCTGCTCGCTGCGTCCGCACGAGGAGAAACTATGTTTCTCGGCGGTCTTTGAATTGGACGAGGAGCTGACGATCCACAACGAGTGGTTTGGTCGCACGGTGATCTATTCGGATCGTCGTTTCGCATACGAGGAGGCGCAGGAAATTATCGAGGGTGCCGATGGCGATTTGAAGGAGGAGATTCTGACCCTCAATCGTTTGGCGCAGAAGATGCGTGCCGAGCGTTTCCGCGCGGGTGCGATCGGTTTTTCGCGCAAGGAGGCTAAGTTCCATCTCGACGAGAAGGGTCGTCCGACGGGTGTCTATTTCAAGGAGCAGAAGGAGGCTAATCAACTGATCGAGGAGTTTATGTTGTTGGCTAACCGTCGCGTGGCGGAGTTCATTGGTCGCCAGCGCGGTCGTCAGCGCACGATGGTCTATCGTGTTCACGATGAGCCGAATAGCGATAAACTGATCCGTTTCCAGAGCTTTATTCTGCGTTTCGGTTACTACTTCAAAGCGGATAAGGGCAAGGCTGTGGCTAAGGCGATGAACCGACTGATGGATAAGATTCGCGGTAAGGTCGAGGAGAATGCCATTGCGACGTTGGCGGTGCGCACGATGTCGAAGGCGTTCTATACCACCGACAACATCGGTCACTACGGTTTGGCATTCCCGTACTATACCCACTTCACTTCGCCCATTCGTCGCTATCCCGATATGATGGTCCACCGTCTGTTGGCGGGTTATCTGGCAGGAGCTAAGTCGCCCGACAAGCGTTCGATGGAGAGCCTTTGTGAGCGTTCGTCGGAGCGTGAAGAGGTTGCAGCGGCAGCCGAACGTTCGTCGATCAAGTATAAGATGACCGAGTTTATGGTCGATAAGGTCGGTATGGAGTTCGATGGTCACATTTCGAGCCTCACGGAGTGGGGTATCTACGTCGAGCTGGACGAGACACAGGTCGAGGGTATGGTTGCGTTGAAGGATATGAACGACGATGTCTACCGTTTCGACGAGGCTCTCTATGCCGTTGTGGGTCAGTCGGGTCGCAAATTTACGTTGGGCGACAAGGTGCGTATCAAGGTGCTGCGTGCCGACCTGTCGAAGAAACAGATTGACTTCGAGTTGGTCTATGCAATCGACTTGAAGAGTGGTCGTCGTACCGATATGGTTCGCCCGAAGTTGATCGCTCTCGATGACCGAATCTATCGCAAGGATCCGCGCGACGAGAAGCGTTCGAAACGTGGTCGCAATGGTAGAAGATAAAAGATTTAAAATGAGATAATTATGAAACGAATTATGATGTTGGCTCTGGCGGCTTTGGCGATCTTCGCGGTGGCTGAGGTGTGCGCTGACGAGGTGGCTGTTGCGAATGTGTTGCAAACTGAGCAACCCCAAATGGCTGCGTTTAAAGGTGGAAATCTGAACGATTTCAAGGTGTGGGTCGAGGCTGAGATGGCTAAGCGTACCGTTGCGACTAAGCGCGAAGGGCGTGTGATCGTGGCGTTCACGGTGATGGCTGACGGTACGATCGAGGTCAGCGACAAGCCCGCGATGAACTCGCAAGCCGATCCCGAACTCTTTGCTGAGGTGCGACGTGTAGTTGCAAGTTCGGCGGGAATGTGGACTGCTGCCGTTCAGAATGGCAATGCGGTCAATGTTTCGCTTGTTGTTCCGATTAATTGCGTGAAGGTCAAGGCTCCGAAACCCGCGAAAGAGATCAAACCCGCCAAAAAGGAGCGCAAAGCAAAGCGATAGTATACGCACTACTTTTACAGTGAAAATCCGCACCTGCCCGAATTGGGGTGGGTGCGGATTTTTTTATTCAAGATTCAAAATTAGCCTTTACTACCAATGAATTTGTTTGTAAGGTTCAAGACTTGCAAAATAGCACGCTTTGCGTAAAGCGTGTCATTATCTGCGGCTGAGGGGGGGGCGCAGATAATGAGGACTAATGTTTTCAAATGCCTTTCGCTCCAAAGTTATTGACAATTTTGTTGATAACTTTGTTAATAAGTGCGTGGCGAAATGTTGATACTCAAAGTGTGAGAATGTTCTAAAACCGAGTAACTAATTAATAATCAGTAAATAAGTCATTAAGGTTGAAAAGTTCCTCAAATGTTGATAAACTGAAACACCCCGAACCATAATTGGCTCGGGGTGTTTGCAAAAGTGTCAAAACTGAATCGAATCCGTAACTGCTACTTAATCTTGTAGATACGACCCTCGATCAGTGTGATATAGACATTGCCTTCGGCGTCAGCAACGATCTTGTTGGTTGCCGAGTCGCCGAACTTAGCTCGCCATATAAGTTTGCCCGTCTTCTCCTCGAACGCTGCAATCTCACCCTGCTTGTTTGCCATATAGATTACGCCCTTCGAAACGGTGATCGGGCAGGGGTTGTGGTCGTAGCCCCAACCTGCGTCCGAAACCCAACGCTCGATGTAGGTCGTGGCGCCACTCTCGACAGCAACCAGCTCTCCGTCCATCGTCTTGCCGAGGAACATCTGTCCGTCTGCCGAGATACCCGTCGATTCGCGTACGCGGTAGCCCGTCTTGCGCCAGATCTGACGACCCGTTTCGAGGTCAATCACCGTTGCATAGCGGTCGGGAGCAACTACATAGACCTTGCCGTTTGCTACGCGCGGAACAACGTGTCCGGGAGAGAAGAGCTTGTTATGACCGCCATTGTACCACTTCCAAAGCTCCGTGCCCGTTGTCTTGTCGAGGCAGTAGAGGTAGCAATCCCACGCGCCGAACAGCACTTTATCGCCAACGATGGTGGGGCGACCCTGTGCCTGACCGTCGCCAAACGAAGCCTCCCAAAGTATCTTACCCGTGCGCAACTCGATAGCCGCAAAGCGACCGCTGCCGATACCCGAATAGAAGACGCCATTCTCGACAATGCCGTCGCCGATTACGGGCGTCTTGGTCTGCAACGACCACAGTTCACGACCGTTGCTTGCCTTGAATGCGCGTACCGTGCAGTCGGCACCACCGACAACCACAATGCCGTCCGAGTAGATCGGGGTCGAGTAGATCGAGTTGGCGAAACGCTGACTCCACTTCACTTTGCCCGTCTTGGCATTCATCGCGTGCAGCCAGCCAACCGAGTTACCGTAGTAGAGCATATCGCCATTGACAGCCACGCCCGTAAAGATCGAGGCGGTGTCGGCTTTGATCAACTTTGCACCCACCTTCTCGAAGTCGGGTTCGGGCATATAGGGCTGAACGGGCAGTTTGCCCAGCTCCTCCGAGTAGCCCTGCTTAGCGCGGAAACGCTCAACGGGCTCCTTACCCAACACCTTCTCGTACATATAGAGCGAGTCGTTCGCCAGACGCAACACGTTGTAGCCGTAGGTGGTATTCTTGCCGCTACCCATCTGCAATGCGCGACCCATCACACCGGGGATCGAGTCGTAGTTCGAAAGTTTGAGCTGGTGGTAGTGACCGCAGAGGGTCATCTTGGTGTCGTACTTACGCAGCAGATCGGTGATCTCTTTGCGGTTTGAGATGTCGTTGATCAGGGGGTAGTGGCAGACGCTGATAATCTTGTCGGTGGGGCGAGCGTTGCGCATAGTCTGCTCGATCCAGAGAATATCCTCGGGGCGGATCGTGCCCTCAGCCATCTTCATATAGGGACCCACCTGATAACCTACAAAGAGGTAGTTGCCCACGCGCATAGCCACGCGACCCTGCTCGTGGAACAGACGTCCGTAGGTCATAAACGCGCTCTCCGACCACGTTGTTTCGTGGTTGCCGGCAGTTACCATCAACGGCTTATTGAATTTCGAAACGATCTCGTGCACCAACTCCAACTCGGCGTCGCTACCCATATTGCAGAGGTCGCCTGAGATGACAACGAAGTCGTAGGGAAGTGAATTGACCTCCTCGACCGCTTGGCGCATAGCACGCTCCATAGCGTTACCCTCATTGACGTGAATATCGGTAAAGAAGGCGATTTCGAGCGACTCCTTGTCGGGAGCGAATGTCGGAATCTGGTCGTTCTGACCCTGAGCAGCGACGAAACCGAGCGCGAGAGTCAGCGTAAGCAGTAGTTTTTTCATTGTGTTTATCGTTTTTTTAATGTTATTTGCGAATATTGCTATCGGCTCTGAAAATGCCGATTATAATACAAAAATAATCAAAATTTCGTGGAAAGTTGTCTGTTTGCATTTTTTTGCGTATAATTGTAACCAAATACAGAAATTAATAACCAAACTACACTCTATGAAACACCTTAGATTTACACTTCTATTCGTGACGGCATTGATGTTGCCGACACTGCTCTTTGCAGGCAAGCGCGTGAAGGTCGGTGCTGAGCAGACCGACGAGTATTACCCGCTGATCAAGGGTAAGCGCGTGGCAGTAATGTCTAACCACACGGGCGTCGTTGGCGATCGCCACATCGTCGATATTATGCACGATAAGGGCTTCACGATTACCGGTATCTTCGCTCCTGAGCACGGTTTCCGCGGTTCGGCTGACGCTGGTGAGCACGTGTCGAGCTCGGTTGATGAGCGCACGGGTATTCCCATTCGTTCGTTGTACGATGGCAAGAAGGCTCGTCCGAGCGACGAGGATATGGCTTCGTTCGATGTGCTGATTATTGATATTCAGGACGTGGGTCTGCGTTTCTATACTTATTATGTAACTATGCTCCGCCTGATGGAGGCTTGCGCCGAGGAGGGCAAGCATATGATCGTGCTGGATCGTCCCAATCCCAACGGTTTCTACGTTGATGGCCCGATCCTCGATATGAAGCGCTACAAGTCGGGTGTGGGCTGGGCTCCGATTCCGGTTGTTCACGGTATGACGCTGGGCGAGATCGCAATGATGGCTAATGGCGAGGGCTGGTTGACCGATGGTCGCAAGTGCGAACTTACGGTTGTTCGTTGCAAGAACTACACCCACCAAACTAAGTATGAGCTGCCGATCGCTCCGTCACCCAACCTGCGCGATATGAAGGCTATCTATCTCTATCCGTCGACCTGCTACTTCGAGGCTACACCCGTGAGCTTGGGTCGTGGAACGGATAAGCCCTTCTTGGTGTATGGTCACCCCAATATGTTGGGTTACGACTTCTCGTTCACTCCCCGCAGTGTCGATGGCGCAAAGAATCCCCCGCAGCTCAATCGTAAGTGCTACGGTGTCGATCTGTCGCAGATTCCCAACGAGGAGATCTGGGCTAAGGGTCTGAACCTCGAATATGTGATCGACGCATATCAGAACCTGAACCTCGATGACCACTTCTTCCGTTCGTTCTTCGAGTTGCTGATCGGTCGCGACTATGTTCGCAAGATGATCAAGAAGGGTGCTACGGCTGACGAGATTAAGGCTATGTGGGCTGATGATGTTGCTAAGTTCAAGGAGCAGCGTCGTCCCTACTTGCTCTATGAGGAGTAAGCGTTGAGCATTTGAAAATGACGACCACTGCACAATTTCTGCGGTGGTCGTTACGTTTTATTGGGGCGAAATGATTACTTTTGCGTTCAAAATAGGCAAACAGAGATGAAAAAGTATTTGATGATCATTGCGCTGGTGCTCACGGTGGGCATTGCTGCGGCGCAGACCACGATGAAGCAGGTGCGTTCGGTGACCTTCTATGGCGTCGATTTCACGACGGCAAAGGTTGTCGGTGCGGAGTATCGCCCTGCGGATATGATTCGCGCGTTCGGATATGCAAATCAAGCGTTTATGAACGAGCCAAACCGTTTCAATGTGGCTAAGGCATTGAAGGTTGCGGTCGAGCGAATACAGTTGGTTACGGCACGCGAGCGCAATTTGGCTGTTCCCTACGCTGAGCTGGCAACGGTCGAGGTGGCTGAGGCTCTGTCGGAGGAGCAGGTGGCTGCGGTTGTGGCGGCATATCCCGAAGGTAACGGTTACGGTGCACTGATTATGGGCGAGGAGATCAACAGCGCGACCTCGCAGGTGCGTCTGCGTATGGTGGTGTTCGACCGTACGAGCCGCGAAATCGTCTATCAGCGAGTGGCTTACGTCGAGGTAGAGGGTGCCACTCCGCGCGAGTTGTGGACCGACGGAATCTATAAGTTCCTCAAAAAATGGAAGTTCTAAAACGCGATAACGGAGCTGAACTGCTGCCCGTAGTCGATGCTGAGGGTCGCGTTGTGCGCTCGGCGTCGCGTGCCGAGTGTCACGATGGTTCGATGTTGCGCCACCCTGTGGTGCACCTCCACGTGATCAACAATCGCGGTGAACTCTATCTGCAACATCGCCCCGCGTGGAAACAGATTCAACCCGATCGCTGGGATACGGCAGTCGGAGGTCACGTCGATTGGGGCGAGGAGTGCGATGAGGCTCTGTGGCGCGAGGCGCGTGAAGAGTTGGGAATGAGCGAGTTCGATCCGCAACACGTTTGTACCTACGAATTCCGTTCGGCGTGTGAGTGCGAGCTGATCAACGTCTACGTATGCCGATATGATGGCGCGGTTGCGCCGTCGGAGGAGTTGGACGGAGGTCGCTTTTGGTCGCGCTCGGAGATCGAGGCGAATCTGGGTCGGGGAGTCTTCACCCCGAATTTCGAAAGCGAGGCAGCGAGGATCAATCTGCTCGAAATGCTTAAATAATATATAGGTCTAAATTCTCTATCAGGGAGCGATTCGTGAGGATCGTTCCCTGATTTTATTTTGTAAAATTTGTCAATTTTGTAAAATAATATGAGAAAAATATAAAAAATATCGCTCGAAACTTTGAAATTGATTGAAAAGTATTTAATTTTACACTCGACTTTATGACAAATCGGTTTTACCCGCAAGCCTTTTTTGTTGTAAAGGCGCACACACAACAAATTTTAACTACTAATTATTAAAAACAAATGGTCTTATGAAAAGATTACTTACTATTTTGTTTTTAGGGTTGAGTTTATGTGCTTTCGGTCAGAAAGTAACGATCAACGGTACAGTCGTGGACGGTAATGATAGTCCGCTGCCCGGCGTACACGTAATCGAAAAGGGTACAACCAACGCAGTTGCTGCGGACGCTAATGGTGGATTTACCTTGAACGTTCCTGTTGGTGCAGTGTTGGAGTTTACCTACATTGGCTACATTCCTAAGGACGTAACCGTTACTGGCGCAGGTAATATCCGCGTGGTGATGGAAGAAGACAGCGACGTTATTGAAGATGTCGTAGTTGTAGGTTACGGTGTTCAGAAGAAAAAGCTCTTCACCGGTGCAACCGTTCAGGTTAAGGGCGAAGACATCGCGAAGATGAACACCGTCAATCCTTTGGGTGCTTTGCAGAGCAAGACCCCCGGTGTGAACATCACATCGAATGGTGGTTTCCTCGATCAAGGTTTCAAAGTAAATATTCGTGGTATGGGTACTACCGGTACCTACGCGCCGTTGTATGTTGTGGACGGTGTGCCCAATGGTAGTCTCTCGTCACTGAATGCGTCGGATATCGAGTCGATCGACGTTCTGAAAGACGCAGCCTCGGCAGCTATCTATGGTGCGCGCGCTGCCAATGGCGTCATTCTGATTACAACAAAGAAAGGTAAGGCGGGTACAGGCGAAGTAGCATACGATGGTTACTATGGCGTGCAGAACCTTTATAAGATTCCGACAATTCTGACAGCTCAGGAGTATATGGACATTATGGACGAAGCTCGCGTAATGGACGGTCTTACTCCGTGGAATTGGGAGACTTATATCCCTGCTAAGGATTTGGAAGCAATTCGTAACGGCAGCTGGAAGGGTACCAACTGGCTCAAAGAGATGACTAACAATGACGCTCCGATTCAGAGCCATACGATCAACATCTCGGGCGGTACTGAGCGTTCGACCTATTCGATCGGTTTGGGTTGGAACCAGCAGCAGGCAACTTTGGGTGTTCCGGGTGCAATGCCTTCGCTTACTCGATATAACCTGCGTATCAACTCGGATCACGTTGTTTTGAAGCGCGGTGATCTGGATCTGTTGAAGGTGGGTGAGACTTTGAACTATCGTTATTCGTTCCAGAAGGGTTCGTTCTCGACCAGCGGTATCTATTGGAATCACCTCCACACCGCAATCGTAAAGAGCCCGTTGATGCACGTTTACGGTCCTAACGGCGAGTACTACGATTTCGATGACCAGAAGGCTGATGGCTACAACTGGGATATCTCGAACGGTTCGAACCGCAACCCGTTGGCTGATCTCGATTGGTCGGTTAACCAGAACCGTAGCAAATCGCACTATTTGCAGACCAGCTTCTATGCTATCTTGCAGCCTATCAAGAATTTGACTTGGCGTACTCAGCTTGGTTATATGATGAGTGGTTCGAGCTATCGTTCGTTCACTCCGACTCACGACAAACTGACTGAGACTGATAGTGGTGAGATCAACTCGGTGACTCAGTCGATGTCGCTGACCAACCGTTGGAGCTGGGACAATACTATTGGCTATAAATTTAATGTATGTCAGGATCACGCATTTGACGTAATGATCGGTCAGTCGGTTGAGCGTTGGGGTTATGGTGAGTCGATGTCGGCTACCAACCACGAGCTGAGCTTCGGCGACTTGGAGCACGCTTATCTGTCGAATGCTACTCGTAACCCCGTTACCAGCAAGCCTACCGGTTCGCCTGCAAGCGAGGGTGCTATCGCATCGTTCTTCGGTCGTATCAACTATGACTACGCTGAGAAGTATATGCTGACCGTGATTATGCGCGGTGATGGTTCGTCGGTATTCGCACCGGGCAACCGTTGGGGTTTCTTCCCGTCGGTATCGGCAGGTTGGGTAATCTCGAACGAGCCTTTCTTGAAAGATAATGAGAATGTTGATATGTTGAAGCTCCGCGCATCGTGGGGTCAGAACGGTAACTGCAACGTATCGGGCAACCAGCACATCGCAACCATCACCTCGAATCAGGGTTATGGTGGTTACTCGTTCGGTGATATTATGGACGCAGTTTCGACCGGTTCGTACGCATACAAGGTGCTGAACTACGATTTGAAGTGGGAGACTTCGGAGCAGTTGAACATCGGTATGGACGCTGCATTCTTCGACAACCGCTTCAAGGTTGAGTTGGATTGGTACCGCAAGGTTACGAAGGACTGGTTGGTAACCGCTCCCGTATTGATGTCGTGGGGTGCAAATGCTCCTTCGATCAATGGTGGTGCAGTTCGCAATACCGGTGTTGAGTTGGGTATGCATTGGAATGACAATGTGAACAACGACTTCTACTATGGCGTTGATTTCAACCTCGCATATAATAATAATAAGGTAACCTCGATCGAGAACTCGGAGGGTATTATCCACGGTCCCAGCAGCGTATTCTGGGAGGGTTCGGACGAGTGCTTCCGCGCATCGGTTGGTGAGCCTATCGGTTACTTCTTCGGTTATATTAGTGACGGTATCTTCCAGAATCAGAAGCAGATCGACGAGTATGACGGTCCGATGCTGAATGGCACAAAGACCGCTCCGGGTGATGTTATCTGGCGTGATGTTGACGGCAACGGTACTATCGACGCTGGTGACCGTACCAAGATCGGTAACCCGAATCCCGATTTCACTATGGGTCTGTCGTTCAACATTGGTTGGAAGGGTCTTGACTTAGGTGTAACTACCTACGGTGCATTTGGTCACCAGATCTTGAAGTGCTACCGCGACTTCTCGTCGTCGCCTCTGAACAACTACACCGCTGACATCTACAACCGTTGGAATGGTGAGGGTAGTTCGTATGAGTATCCTCGTCTGTCGAGCGCATCGAACACCAACTGGAACCGCATTTCGACTCTCTATATGGAGAATGGTGACTACTTGAAGATCAAGAACGTAACCTTGGGTTGCGACTTCAAGAAGTTCTTCCCGAAGATGCCGTTCGGTCAGTTGCGCGTTTACGTTACTGCACAGAACCTGTTCACCTTCACCAAGTACTCGGGTATGGATCCTGAGATCGGCTACGGTGACGAATACGGCTGGGCATCGGGTATCGACCTCGGTTACTATCCGAGCGCACGCACCTATATGGTCGGCTTGAACATCAAGTTTAACTAAGCTTAAAATCGACTGAATATTATGAAAAAGATATTTCTTATCTTATCGGCCGCATTGCTGATGGTTGGTTGCGAGGACTTCCTGAATACTCGTATCTTGACCGAGAAGACCAGCGAAAACTTCCCTCTCACGGAGGAGGAGGCCGATGAAGTTCTGACAGGTATCTATGCACACTTGCTCTTCGAGTCGCCCGAAACCTCGTCGATGTTCTACTTCGCACAGCTGGCTGGTGATGAGTGTCTGGGTGGTAACCTGTCGTACTCGGGTAACTGCGCAACCAACTTCCTGCTCTATAAGGACAACCTGAATGGTCTGTCGGGTCTGTGGGAGCGTTGCTACACTCTGATCAACCGCGCTAATCAGGCGTTGGCTACTATGGACAAGGTGACCGAGTGGACTCAGGAGTCGCGCGATCGTCACTTTGGTGAGGCTTACTTCCTGCGTGCAATGGCTTACTATGAGTTGGCTCAGATTTTCGGTCCCGTGCCCCTGCGTACCACTACCGAGAATACCAATATTCCTCGTGCTTCGGTTGAGGAGGTTTATACTCAGATTGCAGCAGACTTGCGCGAGGCTATCAACTTGATGCCCGACGAAATCTATACCTACGGTTCGCCTATGGCGGGTCACGCTACCAAGTATGCTGCTGAGGCTTTGATGGCTCGTGTATGGTTGTTCTATACCGGTCGTTATGCTCAGGAGACTATCCCCGGCGTAACCAAGGCTGAGGTTATCGAGTGGATTGATGATTGCGTTATGAATTCGGGTCACGATCTGGTTGAGGATCAGCGTAATCTGTGGGCTTACTCGAATAGCTACACTAACGACAACGACCAGAATCTGCGTTACAACTACGTTGTTAACAACGAGTTGAATTGGGTAGGTAATAGCTCGATTGAGACCGTGTTTGCTAACAAGCACAACTTGAAGTCGAACTGGACTTACACTTGGTGGTCGAATACTCACGCACAGTTCTGCTCGCCTTCGGCTGACAACTACGACAAGGCTCAGAGCTATCCCTTCGGTACTGGTTGGGGTGCAGGTCCCGTTTCGCCCGCATTCGTTAAGGATTGGCAGGATTGGGCATCGACCCAGGAGTACCTCGAAGGTTACGACACTGACCCGCGTCTGGTAGGTTCGGTATGGTCGTACAACGCTTACGATCCCAACGATCCCTCGAAGATGTTGTTGGAGCGCAAGCTCGACGAGAACGAGCCCGACTACACTGTATCGTATCGTTACTACGAGCAGACCGGCTACTTCCAGAAGAAGTATATCAACATCAATAGCTACAATGCTGAGATGGGTGGTGTGTATGCATTTGGTTTGCAGGCATATCCCGGTATCTCGACTCAGACTTCGCAGCAGCTGATCCAGATTCAGGATCTGATCCACATTCGTTTCGCAGACGTTCTGTTGATGCAGTCGGAGTTGACGGGCGATGCAACAGGTCTGAACCGCGTTCGTGAGCGTTCGGGCTTGAAGCCCGTAGCTTACTCGCTTGACGCAATCAAGAACGAGCGTCGCTTTGAGTTGGCATTCGAGTCGATCCGTTGGTGGGATTTGCTCCGTTGGTCGGGTCCGTCGCTTGAAGAGGCAGGTAATGCTCTGAACAAGCAGACAGGTTTCGATCTGATCAATGCAGCAGTTGTTGTTCCGATGGTTAAGTTTGACTACAAGGCTCGTTTGCAGGCAACTGAGGGCTATTGGCCTATTCCTCAGACCGAGATCGACCTGTCGGACGGCGTATTGGAGCAGAATCCCGGTTGGGAGCCGACTGCTATGTACGTTGACTGGGAGAGAATGTAACAAGTCGAACCGTTAAAACGAAAACGATTATGAAACGAACAATAAAATTCGGATTTGTATTGTGTGCAGTAGCTCTGCTTGGTTGGGCGTGTACTCCCATCGAGGACGAAGAACTGCGCGACAAGTACGTAACCAATGCAGGCGATCCTATTACGGTTGCTGAGTTGGACGCTGCCCTCGAAATTTCGCAGCCCTATCCCAATCAGGAGGGCGTCGAGGAGGGTGACCAGTATATCCACTTGAAGAACAAACGCCCCGAGATCGGTGGTACTTGGCACGTGGGTAGCAAGAGCTATTTGACCGACGACAAGATTATTGTTGCTGAGGCAAATGGTGTGTATGATGTATGGTATTCGGCTATTTCGAATGGTAAGGTTGTTAATTCGACTCCCGTTCAGGTAACCGTAACCAACGTATTCGATCCTTGGATGGGCTACTTTACTGGCGCTGAGAACAAGGCTGATATGGCAGCTACCAAGGAGTGGGGCTTCCGTACCGATCTGTCGAATATTTGCGATATGTGTGCTCACGGTTGGTGGAAGTATGGTTCGGCAGGTTATACCCCTGAGTCGTTCTCGGGTATTTCGTGGTGGGGTCAGCAGGTATTTGATCCTGCAAACGACCAGCGAATGGTATTTGCTGTTAATGGCAATAAGCTCACTACTTTTGATGCATCGGGTGCTGTGATGAACGAGGGTAAGTTCGAGTTCACTCACGATCAGCCTGAGGACGGTGTATTGGGTATGTTGAGAACTGATATTCCTATTATCGGTAGCGAGTTTGATGACAATGGTACTCAGACTGTTGGTGGTCCTAACTCGTTCTACATACTGACCCTTACCGAGAAGTATATGACTCTCTATGAGTGGTGGTCGGCTAATCCTGGTGAAGACTGGGGCGACTGCTCGTGGCGAGTTGTTTACGAGGCTAAGTAAGACTTGAAAAAATTGTCCTCTCTGGCAATTCAATAGTCCTTTTCAGAGAGTGGGGAGTGTAATATGGTGTTTGCACTCCCCATTTTTTTTGATTATGCGTAAATACCCAATTTTCGTCGTGGCGAAGATTTGGCATTTACGCTTTTTTTGCCTAATTTTGTATATTAACAAGCTATCGAAAAATGGTACAGCGAGCCATATATATGTTGCTTTTGGTGCTCTGCGCGGTCGGGTGTAAGCCTTCGACCACGATGACGATTCGTGGTACGGCTCCAACCGAGTGCGAAGGGCTGAATGTCTATCTTGTGCCACAACCATTCCCCAAAGCTGAGCAGGTCGATTCGACGGTTATTCGTGACGGACGCTTTGAGTTTGAGGTCGATGCGGCGGAGGTGCGAATATGCGATATCACGATCTCGCGCAAGAGCAAGGTACCGTTCCAGCGTCTGTTGGTTGCTATTGAGCAGGGCGAGTTGGAAGTTGTGATCGACGAGGTGAGCACGAGTAGCGGCACGCCACTGAACGACGAACTTGCCGAGTGGAAGCGTGTGATGAGTGCTGCGGGTAATCGAGCCGATGAGTTGCGTGCTGAGATTGCCAAGCAGAGTAACGAGGCGGTGATCGACTCGCTCCGAGCCGAGATGAAACGAGGCTATGATGTGGCGGGACAGCGCACGATCGAGATCATTGAGCGCAATATCAATCCGTTAGGTGGATTTATGTATATGATGACCGAGCGTTCGCTCGATAGCGTGACGCGCCAGCGACTGATCGACCGCGGTATCGAGGCGTGGAAACCTAAACGCGAAAAATAACTAAACCTATGAATACCAACCCAACAAGAGCGCAACGATGGTTGCAAGTGGTGATTGTGGCGGCGGCGATGGCTGTCGGCTGGTGTTGGTTTGCTTTTGGCGTGCCCTATACGCTCTATACCAAGGAACAATTGGTGTTGTTTGTGGCTGATGGGGCAGCGGTCTTGGAATATTTTGCCCGTCCGGCGGTTGTGTCGGCTATCGTGGGCGACTTTTTGACTCAATTCTATCTGCTTATTGGCGGTGCGGCGACAATTCTGACCTTGTCGATGTTGCTGCTTTGGTGGGGCACGCGAACCCTATTACGACGATTCGGTGTGCAGCCGTTGAGTGCTACCGTGTGGGCACTGTTGCCCGTCGCTACGGAGGTGGCACTGAATGGTTATGTCGAGTATCCGCTGTCGATGACCATTGCGGCGGTGATGGCTGTGTGGGCATTGGTGGCTTGGACACACGTGCGCGAGGGAGCGATGAAATATGTAGCGGCAGTGGTGTTGATAGCGGCAACGTATTGGGCAGTGGGTGCGCACGTGGCGATCTTTGCGCTGGGTGGTGCGCTGTGGGCTTGGCGCGAGGGTAGACAGGTGTGGAGCGTAACGCTGTTGGCTGCGGCTGCGGTGGCGGTAGTGGCACTCGGTCAAATGCTCTATCTTCCACTGAGTCAGGCATATTGCTATCCTCTGATTGAGAATTATATGTTGCAACATTGTTCGGTCTTCCTCTTGACCGAGGCGGCATTTGTGGTGGCACTGATTGGCGCACGTAGCCGAGCGTGGTTGGGTGCGATGGTGGTGGCACTGACCGCAGCGATAGGAACGGCTGCGATCTACGACCGAACCGAAGAGTATTGGCTCGGCACATCGTGCGAGGCATATTTCAATCGCTATGACCGCGTTTTGGAGCGTGCCGACGCAAATTGGGAACACCAGAGCTATGTGGCGGCTTACTATACCAACCTCGCGTTGGCTTATCGTGGCGAGTTGGGCGAACGACTGACCGATTACTATCAACCATTGACCTATGGGTTGCTGCTCGATGTCGATGAGGGTACGGGTTATTGCTATGCAATGGCGGCGGCCGACGCAACGGCGGCGATTGGCGATATGGCTGAGGCTCAGCGTGCAACATTGTTGGCGATGACCTTTACGCCGCACCAACGTTCGTCGCGTGTGGCGAAGAAGATGGTCGAGATTGCGATGGTTGTGGGCGACCGCGAGTTGGCTGAGAAATTTTTGTGGCAGTTGGAGCGTACGGCTCTGCACCGAGCGTGGGCGTCGAAGCGTCGCGCAATGTTGGCTGCGGGTAGCGAGGCGATCGACGCTGAGCGTGCGAAGTTGGTGACGGAAGATGGTTTTGTCGGTGCAAATAATTGGTATCCTGCACTGTATGCTTTGGTCGAGGCGAATGGCGAAAACCGTATGGCGGTAGATTACTTGCTGTCAATGCACCTACTGCGTAAGGATCGAGAGCGATTTTTGACCGATTACGAGCGATATTTCTATCCGCATTGGGGTGCCGCACCGCCGAAGGTATACCAGCAGGCACTGATGATGTCTTTCGACAATGAGAGCGAACTGCGTGCGGCGATCGACCGCTATCATATCTCGGCAGAGGTGCAGCGCGAGTGTGTCGAGTATTCGCGTATCTATGTCGCGGAGCAGGGGCGTGGCGAGGCATTGCAGGAGCGATTTGGTCGAACCTATTGGTTTTATTGCAATTATGCGCAAATGAACGAGTGATGAGAAGATTTGTCTATATATTGATATTGACGGTGATGGTTGCGTGCGGCGAGGCTCCGACGAGCTATCGTCAGTGCCCTGCGTTGCCACCAATGCACCCCAACTATGCCGATATAACGATCCCCTACAACATCGCACCGCTCAATTTCGAGATCGACTCGGTGGAGTGTATCGAGGTGTTGGTCAAGGGCGAGCAGGATTGGACGTTCGAGAGTCGTGGTTCGACAATGCGTTTCAACGAACGTAAATGGCGCGAGATGCTCGATGCCGAGCGCGGTAACGAACTGCTGATTCACCTCACGACGCTCCGCAATGACGAACATTGCGGTTGGCGCAGCTTTACGTGGACTGTGTCGGAGGATCGCATTGATTCCTATCTGAGCTATCGATTGATCGAACCCGCATACGAGGTTTGGAACGAGTTGCAGATCGTCGAGCGCAATGTCGAGAACTTTGACGAACGATTGTTGGGTGATAATATCTCCACCGACCGTTCGTGTATGAACTGCCACACGTCGAATCGTGCGGATCGTCCAGCGAATTTTATGCACGTGCGCGGTAAGCGTGGCGGCACGATCTACTCGCACGACGGTAAGGTGCGTAAGATCAATACCTCGACCCCACACACGTCGGGTAGCGCGGTCTATGGCGAGATTGAGCGTGGTGGACGTTATGGTATCTTCACGACGGCGGACATCGTGCCGATTCTTCACCTCGACGCCAGCGAGCGTATGGAGGTCTATGATCGTTCGAGCGATCTGATAGTGATTGATTTTGAGGAGGGTACGGTGAGCGACAATGATGTGATTAGTGGTGCGGAGTATCAAGAAACGTTCCCTGCGTTTGCTGCTGATGGTCGTACGGTCTATTTCTGTCGTGCGGTGAGCCGCCCCCAGCCCGATAGCACGACGACAATGATGTATAGTTTGTGCGCCATTGATTTCGATCCTCAGACGGGTCGCTTGGGCGAGGAGGTGCGCACGGTGATCGACGCCGAGAGTGTGGGTCGTTCGTTCAGCTTCCCGAAATGCTCGCCCGATGGTCGTTGGTTGATGGTGACGGTGTCGGACTATGGTACATTCCCGATTTGGCATAGCGAAACCGATCTGTGGCTGGTCGATTTGCAGAGTGGCGCGATTGATACGCTGGCGGCGGTCAATGGTCGCTATTCGGATTCGTACCACTCGTGGAGTTCGACCTCGCGTTGGGTGGTCTTCGCCTCGAAACGCGACGATCGAGTCTATGGTCGCCCCTATATTGCTCACGTCGATTCGTTAGGACAGGTGAGTGCGCCGTTTGTGTTGCCGCAGCGTGATCCCGCGAGGTATCGTGCCACGTTGAAGTCGATGAATATCCCCGAACTCTATCCGCAGGCGGAGAGCTACGACGCGCGTGCGGTGCGAAGGGTCTACTTCGATAAGGAGGCGGAAACGTTTGAATATAAAGAAAATAGATGAATATGAAACAGATAGACAAGTATGCAAGATTGCTCTTGCCGATGGTGTTGATGTTGGCGGCGTGGCTCTTTTTCGGAGTCTTCTATCGCTGGCACTTGCTATATTTCGAGGGCAATCAACTCTTTCTTTGGACGGCAGACTATGCACGAGAAACGATCTGCCGCTTGGGCGGTCTGGGCGAGTATGTGACCCGCTTTCTTGTGCAGTTCTATCACCTGCCGTTGTTGGGCGGTGTGATAGTGGCGTTGTTGCTGGTGGCTCTGCAACAGGGTGTGCAGCGCGTTATGCAGCGTGCGACCGGAAGTAATGCTCTGTGGGCACTGAGCTATGTGCCTGCAATCTACTATTGGGCTCTGCTATGTAATGCAGATTTTACTCCCGTGGGTCTGTTGGCAATGGCAGTGGCGGCGTGGACGGCAGTCGGTGCTATGAGCCTGAAAAATAGCTGGTTGCGTTCGATTGCGGTACTTGTTGTTTTGCCCTTGTTGTGGCTGGCAGTCGGTGGTGCGGCTGTGGTTGCGTGGGTTGCGGTTGTGGCAATCGAGTTGGGTCAAGTGCGCGATTGGCGAGTGTTGGTGAGCGCGGTTGTTGCGGCGGCGGTGGTCGCTGTGGCGTGGTGGATCCACCCGTGGCACCTGAGCAATGCGCTGATGGTTACGGGCGGAACCTATTTCCGCCATTTGGACGTTAAGGTCGAAGCTTTCTTCAAGTTGTGGGGCGCGACGGCAGCGGTGATGATTGTGCCGATTGTTGTGGCTCGCTATGCACGTGAGTGGATCAATGTTGCGGTGGCGGTTGTGGTTGTGATCGTTGCGGTGGCGGTGCTACCTAAGCACTACGACGCCAATGACGAGGATACGATGGCGTACTACTGCCTGACACGCAATGGTAAGTGGACGGAGGTTGTTGAGCGTGCTCGCAAACACGATCCGCAGACGCGTCCTGCGATGATCTGCCTCAATTTGTCGTTGGTGATGACGGGGCAGTCGGGCGAGCGTCTGTTCGATTTCCCGCAATATGGTCCTGCGGGTCTGTTTATGACCTACGAGGAGGATTTGATATTCAGTGGCGAGGTGTTGTTCAATTTGGGCTTTATCAATGAGGCTCAGCGTTATGCCTACGAGATGATGGTGACCTACTCCTATCTGCAACGCTCGGCATTTACGGTGACGCGCTTGGCTGAAACCAATATGATCGCAGGTCGTACGGAGGTGGCGCGTAAATATCTCAATGCACTGAAACATACGTTGTTCTATCGTTCGTGGGCGGAGAATCTGCTCGAATTGATGGATACTCCGAAGGCTATCGACGAGCACCGTCTGTATGGTAAGTTGCGTCGCAATCAACCCATCGAGAATTTTGCATTTGTTTCGGCTAAGTTCGATAAGATGCTCGAAGAGATGGTCGATCAGCGTCCCAACAACCGCGAGGCGTACGAATATTTGATGGCGTTCTATCTGCTCTATAAGAATGTCGATGCCTTTGCTGAGCGATTGATCATTCCGACGTCGGGTCTGCCGCGTGCATACGAGGAGGCGTTTGCAATGGTGTGCCGCATTAAGCACGTCAATACCGCAACTCTGCCCTCGAATCTCAATCGCGCGACGTTCGAGCGTTTGGAGCGTTATATCCACGCCTACAATATGTCGGGCAACAACCCTGAGGTGATGTATAAGGATTGGGGTCGCTCGTATTGGTTCTATACTAACTTTATTCGATTCTAAATGACTATGCGTAAACTATTTACAATAATTGCATTAACCGCCGCGCTTGCAGCCTGCACAAGTGCCGAGAAGCGCACCAGCGACCAACTGCCACCGATCTTTCCCGACTATGCGGGAGTGACGGTGCCTGTCAATATTGCTCCCTTGAATTTCGACGCTGCGGTGGAAGCTCAGCGTGTCGAGGCTACGATCAGCAATGGTTCGGAGCAGATCACGGTTAAGGGCAGAGAGGGTGTGCGTATCCCCGCTCGCAAGTGGCGTGCGCTGCTTGCCGAGGCTGAACGACTGACGGTTACGGTGGCTGTGACGGCTGATGATGTGCGTACGGAGTATGCTCCGTTCGAGGTGGAGGTGAGCCGCGACTCAATCGACTATGGCGTCTGCTACCGCCGTATCGACCCGGGCTACGAATATTATGCGCGTATGGGTATCTACTACTACGACCTGAGTGAGAATGAGGAGCATATATTGGTTGAGAATGTATTGATGGGTGCATCGTGTGTCAATTGCCACTCGTTTGCCAAGACCAACCCCTCGAAGATGATGTTCCATATTCGTGGCAAGGGCGGTGGTACGTTGATGCACCTCGATGGCGATAATACGCTGCTCAATACCAAAACCGACGCAACGAAGGTGTCGTGTGTCTACCCCTCGTGGCACCCCGATGGTCGCTATATCGCCTACTCGATCAACGATATCAAACAGACCTTCCATAACGATCCGTCGATGATCCTTGACGTCTATGACCATTGGAGCGATGTGGTGATCTACGATACCGAGACGGGCGAACTGAATACCTATCCCATTCTGTCGGATACGGCTCGTTTCGAGACCTTCCCCTCGTTTTCGGCTGACGGTCGTACGCTCTATTTCTGCTCGGCAGACCCCAATGTTGTCGAAATGCTCCCTGAGGTGCGATATGAGTTGTGCAGCGTGGAGTTCGACCCCGCAACGGGCGAGGTGGGTGACGAGATTACGACCGTTTGGGACGGCGATGGTGCGAGCCTGCTCTTCCCGCGTGCGTCGTATGATGGTCGCTATGTGATGGTTACGCGTTCGGCGTATGGCACATTCCCCATTTGGCATAAGGACGCCGATCTGTGGCTGATCGACCTCGAAACGGGCGAGCGTCGCGCTTTGGACGAACTCAATAGCGACAATACCGAGAGTTACCACTCGTGGAGTTCGACTTCGCGTTGGGTGGTCTTCTCGTCGCGCCGTATTGATGGTCTGCACACACGTCCGTTCATTGCGCACGTTGATGATGAGGGTCGATTCTCAAAGCCATTCCTGATGCCCAACGAGCGTCCGCGTAAGTGGTACGACGGTCTGATGCAGTCGTATAATATTCCCGAATTTATTTCGGGTCCGATCGACATATCGCCTGCGGATATTTTGCAGGCAGAGATGGGAGAGGTGAGACTCAATGCTCGATAACACACAATACACACAACAATAAACTAACACACAACGTTTCGTATGAAAAAACTATTTACTTTGATGGCAGTGGCAGCTGCATTGTTGTTTGCAGGCTGCGACGGTGGTGATGACTACCAGAAGGGTCAGTCGAGTGGAAGTATAACCGAAGAGCCCGAGGAGTTGCTTCCCGCAAAAGATGGTCGCGTGGCGATTGCCTATGTGACTTGGTATGGCAAGTCGATTCCCGACCCTTCGTTGATGACGCACATCTGCTATGCTTTTGCAGAGCTCTACGTGAGAGATGGCGTCTACGAAGGCTTTAAATTGCAGGGTAGCGAGGATCGTTTCCGTCAGGTTGTTGCCCTGAAAAAGAAGAATCCGAATTTGAAGATTTCGTTGTCGTTCTCGCATACGGTAGACAACTCGGATAATTGGCAGGGTGGTGGATTCTCGGCTTTGGCAAAGTCGGACGAGTACCGCAAGGCATTTGCAAAGGATTGCCGCGATTTCTGCTCGAAGTGGGGTATCGACGGTATTGATATTGATTGGGAGTTTCCCGGTTTGTCGTGGAGTGGTCACGCGTGTGACCCTGCGGTCGATGTCGAGAACCACGTGTTGCTGATGAAACAGTTGCGCGAGACTCTCGGTACGCGCTATCTGCTGACTTACGCTGGTTATGGTAAAGATGTTATCGAGTCGGACGGTGGTCGCAAGTATATTGACATTGCAGGCGTGGATCCCTATGTTGATTGGGTGAATATTATGACCTACGATTTGGACGCAGCTCCTAACCACCAGTCGGCATTGAAGGATAAGAGTGCCTACCTCGATTGCGACCGCGCTATCAAGGCATATCTCAATGCTGGCGTAGCTCCGTCGAAAATGGTATTGGGCATTCCGTTCTATGGTCGTCATTCGTTCGATGGCTCGCCTTCGGCGATCGACTACAATAAGATCATTCTGCTCGACAAGAGCACCTATAAGATCGATAATTGGGATAACGAAGCATCGGTTCCCTACGTGACCGAGAATGGCAAGTATTATTGCGGTTATGACAACCCGAAGAGCATTGCGATCAAGGGCGATTGGCTTCGCGGCTTGGGTATGAAGGGTATGATGTATTGGGACTACAATGCCGACGACAACAAGCATACGCTGACCAAAGCTGTTTGGCAGGCTGTGATGAAGTAGTCGAGAGTGCGCTGATTGACTTAGAGGAGTGGCTGAACGAGGCAGTTTAGCCACTCTTTTTTTGTGCTAAATTTTGGTAAATAGCCGAAATGTACTATCTTTACACGTTTAAACAATCCAATCGGAAGATATTATGCGCAAACTATTAAACCTGTTGCTTGCTGTGGTGGCTATGACGCTTGTAGCCTGCGGTGGCGATGACCCGATTCCTGAACCCACGCCCGACCCTAAGCCCGATACCGAAAAGGAGGAGAATGCTCTCTATCCCAACGAACTCTATCCCGCAGTTGATGGACGAGTTGTGGTATCGTATGTAACCTATTATGGATCAGCGATTCCTGACGTTAAATATATGACCCATATCAACTATGCTTTTGCCGAATTGGTGGAGGAAGATGGTGTTTATCAATCGTTCAAGTTGAAGGGCAAGGAATCGCGCTTTAAGCAGATTGTCGATCTGAAAAAGAAGAAACCGAGCCTCAAAATCCTATTATCGTTTGCGGGCGGAACGTCGGACGATAAATATACCCCCGAGAATAAATTTGGTGGCTTCTCGGCAATGACAAAATCAGATACCGATCGCAAGAAGTTCGCGCAGGACTGCCTCGATTTTTGCAAGAAGTGGGGTATCGACGGTATCGATATCGATTGGGAGTTCCCTGGTCTGTCGTGGTACGACGATGTGGAGTATGATACCTCGTGCGATGTTGAGAACTACACGCTGCTGATGAAACAGTTGCGCGAAACGTTGGGCAATGACTACCTGCTGACCTATGCGGGCTATGTCTTCGATATGAGCACGTTGGACGATGGTGGTCATCGTTATATTGACATCCGTGCGGTTGATCCATACGTCGATTGGGTCAATATTATGACCTACAATATGACCTCGCAGGCACACTCGGCACTGAGCAACCCCAAGCTGTGGGTCGATTGCAAGCGTGCAGTTAAGCACTATACCGAGAAGGGTATTGCAGCGTCGAAATTGGTGTTGGGCGTTCCGTTCTTTGGTGATGGCGAGGTAACGTGGACCTATAAGTCGATCATTGCAAAGGATAAGACAAAATATAAAATCGACAATTGGGACGCGGCGTCGAGCGTGCCTTACGTAACCGAGATTGCAACGGGTGAGCGTCTGTGTGCCTACGACAATCCGAAGAGTATCGTGATGAAGGGCGACTTTGCACGTGGATCGGGTTTGAAGGGTATGATGTCGTGGGAGTATGATCAAGATGATGCTAAACTGACGCTCAATAAGGCGATGTGGCAGGCTACGATGAAAAAGTAAACAATGATGAATTTCAAAACAATCATAACCGATTCCGATCGCGCTACGGTACGTCTGGCGGAGTTTGCTCCCAATGGAGGTGTGAAGGAGTATAACTTGATGATCAGCACGCGTTTGCGAGGTGCGTTTGCGGAGCAGGTCGATTCGTTGATTCGTTCGTTCGAGGAGGTGCGCGAGCAGTTGGGCGAGGTGGCAGTGATGTTTGGTCGCTGGTTGGTTAGCGACGCCGCGAATCAGACCGCAATGTTGCCCGACGAGGTTGGCGGACGTCGTCTATCGGTCATTGAGCAGCCTGCACTCGACGGGTCGAAGGTGGTGCTGTGGTTGTGGTTAGTCGAGGGTGGCGAGGTGGTGCCGAATGGTCTGCGCCACGGCGACTATCTGCACCTTTGGACGGCAGATGAGCGCGGTGCAGGTGCAACGAGCGAGGAGCAGAGTCGAGATATTTTGGTGCGCTATGCCGAAACGCTTGAACGTGAGGGCTGTACCTTAGCCGAGGATTGCGTTCGCACGTGGTTTTATGTGCAAGATGTTGATAACAACTATGCGGGGCTGGTGCGTGCGCGTCGTGAGTTCTTCGAGGAGTGTGGTCTGCGTCGTGATACACACTATATCGCAAGTACGGGTATCGAGGGTCGCAATGGCGCGGTCGGGTCGTTCGTGACGATGGATGCCTACGCGGTGCGCGGTCTATGCTCGGAGCAGATTCAATTCCTATATGCGCGTGATTATCTGAGCCCTACGGCTGATTATGGAGTTACGTTCGAGCGCGGTACAGCGGTGCATTATGGCGATCGCAAGCACCTCTTTATTTCGGGTACGGCAAGTATCGACTCGAAGGGTGAGGTGGTGCACGTGGGTGATGTGCGTCGTCAGACGGAGCGTATGATTCGCAATATCGAGGCTCTGCTGGCTGAGGGTGGCGCAACGATGGCGGACGTTCAGATGGCGATTGTCTACCTGCGCGATATGGGTGATTATGAGCAGGTTGCACAGCTGCTTGCGGAGCGATTGCCCGAACTGCCTTACACCATTACGCTGGCACCCGTATGCCGTCCGACGTGGTTGATCGAGATGGAGTGTGTGGCGGCTGTGGCTGAGGAGAATGCGAAGTTCGCAAAGTTTTAATCCAATACGAAATTCTGACAATTTGAAATCGTGCGCAATGAGGTGAAAAACAGAGTGTTGCGTGCGACGAACGAAAAAAATGATAAAAAAGTGCGCTCGCGGATAACAATTTAGCGCAAAAAGATCTATATTTGTACTTTGTAAACGAACTAACCGACTGCAAAATGAGAACTTATTCGCCGTTTTTTGCATACTTTTTTTATTACTACTTCGGCAAAGGTGGGCGGATCTCTATTGCGGTTATGCAATAAAACAGAATTGTGAAAAATGAGCCCCGCCCACCGTGAGCGGGGCTTTTCAATGTAATACGGAACGAATGAAGAAGATTGCTATACAGGGTTATGACGGCTGTTTTCACCAGATTGTTGCCTTCGAATACTTCGGGCGCGATGTGCAGACACTGCCTTGCGATACCTTCCGACAGGTGGCGCAGATGGTGCGTTCGGGCGAGGCTGACTATGGTGTAATGGCTATCGAGAACTCGATTGCGGGGTCAATTATCGCCAATTACAGCATTTTGCAGGACGCCAATTTGCAGGTCGCGGGTGAGTACTATCTGCCTATCGAGCAGAATCTGATGGTGTTGCCCGATGTGGAGTTGGAGGATATTACCGAGGTCGAGTCGCACCCGATGGCATTGTTGCAATGTACTGAGTATCTGGACGCTCACCCGTGGCGATTAATCGAGTCGGAGGATACGGCACTCAGTGCCCGCCACGTTGCCGAGAAGGGGTTGCGCCATACGGCGGCTATTGCGAGCCGATTGGCAGCCGAGATGTTCGGATTGAAGATCATTGCGCCCGCGATCAATACGGTGAAGAACAACTACACCCGTTTTATGATCCTCAAACGCTACGATCACCGCTACTCGGCCGACGCAAACAAAGCGTCGTTGTACTTCAAGACTGATCATCGACAAGGCTCGTTGCTGCGTGCGTTGCAGACGATGGAGCGCGTCAATATGTCGAAGTTGCAGTCGTATCCGATTGCCAGCGAGCCGTGGCGATATATGTTCCACGTCGATATGGAGTTTGATTGTTTTGATGACTATATCCGCACGCTCGATGAGTTGCAGCAGGTAACCAGCGAGATTCACGTTTACGGCGTCTACTGCAAAGCCGAAAATAAATACTAAACCGCTATGAAAGAGCCTATTAATATACAGTTGTCCGACCGTTTGGAGGGTGTCGGCGAATACTATTTCTCGCGTAAGTTGCGAGAAATTGACCAGATGCGTGCCGCTGGTCGACGAATCATTTCGCTCGGTATCGGCTCGCCCGACCGTCCGCCCCACGCGTCGGTTGTGGAGCGTCTGCACGAGGTGGCGTCGCGTCCCGATACTCACGCCTATCAGTCGTATAAGGGTGCGGCGGTGTTGCGTCGCGCATTTGCGAGGTGGTATACTGAGCGTTATGGCGTGCAGCTCGACCCTGAGAGTGAGATACTTCCGTTGATTGGCTCGAAGGAGGGTCTGATGCACATCTGTATGACCTATCTTCGCAAGGGCGACCGCGTGTTGATTCCCAACCCTGGTTATCCGACCTATCGTTCGGCAGTTACGCTGTCGGGCGGTGAGCCTAAGGAGTACCGCCTCAATGCTGAGGGCGATTGGTTCCCCAACTTCGAGGAGATCGAGCGCGAGGGCGTTGAGGGTGTCAAGATGATGATCCTGAACTATCCGCAAATGCCGACGGGTGCGGTGCCTACGCGCGAGATGTTTGCGCGTGTGGTGGAGTTTGCTCATCGCCACTCGATACTGCTTGTTCACGACAATCCGTATAGCTTTGTGCGCAATGCCGAGCCGTTGAGTCTGCTTTCGGTCGAGGGTGCAAAGGAGTGCGCTATCGAACTTAACTCGCTCAGCAAGAGCCACAATATGGCAGGTTGGCGTATCGGTATGATTGGCGGTCGCAAGGAGTGGATCGACCAGATTATGCGCTTCAAGAGCAATATGGACTCGGGTCAGTTCCTGCCTATGCAGGAGGCTGCGGCTGAGGCACTTGCGCTGGGTGATGAGTGGTATGCGGAGCTGAATGAGGAGTATTACGCACGCGAGGAGTATGGCTATCGACTGCTCGACGTATTGGGCTGCTCGTATCGCAAGGGACAGGCGGGTCTGTTCATTTGGGCAGAGTTGCCGAAGGCGTTCGAGGGCGACTGCTATGCGTTCAGCGACAGGGTTTTGGAGCGTTGCGGTGTGTTTGTAACTCCGGGTGGTATCTTCGGCAGCGAGGGTAATAGATATATTCGTATCAGTCTGTGTGCCAAGCGCGAACAGTTGGCAGAGGCGATCGAGGCAATCGAAAAGAACTTTTAATTACACGAACGGTAACAATGAAAGCATTAATTGTAGGTGTCGGTTTGATCGGTGGCTCGTTTGCGCTGAGCTTGCGCGAGCACGGTCTGTGTGACGAGGTGCTGGGCTGCGACTCCTCGGCTGAGAATGCGGCTGAGGCGGTGCGACGCGGATTGATCGACCGCGCGGTGGAGATGGACGAGGGTTTGGCTGCGGCAAATTTGATCGTGCTGGCTGCTCCCGTAGATAAAATTCCTCTGCTGACGACCAAAATTTTGAACAAAGTAACCGACGCTCAGGTGGTTATGGATATGGGATCGACCAAAAGCGAATTGTGCGAGGTGGTGTCGATGCACCGTCGTCGCGGTCGTTTGGTGGCGACACACCCGATGTGGGGTACCGAGTATAGCGGTCCGCAGGCAGCTGTCGAGGGTGCGTTCAAGGGTCGTAAGGTGGTGCTGTGTGATGTCGAGCATAGCGACCGCGACGCTGTCGAGATGGTCGAGAAGATCTACACGACGATCGGTATGCCTATTGTCTATATGTCGCCTGAGGAGCACGATCTGCATACTGCCTACGTGTCGCATATCTCGCATATTACGTCGTTTGCGTTGGCACTGACGGTGTTGGAGAAGGAGCGCGAGTCGCAACATATATTCGACTTGGCGGGTGGTGGTTTCGAGAGCACCGTTCGTTTGGCTAAGTCGTCGGCGTCGACGTGGATTCCGATCCTTATGCAGAATAAATATAACGTGTTGGACGTTCTTCGCGAGCATATTCACCAGTTGCAGATTATGCGCGTGATGATCGAGCGCGACGATGTCGAGGGCCTGCGCGAGTCAATGAGCCGCGCCAACTCGATACAGAAGATTTTGGAATAAGAATAAAAACGAGATACTTAAACTATGGAAAAATTCAAATTGGGCGCAAAGCGTCCGCTAATTATCTCGGGTCCGTGCAGTGCCGAGACCGAGGAACAGACGTTGGAAACTTGTCGCCAGCTGGCAGCTGAGGGCGTGGTCGATGTGCTCCGCGCAGGTATTTGGAAGCCCCGTACCCGCCCGGGAACCTTCGAGGGCGTCGGTTTGAAGGGTTTGGCGTGGTTGGCAGCTGCAAAGCGCGAAACAGGTCTGCCGATCGCTACCGAGGTGGCGTCGGCTAAGCACGTTGAGAGCGCGTTGGAGTTTGGTGTCGATCTGCTGTGGATTGGTGCGCGTACGACCGTAAACCCCTTCCTTGTTCAAGAGATCGCCGAGGCGTGTGCGGGTAACGATGTGCAGATTTTGATCAAGAACCCTATGCACCCTGAGGTTGCGTTGTGGGCTGGTGCTGTGGCACGTTTCGTTAAGGCGGGAACGCCTGAGGAGAATATCGGTCTGCTGCACCGCGGATTCTCGGTTGGCGGTGCTAACCATCTGCGTAACAACCCGATGTGGCACCTCGCGTTGGAGATGCAGAGCCTCTGCCCCAATATGATGATGTTGTGCGATCCGTCGCATATCTGCGGTAACCGCGAGTACCTGCACGAGATTGCGCAGAAGTCGGCCGATCTGAACTATGATGGTCTGATGGTCGAGAGCCATATTTGCCCTGCGGAGGCGTGGAGCGACGCCTCGCAGCAGCTCGAACCGAAGGCATTGGGTGAGATGATCCGTTCGCTCAATTGGCGTTCGACCATTAGCGACGACCCCGAATATTTGAAGGCTTTGGCGCGTTACCGCGAGCAGATCGACCAGATTGACGCTGAGTTGTTTGATCTGCTGAGCCGTCGAATGGCGATTGCGGATAACATTGGTCGTGTGAAGCGCGATAATGATGTGGTGATTTTGCAGAGTGGTCGTTGGGCAAGCATTGTTGATCGCGTGATGGCGCAGGCTGCAAAGTTGCATCTAAGCGAGGAGTTTGTCCGCACGGTGTTGGAGGCTATTCACGTCGAGTCGATCGAGCACCAGAACCGCATTATGAATAACTAAACGAGTTTGGCTCGTAAAGCGAAAGGCGTCCCGCGGGACGCCTTTCGCTATTTCACGATAATCTGCTCTACGAGAGGTACTTTCGAGCGTCGATTTAGCTCGTCACATAGCTCGGCACGACGCAGAAACAGCTCGTTGCGCAGTACGCTCGACGCAATGCGCACGTTTAGTATTCGTCCGCGCAACTCGAAGTGCGTGGTCTGGTCGGCTGCCAAATCGCCCACACATTCGCGCCACACCTCAGGCAGACGTCCCTCCGCCACCTTCGCAGCGACCCACGGACGCGAGAAAAACTCGTCGAGCAGTTCGCCCATCATCATTGATTTTGTCCGTCGCATAGTGTGCTATTGTTGTGTGATATGCCCCTCGCCAACCGCGAACAGACGGTAGTTTTCTGCCGCCGCGTCGAGGATTGTTTGAAGACGCAGTTTGTTGCAATCGGTAATGAAAATCTGTCCGAACTCCTCGCCCGAAACCACCTTGATCAACTGCTCTACGCGACCCGCGTCGAGTTTGTCGAACAGATCGTCGAGGAGCAATATCGGTCGCTCGCCCTTATGCTCGGCAACAACCTTATATTGAGCCAATTTCAGCGCAATGAGGAACGATTTCTGCTGTCCCTGCGAGCCATATTTTCGGAGCGGATAGCCGCCAATTTTCAGAGTCAGATCGTCGCGGTGCACGCCGCAACCTGAGTATTGGTTGAGCAGATCCTTCTGTCGGTGTGCACGCAGGAGCTCCTCGAAAGGTTGCTCGTTCAGCTCCGAACGATAACCGATCTCGATCTGCTCGCGGTCGCCCGACAGACGTCGATAGTAGTCGGCAACGATCGGACCAATGCGCTCGATCAGTTCGGCACGCTTCGAGTGAACCGTCGTGCCGTACGCAACTAATTGCTGGTCAAGAATATCGAGAATCTCGTCCTGCACTGCGCTGCCCATCTGTTTGAGCAGTCGGTTGCGCTCCGAGAGTATCGAATTGTAGCGCATAACGGCACCGAGATAACCTCGATCGAGCTGTGAGAGAAAGGCGTTGAGAAAACGACGACGTTCCTCTGCCGCGTCACTGATAAGCACCGAGTCGGCTGGCGAGATGATCACAACGGGAATCAGTCCCACGTGATCCGACAGACGGTCGTACTCCTTTCCTGCACGCTTGACACACTTGCCGCCACGTCGCGCAAACGAACAGACAATCTGCTCGTTACGTTCGCTATCGGTGGTGTATCCGCCCTCGATCATAAAGAACTCTTCGCCGTGGCGAATACTCTGCCCGTCGGTCATTCCGAGAGCCGACTTACACATCGAGAGGTAGTATACCGCGTCGATGACGTTGGTTTTACCAGCACCATTGTCACCCACCAGACAGTTGATGTCGGGTGAGAGCGAGAGGTTTTCCTGCTCTATATTCTTGAAATTGATGAGCGAAAGGGTGTGAAGATACATATCCGCGCGTTTTTTCACTCCAAAGGTAAGAAAAATCCCTAAAATGAGAAAATTATTGCTCGGCTTGATCGGAAATTCGTTTAAAAAGATTACTTTTGTGGGTTGATTGAAAAAATGTTGAATAAAAATAATAATTAAAATCAAACTTATGGCAAACAAGAAGAATGCTACCGTTGAGACACAGATCGATCAGGAGATCGAAGCTGCTGTTGACAAGACTCAGGACTTTTTTGACAAGAATGGTAAGACCATCACTTATGTGCTGATCGCTATCGTGGCTGTTGTTGCAGCTATCTTTGGCTATCAGAAGTTCGTGAAGGAGCCCCGCGCTGAGAAGGCTGCTGCGGCTATGTATATGGCTCAGTTCCGTTTCGAGGGCGAGAATGCAGACTACGAGCTGGCTCTGAACGGTGATGAGGAGGGTGCTGGTTTCCTCGATGTGATCGAGCAGTATGGCTCGACCCCCGCTGGTAACTTGGCTGCTCAGTATGCAGGTATCTGCTATATGAAGCTCGGTGATTGGGATAACGCTGAGAAGTATTTGGCTCAGTACAAGGCTACTAAGGGTGTACCTAACGCAGTTGTAAACGCTGAGAACCTCGGCTTGCAGGGCGACGTGAAGGTTCAGAAGGGCGACTACAAGAAGGCTGCTGCACTGTTCGAGGAGGCTGCTGCTGTTTCGGACAATAGCTTCACCACTCCTCTCTACTTGAAGAAGGCTGCTCAGGCTTACGAGGCTGCTGGCGACAAGGCTGCTGCATTGAAGGCTTACAAGCGCATCGCTACCGAGTACGCTGCAAGCGTAGAGGCTCGCGACGCTGAGAAGATGCTGGGTCAGGAGTAATCTCCATTCAGCCGCGGGGGGTGATCCTCCGTGCATAAATAAAAGACCGTTCCTTGCGAAAGGAGCGGTCTTTTGTTTTGCGGGTGTTGCTCGCGGCGGGCGTTGAGCGTTACTCCATCGGGCGAATACGAATGTCGGTAATATCCTTCACCAACTCAACCAAGCGGTTGATGTCGGTCTTCTCTTCGACCTGACCATAGTGGTATGGGTAGAAGATTGCGGGACGGATTGCGTGAACAGCCTCGGCAGCCTGATCGACGGTCATCGTGTAGGGCTGATTGACGGGCAGGAAAGCGATGTCAATATCCTGCAACTGCATCATTTCGGGGGTATTCTCGGTGTCGCCAGCGATGTAGATTCGGGTGCCACCCAACGTGAGCAGATAGCCATTGTCGCGACCGCCTGCGGGGTGGAAATTCTCGTGCCCCTCGGTGAAATTGTATGCGGGAATAGCCTCAATATCAATGCCCTCCTCAGGAAAAACGCTCTCGCCATTGTGCAGCACGTGACCGCGACCGATGGCTGCGATTGACGAAGCGTTGGCATAGATGTGGGTCTTAGCCGTCGAGAGCAGGTCGACCGTTGCGGTGTCGAGATGGTCGTAGTGGTCGTGCGAAACGAGGATATAATCGGCTTTGGATTGCGACTCATAATCGGCATTCGAGCCGACGGGATCGGTGTAGATCCAGCGACCATCGTAGCAGATTGCCAGCGACGAATGAGCATAGAATCTGATGATCAACTCTTTGCCATTTCGTGTGGTGAGGTGATCTTCGGGATATGCCGACTGCGGGGCAGTAGAGCAAGCAGAGGTTGTAAGTGCTGCCATAGTGAAAAGGATTATTCGGTTAATTAATTTCATTATTTTTGGTTGGTTATAGATAATCTCTTGCCAAAGTTACAAAAAACTTTGCGAAATTGCAAGGCAAATTTCGTAATGAGTGCACGAGCAAAGAGAATAAAAATCGCCCCAAAGTGCCTAAAAATTTGGCAAAACGGAAAATAGTTTCTACTTTTGCGGCGGAAAGATGGCAGAGTGGTCGATTGCGGCGGTCTTGAAAACCGTTGAACTGAGAGGTTCCGGGGGTTCGAATCCCTCTCTTTCCGCTGAGTTGGAGCGACAGAGTTTGATCTGTCGCTTTTTTTGTTTGTGGAGTTTGCCAATCTCTTTATGCAGAGGTTGCTCTGAGTGTCGATCTGCACAAAGTAATTCGTCTTTGGAGCGAGGTGATATCGAGGCGAGTCGGCAAGTTCTCCTTGTTTTTTAGATACGGCTTGCCGATATTTCGCATTATTTGGTGATTTTGAGATATTTTTGGCTATCTTTGTGACTTGTTAAGATCATTCAAAGCCTATGATTGCAAAACTACTACTCGTTCTTTTTTATCTGCTCGCACCCGCAGGCGTGCTGTGGGCAACACAAAAGTTTAATCTTTTACGTCGACTCGGTCCTGTGTTGACGCTATATATCCTCGGTGTTATAGTTGCGAATATCGGTATTTTCCCCTCGGATCCTGAGGCGCAGCGATCGTTCCTCGGTTTTCAGGAGAGTGTGTCGGAGGTGTTGGTGCCGCTGGCGTTGCCGATGATGTTGTTTGGTTGCAACTTCAAGCGATTCTCGTTTGGTCAAAGTCTTAGAGCACTGATTGTTGGAGTGGTCGCGGTGGCGGCGATTGTCGTGGTAAGCTACCTGATGTTTGCTGAGGAGCTTGGCGTGGAGGCACCCAAAATGGCAGCCTCGTTGGCGGGTCAGTATACGGGTGGTGCGGCAAACCTCGCGGCGGTGAAACAGATGGTGGGGCTTAGTACCGAGAGCTTCGTGATGTTGTCGACGTGCAACCTTATCGTGTCGTTCTTCTATCTGATGTTCTTGATGGGTGGCGGTGTAGCTTTGGCGCGTCGCATTGTCGGCGGAAAGCGACATATCGAACAGGAGGTCGAGGTCAATACCGTCGAGGAGAATCCCTATCGTGATTTCGCAACGCGACCCGTTGTTGTTCAGTTGCTTAAAGTGTTCGTGGCGTCGGTTGTGATTATGGGTATTTCGGTGGCTGTCGGAACGATCGCGGGTGGCGAGTCGGGTATCTCGATGGTGGCACTGATTCTGACAATCACTACCTTGTCGTTGTTGATGACGGCGTCGAAGCAGGTGCGTAGCTGGGATAAGAGCTACGACGCGGGTATGTATCTGATCTATGTCTTCTGTTTGGTGATGGCAACGATGGCAGATCTCTCGTCGATCAATTGGGAGCAGAGCCTCTTTGTGCTGCTGTTGCAGGCGGTTATCATTTTCGGATCGCTGTTTGGGACTATTTTCCTTGCGCGACCTCTGCGCATTGACGCCGATACGGCAGTTATCACCTCGAATACGCTGATCAACTCGCCTGTATGTGTGCCGATGATTGCCGCTACGATGAAGAACCGCGATGTGGTTGTGGTTGGTATTACGAATGGTTTGGCGGGATACGCTATCGGCAACTACCTCGGATATTTGATCTATCAGCTACTGATAACACTCTAAAACGGTGCTGGTCATAACAAAAGAGTGCAACCCGCGTGGTTGCACTCTTTTATTGTTTATCCTCGGCGTCGGAATTCTGAGCAGACTATCGAGGTTGCGATGGCTACGTTGAGCGACTCCGATCCGTGACGATCGACGGGGTAGGGCGGTATTAGCAACTTATGAGAAACCGTCGTTGCAACCTCCGCGCTCACACCGCGACCTTCGTTGCCCATAACGATTATTCCGTTCTGTTTCAGTGAACTATGGTAGATATTTTCGCCTTCGAGGAATGTGCCGTAGACCTCCACGCCGCGCTTGCGAGCCTCGCTGAGCGTAGCGGCTAAATCCAAATAATGAACTCTCACGCGCAGTATGGCACCCATCGTTGCCTGCACCACTTTGGGGTTGAAGCAGTCAGCCGAGTTGGGTGTGCAAATGATATCGCTGATACCGAACCAATCCGCCAAACGAATGATCGTGCCCATATTGCCGGGGTTCTGCACCTCGTCGAGTGCCAAAATCAAACCGCGCTCAGCCTCCGCGAGATCGAAGCGGTGGCGCGGAATCTCGACCACCGCAACCGTATCCGACGGGGTTTTGAGTAGCGACAAACGCTCTAACTCTTTGGCGGTTGCGTGCTCAAAAGCTGGGTGTGCGAACTCGCGCGACGAGTAGATGTGGCGCACGCGGAGCGACGAGGAGGCAATCTCGCCAACGAGCTTTGCGCCCTCGGCTACGAAGAGCCCCGTTTCGGTGCGGGCGCGTTTGTCGGCAAGTGATCGAACAAGTTGAATATCAGCGCGTGTAATCATATCGCTACTCCTCTTCTTTTGGAGCGATCTGCTCGTTGTGAATCTGCAACAACTCTTCGAGTCGAGCTACGGGGGTGGTATCGAGCGAGGCAAAGTGTCCCGTCTGGTAACGATAGTAACCCGAAATGGCAATCATCGCAGCGTTGTCGGTGGTGAATTTACGCTCGGGAATGAAGGTGCGCCAGCCACGTCGACGACCCTCCTCGGCTACGGCATTGCGCAATCCAGAGTTTGCCGAAACGCCACCCGCAATGGCGATGTCTTTAATGCGGAAGTGCTTGGCTGCCTTGACTAACTTGTTGAGCAGTATGTCGATAATGGTCTTTTGCAACGAGGCACAGAGGTCGGCTTTACGACGCTCGATGAAGGTCGGATCGACTGCCATCTCGTCACGCAGCGTGTAGAGGAACGAGGTTTTCAGACCGCTGAACGAGTAGTCGAAACCCTCCATTCGCGGCTTTGCGAATTTGATCGAATCGGGATCGCCCTCGGCTGCCAAACGGTCAATTACGGGACCACCGGGGTAGGGCAGCCCCATCACTTTGGCGCACTTGTCGAATGCCTCGCCCGCAGCGTCGTCGATTGTGGTGCCGACGATCTCCATTTCGAGCGGCGAATTGACCTTGACAATCTGAGTGTGACCTCCACTGACGAGCAGACACAGGAATGGAAACTCGGGGTGGGGCACCTCGACGTCGGGCAGGTCGATAAAGTGCGAAAGGATATGACCTTGCAGGTGGTTGACCTCCACGAGCGGTATGTTGTTTGCTATCGACAGACCCTTAGCGAACGACACGCCCACGAGCAGCGAACCGAGCAGACCCGGACCGCGAGTGAAGGCGATGGCGTCTACCTCGTCGAGAGTTACACCTGCCTGACGCAGAGCGGTATCGACGACGGGGATAATGTTCTGTTGGTGTGCTCGTGACGCCAATTCGGGGATCACGCCGCCGTATTGTTGGTGTACAGCTTGCGAGGCGATGACGTTCGAGAGCAGCACGCGGTCACGCACAACGGCAGCCGAAGTGTCGTCGCACGATGATTCTATGCCTAAGATTGTAATATTCATATTGCAAAATTAGCTAAAAATGCTTAACTTTGTAAGTTAATAATCGACATTTAATGCGCAAAGGTATAAAAATATTGGGTTATATCGTATCGACACTTGTTTTGGTGACGATAATTCTGCCTTTGACGCTGTCGGTGTTGATCAATTTGGGCGCGGTGCAGAATTGGGCAGTCGACGCTGCGGCACGCTTCGCCTCGCGCAAGTTGGGTGCGACGGTGAGCATTGATCACGTCGATCTGGGGCTGTTCAACCGCTTGCAGGTTGATGGTTTCTATGTTGAGGATTATCAGGGAGATACATTGCTCTACGCTCGTCAGGTCGAGACGGGTATAACGGCGTTCAAGCCACTGACGCTGGGTGTTGCTAAGGTCGATGGCGCATTGCTCAGGTTGGCTCAAATGCCCGATGGTGAGATCAATATCAAGCAGGTGGTCGATAAGCTGCGTTCGGGCAAGGGTAGTAATTTCTCGATGGCGATCAATCGAGCTGAGATTACCAACTTCCGATTCGAACTCTTCCGAAATGATACTACGCGCCGCGATCGTGGCGGAATTGATTGGTCGGCAATGCAGATCTACGATGCCGATGTCGTGGGTCGTGATTTGCTGATCGAGAGTGACACTATTGCTGTGCGTCTGGACAAAATGTCGCTCAGCGAGCGTAGTGGAATACGTATTGACGATGTTTCGGCGGATTGGCTGTCGATTGCGACGGGTCGTATGCGCTTTGCTGATCTGCATTTGCAGTCGGGTGCAACCGAGATCAATATGCCGATGCTGACAATCATTGGCGAGAATGGTTGGGACGACTATTCGGACTACATCAACAAGGTGGTGATGGACATTACGGCAGAGGATTCGCATATTGATTTTGCAACGATTGGTTATTTCGCGCCGCAGATTGCCCATTGGAAGACACAACTGTCGAATGTCGAGCTGAAAGGACGCGGCACGGTAGCCGATTTGGGCGGTCGCGTGGAGCACGTCGAGCTGGGTGAGCACACTATGGCGGTGATAGACTTCCGTATGCAGGGCTTGCCTGAGGTGGAACGTACGCGATTTACATTTGATATAGAGCGACTTGCGACTGATATTAATGATGTGTCGGCTGTAATGAACGATATTGCGGGACGCGCACTGCCTGCCAAGGTGCAGACGATGTTGGCGCGAGCCGAGCAGATCGACCTCGCGGGCGAGTTCGATGGTCGCTTGAAGGCATTTGACGCCGAGGCGGTGCTGACGACGGCTTTGGGTGCGATTGATGGTCGAATGAAGATGAACGAGGAACCGAAGAGCCGCCAGAGTCGTTTTGTGGGCGATGTTGCGACCTCGAATTTCGATTTGGGCGGATTGTTGGCAGCGAATAAATTGGGTCGCGTGAGCCTTGCCGCCGACCTCGATGGCGTTATGGGTGGCGGTCAATTTGTGGCAAATATTGATGGTGAGGTGCCGCTGCTGGATTTTAATGATTATCGCTACGACTCGATTGCTCTGCGCGGTCGAATTGATAACCGCCGTTTCAAGGGCGTTGTCGGTAGCGATGACCATAATCTCGACTTCGATTTCAATGGCGAGGTCGATTTCAATGGCGCGGTGCCGCGTTATGACTTTGCTCTTGATTTGGATCGTGCCGACCTGCACGCTCTGAACTTCAATCGCCGCGATACGGTGTCGGTGATTGGGGCGCGACTGACGGCAAATGGATCGGGCAACTCGCTCGATAATCTGAATGGTACGTTGCGTATCAACGAAGCGGAGTACATCGGTTTGAAGGATACGATCCGCACCTCCTCGATGTTGTTGCGTGGCGAGAATAGCGAGGGTAGCAAATATGTGGTGCTGAACTCCGATTTTATCGACGCGACGTTCCGTAGTCGATTGAGTTATAAGACCATTTTCAAGTATGTGAAGGATGGTTTGTTTGCCTATTTGCCTTCGTTGACGCACGGTGAAGACCACGTTCATCGCCACGTGACGGACGAGGTGGGCAGTGTCGATCGCTACTCGCTGCTGTCGGTCAACTTCAAGAATACGGAGCAACTGACCGAGGCGATTTTGTCGGGCTTGCAGATTGCCGATGGCACGAGCCTCTCGTTTATGTTCAACCCCGATAACGACCGCTTTACGCTCAAATTGCTCTCGGATTACATCGAACGCAACAATATGATGGCAACCAAGATCAATCTGAATGCCAACAATAGCTACGACTCGCTGGCTCTCTACGTGCGTTCGGAGGATCTCTATTTGAAACAGTTGCATATGCCTGATCTGTCGGTACAGGCGGGCGCGAAGAACAATCGCGTGTCGCTGTCGGCAGGTTTCAACAATGCGGCGCAGTCGGTGTCGGCTCTGTTGGGTGTCGATGCGGTGCTTTCGCGCAATAGTGATGGCTCGCGCCGAATCTCGATCGACCTGAAACCGTCGAATGTGCGTCAGGGTGCCCAGACGTGGTATATCGGCGCAAATAAGATTATCTATAATCCTCGCCATATCTCGATTGATAGATTCTCGGTGCGCAACGACGAGCAGTCGCTACTGCTCGATGGCGTGGCGTCGCAACAGATGACCGATTCGTTGGTGCTGACGTTGCGTAATTTCGACCTCTCGCCGTTCAGTAAGCTGCTCGAAACCATTGGCGGTTACAGTATTAAGGGAACGAGCGACGGTCGTGCGGTTATGCACTCGGCATTGAAGGGGGGGCGAATCGACGGTAACGTATCGCTCGACGGTGTTGAGGTGAACGATGTCGTGGTGCCGCCGGTGCAGGTGCTGGCACGTTGGGATATGCAGCGCAACCGCGCTCGACTGTTGCTGGCAGATCGCCAAAAACAGGATACCGTAATTCGCGGATACTACGCGCCCGACACGAAACGATACTTTATCGAGGCGGGTATTGATAACGTTCCGATGCGATTGATCGAGCCATTCTTGACGGGAGTGATCTCGGATACGAAGGGTACGGCAGACGCCAAGTTGCAGTTTATGGGCAAGGGTCGTGTGGCTGATTTGAATGGCACGATCGAGGTCGATAGCCTGCGTTCGCGTATCGACTTTACGGGTGTCGAGTATTCGATTCCGTCGGCTAAGATGGAGGTTAAGAATAACCGCTTTACGCTACCTGCAACACGATTCTATGACCGCGAAGGCAATAGCGGTACGGCGGAGATGAAACTCGACCTGAACCATCTGTCGAATATCTCGTTCGACATCGTTGCGCGTCCCAACCAGATGTTGGTGATGGATACCAACGAGAAGATGAGCGACCTGTTCTATGGTACTATCTATGGCACGGGTTCGGCACGTATTTCGGGCGATAAGATGGGTGTCAAGATGGATATTGCGGCTACGACTGACGACAATTCGCAGTTCTTCCTGCCGTTGAGTGGCTCGTCGAATATCTCGGAGGCGGACTTTGTGGTGTTCCGCTCGCCCCGAATGAGGACCGATACGACGATGAGCTATCTGGCTCGCAAGAAGTTGATGTACGAGCGTCGCCAACGCCAGCGCACAAGTTCGGGTAGCAATATGGATATCTCGATGGCGGTCAATGTGCGCCCCAATGCTGAGTTCCAGCTGGTGATCGACCCGACCGTAGGCGATATTATTCGCGGTCGCGGTGAGGGTACGCTCAATATGCACATCAATCCGCGAAGTGGGGTGTTCGATATGTATGGCGACTGCGAGATTACGGAGGGTAGCTATCTGTTTACGCTGCAAAATGTTGTCAATAAGAAGTTTACCATCGACGCGGGTAGTACGATCCAATGGAGTGGCGACCCGCTCGACGCGATGTTGAATATCCGCGCGATCTACCAAATCAAGACCTCGTTGCAACCGCTCATTGGCTCGACCTCGGCGTCGGGATCGGGTGGCGCACGCTCGCCGGTTGATTGCATTATCAACCTGACCGACCGACTGTCGAATCCGACCGTAACGTTCGGTATCGAGGTGCCCAATGCCGACACTGAGGTGCAGAATGTGGTGAGCAATATGCTCAATACGCAGGAGGAGATCGCCAACCAATTCATCTATCTGTTGGTGTTCAATAGCTTTATGAACGAGTCGGGTATCAGCGGTGCAGCGAACTTCGGCGCGGTGGGTACGGCGACGACGGGCTTCGAGTTGCTGTCGAATCAGCTGAGTAATTGGCTCTCGACCGACGATTTGAGCTTCATCGTGCGCTATCGACCATCGACCGAAATGAGTGGCGACGAGTTCGACTTGGGATTCTCGAAGAGTTTGATCAGCGACCGATTGCTGGTTGAGGTTGAGGGTAACTATGTGTCGGACCGCAACACGATGAGTGGACAGAATAGCAACCTGATGGGTGAGGCGTACATTACGTGGCTGATTGACCGCGCGGGTAACCTCAAATTGAAGGGATTCACGCAGACGATCGACCGTTTCGACGAGAACCAGGGTCTGCAAGAGAGCGGTATCGGTATCTACTATAAGGAGGATTTTGCCACTTTCCGCGATATTGTTCGTAATTTTAAGGAACGTTTTGCTAATTTTGGCAAGCGAAAACGGGCAAAAAAAGCGGCAAAAGAGGCTCAAACAACTGAGAACGAAAGCGGTACATCGGAGCAATAAAGCACGCGGTTGATCCGTTAGATAGGATAAAGAGAAAGAATAATAAATAAGAAACTAAAAAACGTAAAAAACTATGAATCTATTTTTGCAGGCTGCCGAGGCAGCACAGGCAGTACAAGATGTTGTTGCCGAGGAGAGTGTTCGTATGGGTCTTTGGGAGTTGTTCACCAAGGGTGGTTGGCTGATGTGGCCTCTGCTCGCATTGGGTGGCGTTACGGTCTTTATCTTCGTTGAACGTTGGTTGGCGATCCGCAAGGCGTCGGGTCTGGATATGAACTTTATGAATCGTATCCGCGACTTTATTGTCGATGGTAAGATCGCAGCAGCTATTGACCTCTGCAAGAGCACCGATACTCCAATTGCTCGTATGATCGAGAAGGGTATCGAGCGTATCGGTCGCCCGATGAGCGACGTGCAGAACGCTATCGAGAACGTGGCTAACTTGGAGGTGTCGAAGCTCGAAAATGGTCTGCCCTATTTGGCAATGATCTCGGGTGGTGCGCCGATGATCGGTTTCTTGGGTACGGTACTCGGTATGGTTCAGACCTTTATGGATATGTCGGCAGCAGGTGGTACGGTCGATATGTCGATTTTGGCGTCGGGTATGTACGTAGCGATGGTTACGACCGTAGCAGGTCTGATTGTGGGTATTCCCGCATACTTCGGCTACAACTATCTGGTGGCACGTATCGAGAAGCTGGTGTTCCAGATGGAGGCTAACTCGATCGCATTTATGGATATTTTGAATCAACCCGTTCAGAAATAAAGCGTTATGGCAATCAAACGAGGATCAAAAGTAGAGCAGTCGTTCTCGGCATCGTCGATGACCGACTTGATGTTCCTGCTGTTGTTGTTCCTGCTCATTGCGACGACGCTGATCAACCCCAATGCGCTGAAACTGACCCTGCCTAAGAGTGCTAACCAACTCAAAGACAAGGCATATACGACAGTTTCGGTCGAGGATCTTGGTGGTGGTCGCTACCGTTACTACGTTGAGTTGGAGCAGGTAGACGGCATCGAGGGCGTCGAGCGAGCATTGCAGGCACGTTTGGCGGGACAGGAGGCTCCCGTGGTGTCGTTGCATTGCGACAAGACGGTGGCAATCGACGAGGCGGTGCAGATGATGAACATCGCCCGCGACAACGGCTATAAACTGATTTTGGCTACCTCGCCCAACTAATGCGCGAATAGCCTAACGAACAGATTTAGAATGTACTATTACAACCCAGATAAACGCACGGGACGAGTGGTGGCGTCGATCGCTACGTTGCTCTATTTCCTGACCTTGGCGGTGCTGTTTGTGCTTGTTCGCTTCACGCTGCCTGAGGAGCAGGAGATGGGTAATGGTATGTTGATTGATTTCGGCACGGTTGCCGAGGCGGGCGGTGCGAGTGATCCGTCGGTGAGTGAGGTCGACCAGCAGTCGGCGTCGCAACCTTCGTCAACTCCGCAACCGACCGATCCTCAGGTGACTTCGGACGATGAGGAGGCTCCTGAGATTGCGCAACAGCAGAAACCGACAAAGGTGCAACAGTCGCAAACTCAGCAACCTACGACCAAGCCTGCGGAGCAGACCGAGCAAGCTCCACAGCGTCAGGTGAATAAGCGTGCGCTGTTTTCGGGACGCACGCAGGGTAGCACCTCGCCCTCGGAGGGCACGAGCGAAGGCGCAGGCAACCAAGGTGAGCAGGGTGGCTCGCCCGAGGGTAGCCACGAGGGTATGGGTCAAGGCAGTAACGGTAGTTTCGATTTGGCGGGTCGCGGTCTGATTGGAACGTTACCGAGTGCCGACTATCCGTCGAACTATTCGGGTAAGGTGGTTGTCGAGATTGAGGTTGATCGCGAGGGGCGTGTTACGAAGGCGCGTTACCGCGAGAAGGGCTCGACGACCAATGCGGGCGTTCTGCGCAAGGCGGCTGAGGACGCGGCACGTAAAGCTCGATTTACGCCGAGCGAAACGAATGATATTCAGGTGGGTACGATTACGTACGTATTTAAGTTGAAGTAAACGAACGAACTTAAACGAAAGCAAGATGATGAAGAGATCGATTTTGAGAGCATTGATAGTGGCATTGTGCGTCGTAGTGGCTTTGCCCGTGGTGGCGCAGACGACCGCGCCGCAGAGCCAAGAGAGCGCAACGCCCAAAAAGGGTGCGCAGATGACATTCACGACCAATAGTTACGATTTTGGCGACATTGCCCGCAAGGGTGGCGATGTGGAGTGTACGTTCGAGTTTGTCAATGATGGCGACGCTCCGCTGGTGATCACACGCGTGGTTACATCGTGTTCGTGTACTAAGGCTGAGTACTCTAAGAAACCTATTGCAGCAGGTGCAACGTCGACTATCAAGATCATCTACGAGCCCCACAAAAAGGAGCCAGGTGTGTTCCACAAGGTGATTCAGATTTTCACCAATACGGCGGATAAACGCAAGATCGTAACGGTGAAGGGTAATTCGATTGATAAGAAAAAATTAGACTGACAATGAATCTGTTATTCAACAACATAACACTGTTGCCGATGACGGCGTCGTTGGCTGACGCGGAAAAGTATTTCGAGGCGTCGGTGGGCGTGCGCGGTAATCGAATCGTGATGGTTACGCGCGATGAGGCGTCGGTGGCACGTTTTCGTGAGGAGTGTTGTGGCGATCTGCGCGAGGTGGACGGACGTGGTAAATTGTTGATGCCGGGTCTGATCAATACTCATTGCCACGTGGCGATGACGTTGATGCGCGGCTATGCCGACGATATTCCGTTGATGGAGTGGCTCAATGGCAAGATTTGGCCTTACGAGGCGTTGATCAATCGCGACGATGTGCAGCTCGGTGCCGAATTGGGTATTGTCGAGATGTTGCGCGGTGGCGTAACGACCTTTGTGGATATGTATTGGTACGAGGAGGCGGTGGCCGATGCGGCTGAGAAATTGGGTATCCGCGCGGTGCTATCGCCCTGCTTTGTCGATGCACGTATGGAGGCATTCGAGGAGGATCTGCCCGCAACGGTGGCTAAGGCTGAGAAGTGCGACCGCCTGTCGGTGATGATCGCTCCCCACGCGCCATATAGCTGCTCGGAGGCGAACTTGCGTCGCGCGGCTGAGCTGAGCGAGGAGTATAAACTGCCCATCACGATCCATCTGGCTGAGACGCACGACGAGGAGCGTCAGATTAAGGAGCGTTTCGGTTGCTCGCCCGTCGAACTGATTGATAGTTATGGACTTTTGGGCGAGGGAACGATTGCGGCACATTGTGTTCATTTGAGCGATAGCGACCGTCGAATCCTGCGCGAGCGCGGTGTTTCGGTGGCGCATAACCCGCAGAGCAATATGAAGATTTCGAGTGGCATTGCGCCCGTAGCGCGACTGCTCGATGAGGGTGTGAATGTGACGATCGCAACCGACGGACCGTGCTCGAACAACGATCTGGATATGTGGGAGGAGATGCGCAGCGCGTCGTTCTTGCAGAAGATCAATGCGGGCGATCCGTGTGTTATACCGGCATATCAACTGCTGTTGATGGCGACGGTCGGTGGTGCAAAGGCGATCGGTCGTGGCGACGAGTTGGGTCAGATCAAGGAGGGTATGTTGGCTGACGTGATCGTTATAGATATGGAGAAACCGCACCTCTATCCACGTTATGATGTGGTGGCGAACTTGGCATACGCAGCCAAGGCGTCGGACGTCGATATGGTTGTGGTTAATGGCGAGGTGCTGGTCGATGGTGGCGATGTGCTGGGTGTCGATGAGATGAGTCTGTGCCGTCGTGTCGAAAAGCGAGCCAAGGAGCTCGATGCAATGGTGAAGTAACCAATTCCGACCCGAAAATTAATAGCCGCACTCCTGCGAGGGGGTGCGGCTATTGTTATGAAAGGTTATGTAGCTCTTACTCGGTGGGCGGCACATCGAAGTCGATCTGATCAACGGTGAGCACTGTAACCTGCTGCCCGTTGTATAGCCCTGAGCACTCGGCACCGAGCAGGCGACCCTCGCTCTTTGAGAATCGAGCAACGATCCCGACCTTGTCGCCCCTTGTGCTGACTGAGATCACGTCGCCCTCCTCGCGGAATTTTAGCAGAATACCCGTTAACAAAGCGTGCTCCTTCAATTTATCGATCGTAGCGAACGGCGTGAGGTCGATACCTTTGTCGGGGCGTTCGAGTACCAATTGTCCGTTTTGGTAGCGTCGATAGCTCTCGCCGTCATAGAGTTCCATAGAACGAGCCTCGTCCTGCCACTTGATAGCCATCTTGACCTTCGAGCCCTGTTTGCGAATCTCGACGGTGCCCTTAACCGGAGCGCCTTCGAAGTCAGCAATGTAGAGATCTTGTGAACGTTTACTCTCGTAAACTTTTGCGGTGAAGTGCACCAAATAGCTATCCGATTCGAGCAGTTGAGTCATCGCTCGCTCGACCACCTCGCGGGCGGTGCTGGTCTGCACGCCGCTAATGCCGATGACAACTGCCACGGCGACCATAGCGGCAACAGCACTAATGCGTACTGCCTGCCAGAGCGGGCGGCGGCGCGGTGCGGGCGCTTTGAACGAGAGTGAGGTGGTGGGGGCGAAACGCGGCGTGAGAAGATTCTCAACGCGATTGTCCGACGAATTGTCTAAGTTGTTGTTGGTTTTCATAATGCTTTCAGTTTTTTGTGTGTGGTTAAATCAGCCCGCGCTTTTCGAGGGCTTCGCGCAACTTGTCAATGCCATAGCGAAAACGCGACTTAGCCGTTGTGAGCGGTATGTTGCAGATCGAGGCAATCTCGTCAAATTGACGACCGCCATAGATTCGCAATCGGATCACTTCGCTCTGCTCGTCAGGTAGCAATGCCATCAGTCGTTCGATCAATCGAAACTCTTGCTCGAAATCCTTTGGAGCGAGGTCGTCGCTACTCAGATTGTCGAGCGTTTCGGTCGAGGCAAACTGTCGTCGAGAACGTAAGGCTGAGGTGCAACTATTTGTCAATGAACGATAAACGTACCCTTTCAGGTCTTCAATCTCGGCAAGTCGTGTGCCCTGTTTCGAGAGTCGGAGGTAGAGGTCTTGCACCACGTCGTCAGCTTCGGTGGCAGACCCCAACCGATAGCAGGCATATCGAAACAGATCGTTGCGCTCGGACTGCATTAGCTCGGCGAGGCGGGTGAGTTGTTTGTTTTCGGTTGTTAGTTTCATAATTTGTTTTCCGTTTGTTGGAAACGCGCTTCCGAATATATAACGCTCGAAGTCCGAAAAAGACTTAACGCACTTGCAAATTTATCGAAAAAAAGGATTGCTCCCCGCGGAAAGAACAATCCTCACCTAACTTAATTTTTACTCTGGAAGGCTATCGCGTGGCCACTCCCACCCAAGGATCACGCTACGCGAGCAGCACTTCCGAATATATAATGCACAACGGTCGAAAAAGACTTAACGCACTTGCAAATTTATCGAAAAAACGGTTGCCCTCGTTGGAGAGCAACCGCATATTCATTTGGTAATCGCGCGTTTATCGCAATTGTCGGAACGCCTCCCAAAGAATCACGCCGCCCGAAACAGCCACATTGAGCGAATGTTTGGTGCCCGCTTGTGGAATCTCGATCGCTCCGTCGCACAAATCAACCGCCGCCTGATCGACGCCAAAGACCTCATTTCCAAAGACTAAACCATAACGAACACCGCGCTCGGCACGCCACTCGCCCGCCATCTCGGCACCCTCGACCTGCTCGATTGCCAACACACGCACGCCCTCCTCTTTCAGAGCCTTGACGCACTCGACGGTCGATGACCATTGACGCCATTCGACGGTCAGCTCAGCACCGAGAGCCGTTTTGTGAATCTCGCGGTTGGGCGGTGTGGCGGTGATACCGCACAGATGCACACGAGCGCAAGCAAAGGCGTCGGCTGTGCGGAAAAACGAACCTACGTTGTTCAACGAACGAATGTTGTCGAGTACAATCTCGACGGGCAACTTCTCGGCTGCCGCAAACTCATCGGGGGTGAGGCGATTCAATTCCTCGTTAGTTATCTTTCGCATTTTGAGTTAGTTATCTTTGTTTTTTCGATTCAGTTTCAGCCGTCGGCTGTCGAGCGCAACGCTCAATCGAACCATCTGCGAGGTCGCAACTTTACCAGCAACGCAGTGCAGCGTAAATCCTGCGTGCAACGTGACGGGCACGGCATTGCTCCACCACGTGCGGTCGTAGTAGAGTTCGGTTCGGTTGTAGAGCTTGTTCGCGCCGTCAATCATCGTATAAAGTCGCTCGCCGGCATAGAGCTCACCGCCATAACGCGAGTAGTAGGGCATTTGGTTTTGTCCGATGTAGAGGCGGTTGTCGATACCGATGTGCCACTTTTCGAGACGCAACCGTAGCTCGCAGCCGTAGGGCGTAACCATCTTCTCATCCGCGCGTCGGTCGCGCTGGAATGCCTGCACCCACGCCGCTGTAAGCGACAGACGATCAAGCGGTAATAGGTGTTCGAATTTAGCTCCGACGTAGGATTGAACAGCAATGTTGTCTACTACACCTAATACCCCCACGCGACCTGCGAAGTGGTAGACCGAGAGCGTATATCCGCACGTGAACAGGCGACGGGTGTACTCGCCCGCCGAGAAGATTCGGAACTTCTCGCGCTCCTCGACCGAGTAGACTCCGTCCCAATCTGCGCCCAGCTCGACAAAACCGCCATAGCCTCGATATTGAAACAGCAGACCCTCGATATTCTTGTCGTAGAAACGCACCGAGTCGCTCGCAATCGTGCCCGAATAGTCGCCCAAGACCATTCTGCGCGGAAAGATACCTGCCGTTGCACCGAATGCGCGACCACGATAGTTGTAATAGAGTACCAGCTCAGGATTCTCGCAGAATCGCGTATCTCGACCGAAGGTCTTGGTCACGTCGGCACCGACCATCAATGCGTGCTGCGTGCCGCCCCAGCCCATACCGACCATAGGCGTCAGTCGCGCCCCGAAAAGCGTATAGGAGGGTAGGCTCAGTTGTGCGTTCTCGCGGTTGTCGAAGTTGAAATCGAAGTCCGCCGACCACAGAAATTCCTGCGCCGATAGCGGTACGACCACCATCGCGCAGAGCACGGTCAAGAGATGTCGGATAGCTTTCATAGGCTTGCGTCAGTTGTGCGTATGAAAATGTTTAACGGGCGCGTTTCTCCTTCGATAGCAGGGAGTTACGCACCCGTTAGAAATGTTTTGGCGCGTTTCGGCGCACTCTGTGTTACTTTTTCTGCTGCTGGGGCTGAGCCTCGGGCGATGCCATAATCATATTCTTATCGACACGCAGAGTTACGTTGTCGCAAACCTCGATTACAACATACGACTCCTTCACCTCGCGCACCTTGCCGTGGATACCGCCTGCGGTGATCACCTTGGTACCCTTGACCATCGAGTCGCGGAACTTAGCCATCTCCTTACGACGCTTCGATTCGGGACGCCAGATGAAGAGCCACATAACCAAGATCATTGCAACGATCATAATCCAGAAACCGCCCTGACCGGGAGCCTGAGGTGCTACCTCACCGGCAGCCTGTAAGAATGTAAACATAGTGTAAAATGGTTTTTAGTTTAATTTTCTATTTCGAACATTTTGGCAAATATACGCTTTTTTCGCGGGATTACAAACCCTCGCACGATTTATTCGACCTCAGCCTCCACATAAATGGTCAAAGGCACCACATCAGCCGAGGTATAGAGCCTCACGCGCTTGAACTGCCAACCATAGAAACCTTGCGAATCGAACCGCACCTCAACGCGTGCCGTATCGCCCACCGCGATGGGTAGAGTGGGGTAGTCGATCTCGGTACAGCCACAGGTGCTCTCGGTGCGTGTGATGACTATGGGCGAGTTGGTGTTGTTGCGCACGCCGATACCCATTGCAACCACCTCGCCAGAGTGCATACGACCCAAACGTAGCGTGTCGCCCGCGAGCGTATCCGCCACGTTGATAATGGTTTGCAGTGGTATGTTTGCCGCCCGTTCGGGAGCTGCGACGGGAGCGTCACCTCGACCTCCGCAGCCGACCATCGCCACCGCAGCGAGTATGATGAGTAGTGTGCGCATCTGTTGTTCTTGGTTGTTTACAAAAAGGAGCGACCCGCAAAAGTCGCTCCATAAATCATCGTCGGCAATTGCCCGTTAGATCAATCCGCGACCACTCTTGACAACCACACCCTCAGCCGCGAGAGCCTCGGCACACTTGTCCAAAATGCCGTTGATGAAGGTGCCGCTACCCATCGACGAGTAGTGCTTGGCGATTTCGATATACTCATCGAGGGTCACCTTGACGGGGATCGACTCGAAGTTGATCATCTCCGAGATAGCCGTAACCATAATCAGATTGTCCATAAATGCGATACGCTCAACGTCCCAATTGCGAGTGAAACGCTCGACGATCTTCATATAGCTGTCGTAGTTGACCAGCGTGCGACGGAACAACTCCTCGATAAATTCGCGGTCGTCATCGTTCTTAAACTTAGGCAGTACAGGCACTTCGGTCTGCGACACGCGGCAGTTGCTCAGTGTACGCAGTACCATCACCAGTGCGAATCCAAGGTCGTCGTTCCAGAGGATCGACTGCTCGTCGAGCACCTCCTCGACCATTTCGAGGTTTTCGATTTCGCGGGTGTAGAACTGCTCAACCAGACGCACGTCGTCGCGGTAGGTTGCCTTCTCGGCAGTCATATATGCCTGATAGTAATCCGACGCTACGAGGTTGTTATAGAGCGTTTTGATCAATTCGGGATACTGAGCCCAACCCAAACCGCGCTTAGCTGCGAAGTCGTTGATGCGACTGCTCGAACGCCACTGGGCGATCAGTCGGTTATCGATGAATCGTGTATTGGGGTTGAGGTCCTCGTATGTTGCCAGGTGTTTCTGCTTAGCAAGCTCGATACGGCTTTCGGCATAGTCGGCAACATCAACGATGAGCAACATCATCTGAAAATAGAGATCGTACGCTTTGTCGATGCTGTGTTGGAGAGTTTTCTCCGATGCGGCAATATCGGTAGCGTTCGATTTGAGGTGCGAATAGAGGTTTTTGACTGCTTTGAGCCTAAGTAATCTACGTGACAACATATATTTGAACGTTTTTTCGACTGCAAAAGTAACTATTTTTTCGCGAAAAGAGTATCTTTGTGCAAATAAAAACAACGAAATGTACGATTTGATAGTTATAGGCGGTGGTGCTGCGGGTCTGATGGCAGCAGGAACAGCCGCATCGCGAGGTCGCAACGTGCTGTTGCTCGAAAAGATGGAGAAGACGGGTCGCAAGGTCCGCATTACGGGTAAGGGTCGCTGCAACCTTACGAATATGCGTCCTCCCGAGGAGTTTGCCGAGAAGGTGCGCGTCAATGCCGATTTCTTTGCGCAGGCTTTTGCCGAGTTTAACAATCGCGCAACGGTGCGCTTTTTCGAACGTCTGGGTGTCAAACTCGATGTCGAGCGTGGCGACCGTGTTTTTCCGCATAGTGGCAAGGCGTGGGACGTAGCTCAGGCATTGGTCGATTGGTGCCGCGAGGAGGGTGTTACGGTGCAGTGCGACTCGCGCGTCAAGGAGATTATGACGGTCGGCAACCGTGTGCTGGGCGTCAAGTATGAGAATAAGCGTGGCTTCGAGCGTAAGGAGGAGGCCGAGGCGGTGATCATTGCTACGGGTGGTGTTTCGTATCCCGCAACGGGCTCAACGGGTGATGGTTACGACTTTGCAGCTGCTACGGGACACTCGATCGAGCCGGTGCGTCCGTCGCTCGTTCCGCTCGAAACGACCTACGCCAATATGCACGAATTGAAGGGTCTGACGTTGCGCAATGTCAATGTGCAGATGTGGGTCGATAACGAACTTGCCGGCGAGGAGTTTGGTGAGGTGTCGTTCTCGGATCGAGGTATCGAGGGCGCGGCAGTGTTGCGTCTGAGCCGCGATGCGGTCGATGCACTGATCGACGAACGTAAGGTGAAACTCATACTCGACCTCAAACCCGCCCTTACACCCGAACAACTTACCGATCGTATTCGCCGCGAGGTGGAGCAGTTGCCACCGACCGAACTCTTCTCGGAGTTGCTGCGTAAACTCGTTCCGCGCCCGATGGTGCTGGCTTTGGCTAAGGAGCTGGACGTCCATTCGAAGACCTATATCTCGAAGGTGAGCGACAAGGAGTTGGCACGTTTGGCAACGGTGCTCAAACACTATGTCTTTCCGATTAGCGACTACCGCCCCTTCACCGAGGCTATCGTGACGGCGGGTGGCGTCAATTGCGACGATGTGAACCAATATACGATGGAGTCGAAACTGATTCGTGGTCTCTATTTTGCGGGCGAGGTGCTCGATTTGGACGCTGCGACGGGTGGCTACAATTTGCAGATTGCCTTCTCGACGGGTCGTTTGGCAGGTATGCTCAAAAAGTAGTCGATGAGCGTCATTAAACCCATAACCAAACGTCTTTATCGCGTTGCCGCGGGGTCGGTGCGTGCGGCTAACGTGCGCCACTATCGTGGCCACGGAGTCCACTCGCCATTCGTCTATTCGTTGGTGCGTCAGGTTTTTATGCGTCGTCGTGTGGAGGGAACGGATACAGCTCTCTATACCGAACTGCTATTGCGCCACGTGTCGCGCCGAAGGGCTACGCAGTTGCAAAATCTCTACTCGCATTGTGGGTATGAGAACTACCTGTTTGCTGATAGTCTGCCGATTGCGCTCGATGGGGTTGAGATGTGTATCGTGCCGCGCGAGTGCTCGGTTGAGGAGTTACATCTGCTGACCGACGAGGCGCAACGCACGCAGACGACGTTGTGTATCCTTGCACCGCGCGATGAGCGTGCTCGCAACCGTCAATGTCGTCGATTGGTGAGCGAACATCACGGCACGAGTGTCGATAATCGCGGCTATCTGTTGCTGTTCAATGTCGAGGGATTGCCTAAACAACATTTTTCACTATAAAAACCGAAATCGAACTATGAAACTTTATACCAAGACGGGCGATTGTGGTCAGACCACACTGATCGGGGGCGAGCGCGTTTCGAAGTGTGACGTGCGCGTCGAGGCGTATGGAACGGTCGACGAGCTGTCGGCAAACGTAGCGTTGTTGGGCGATATGTTGCGCGACGAGGAGGGGACTGAGGAGTATGTTGCCGATCTGAATCGCGTCGGCTCGCACTTGATGACCGTTGCTGCGCTGTTAGCCGTTGGACGCGGAGGCGAGGGTAAGGTCGCCGAGCCATCGGAGGAGGTGGTCGCGGCACTCGAAGGACGTATCGACGAACTGTCGGCTCGCGTTAAGCCGATCACTAAGTTCACCATTGCGGGCGGTAATAAGATCGTTTCGATGTGCCACGTCTGCCGTACGGTGTGCCGTCGTGCCGAGCGAGCGGCACTTCGCGCCAATGTTGAGCACGGTGTGTCGTCGCAGGCACTCATCTACCTGAACCGCCTGTCTGACTACCTTTATATATTGGGTCGTGCGCTGAACGAACACTTTGATGTTGAGGAGATTTTGTGGATTCCGTAGTGTGGGGCGTGGACGAAAGGTAAGATTCTGTGCATATTTTTATGTAAAAAAGTTTGTATATTGATTTTTTTACTATTTTTGCAGTCCATTAATGACGCGTAGTGATCGGTTGTTGCGATGTAATACGGTGATACACTGCGAGTTGTACCTCATTTAAAGACTAAATTTAAACAAATTTCAACTATGTATTGGACTCTTGAATTGGCATCGAAGCTTGAAGACGCACCTTGGCCCGCAACCAAGGAGGAGTTGATTGACTATGCAGTACGCTCGGGCGCACCGCTTGAAGTGTTGGAAAATTTGCAGGAGATCGAGGACGAGGGCGACATCTACGAGTCTATCGAAGATATTTGGCCCGACTATCCTTCGAAGGACGATTTCTTCTTCAACGAGGAGGAGTATTAGTAGGTTGGCTCAATCAGTCGAAACGTAAAAAGCAGCACTCTCAGAGGAGGGTGCTGCTTTTGTTTGAGGGATAATGTGAGATTATTCGGCTAACTGATAGACGCTGAACGTAACCAGCGTGTTGTCATACTTTTTGTTCTTGTATGTAACCTCACACGAACGCGGTTTGCCCGTTTTGTTGGGGTAAGCCATAACGATAAACTTCATCGATGAGAGGTCATCATCGGGAAATTTCGAAACAGCTGAGATATGAGAATGACAAAAACCTTGCGAAGATATACAGGTTGGTGAAACTTCGTTCTCATTAAATAGAACATTAATGCGAATAGTATCCCCTTCGGCTGCCATTACCATTGATTCAGGGTATTCCATTATAAATGAAGGTATTGGGGTTTCTTCTTGCTCGCACGCGGTGAAACCAAATGCGAATACCATACTCAATAGAGTCAATAAAAGATACTTTGATTTCATAGGCTTAATGTTTTTAAGTTTCTGCATACAAATTTACAAAAAAATAAAAATTACAACAAAAAAATAGCATATTTTTGTAGTTTTTCGGGGGTGAGGTGCGTCTAATATGCAAAACTCAATCACTAAAAAACGGACAAACGATCCCAAAACGATCTAAACAAACGAAAATGAATACTCTGGAAACCCAATTTGCGCAAATGGTTTCGCAACACAAAAGCACGATCTACACCGTCTGCTTTATGTTCTCGAAACAGAAAGAGGAGGTCGATGATCTCTTTCAGGAGGTACTTTGCAATCTGTGGCGCGGTTACAGCTCATTCCGTGGCGAGAGCGAGCCTTCGACTTGGATATGGCGTGTAGCATTCAACACCTGTATCACGTCCGATCGCAAACGCCGCCGCTCGAACTCTATTCCGCTCTCGATGAACATCAATCTGTTCGAGGATAAGGACGAGGACTCGCGTCAGGTACAACAGCTCTATGCCCGCATACGACGCCTTCAACCCGTCGATCGCGCCATCGTGCTGCTCTGGCTCGAAAATATGAGCTACGATGAGATCGCGGCGATTGTGGGTATCACGGTCAAGAACGTTTCGGTGCGTTTGTATCGAATCAAGGAGGAGTTGAAAAAGATGTCTAACGAGTAATTTTTTGAAGCACTATGGAGTACAATATTATGACAAACGAATTGGAGCAGATGCGCGATCAGATCGCAATCCTGCGCCGCAAACTCGATAAGGAGACCATCATCAACGAGCGACTGCTGCGCCGAGCAATGCACGACAAGGTGCGAGGTATCACACGCGACAATCGTGCGATGATCATTGTGGGCACGTTGGCAACCCCCTATATGGCTGTGACGTTCCACCACTTAGGTATGTCATTAGCATTCTGTATCGCCTCTTGCCTGCTGATGATCGTATGTATCGTGGCAACGTGGTGGGGTCAGCGCGACCTGCACGCCGACGAACTGCTCGATGGCGATGTGGTGTCGGTCGGTAAGAAGGTGCTGCGATTGAAACAGATGAACGACCGCTGGTTGTGGTTCGCCATTCCGATGTTGATTCTGTGGCTTGCGTGGCTCATCTGGGAGGCATACCAACAGATTGGTGGCACACCTCTGTTCTACGGATTTGTTACGGGTGGTGCTGTTGGAGTTGTAGTTGGCGGCGTCATTGGCGGTATGGTGCGTCGTCGCACGCAGCGTCGTGCGCGTGAGGTGCTGGCACATATCGAGGAGCTGACACGAGAATAAGACGACTTATAATATGCGAAAAGGGGTATTCAACGCAGGTTGGATACCCTTTTTTTGGGGTCGAAACGGGGCTTTGGTGGGGTCGGTTCACCGCGTTTGGAGGTCGATTCGACGGTTGAAACGGACGTTTCGGCGGTGGGGTGGAGTCTTTTTGCGCATTGAGTGTGTACCTTTGTTCCAAGAAAACAACTCGACAAAAGTTGAAAAACAGAAGATATTAACCCTATTAAAATTTACGACTATGAAGACGTTATTGAGAGTATTAGCAGTAGCAATGGCGGCAATCTTTACCGTCGATGCAGCATCGGCAGCAACCGCAAACAGCGCAGCTACCATCAAAGTAACCATCGGTCGTCGTAGCGAGCGAGTAGCCGTCGAGGCAGAGCGTATGACCCGCTATATGACTATGGTGTTTGATCTTACGGCACGTCAGGAGTCGAAACTCTACTATCTGAACCTCGAATGGGCAGACCGTTGCGATCGTTATGCTGCTCGTATCGACCTCGATAATATTGTTGAGCGCTGGTATTACGAGTACACCCGCGATCTGGACCAGATCCTGAACAACCGTCAGATGCGTAAGTGGCGCAACCGCTATGGTCGTCGCTATGGTGACTACAATCGCCCCCGCGCTTCGATTTCGATCAACATTGGTGCAGGTCCTCACGTTCACATCGGCGCAGGACACCACCACAACCACAACGATCGTTTTGATCACAAGCCCGACCGCAAGCCCAATCGCAACCCGCACGTTGCGCCCCACAAGGCTCCGCACACTGCGCCGCACGTTGCACCCCACAAGGCTCCCCATACTGCGCCGCACGTTGCACCCCACAAGGCTCCCCACAGCCACAAGGGCAATGTAGGTGGTGGTAACAACCGCCCCTCGAACAACAAGGGCAACGTAGGCAACGGTGGCAGTCGTCCTTCGAACAATAAGGGCAATGTAGGTGGTGGCAACAACCGTCCCTCGAACAATAAGGGTTCGTACCGTTCGTCGAACAGCTCGAACAGAGGTCAGGGTAACGCCACTCGCAACAATGGCGCGACCCGCAGCTCGAACTCGAACGACTCGAAGAGATCGAACGACAAGGGCACCAGCAGCCGAGGCAGATAGCACGACCTTATAGGTACACACATAATCATAATCAAAATTACCCTATTCGTTGGAGCACGCACAAGTGGTGTGCTCCATCTTTTTTCGTATATTTGCAGTCGGAACAAATACGAAAGATTATGAAGAGGATTCTATTGTTGGTTGCGCTGGTGCTTATCGGGGCGTATGTCTTTTCGCAGCGTCGCGCGGCAGAGGCATTCAAGTCGGTCCGCAATGCTGAGTTTGCCGAGATTATTGCCGACTCGACCGTTCAGTTGGTCGATGTACGTACGCCTGCCGAGTTTGCCGCAGGTCATATCCCCAAAGCGAAAAATATCGACGTGCGAGGTGAGAATTTCGAGAGTGAGGCTCAGACGCAGCTCGATAAGTCGCGCCCCGTTGCGCTCTATTGTCGCAGTGGTGCACGTAGCAAAGTGGCGGCTCGCACTTTGGCGGCGAAGGGCTACCGCGTCTATGAATTGAACAAAGGCTTTATGAATTGGAACGGTGCACGCACCGAGCCGACGGAGTAGAACAAAACAACAGCAGAACTCTCAAAGTTCTGCTGTTGTTTTACGTGTCGGGGTAGCGGGATTCGAACCCACGACCCCCTGCTCCCAAAGCAGGTGCGCTAACCGGACTGCGCTACACCCCGTAGGTTTTCGAGCGCAAAGGTAATACTTTTGTGCTTACAAACGAAATATTCCGCTAAAAATCTTTGCGCACCATTCAAATCCTTACTCATTCTCTATTTCACCTCGCTCCGATGTCGTTTGGACGATAGATAATACCGTTTCACCCTTCGAACGGCTCTATTGCACCTATCTTATAGGTATCTTTGCATAAAGAAAAACCGATACAACTATGAGAAACATTTTACTTTTGATTGCTTTGCTGACGAATATGTCGGCGATGTCGGCGCAGCCGATAGCAGAGGAGATGCTCGCCGAAAATAATTTCCACATCGTGAGCGATATGTACGAGGAACGTCCCGTATGGATCAAGAGCTACCATTGCGATAGCGCGACGATTGTTCGCACGTTGATGAACAATCCACAGGTCATCATCGAGCGCGAGTTTGAGGGGCGTCTGATCTGCCGAATGTGCGATGTGCAGGTGGTGCGCGAAGATGATGTGTGGAGCTCGCTACCGTCATATATGCGTTGGACGGCGACGCTCTATTTCACGGTCGAGATAGCTTCCGATAGCTACGAGGTGGAGCTGCGTGAGGCGGTGTGGAATGGCGTGAAAGAGCAGTTGGACGACCCGACGGCAGTGAGCCATACACTTCACTCTATTTTCTACAATAATAATGGCAAGCTGGATAAGAACTTCGCCAAGTACAAGTCGGAGGACTTTAACGACCGTTTAACTGCAATTTTTGCACCTCGTTTATAACAAGAACGCCCTGAGAACTCTCAGGGTGTTTTGCTATTTCTGGAATCGCATCGTCTTTTTGCGAGCGAAATTGGTAATCGGTTTTGGCAGGCAGGTCAAGATCGGCACAAAGATCCTGAACCACGCGGCAGGAACAAAGACCTTCTTGCGTCGATACATCGCGCGTAGAGCTTGTCGGGCACACTTCTCGGCTGTAATCAGCACGCCGATACGGCAGCCGAAACGTTGCCAATCGCGTGGCAGACCGTAGAGATCGGTTGCAACACCTGCGGGACAGACCGCCGTAACCGTCACACCGCGTTCGCGTACCTCTTTGGCGAAGGCGCGTGAGAAACTCTTCAAGTAGTCCTTGCTCGCGCTGTAAATCGTCAAACCGGGCAGAGGCATCCAAATCGAGTAGGACGACATATTGAGAATGTAGCCGTGACCGCGCTCCGCCATCTGCTCGCCATACAGGCGGCAGGTGATCGTGGGCGTGGTAATGTGCAGACCTACAAGCTCATCAATACGCTCGAAATCGGTTTTCAGCACGTCGAGGTATGAGAATGCGCCAGCGTTATTGATCAGCACCTCGATCTGTAAACCCTCGCTCTCGGTCCACGCAAACAACTCGTGCGCTGCCTGCTGAGGAATCAGATCGAGCACCTTCGCACGCACCTCTACGCCATACTCCTCGGCAACTTTTCGTGCCGCCTCGGTAAGTCCCTCGCTATCTTTCGACACCACAACAAGGTTGTAGCCTCGTGCGGCCATCTGTCGCGCATACTCGAAACCGATACCGCTACTTGCGCCCGTAACGAGAGCCCACGCCGTCCCTTTTTCGATCACTCCACGCATAGCTGTTAGGGCAATTTAGCCAACTCGTCGGTAATCTTACGCGGCAGGTTGGGGCAATCTTTGTGGCACTTCATATCGACCGAGTACATACGGGCGATACAGTAATTCTTGTGGTCGCAACGGCTGCGGCAATCCGCGCCCTCGGCAGCCAAACGGTTTACGAAATCGGGCTCGCTGACCAGCGCACGACCCATCTGCACCATTTCGAATCCTGAGTCGAGCACCTTGTCGATACCCTCGCGGCTGACCAGACCACCGACATAGACCAGCGGACACTTCAACTCCTTGCGGAACTTCATTGCATTCTCATAGAAGAAGGTCTCCTCGAAGGGGAACTGCTTGATCATTACGGGACCAAACCAACGCACGAAGTAGCGCAACCACAACGGCATATAGTAGCTCATCGTGTAGATCGGAATCAAACCTCGCATAACCGCCATCGGGGCTTTGCTTACAAAACCGCTCGACAGTACGATACCATCGACGCCATAGCTCTCGATCACCTTTGCAATTTCGAGCGACTCGGGAATCTGGATACCGCTCTTGAAACCGTCCTCCATATTGTGCTTAACGAGAATCGAGGTGCCCGTCTTTGCAGCAGCCTCCATCACTTCGTCCATACACATACGCATAAAACGCATACGGTTGTCGAGCGAGCCGCCGTACTCATCGCGACGGTAGTTGGTATATGGTGAGAGGAACTGCGAGATCAGATAGCCGTGACCTGCGTGCACCTCGACGCAATCGAAACCCGCCTCGTGAGCTGTATGAATAGCGCGACCGAAGTCCTTAGCCACCTGCTCGATCTCGCTCTTGCGCATACGGCGCACGGGGGTGTAGGCATACATATTGATACCTGTCGAGGGTCCGATCGGAATCTGACCAGCGGTCGAGTAGTGGGTCATATTGCCACAGTGACCGATCTGTATCGAGGCGGCAGCACCTGCTTCGTGTACAGCATCGGTAATATCTTTCAACCCGGGAACAATCTCAGGTCGCAGCCACAACTGCTTGTCGAACGACAGACCGCTACGGCACACCGCAGCGTATGCCAACGTGGTCATTCCGATACCTCCCTTAGCCACGCTCACGTGGTAGTCCTTCAACTGCTGCGTAGGACCGAACTTGTCACCCATCGACTCGAAAGCTGCCGAGCGAATAGTGCGGTTGCGCAGGGTGACGTTGCCCAATTTGTAGGGCGTAAAGAGTTTAGACTCTTTCAGTTTGTTATCTTCCATACTATGTCTAATATATGAATGGGATAATCTTTTTACGTTTCAATCGGGTGAACTCCTCGCCAAACTCCTTCTCGTAACGACGATAGAGCGACGCCGAGCGCGGACCGAGATTTGCGAATGTCCACCACGCGAAGATCACGCCAGCCCACGACCACGAGGCAATGGCAAAGCCGACCCACTCTAAAAACTCGCCGAAGTAGTTTGCCGACGACACGTAGCGGAACATACCGCCCATTGGGATATAGTGGCGCGTATCGCCCTCTTTGCGCAGGTGGCGAATGATGTAGTCCGAGTGGAGATTGATCGCCATACCCGCGATGAATACGATCGTGCCGATGATGAATTGGGGCGACCAGAGCCACTCGACGGTGTAGCGATCGGCAGGTGCGAGGTAGAAGATCCAACCGCCCTGCATCAGTGCATTGAGGGTGTTGAACACTGCGCCCATCAACATAATTCCGAGGGGCATTTTCGATTTGCCGCGAATGAGGAACGGGAAGATGAACGAACGCTGGAAGTAGTGTGTTTGGAACAGCACGAAGAGAGCCAGCGGTGCTGCCTCCCACGTGCGATCCGACGCCCACCAGAGCGCGGTCATCGCCACAAAGACGGGTGCCTCCATCAGTACCCAGCCTATGCGGTTGGGTACGGGAGGACCGAAACGTCTATCGAATAACATTCCGTAGCCCGCCTCGACGAAGTAGAGAGCCACGAAGACAACGGCAGCCGTCGCCGCCATCACCCACAGAAATGTGTTGTATGTTGCCAAATCAATCATAGTTTAGGGTGTAGTTTGTTTGCTATTTTATTGCGGGGTCCGCAATCAATTGACAAAGGTACGTAATTTTTCCTAAATATATTAAGGTATTCCAACTCTTTCGACTTTTGGACCACTTGGATTGGCATATTTTGTGGAGGGTATTTCGGTTGGTCGGGTCATTGCTCGGCTGCGCAGGCGCGTTTGTTTAGAGTAGGCGACGTTTGCGCGTTACGATAAATTTAATTAACAGTGATGGACAAGAACAACAAGACAGGTTGCGGCTGTGGCTCGAAGACCGAGAAGGCAAAGGGCGACAACTGCGCAAAGAAGCCCGAAACAGCCGAAAAACAGAAGAAATAATCCCCCTTGTTTCTTCGCGTTTTTTGACCGTATTCGGTTTGGTCGCGCTCGTGTAGGGCGCGGCTTTTTTTATTCAAAATTCAAGATTCAAAGTTGGCGAAAACTCAGTTTTCGACACACCTTCGCGGGCTCGCCTTTGGCGACCGCCCCAGCCCGCGAAGGTGCACCTGCTATATGGACGTGGTTTTATTTACTCATTTTTTACGAAATCTTTGATTTCGTAACGCCAAAATCTCACGAAAAAAGTGAAAAAATCTCAAAAAAATTGATCTAAAAATTTGGAAATTCGAGATTTTTGATTGTATCTTTGTGATATCAAAATGATATTATTTAGCAAACTTAAAAACTTTACAATTATGACAAACGAAAACTACACTTACTCGGGCTGGAAAATGAATGGTTTCCTGGCGTTGTTTATGATCTTGGCGATGATCGGAGCTGCCATTGCCTCGATCGTTATGTCGGTAAATTGGGAGGGCAATGTTGTGCCTTCGACCATCGCGGCAGTGGTGGGCGTGCTGCTGATCATCTCGTCGATCATTGTGGCGTGCGGCTTTATCGAGTTGGAGCCTAACGAGGCTCGCGTGCTGTTGTTCTTCGGTAAGTATCGCGGTACGTTCTACGAGACGGGCTTCTGGTGGGTCAATCCCTTTATGTCGAAGAAGAACATCTCGATGCGTGCCCGCAACCTCAATGTCGATCCTATCAAGGTGAACGACAAAGCGGGTAATCCGATACTGATCGGTCTGGTACTCGTATGGCGAATCAAGCGCGACGGTATCTATAAGGCAGTCTTCGAGATCGATGCTCCGACGGGCGTGGGTGTGCAATCTACGGCACGTATGAACGTATTGGAAAACTTCGTAGCTGTTCAGAGCGACGCGGCTCTGCGTCACGTAGCGGGTCTGTATGCTTACGACGAGAACACTACCGCAAACGAGGAGATTACGCTCCGTTCGGGTGGTGAGGAGATCAGCGACCAGCTGACCGAGCAGCTGACCGAGCGTCTGGCGATGGCAGGTATCGAGGTTGTTGAGGCTCGTTTGAACTACTTGGCATACGCTCCTGAGATTGCGGCAGTTATGTTGCGTCGCCAGCAGGCAGATGCGATCATCGCAGCTCGTGAGAAGATCGTCGAGGGTGCTGTTTCGATGGTTAAGATGGCGTTGGATCGTCTTGATGATGAGAGCGTTGTTGAGCTTGACGAGGAGCGCAAGGCAGCGATGGTTACCAATCTGTTGGTTGTTCTCTGCTCGGACGAGTCGGCACAGCCGGTATTGAATGCAGGTACTTTGAATCACTAATCGCGTGGGATTATGGCGGTTAAAGAGTCATCAACTCGCAGTTTCGTGCTGCGTATCGACGCCGAGACGATGGACGCCATCGAGCGTTGGGCGGCGGACGAGTTCCGTAGCACGAACGGGCAGTTGCAATGGATCATAGCCGAGGCGTTGCGTCGCAGCGGCCGCAAACCGCGTCCCGCAAAGCGCAAGAAAGCCTCGACCGAGAATGAAGAGTCAAACGACTAATCCGCAGTGCATTATGAATAATAAGAAGAAAACTCCGCACACCTCGAATGATGAGGGGCTGTCGCTGAAAAGTTGCGTGTGGTCATCTTACAAACGCCGTTCGGCAGCCGATGTTCGTCAAGATTTGGGTGCGGATTGTAACGATAGGAAGTTTTGGCGCAGTCGCACTCCCTTCCCGTGGTTTGCACTTGTTTCGTTCCTGTTGCTTATTGCACCGTATGCGATAAAGCATTATGTCCCTGAATTTTATGAGCGATACGAGCTGGCGTTCGATATTTGGACGTGGGCGTTATGTATCCTCTTTTTTGGGCAACTGTTGTGGCGCTGGTGGCGTCGTGCTCCACGTCGTCGCTATGAGGTGGCTGTTGGTGCGTGCTTTATAATGGGTGTGATTTGGACGGTTATGCCCTGCTACAACTTGCTGAGGGGAACTGACGACCTGACGACGCAATATCAGTTGCTCTCGTTTGCGGGCGTAGCGTTCGCGCTGATGATAGTGTTCCACTACCTGTGGCGCAAGGTACGCAATCGCACGGCGTATGAGATCCAGAACTATCGCGCTCAGTCGCGTCGTAACAAAATGAAAAACCTCTAATCCTATGGCTAATAATATGTATATTGTGCCGATGAAACGCTCGGCGGGTGTTTGGTTGTCGACGATAGCAACAATGCTGACAATACTGTTTGTTGGCGTGTTTCTCTACTTCTTCGAAGATGCGGGTTGGTTGCCACTTGTGGTGCTGTCGTTGATCTTTGTGCCCTTGATGGTGGTGACGTGGCTGCAAGCGCCTCAGACGCTAATGATCGACCGCAATGCGCTGACCATTGGGCGTCGAGTGCAACCCGTTGTTATTTCGCTCGGCGACATTCGTCGTGTCGAGCGTGTCGAGTCGAAGGTTGTGCGTCGCGCAATGCGCAAGATGGGTAATGGTGGTCTGTGGGCGTATACGGGTCGCTACTATCACCGCGAGGTGGGTAACTATCAACTCTTTGCGACCGAAATGCGCAATCTCCTGCTCATCGAAACCGATAAGCATAAGTACGTCATCTCGTCGGTCGATACCCATCTGTACAGAATGTTACGTGAATGTGTAAAAACTACGGTATGAAACGAATTATAATTGCGATAATTTTTGTGCTGATGGCGGTTGTGGCGTCAGCCGACGAGCCCGCAATGTTGCGAACGGCTATGGGCGAGATCTACGGAACGCTTGCTGTGCCCGACAACGCCTCGCGCACGGCGGTGCTGATCATTGCGGGATCGGGTCCGACCGACCGCAATGGTAATAGTAATGTAACGGGCATTGCCACAGATAGTTATAAGATGTTGGCGGACTCGCTTGCGGCACACGGCTTTGCCTCGTTGCGCTACGACAAACGCGGCATTGCGGCGAGTGCGGCGGCAGCAACCGACGAATCGAAGTTGATTTTCGAGAACTATATCGACGACGCGGTGGCTTGGGTGGAGTTCTTGGCGGCTGATGAGCGATTCGACCGCGTGGTGCTCGCAGGTCATAGCGAGGGCGGACTGATCGCGTTGGTGGCTGCAAAACGTAGCGATAAAGTGGCGTCGGTTGTCACTTTGGCGGGTGTTGGCGAGCCGATCGACGCGACACTGCGACGTCAGCTTGGTTCTCAGCCTGAACCCTATCGCTCGGAGTGTATGCGTATTATCGACGAGTTGAAGGCGGGTCGTGCGGTCGAGAATGTCAATCCTGCGTTGATGGCGTTGTTCCGTCCGAGTGTACAACCTTACCTTATTTCGCAAATGCGTTACGACCCCGCGGCTGAGGCACGTGCGTTGCAGGTGCCGTTGCTCGTTGTGCAGGGCACGACCGACATTCAGATCAATCTGAACGACGCGATGAAACTCTCGATGGGCAATCTGCGTGCGAAGTTGGCGATTGTCAATGGTATGAACCACGTGTTGAAACCCTGCGAGTCGCTCGACCAGCAGACGCAGATGATGACCTACATCAACCCCTCGATCGCGCTTGCTCCCACGCTGATCGAGACCGTGGTCGGATTTCTCGCGGAGCAGAAGTAGTCATAATTTCCAAATAAAATCGGTGTCACTCCTTGCGGGGTGGCACCGATTGTTTTTTACAGCTCCTTGACGAGCGTTTCGAGCAACTTGGGCATTCCGACGGCGGCTCGTTCGCGTATGTGGGTCAGCGGGTTGCGTATCATTGCTACATCGGGCTGACCAGGATCGACCAAATAGATCGGCACGCCGCGTCGAGCGTAATGAACCAGCGACGCGGCAGGGTAAACCGCCAACGATGTGCCCACAACCACCAGAATGTCAGCCTTTTCGACAATCCTCGTCGCGTGGTCGAACATCGGCACTGCCTCGCCGAAAAAGACGATATGCGGACGCAGATATGACCCATCTTCGGCTCTTGCGTCGAGCTTCTGCTCCCAGCCCTCGATCGGGTAGATCAGGTCGGGATTGGCTGTGCTACGCAACTTTGTGAGTTCGCCGTGCAGGTGCGTGACGCGGGTCGAGCCTGCGCGTTCGTGCAGGTTGTCGACGTTTTGCGTAACCACCTCGACATCAAAGTATTTCTCCAATTCGGCAATGGCGCGGTGGGCGGCATTAGGCTCTTTCGAGAGCGTTTCGCGGCGGCGCAGATTGTAGAACTCGACCACCTTGGCACGATCACGAGCCAATGCTTCGGGCGTGCAGACCTCTTCGATTCGGTAGTTTGCCCACAGACCGTCCGAGTCGCGGAATGTCGCAATGCCACTATCGGCACTCACGCCAGCTCCGGTAAAGACAACGAGTTTTTTCATCGTATTCGAAATTTAGAGCAACGGAATCAACTTCTCCAACCCAATGCTGTGCGACCCCTTGACCAGCACCAAAGCACCCTCGATCGGGTTGGTTTCGAGCCTTGCGGCAACCTCCTCGCGCGATGCGAAACAACTCACACGCGGATCATTTTCGATGGCTGCCGCTGCCTCGGCAAAGTGCTTGCCAACCAGCCATATACGCTCGAAATCGGCTGCTGCGACCAGCTCCACAATCGTGCGATGTTCTGCGGCTGACCATTCGCCCAATTCGAGCATATCGCCGAGGATACATACGCGCGGTTGCTCGCTACGTTCCGATAGGAAACTTTCGAGCGAAGCACGCATACTCGATGGATTGGCATTGTAGCAATCCACAATTAGTGTGTTGCGGTCGGTCACGGTGCGTTGCGAGCGGTTGTTTGTCGGGGTGTAGGTTGCAATCGCGTGGCGGATACGGCTCTCGTCCACGTCGAAATAGCGTCCGATCGACATCGCTGCCGCAATATTTTTGAGGTTATAGTCGCCTTCGAGTTGGTGCTCGACGCCATTCGAGGTGGCAAATGCGAAGTACTCGACCGCCATATTCTCACGCTCGGCAGCCATCTCCGACAGCACGTTGTCATCGGCGGGAACAAACGCGCGACCACCCGTAGCATTGAGGTAGTCGAACAGCTCGCCCTTGCCGCGACGAATACCCTCGACACCGTCGAAACCCTCTAAGTGTGAGCGACCTATGTTGGTCAGTATGCCGTAGTTGGGCTGTGCGATCGACGCCAGCAGGGCGATCTCGCCACAAGCACTTGCGCCCATCTCGACCACACCAAATTCGGTCGTGTGGTCCATTGCCAACAGTGTCAGCGGCACACCGATGTGGTTGTTCAGGTTGCCGCGCGTGGCGTAGACCTCATACTTTTCGGCAAGCACGCGCGATACCAACTCTTTGGTTGTGGTCTTGCCGTTGCTGCCTGCTACCGAGAGGATCGGAATACCCAACGCCTCGCGGTGCTCGCGTGCCAAATCTTGCAGTGCGCAGAGCGTATCCTCGACCAAAAATAGCCTATCGACAAACTCCTCGGGGGCATTTTCGCGCACCGCAGCGTCGTCAATAACGGCGACCGACGCCCCCTTGCGAAGAGCGTCGACGGCGAAACGGTTACCGTCGAAACTTGCACCACGCAGAGCAAAAAAGAGCGCACCTTCGCTGATTGTTCGCGAGTCGGTGGTTACGCCCGTCGACGCGCGGAAAATATCATACAGAGCCGACATACGCATTAGATGTGTTTGTCGCCCTTGCGGAAGCGAATTTCGTTGATGAAGGTCTTGATAATCGGTTCGTTCGAACGCGGACAGATCATCAGCACGTCGGGCGTATCGACCACGATGTAGTCCTTCAAACCATTGATTACCGTCATCTTATCTTTTGGCGTCGAAACCAAGCAGCCCGTCGCATCGAACATAACGGTTTCCGACGAGCTGGCGTTACCCTCTTCGTCTTTGGGGTAGTATTGGTAGAGCGAGCCCCACGTGCCCATATCGCTCCAACCGAAGTCGCCCGTATGTACATAGACATTCTCCGCCTTCTCCATCACACCGTAGTCGATCGAGATGGCGCGGCACTCCGAGAAGACACGCTCGATGGCAGCCTTTTCGCCCTCAGTGCCAATATGTTCGGCTGCTTGCGCAAATAGAGCCGATAACTCAGGCAGGAAACGCTGCAACGCCGCGCGAATCTGCTGAACGCTCCAAACGAAGATACCCGAATTCCACAAAAACTCGCCACTTGCTAAAAACGTCTGAGCCATTTCGAGGTTGGGCTTTTCGGTGAAGGTCTTGACTTTGGTGATCGCCTCGCGCGAATTGACCTGAATATATCCGTAACCCGTTTCGGGACGTGTGGGGCGCAGACCAATGGTCATCAGAGCGTCGTTTTCGGCTGCATACTCGACACACTCGCGAGCCACGTTGATAAACTCCACCTCGTCCAAAATCAGGTGATCCGATGGTGTTACGATCATCATTGCCTCGGGGTCCTCCTTAGCCAAACGCTCGGCGGCGTAGGCGATACAGGGGGCGGTGTTGCGACCGATCGGCTCACACATCACCTGATCGGGACGCAGTTCGGGAATATGTTCGAGAACAAGATCTTTGTATGCGCTGTTGGTCATCACGAGGAAGTGCTCGGGTGGTACCAAACGAGCAAAACGCTCGTAGGTGTGTCGGATAAACGAGCGTCCCGTACCCAAAATATCAAGGAATTGCTTAGGCATCGACTGGCGGCTGAGTGGCCAAAAACGGGTACCTGCTCCGCCCGCCATAATGATACAATAGATGTTTTTGCTCATATTTTCTGTTGTTTTGTTGTTCGTCAAAAGTCTGCTTTTGCCCTATAAACGCCCATTTGTTGCGTGGTAGTATCTCAAAATGTGCTCCGAAATGGTCGATTTGGGAGCGAAAATCGCACGCCTGCGCGTTATATATTGTGTAGCATAGTACAAAGATAAAAAATTTTCCCTAACTTTGCCGCCCGAAAGTTAAATATTTTTTACTCTACGAAAAGATGAAAGTACGTTACTTCACAATACCTAATCTGCTTACGCTCTCCAATCTGTTGTGCGGCTCGTTGGCTGTTGTTGCGGCTTTGGAGGGAGATTTAGTGCGCGTGTTCTGGCTGGTTATGATGTCGGCTTTGTGCGATTTTCTAGACGGATTCGCGGCGCGTCTGCTCAACCAATACTCGGCACTCGGTGTGCAACTCGATTCGTTGGCGGATATGGTCAGCTTCGGTTTGGTGCCCTCGATGGTAGTATTCTCGATTCTGCGCACGTTGGAGTTTGGAGGTGAATGTGGCGCGTGGTGCTATGTGGCATTCATTATTGTGCTATTCTCGGCTCTGCGTCTGGCTCGATTCAATATTGACGAGTCGCAGCACACCGAGTTCATTGGTCTGCCCACGCCCGCTTGTTCGATCTTTTTTGTGGCGACGGGTTGGATGTTCGACAAGGGACTGCTTACGGGTACTGACGCTGTGTGGTATGCGTTAGATGCCGTTGTGATGGCGACGTTGCTGATTCTGCCCATAAGAATGTTCTCGCTTAAAATCAAAAGTTTTGGTTGGCGAGGCAATGAATTGCGCTTCACGTTCGTTATACTTGCAGCGGTGGCGGTGGCTATCTGGCAGGTGAAGGTTGTGCCTACGGTGATTGTGGCATACGTTTTGGTTTCGATGGTGCGCCATCTGCTTGCAAAGAAAGTAGAAGAGTAATAGACTAATATACAATGCGATCGAAGTTGATTCACATACTAATTGTTGTGGCTGCGGCGTTGCTGTGGCCTTCGGTCGTATTGGCGCAGAACAATGCAAATGCCGCTGCCGAGTTGATGCGTGCGCAGCGCGAGGGTCGTACGACGGGTATGGATCAAGCGGGCGCAAATCCCTTCGATCAGACTCAGTATGACGAGAATGGCGACCCGATTGAGGGAGAGCAGCAGCCTGAGGATACGACCAAAAAGGAGCGACCCAAAAAACCGCTCGAATCATATTTTTTCAACGATTCGATCCGTGCGCTCAATAACTTCAAGTGGAATATCGACCCATACGCCAACCGAGTCTATATCCAGCCGTTAGATACGATCCTGCGCGATTGGCGAATCGACTACTCGTTCCAGCAGAAGGGCGTTGGTGACCTCTATTTGGGTAATTTGGGTGGTGCGACCACGCCACTTAACTACTTTGAGCGTCCGCGCAACTTCAACTTCAAAATGGCGGACGCCTACGATGGCTATCTGATGAAGATTGATAATGTCGATTTCTTCAACGCCAAACACCCCTATACTCAGCTGTTCTACACTACCGCGGGACAAAAGAGCCGTCAGGAGGATAACTTCCGAGTGACCCACTCGCAGAATATCAACCCCTCGACAAGCGTCAATGTCGACTACAAGAGTAGCGGTACGCGAGGTATCTACACGTGGCAGCGTGCTCGTGTGAAGGATCTCTCGGTCGCTTTTTCGCATACGGGACGTCGCTATTCGGTGCACGCCGGATATATCTACAATGCGGTCGATACGCGCGAGAACGGTGGTGTTGTGGGCGATTGGGCGATTGTCGACACGATGTTCGAACTGACCACCAACGTGCCTGTCAAGTTGCAGGACGCTAAGAATAAGATCCGTAGCAACTCGTTCTACTTGGTTCAGTCGATCGGTATTCCGCTGATTGGATTGACCGAGGAGGACTTTACGATGGGCGACCGTCCGGCGGTATTCATCGGTCACGCATTTGAGTATAACCGTATCCATCGCAAATATACCGACACTCGTGCCGGTACGCGCTATACCGACGAACGTGATGAGTCGAACGGTATGGTCGAACACGAATACTACGAGAATTGGTTTATCGACCCAATGCAGACCTCCGATTCGACCTTCGAGTCGAGAATTTCGAACCGCGTCTTTGTGCAGATTCAGCCGTGGAACCGCGAGGGCGTTGTCGGTGTGGTCGATGCAGGTGTGGGGCTGGATAACCACCGCTACTACCAATTTACGTTAGATGACTATCTGACGGGCGAGCGTAAGGCGGTCAGCAAGACCAGCTACTACGCCTACGGCTCGATCAAAGGTCGCTACAAGAAGTATTTCGATTGGGGTGGTGACGTGAAGTTCTATCCGTCGGGTTATCGCGGCGGAGATTTGGAAATTGGCGCAGACATTGCTCTGAGTGCCTATATTAAGGGTCGCCCGATCACGCTTTCGGGTCGATTCTCGAATGTGCTCCGTTCTCCCTCGTATTTCGAGGAGAACTATTTCTCAAACCACTATGCGTGGTTTACTCCTTTGAAAAAGGAGAATGAGGTCCGTTTTGAGGCTGCCTTGACGGCTCCGGATTATGCTCTGGAAGTTGGTGCTTGGTATGGTTTGGCAACCGATAAGATCTTTATCGACTCGCTGTGCCACATAAGCCAAAGCACCTCGTCGGTCAGTGTCACGGGTCTGTATGCTCGCAAGGATTTCCGCATTGGCGGACTCCATCTGGACAATAGGGTATTGTTGCAGTGGAGTACGGATCAAAAGGTAATCCCCGTGCCCAAAGCAAGCGTCGTGCTGTCGTATTACTACGAGTTCGACATCGTGAAAGATGTACTGCGTATGCAGGCAGGATTGGAGGGACGATACAATACGAAGTATTATGCCTTCGGCTATAACCCTGCGCTGGCGGCGTTCTACAATCAACGCGAGGCGAAAGTCGGAGGCTATCCGATGATCGACGCATTTGTTTCGGCGAAGTGGAAGCGTATGCGAATTTTTGTAAAGTTGCAACACGCCAACTATGACCTATTCGGCAAACGCACCTACTTCTCTGCGCTTCACTATCCGCTTAATGCGCGAGTGTTGAAGCTGGGATTCTCGTGGGGTTTCTATGATTAGCGTGCTCGACAGCTTCGGAAGCTGCCCGCAAAATTAAAACTTATGTTTAAAAAGACACTTTTAACAGTATCGTTTTTAACCGTTCTTACAATTTTCATTTCGACTGGTCGATTGCTGAGCCCCTCGCGAGAGATTGCACAGCAGGATAGCGACCAGATTGTTGCGCCGCTGTTGCCTACCGACAAGGAGAACTATTGTGGCTTTGTACTTGCCGAAATCCCGCAATCGGAGCCTAAGAAGGCTAAACCGTCGGGCAAACGTACTATTTCGACCTACGACGATATGATGCGTCGTGCGGCAGCCGAGTCGGGACACGATTGGCGATTGTTGAGCGCAATAGCGTTCCACGAGTCGCGTTTCAACCCCGACGCAGTGTCGAAGGTGGGAGCATTCGGCTTGATGCAGATTATGCCTCGCGTGGCTGAGCAGTTCAATGTGCCGCAAGAGGAGGCTTTCGACCCCGAAACCAATATCCGTTTGGCGTCGAAGTTGTTGAATAAGATCGACCGTTCGCTGCGATTGTCGTCAGCTGCCACCGAGGAGGATCGTCTGTGTTTGATGTTGGCGAGCTATGTGGGTGGTATCGGTCACGTGCGCGATGCGCAGCGATTGGCTGCGAAATATAGCGAGAATCCTGAGGATTGGGAGGTCGTTTCGCGCTATTTAGAATTGAAAGGGCAGCCCGAGTATTATGAGGATTCGGTCGTTCGTTGCGGTCGTTTCACGGGCATTAAGCAGACTCTGGCATACGTGCGCAATGTGAAGTCGCACTATGACAAGTATTGTGAGCAGACGCTCTAATATGTGCCACGGTCGCAGTCGAGACCTAATCAATTGAGAATTAAGAGTCGCCCGAGGGTGGCTCTTTTTTTATTCAAAATTCAAAATTCAAGATTCAAGATTCACAATTCACCCGCCATATGGGCGGGTTTTACTTTTTTACTTTGCTTTCAATAAATGCGCACCTTCGCGGGCTGGGGCGGTCGCCCGAAGGGCGAGCCCGCGAAGGTGTGTCAAAATCGCAGATTTTGCCAATATTTACACAAAAAATGATTATCAGCAAGGAGAGAATTGGATTTGCAGATTTAATTTGTTATATTTGCAAAAATCCGAAAATCATACAACTATGAAACGATATTTACTTTTACTCGTTTTGGCGATTTTCTGTTTGCCTAATATTGCAAATGCCCAAGGTCTCTCGCTCGACGCTCAGAAAGAGGCAGAAAGACAGCGTCTAATGATGCACAGAAACAGTGATGGTGGTCGTGGTGCTTATAGCGCTTATATTGCTGCCGCAAAATTACGCCAACAAAAAATCGAACAACAAGAGGCTTATCTCAATGCTAAACCCTCTGCCGAGATTACCGTTGATGAGGCGACGGGCACTACCACGATAAAGTGGAATGACGGCGCTGCATATCAAGGTCAGACCTACTACGGTGAGATTAAGGGTATTGGCACGATGGTTTATCCCGATAAGAGCAAATATGTTGGATCGTGGGAGCGCGACCTGCCAAATGGCAATGGAACATTCCAAACACCCGAAGGCATTACTTTTACGGTTAATTTCGAAAACGGCATTCCTCACGGCAAGGGCGTAATCCAAGACCTCGACGGACGTATGTACTCAGCCCGTTGGGTGCGTGGCAAGCTCAAAGAGAAATCAATCAAACCCCTCAAAAAGTAAGCGTAATTTAATCTTGAATTTTGAATTTACAAAGTCGCGCTCCAACTCGGGACGCGACTTTTTTTATCCAATATCGTCAATCGGTTGCGAAAAAATCTTCTCGCGCGCGTGTCGGGTATGCGCGCGTATGGATTTTTTATGTATATTTGCGTGATGTATTGTGCCGAAGGTAGAATGCGCAAAACGAAATTAATCTCAAAAACTTAAATAAATTATGACACAAGATCAACAAAAACAGCTCACTTCGCTGCCCGAAAACGCCTACCGCGAGTTGGCCGAGGGCGAGAAGTACGAACCTATGATGTCGCCCAACTCGACTCCCGCAGAGGTTACTCCCTACTCGGTTTCGATGGGTATCTTGATGGCCGTTCTGTTCTCGGCAGCGGCTGCCTATCTGGGTTTGAAAATCGGTCAGGTATTCGAGGCAGCAATTCCCATTGCAATTATCGCTGTCGGCGTGGGTAATATGCTCGGCAAGCGCAATACGTTGGGTCAGAACGTTCTGATTCAGTCGATTGGCGCGTCGTCGGGCGTGATCGTGGCAGGTGCGATCTTCACGTTGCCCGCACTCTATATCTTGGGTTTGGAGGCGCAGTTCTATCAGGTATTCCTCTCGTCGCTGCTGGGTGGCGTGCTGGGTATCGTGCTGCTGATTCCGTTCCGCAAGTACTTCGTTAAGGATATGCACGGTAAGTACCCCTTCCCCGAGGCTACGGCTACGACCGAGGTGCTTGTTTCGGGCGAGAAGGGTGGTAATCAGGCTAAACTGCTGGCTGTTAGTGGTTTGATCGGTGGTCTTTATGACTTCGTGATCAGCACCTTCGGCTGGTGGCACGAGCAGGTAACCACTCGCATCTGCGATTGGGGTGTTGAGATGGCTGATAAGTTCAAGACCGTGTTGAGCGTCAATACGGGTGCAGCGGTGCTCGGTTTGGGTTATATCATCGGTCTGAAATATGCGGCATTTATCTGCGCAGGTTCATTCCTCGTATGGTTTGTGATCGTTCCCGTGATTGGTATGGCGGGTGGCGACGCGACGGCAGCAATGACCGCTGAGTCGATCTTCGCGGCGTATGCTAAGCCGATTGGTATCGGCGGTATCGCAATGGCAGGTATCATCGGTATCGTGCGTCAGGCAGGTATCATCAAGTCGGCGGTCGGTTTGGCGGCTAAGGAGCTTGGTGGCAAGAAGGGTGGTGCTACGGAGGTAACGGAGCGTACGCAGCGCGACCTGTCGATGAAGCTCGTGCTGACCGTGCTGATCGCGGCTCTGTTGACCACTTTCATCTTCTTCCAGTTTGGTGTGCTGAACAATTGGTTGTACTCGATCGTGGCAATCTTGATCGTATTCGTTATCGCATTCTTGTTTACGACCGTTGCTGCTAATGCAATCGCAATCGTAGGTTCGAACCCCGTTTCGGGTATGACGCTGATGACGCTGATCCTCTCGTCGCTGGTGCTGGTGAGCATCGGCTTGAACGGTACGGCAGGTATGACCGCAGCAATGATCATTGGTGGTGTGGTTTGTACCGCGCTGTCGATGGCTGGTGGTTTCATCACCGACTTGAAGATCGGTTATTGGTTGGGTACTACACCCTCGAAGCAGGAGGGTTGGAAATTCCTCGGTACGGCGATCTCGGCTGCAACGGTTGCAGGTGTGATGATCATTTTGAACAAGACCTACGGTTTCGGTCCCGATAGCCCGCTGGTAGCTCCTCAGGCAAACGCAATGGCTGAGGTTATCCGCCCGTTGATGTCGGGTGGCGAGACTCCGTGGATTCTCTACTTCGCAGGTGCTGCTTTGGCGCTGACGCTGACTATGATTGGCGTTCCCGCGTTGGCATTTGCGCTGGGTATGTTCATTCCTCTGTCGCTCAATACTCCGCTGTTGGTTGGTGGTTTGATCGCTTGGTTCGTATCGAGCCGCTCGAAGGATAAGGCGCTGAACAAGGCACGTGCCGATCGTGGTACGCTGATTGCGTCGGGTTTCATTGCCGGTGGTGCTCTGATGGGTGTTGTAAGTGCAGTGTTGCGCTTCTGCGAGATTGATTGGTTTGCAGCCGAGTGGAATGCATCGAAGGGTGCTGAGTGGCTGTCGGTTGCGATGTACGTTCTGATCATCGGTTATATGATCTGGGATTCGTGCCGCGCTAAGAAGGAGGAGTAATAAACCGCAAAAACCGAAAAGAAAACTATGGAACTGAAAGAACGTTTTTTGAAATATGTGTCGTACGATACGCAGAGCAGCGAAGAGAGTACGACTTTCCCCTCGACCGACAAGCAGAAGGTGCTGTTGCAGGCACTGGCTGACGAGATGCGCGAGTTGGGTATGACCGAGGTGACGATGGACGAGTATGGCTACGTGATGGGTACGATTCCCGCGTCGAAGGGTAAGGAGTCGGCTCCCGTGATTGGCTTTATCTCGCACGTCGATACGGCACCCGATATGAGTGGTAAGGACGTTAAACCTCAGGTGATTGAGTGCTACGAGGGTGGCGACATCAAGCTCAACGATCAGCTGACGATGCGCGTGGCGGACTTCCCCGAGTTGGAGTTCTTCAAGGGTCACACGCTGATCCACACCGACGGCACGACGCTGCTCGGTGCTGACGATAAGGCGGGTGTTGCCGAGATTATGACGGCGGCGGAGTACCTGCTGACCCACCCTGAGGTGGAGCACGGCAAGATCCGTATCGGTTTTACGCCCGACGAGGAGATTGGTCGCGGTGTTGATTATTTCAACGTTGAGGCTTTTGGTGCTCAGTTTGCCTATACGGTCGATGGCGGTATGGAGGGCGAGTTGGAGTATGAGAACTTCAATGCAGCAGGAGCTAAGATCCATATTCAGGGTCGCAATGTCCACCCCGGTTATGCTAAGGATAAGATGATCAATGCTTTGCAGGTGGCTTGCGAGATTAATGCGATGTTGCCTGCTGTACAGCGTCCCGAGCACACCGAGGGCTATGAGGGTTTCTATCACCTGATTGGTATTAATGGAGCGGTCGAGCAGGCAGATATGAGCTACATTGTTCGTGATCACGATCGCGCGAAGTTCGAGCAGAAGAAGGCATACTTGGAGAGCGTCGTTGCGCTGCTTTCGAAGAAGTATGGCGAGGGCGTTATCGAACTGAAATTGACCGATCAATACTACAATATGCGCGAGATGGTCGAGCCGCACCCCGAGGTGATCGAGCGTGCGTTGGTAGCTATGCGCGAGGCAGGTGTTGAACCTTTGGTGCGCCCGATTCGTGGTGGTACGGACGGTTCGCGTCTGTCGTATATGGGTCTGCCGTGCCCCAACCTCTTTACGGGAGGTATGAACTTCCACGGCAAGTTTGAATACTGCTCGCTGACGACGATGGGTCGCGCTATGCAGGTTATTCTGAATCTGGCTCGTCTGTGGGCCGAATAGTAAGGTGATGAAGAACTTTGGATTCGTGAAGGTAGCTGCGGCTGTTCCGACAACCGCAGTTGCCGATTGCTCGACCAATGCCGCACAGATCGAGGCTTTGATGCTCAGTGCGGAGGCGGCGGGCGTGGCGGTGACGGTATTCCCCGAACTGTCGCTGACGGGATATACGTGTGGCGATCTGCTGTTGCAGAGTACGCTGTTGGAGTCTGCCGAGGCGGGCTTGCAACGTTTGGTCGATGTGTCGGCTGAGTTGCAGGGTGCGTTCGTTATAGGTCTGCCCGTTGAGGTGTGCGGAAATGTATATAACTGTGCAGCAGTCGTTTCGCGCGGTAAGATTGTGGGTGTTGTGCCTAAGAGTAATCTGTCGGATCACGGTGCGGCAAACGAGAAACGTTGGTTCGCAACGGGTATCGGGCAGTACGATAGTTCGATACGATTGTGTGGTCGAGAGGTGCCGTTTGGCGGTGAACTGATTTTCGAGGCGGCGAATGTAAGGTTCGGTGTGGAGATTGGCGAGGATCTGTGGGCAGTAGTGCCGCCCTCGTCGTATATGGCTCAGGCGGGTGCGGAGTTGATTCTCTGCCCGTCGGCACGTGCTGCGGTGGCAGAAAAGTATCAATATACACGCGATCTGATCGCTCAGCAATCGGCACGCACGATGACTGCATACGTCTATGCGTCGGCAGGTTTTGGCGAGTCGACCACCGATCTGGTCTTCGATGGTGGGGCGATTGTAGCCGAAAATGGCAAGGTGCTGGCTGAGGGCGAGCGTTTTGCGATTGAGGAGCAGTTGGTCATTTGCGATGTCGATATCGACTACCTGCGCTCGGAGCGTCGTCGCTCGACTACGTTCAATAGCGAGAATGGTGCGGAGCCGATGGCGACGGTTGAGATCGAGCTGCCGCAGGGCGATGTTGAGGCGCGATTTGATCGTGAGGTCGATCTCTCGCCTTTTGTGCCGCGTGATAAGCAGAAACGTGCAGAGCGATGTGCCGAAATCTTCAAAATCCAAACCGTGGGTTTGGCTAAACGTCTGCGCCATATCCACTCGACGAAGGCGGTAATCGGCATTTCGGGAGGTTTGGATTCGACTCTGGCACTGTTGGTTACGGTCGGTGCATTCGATCTGCTCGGATTGGATCGCAAGGGCGTGATTGGCGTTACGATGCCAGGTTTTGGCACGACGGGTCGCACCTATAACAACGCTCTGCGAATGATGGAGGCGTTGGGTGTTACGGTGCGTGAGATCTCGATCGTGAAGGCGTGCCGTCAGCATTTCGAGGATTTGGGTCTGCCTGAATCGGATCGTAGTGTGACGTACGAAAACTCTCAGGCACGTGAGCGTACGCAACTGCTTATGGATCTGTCGAATATGGAGAATGCGCTGGTTGTTGGTACGGGTGATTTGAGCGAGTTGGCATTGGGTTGGGCGACCTACAATGGCGACCATATGTCGATGTATGGCGTCAATGGCGGTGTGCCTAAGACGTTGGTGCGCCACTTGGTGGGTTGGTTTGCGTCGCAGCCTGAGAATGAGGCTGTTGCGGCTACTTTGCGCGATGTGATGGCAACCCCAATCAGCCCTGAGTTGCTGCCCGCCGACGAGCAGGGCAATATCGCGCAGAAGACCGAAGATCTGGTTGGACCGTACGAGTTGCACGATTTCTTCCTGCACGGTTTGGTACGTTGTGGCTATGCGCCCGAGAAGATCGAGTTCTTGGCACGTCAGGCTTTTGTGGGCGAATATGACGAGCAGACAATCAATCGTTGGCTCTCGACGTTTGTCCGTCGATTCTTCAATCAGCAATTCAAGCGTTCGGCACTGCCCGACGGTCCGAAGGTTGGTTCGGTGGGCCTGTCGCCGCGCGGTGATTGGCAGATGCCGAGTGATGCGGTGTCTGCGGAGTGGCTTAAACGACTAACTAAGAGATAGATGAAGAGATTATTGATTCTTGCTGCGGCACTCGTGATGAGTGTCGGTGTGCAGGCACAGAGCTTGAAGGATATTTTGGGCGGCTTGGTTGGTGCCATTAAGGAGAATACGACCACCGAGCAGACTATCGTTGGCGAGTGGAGTTACTCGAAACCTGCACTTGCGCTCCGAAGTGACAATGTGCTGGCTCAGGCGGGCAGCTCGCTGATGGTGGGTACGATCGAGAAGAAGATGGCTACCTACTACGAAAAGGTGGGCTTGAAGGCTGGTTCGGCAGCGATCTCGCTCACTGAGGATAAGCAGTTTACGCTCACGATGGGCAAGCGCACGTTGCGTGGAACGTATGAGTTCGATAGCGCGACCAACGCCTTGACGCTAAACTTTACGACCAAAACCTCGGTTAAGATTGGTAAGATCACGGGCGAGGCGCAGTTGTCGGGTGGCGACTTGAAGTTGCTCTTTGCGGCTGATAAGATGTTGAAGATTATCAAAGGTTTGTCGGTTGTGTCGAATAATTCGTCGATTGCAGCGATCTCGAAAGTTGCCGAACAGTACGACGGAATGAGCCTCGGAATGACCTTCGCAAAGTAGTCCCTGCGAGTGCTATAACTAATAAGCCGCGTCCCGAAAGAGGGCGCGGCTTTATTATATATTTAAGGTATTCCTCTATTTTTTCTTGCGCTTGCGCTGCACCGTCCAGCCGAAACGACCGATCTGCTTGCCGAGCGTGTAGTAGTGACCGTGCATATAGGTGATCGGGCGGGCACGCTCCAACTCGAAACGACCCGTCTCAGGGTTGATGTATGCGTCGTCAGCCTGCACATTGACCACCTCTGCCAAGAACATATCGTGCGAACCGAGCTCAATCACCTCGCGCACGCGGCACTCGATTGCAATCGGAGCCTCCTCGATAATCGGGGCATTGACCATTGCGGCAGGAGCGGGCGTCAGTCCGCAAACCTCGAATTTGTTGTATTCGCGACCTGAGCGTACGCCGCACCAATCGGTCGCCTCGGCTAACGCTTCGGTCGTGAGGTTGATGACAAATTCGCCCGTACGTTTGATGATATCGTAGGAGTGGCGTTCGCGTCGAACAGAGATGTAACACATTGGCGGTTCGGAACATACGGTGCCCGTCCAAGCGATCGTGATGAGGTTATATTCGTCGGGCGAGGCTCCGCAGCTGACCAACACAGCGGGCAGGGGATAGACCATCGTTCCGGGTTTCCAATTTTGTTTCATTGTGTGTGAATTTTTGTTTCGACAAATATAGCTTTTTTCGAGCAGATTTGCTACATTTGTAAAACTAATTTCTAATTTTCGGCTTTATGGAAGTGATCAATAACAATCCTCAGACGAATCGACCGAATCGTTATCCTCCTAAGAATCATTTGGTTGAGGCGATTTTGGTAACGTTGTTTTGCTGCCTGCCCTTTGGAATCGTCGGCATTATCAATGCTGCTCGTGTCGAAAATGCGTTCTATTCGGGCGACGAAATGGAGGCAGAACGCCTTTCGCGTGAGGCTCTGAAATGGAGCAAAATCGGTCTGTTTGTCGGAATCGGTTGGATTGTACTCTATTTCTTGTTGATAGTGGTGTATGGCGTCACTATGGCAAGTCTGATTGACTATTAATTACCTATCGGAGTGCGGGTTAGAGCGTGTGATACTGCTTTAATTCGCGGTTGAACTCTTTTTCGCGCCCACCGAGGTGGTGATCAACCAGCGCGTGAAACTCTGCCGAATGGTTGCGATGAATCGTGTGGCAAAGCTCGTGAATGATGATATATTCGATTAGGTGGTCGGGTAGTAGCATTAGATAGACGCTGAGTGACAGATCGTTACGTGACGAACAACTGCCCCATTTACTGCGCGTGGCACGTATTGCGACCGAGCGATAGCTGAGCCCCGTATGACGACTCGCAGCCTCGACCATCGTGGGTAACAACTTCTGAGCCTCGCGGCGCAGAGCCTCGGTCACTCCTTTTTTAATCAAATCTTGAATCTCCTCGTCGGCGATGTTGTCCGTAGGCGCAAGGCGAACTGCAATCACGTCGCTCGTTATGCGCCCGCTCGCACGTTTGGTGTGCTCATCGACCTCGACGCACAATTCGTGCTGACGAGTGCAGAAGGGTGGACGGATAACGCGCAGGGTCTGATTGTGTTGCTGCTTTTCGAGTGTTGTGCGCACCCAATCTAATTTAGTATCAAGGAATTGCAGAGCTCGTTCGCGCGATGTGAACCACGGATATGCCACCCGCACACGCCCCCTTCGCACCGAGATGCGAATGTTGCGGGCACGCGCCACACGCTCGGTCTCGATCGGACCGAGCGAGGGGTGGTTGTAGCTCTGTTTCATTGATTTAGCCGATTCGCTGACGCACGACCTCGAAGAGCATAACGGCAGCCGCAGCCGACACGTTGAGCGACTCGATGTGACCAATCATCGGGATTGCCAACTGCTCGTCACAAAGTTTCATCACCTCCTTCGAGATACCGCGCTCCTCGTTGCCCATCACGATCGCAGTCGGACGTGTGAAGTCGGCATCGTAGAGCAGTTTGCGGCTCTTTTCGGTCGCTGCAACGATCTGATAACCTTCGTTTTGCAACATCTTGATAGTGTTGCGGATCGAGCCCACGCGACATACGGGAATCGTGGTCAACGCACCTGCCGACGAACGGATTGCCTCGGCATTGACGGGTGCGGCATTTTTGAGTGGAACGATCAATCCGTGCGCACCTGCACACTCGGCCGAGCGGGCGATAGCACCAAAATTTCGCACGTCGGTAACGCCATCGAAGACCACCACAAGGGGTGTCTCGTCGTCGGGCACGCGCTCGAAAATATCCTCGATCGAGGCATATTCGATAGCTGCAATCTGCGCCACGACACCTTGGTGGTTGCCGCGTGTCAAGCGGTTGAGTTTCTCGACGGGAACCTCCTGAATATGAATGTGATGACGGAAACATAGATCGCGCAGCTCGGTCATCAACTGACCCTCTGCACCCTTGCGGATATAGAGTTTTTCGATCTGTTTGCGAGCCTCGATAGCCTCAGCCACGGGGCGGATTCCGAAAATAAGGTTGTCTGCCATATCGTTTGTTACGTTTCTAATTTTCTTCGATCAATTCCAATTCGTACGACGCTTTTTCCCATTCGTGCATTTGGTGGTCGTAGCGGTTTTTGAGCTCGTCGTAAGCGCGATAATCGCTCTCGTTGTATTCGGTTGCTGTGGCGAAACGAGCGTCATAATCAGCTATTTGCGACTCGATTTCTGCCAACTCTGCCTCAATCGCCTCGACTGCTTTGCGCAGTTTGCGAATCTGTTTCTCCTGCTCTTTCTTCTGTTCGTACGAGAGCTTGCCCGATGAAACGGTCGCGCCCTCTTTCGAGGTGGTTGCGGGTGTAGCTTTGCGTTCGATCTCGGCTAACGACTCGACCTTGCGCTTTTCGAGGAAGTAGTAGATGCCGCCTAAATACTCCTTCACGCCACCGTCGCGGAACTCGTAGATCTTATCGACCATACCGTCCAGAAACTCGCGGTCGTGCGACACGAGGATTACCGTGCCATCGAAACGCATAAGTGCCTCTTTCAGAATATCTTTCGAGCGCATATCCATATGGTTCGTCGGCTCGTCCATAATCAGCAGGTTGTGGGGCGAGAGCATCAGTCGCGCCATTGCCAAACGCGATCGCTCGCCACCCGACAGCACCTTGACCTTCTTGTCGATATCCTCACCACGGAACAGGAACGCACCCAAGATGTCGCGCAGTCGGGTGCGAATATCGCCCACCGCAACGCGATCCAACGTATCGAAAACGGTGATCTCACCGTCCATCAGATCCTCTTGATTCTGAGCGTAGTAACCCACATCGACATTAGCCCCCAAGCGGATCGAACCCTCGCTGGGCGTCAACTCTCCGACTAATATACGCGCAAGGGTGGTCTTGCCCTCGCCATTGCGACCGACCAGAGCGATCTTTTCGCCACGCTCGATCACAAAGTTGGCTCCGCTGAACACGTGTTTTGTTCCGAAGCTCTTGCCTACCTCCTTCAACTCGGCCACAATCTGACCCGAACGCGGCGCAGGTGGGAACTTGATGTTCAGAGTCGAGAGATCCTCCTCATCGACCTCGATTCGCTCCAATCGTTCGAGCTGTTTAATGCGCGACTGCACCTGATTCGATTTGGTCGGCTTGTAGCGGAAACGCTCGATAAATTCCTCGGTCTTTTCGATCATACGTTGCTGATTCTCGTATGCTGCCATTTGCTGTTCGCGTCGCTCGCGTCGCAGCACAACGTACTTACTATAAGGTACTTTGTAGTCGTAAATCTTGCCGAGCGAGATCTCGATTGTGCGGTTCGTAACGTTATCGAGGAAGGCGCGGTCGTGCGAGATGAGCAGCACCGCACCGTTGTAATTTCGCAGGTACTCTTCGAGCCACTGAATCGACTCGATATCGAGGTGGTTCGTAGGCTCGTCGAGTAAGAACAATGACGGACGACGCAACAGCAACTTTGCCAACTCGATACGCATACGCCAACCGCCTGAGAATTGGCTCGTCGGGCGATCGAAGTCCTCGCGTCGGAAACCGAGTCCGAGCAACGTCTTTTCGATGTCAGCCTCGCGGCTGTCGCCACCCAAGATGTGGTAGCGGTTGTTGCACTCGTCGAGGCGGTGCATCAACTGCTCATATTCGACCGATTCATAGTCATCGCGCTCCGCCAGCGCGGTTGTAATCTGCTCGATCTCAGCCTCAATAGCCAAAACTTCGGCGAATGCTTTGGCAGTTTCGTCGATAAGCGTAGTGGTGTCGGCGACCTTCATCTGCTGGGGAAGATAGCCGATTGTGCAATCGCTATTTCGAGTTACGGCACCCGATGTTGCCTGTTGTTCGCCCGTGATGATACGCAAAAGGGTGGTCTTGCCCGCACCATTTTTGCCCACCAGACCGATTCGATCTTTGGGATTGACTAAGAACGAGATCTCGTCGAAGAGCGTCCAACCGCCGAAACTGACGGTGAGGTTATCAATCGAGATCATCTGCTATGCGTTGAGAATCTTCAAAATCTCTGCCTCGGGATCGGCTGCCTTGAACACTGCACTGCCGGCTACAAGCGCGTCGCAACCAGCCTCATACAGCTCGCCCGCATTGGCAGCTGAAACACCGCCGTCGATCTCGATCGTGACGTTCAGACCTGCCTCATCGATCATCTTGCGCAACTCACGTACTTTGTCGGTCGAGCCTTCGATAAAGCTCTGACCGCCAAACCCTGGTTCAACGCTCATCACCAGCACCAAATCGACCTCGGGCAGCAACTCGCGCAGTACCTCGACGGGTGTTTTGGGCTTGATCGAGATGCCCACCTTTGCGCCACTTTCGCGGATCAGACGGATTGCCTCGCGCGGGGTTTGGGTTGCTTCGTAGTGGAATGTCACGATGTCGGCACCCGCCTCAGCGAAACGAGCCACATACTTTTCGGGCTCGACGATCATCAGGTGTACATCGAGCACCTTGTCCGAGGCTTTGCGAATGGGTTTCATAACGGGGAAACCGAACGAGATGTTGGGTACAAATACGCCGTCCATCACGTCGATATGGATCCATTGAGCTGCGCTACGGTCGATCATACGGGTGTCGCGGTCGAGATTACCAAAGTCGGCCGAGAGCATCGAAGGAGAGATTATACGTTCCATAGAAAAATGATTATTCTTTACGGACAAAGGTACGCATATTTCTCGAAAAATATAGCTATATTTGCCGAAAGTTAATCCCACTGAGTATGAATATTGCACTTATCATATCATTTTCGCTTGTTGTCGTGCTACTTTTGGTAGCTTTGATCTATTCGCGTCGCGAGTTGCGACTGTCGCGTGCCGAGACTGCGACCGAGCGCGAAACGGCTCGCCGCGAGGCAGATGAGCAGGCTGCACGTGCTGAGGAGTTGCAGAATCGCATTGTTGAACTGACCGCCGAGAAGGGCGAGATGCAGACCGAGTCGGAGCGTCGCGGAGTGCGTATCGAGGCTCTCGAAACACGTTTGGCGGATCAGCAGCGTGCCTTTGAGTCGGAGCGTGAGCAGGAGCGTGAACAGCAGCGCACTGCCGCCGAGCAGCAACGCAACGAGCAGGAGCAGTTGCAAAAGGCAATGCAGGAGCAGTTCCGTAATTTGGCAAATGATATTTTGGAGGAGAAGAGTCGCCTGTTTCGTCAGACCAACTCGGAGTCTATCGAGCAGTTGCTCAAACCCTTCCGCGATAATATCACCGATTTCCGCCTGCGTGTCGAGTCGATCCACCGCGACGATCTCGAACGTCACGGTGCGCTGAAAAACGAGCTTAAAAACCTGATGGAACTCAATCGCCGCATTACCGACGAGACCAACAACCTGACCGAAGCAATTCGTGGCAATTCGAAGGTGCAGGGCGATATGGGCGAGATGATTCTGACCACGATCCTCGACCATTCGAATCTGATCAAAGGCGAGCACTACGTCGTGCAGGCTAATTTGAAAGATGAGGAGGGCAACAACCTCCGCCCCGATGTGATACTGAACCTGCCTGACGGCAAGCGCGTGATCGTCGATTCGAAGGTGTCGCTGACGGCATATTTGGACTATACTCGTGCAGAGAACGCGGCTGACCGCACCTCGGCTATGGCTCGCCATATCGAGTCAATCCGTCAGCATATCAAGGAGTTGAGTCGCAAGGAGTATCATCGCCTGCTGGATTGCACGCCCGATTTTGTGCTGATGTTCATTCCGATCGAGTCGGCATTTTTGGAGGCTATGCGCGAGTGCCGCGACGATCTGTGGTTGGAGGCGTATAACCGCAAGGTGATCCTCTCGTCGCCGACAAATCTGTTTGCGATGTTGAAGTTGGTCGATGATCTGTGGCAGCGCGACAACCGCAACCGCAGCACCGAGCGAATTGCTCAGCTGGGCACCAAACTCTACGACCAATTTGTCCGTTTTGTAGGTGCGTTGGAGGGTGTCGGCAAGGGATTGGGCGAAGCTCAACGTAACTACGATGAGGCATATAAGCGACTCACGTCGGGTAACGACAACCTTGTTCGCAATAGCGAGCGTTTGCGCCAATATGGTATCAACCCCAAGAAGTTGCTCAACTCGAATCTGCTCGACGCGGCAGAAGATGCGTCGGAGGAGCAGGTGGAGTAGTTGTGCGGACGAAAAAATCGACGTTACGACGAATAAATACCGAATAAATTGATTACCTTTGTAGGTCAAAACGCGATAAAAACAACAAAATATTAATATTCAAACTCAACTATGAACAAAGTCACTATCGAGCGTTCACATCGTTTGGACGGTATCGGCGAGTACTATTTCTCGCGTAAGTTGCGCGAAATCAGCGAAATTGAGGCGGCTACGGGTCGTCAGATTATTCGTTTGGCTATGGGTAGTCCCGACCTGCCGCCCCATCAGTCGGTTATCGACCGTCTTTCGAAGGAGGCACAGCGTCCCGATGTTCACAAATATATGTCGTATCAGGGCGAGCCTATTCTGCGTAAGGCGTTTGCCGATTGGTACAAGCGTTACTACAATGTTGATGTCGATTTCAAATCGGAGGTGTTGCCTCTGCTTGGCTCGAAAGAGGGTTTGATGCACATCTGCCAGACCTTCCTTAATGTGGGCGATAAGGTGCTGGTCCCCAACCCCGGTTATCCCACTTATAGCGCAGCAGTTAAGCTGTCGGGTGGTGTGATGGTTCCCTACTCGCTCAACAAGCAGACAGGTTTCCTGCCCGATTTCGAGGCTATCGAGGCTGCCGGTTTGGAGGGTGTGAAGATGATGTTGGTGAACTATCCCAATATGCCGACGGGGCAGACTCCGACACCCGATCTGTTCGAGAAGTTGGTTGCATTTGGCGCGAAACATAACATTCTGATTATCCACGACAACCCTTATAGCTTTGTTCGTAACCCCAAGCCGATGAGCATTTTGCAGGTTGAGGGCGCAATGGAGGTTGCTATGGAGCTCAACTCGCTGTCGAAGGGTCACTCGATGGCAGGTTGGCGTGTGGGCGCAATCTTCGCTAAGAAGGAGTGGATCGACGCAATCCTCTGCTTCAAGAGCAATATGGACTCGGGTATGTTCTATCCCGTGCAGGCAGCTGCCGAGACAGCTCTGTCGCTGGGCGATGAGTGGTTCAAGGAGTTGAACGACATCTACTACGCTCGTGAGAAGCAGGGTTATGAACTGCTCGACGCGCTGGGTTGCTCATATCGCAAGGGTCAGGCAGGTCTGTTCATTTGGGCTGAGTTGCCTGAGAACTACGAGGGCGATTCGTTCCAATTCTCTGACGAGGTGATGGAGAAGTGCGATGTGTTCGTTACTCCGGGTGCTATCTTCGGTAGCGAGGGCAAGCGTTATGTTCGTATCACTCTGTGCTGCCCCGCCGAGTTGCTCGAAAAGGCTGCACAGCGCGTGCGCGAGAGATTGAATAAGTAATTCTATATCAATAGAAAACGAGGTTGCCCACGCGCGAGTGTGCAGGGCAACCTCGTTTTCGTTGCGTGGAGGGGGTAGATGATATTCTCGGTCTATCAATATTTGAGGGCTATGGCTGATCCCGTTGGGCGTTTTCGTACGCTCGGCGTGCCGCGTGTTGTGCCCGAAGGAACGTTTCGTACGGGTAACGACGCGGTGGTGTTTCGAATTGTGAGCGAGGGTCGGACGATGATGCTCAAATGTTATCTGCGCAAGCCGCAAGCGATCGAGGAGCGTTGTGCCTGCTCGCAACGAACGCCACTCACGAGCTATTGCCGTTGGCTCGATTGTGAACTAATGCTCGATGATGACGCGGGCGGAACGGTCGAGGTCGGGGTGACGGTAGGCGAGTGGATCGTGGGTCGTACGTTAGCTGATGAGGTTTTGGACTCGGTGGTTGAGCGCGATGCGGAGCGATTGGGGCGTCTGTCGGCTGAGTTCGATAGGTTGTCGTTGCGGTTGCTCGATGAGGAGTGGGCGCACGGCGATCTGAAACCCGAAAATATCATCTGCTCGCCCGAAGGTATGCGACTGATTGACATCGACTCGATCTATACGCCCGAACTTGCGGGGCTGACTACGACTCAACTCGGCACGGAAGGGTATCGCCACCCGTCGCGTACGGAGAGTGATTTCGATCGCCATTTGGACGACTATCCGATTGCGCTGATCTCGACGACGTTGGCAGCTTTGGCACTCGATTACGATCTATATCGAAGGTTTGATCGGGGTGACGGAGTGCTGATCGACCCTGCGGAGGCGGTAGCAGGCAAGAGTGCGGCAGTGGAGGAGATGAAACACCTGTTTGCACTTGCGGGCGACGCGGCTCACTATAAGATTCTCAAATGTTTACAAACTCCCGTGCTCCATATTTCGGATTTGCGCGACGCACTGAAACAAGCGGTTGAGGGTGTGCCCGACGCTGACCATCTGGAACTCGCGGCGAGTGGTGGTCGTTGGGGTTATACCGACGCTACGGGACGTTGGGTGATACAGCCCGTTTATCGGAGTGCGTTTGATTTTCGGGAGGGGTATGCGGCGGTGCAGTTGGGCGACGTTTGGCAATATATCGACCGTAAAGCCCGTCCTAAGATGATTTGTGCGGAGGCCTCGGCAATCAAATCTGTTCGCGGAGGTCGGGCGCGTCTGCTCGTTGATGGCGAGTGGAGGGAGTGCGCGATCGACCAAACCGAATAAACTTACTAATAATATAAGGTATATTTGTGAAAAATCGCTAACTTTGCCATTTAGAAACAATTAAAAACATATATAAGACTATGAAAGCTGAATACATTCCCTTCGTTGAAGATTTGATCGAACTTGCTATTAAAGAGGATATTGGCGATGGTGATCACACCTCGTTGTGCTGTATCCCTGCCGAGGAGCGCGGTCGTATGCGCCTGCTGTGCAAGCAGGAGGGTATCATTGCGGGTATCGAGGTTGCGCAGATGGTGCTCAATCGTCTGGATCCCGAGATGGAGTTCGAACAGCTGCTCGAAGATGGTACTCGCGTGAAGGTGGGCGACGTGGCATTCTACGTGTCGGGTCGTCTGCAATCGTTGTTGCAGGCCGAGCGTATCCTGCTCAATATTATGCAGCGAATGAGTGGCGTGGCGACTCAGACGGCGGTCTATGCCGATCGCTTGGAAGGTCTGAAAACCAAAGTGTTGGATACTCGTAAGACCACACCCGGTATGCGCGTGCTGGATAAGATGGCAGTGAAAATCGGCGGTGGCGAAAACCATCGTATCGGTCTGTTCGATATGATTCTGTTGAAGGACAACCACATCGACTTCGCAGGTGGTGTAACACAGGCGCTGACCAAGTGCCGCGAGTATCTGGCTCGCACGGGTCGTAACTTGAAGATCGAGATTGAGGTGCGCACGTTGGAGAATATCGACGAGGTCTTTGCTGCGGGTGGTGCCGATCGCATTATGCTCGATAACTTCTCGCTCGAAATGACGCGCGAGGCTGTGAAGCGCATTGCAGGTCGTTGCGAGATCGAGTCGAGTGGCGGTATCACGCTCGATACGCTGCGCGATTATGCCGAGTGCGGTGTCGATTTCGTGTCGGTAGGTGCTCTGACTCACCAGATCAAGAGTCTTGATATGAGCTTGAAGGCTTGTTAAACGGCAGATTATGAGAAGAATACTTTTGTTTGTGGCTTTGGTGTTGGCTGCCGTAGCCAATGCTGCTGAGCCTTGTACCTATACCGACATCGCGCGTCTTGCGTCGAAGCAACGCTCGGTCTATGGACTGCGCTCGACGGCTGATGGTGAGCACTATACGGCTATGGTCGGTGGCTCGGTGTGCCGTTTCGCATACGCGACGGGTGCGCAGACCGATGTGATCTACGACGCAAAGGCTGAGGGCGCGGTGCGTGTGGGCGATTACGAGTTCTCGCAGGACGAGAGCCTGCTGCTCATCTCGTCGAATCACAAGCCGATCTATCGCCATTCGTTTACGGCAGACTACTACGTAGCGAAGGTCGGAGGTCGTGCCGAGGTGCTTGCGCCTGAGATCGAGGGTAAGCGCGACGCAATCATCTCGCCCGACAACCGTTGGGTCGGTTTTGTGGCTGAGAATGATCTCTATATCGCTGATATGCAGGACGGTGGCGCGGTGCGACGTCTGACCGATGATGGCAAGCGCAACCACATTATCAATGGCGCAACGGATTGGGTCTATGAGGAGGAATTTGCCTTCACTCGTGCGTTTGCTTTCTCGCCCGACGGAGCAAAGGTTGCCTACCTGCGTTTCGATGAGAGCGAGGTCGAGGAGTTCGAAATGATGCGCTACGATGCCCAACTCTACAATCGCCCTTACAAATTCAAGTACCCCAAGGCTGGTGAGCGTAACTCGACGGTCGAGTTGTATGTCTATGATATTGCGACGGGTGCTCGCACGAAGGTCGATGTGGGCAGCGAGAGTGATCAATACATTCCGCGCATTGGCTGGACGCCACGCGGTGAGTTGTATTTCTTCCGCGAGAATCGTTTGCAGAACCACTTTGAGGTGCTGCTGGCTTCGGCTGAGGGTGCGTCGCGCGTGATCTATGATGAGCGTTCGCCGCGTTATGTCGAGCGTGTTGACGATCGTACGGTGACGTTCCTTTCGGACGGCGATCGCTTTGTGGTGCGCAACGAAACCGAGAGCGGATACTATCACCTCTACCTTTATAGTGCGTCGCGCGGTCGCCTGCGTGCATTGACCGAGGGCGCGTGGGAAGTGACTGAGGTTGTTGAGGTTACCGACGAGCGTGTCTATTTCATTTCGACCGAAACTTCGCCCCTGCGCCGCAATCTCTATTCGGTCAAACTCAATGGCAAAGGCAAGCGTCGTATTACCGATCGCGATGGTGTGTATCGTATTGCGCCCAGCCGCGGTATGCGCTACTATATCAGCTATTTCTCGTCGGTGGACGCACCGCAGGTGGTGACCCTGCACCGCGCCGATGGCGAGCAGGTGCGCGTGTTGGAGGATAATGCCGACTACGTAAAGGTGACCGCTGACCTGCCTCGTAAGGAGTTCTTTACCTTCACAACGGAGCGTGGCGACCGCCTGAATGGATATATGGTCCGTCCGTCGGATTTCGATAAAACGAAGAAATATCCTGTGTTGATGACTCAATATTCGGGTCCGGGTTCGCAGAGTGTGTCGGATAGCTGGTCGCTCGGTTGGGAGGACGCAATGGTGCAGAATGGCTACGTTGTGGTGTGTGTCGATGGTCGCGGTACGGGCTTCCGAGGTGAGGAATTTAAGAAACTGACCTACGGTCAGTTGGGTCGCTTGGAGGTCGAAGATCAGATCTCGGCGGCACGCTATCTGCAAACTCTCGCGTGGGTCGATGCGGAGCGTATCGGAATCTATGGTTGGAGCTACGGAGGCTTTATGGCATTGGGTGCGGCACTGCGTGGTGGCGATCTGTTCAAGATGGCTATTGCGGTTGCGCCCGTAACCTCGTGGCGTTATTATGACTCGGTCTATACGGAGGTCTATAATGGTCTGCCTCAGGATAATGCGGCAGGCTATGACGACAATTCGCCGATCAACTTTGCCGATGGGTTGTCGCCCCGCACCTCGCTGCTGATTATTCACGGTACGGGTGACGACAATGTCCATTTCCAGAATACGGTCGAGATGGTGCGTGCACTGAATCGTGCGGGCAAGCAGTTCGATTTGGCGATCTATCCCGACGATAACCACTCGATGGTGCCTGCGGGTCGCGTGCACGTGCGCGATCGTATGGTACGCTATACGTTAGAGAATCTCTAAACCATTTACATCAATCACAAACGACCGTCCGTCGAGCACTACTCGCGCACGGTCGTTTCTGTATTCGAAGGCGTCGTCGTAGCGCAGTGAGATCACCTCGCAACCGAAAGTGTCGATATATCCCCAGCGACCACCCAACAAGGCGGTTAGACGATGGTTTGAGCACTCGCCCAAGTAGTCATAGTAGCGACTGCGACGATTGCCGAGCGAGTCGTAAAGTGCCCAGCCGTGTTCGTTGCGAACGGTTGCGATGGTGTGATCGACCGACCAAACGACCTCGTTGTGTTCGGGCGCAATGACCCACTCGCCCTGCTTGTTGATCAACCCTGCGCCCGTGTTGGTCGAGACTACGGCACGCCCTTCGTGAAAAGGTTCGACACTAATGAATTGCGGCTCAATCACCACATTGTTCAACATATCGAGATAGCCGTAGCGATCGCCCTCGCGGAAGGCGATTCGATCCTCCGAAACGATCCCGATCCATTCGCGGCGTGAGAAATCGACGTTGTCGATCAGCTGGCGCGTGATGAGTTGAATGTTCTCGGTCTGAGGCTTCGTGTGGCGCACCTTAGCCTCGCCAACGATAGCACGCAAATGAGTACATAGTGAGTGTCGATCGCTGACTGTAATCAACTCTGCGACAGGAGGGTAGTCGGCATTTGGAATAGCCGAGCGAAGAATCTGATAGGTGATCTCGACAATGGCACGATGGTCGTCTGTGGAGCGTTCGACGCGACCGTGATGTAGCCCGCAGAGAGTCATACCGCCGTCTGTGCGCACGATGATGCGTGAGGTCGAGAGTGCGCGGTGCGAGAAGGGTATCTCGTCCAGCTCCTCAGCTGTTGCGATCCACTTGGCTGCCAACTTGCGAGCCTGCTTTGCGCTCACGCCTTTCGCTAAGATTTGATCGAGTGGCTCTCCATCTGGGAGCACTTCAAGTACGATGTCGCAAAGCGTGTCATTGATTCGTAACTCTTTGGGTAGCAGTCGATATGCCGCCAGCAGCGGAGTGTCAATGCGTTTCAGTGCGGCACTTAGGCGTTCGGCGTGGCGGATTGCTGTCGGGTTAATCGGACAGCACACGCGACACGGTTTGTCGTGCCACAGCGCGTCGAGTTCGAGATAGCGACTTGACGAGCGCATACGCGGTATGCCTTCCTCGCTAATAAGATGCAGATCGTGCAGATTCGAATAGGCGCGTGAGTTTGTTGCGGCTGTAATATAGTCATTTATCGAATATATCTTCATCACATTACGTTTAGACTGATTGATCCTATGTTCATCATTGCAATGACCTCGGCGGCGGAGGCATTGAAACAGACACCGCGATAGTGTGCACCCGTCACTTCGCCACGCATCGAGGCGATTGCCGAAGAGTAATTTGCAGGCATCTCGCTGGCGCATTCGTAGAGTAGACGCGCGTAGTAGTTGTGTCCCAATTCGTCGACCGACGCTGGGAAAACCACCGAACGCTCACCCTCGGTCGAGGCGAGGTGAATGTTGATCAATAGTGCGTTACCGTCGGTTGTCGCACAACTCCGCAGTCGTTCGCTGATCTCAGCTATGTCGGCGTGATCGCCGTCCGATGCCTCGCCGTCGGTGATGTTGAAAATGGTCGGTGGATAGCTATTGACGTTTTCGGGTCGTGCGCACCACTCCTCGACCATTTCGCACGCTTCGAGCAGAGCCTCGAACATTGGAGTTGAACCCTCAGCGGCAGGCGAAACCCATTGCGGCAACGCGAAGCCCCCACGTGGGGGCTTAATTTGAGTCATTGACTCAAATTCTGTTATTGGTATAAACCCTTTGCGATCGCCTACAACGGGTTGTAGCGCGTCGCCGGCATAGCCGATCAGCGCAACGTCGAAATAGTTGCGCACCCCGTCGCTGCGTCGCGCTCGGCAGATCAACTCAAAGATCAAACGATTGGTGATCTCAGCGAGAACCTCCGCTTTCGACATACGCTGCCCATTGAACGAGATCAGTTCGGACATTGATCCCGAACGATCGAGTAGGATTAAAATAGCCGTCTTATTGCGGCTATTGATAGTCGCAGTATAGTTCATTGTTGTATAAATTAGGAATTGAATGTTGCGAAGTTAGGCAAAATAGGCTATCGTTGTCCTCGAAAACGAAACAAAAGATTTAAAATGTGGCTGAAAATACCATTCGATTGCCCCGAATATTGTATTTTTGCGAAAATATTGTAAAATTTTCACGACGTAGTGCCAAGAGCGTTCGGAAAAACGTAACTTTGCATTCGGTTAAACCGCGAAACACAAAACATACGAAAATATAGATTATGGAAGATAAACGATTGGAGTCGATAGGTCGTCTGTTGGAGGTTCTTGACGAGTTGCGCGAGAAGTGTCCGTGGGATCGCAAGCAGACCTTCGAGTCGTTGCGTAGCAATACGATCGAAGAGGCTTACGAGTTGGTTGACGCAATCACCGACGGCGATATGGATAATGTCAAGGAGGAGATTGGCGACCTGCTGCTGCACGTGGCATTCTACTCGAAGATGGGCGACGAGCAGGGGCTGTTCGATATCGGTACGGTGGCTGACGCGCTGTGCGATAAGTTGATCTACCGCCACCCGCACGTCTTTGGCGATATTCACGCCGATACGCCCGAGGAGGTGAAACAGAATTGGGAGTTGCTCAAATTGCGCAAAAAGAAACGTGCAGGAGGTCTGTTGGCGGGTGTTCCGCGCAGCCTGCCTTCGATGGTCAAGGCATTCCGCGTGGGCGAAAAGGCGGCCTCGGTTGGTTTCGATTGGGAGCGTCGCGAGGATGTTTGGACTAAGGTTCAGGAGGAGATCGGCGAGGTGCAGCACGAGATTGACGCAAAGGATCACGAGGCGTTGGAGGGCGAGTTTGGCGATCTGTTCTTTGCGCTGATCAACGCCTCTCGTCTGTATGGTATCGACCCTGAGCAGGCATTGGAGCGCACCAATCGCAAGTTCATTCATCGCTTTGGTTGTATCGAGAAGGGTGCAGCTGAGCAGGGACGCGAATTGGGTGATTTGAGCCTCGACGAGATGGAGGAGTTGTGGCAAGCATCAAAAAAATGTGACTAAAAGTCAAAAAGTTGCGCAAAAATTTGCTATATATATAAATATGTACTAAATTTGCGGCAGTAATTGTGAACGATGAGGGGACGAGAGTCCCCTCGTTTCGTAAATATATCCCAGTGGCGAGTTGTTTTTGCAGTGCATATCGATTTGTTTTGGGAAAGTCTTTTGAATTGTAAGTATAGTTGAAGATCCAATGATTGATTGCAGTAAAATAGTTGAAATTGCCGAGCAGTTGCTCGCGGAGAGCGATATGTTCGTAGTGGAATGTACGTGTAACAACGCCAATGAGGTGGAGTTGATTATCGACAGCGATACGTCGGTTGCCATCGACGCCTGCGTTAAGCTGAGCCAAGCTATCAATGAGGCTTTTGACCGCGACGAGGAGGATTTTTCGTTGATGGTAGCCTCGGCAGGTATCGGCTCGCCGTTGAAGGTCTATCGCCAATATCAGAAATTGGTCGGTCGACCGGTTGAGGTGTTGCTGGTTTGCGGCACCAAGATTTTGGCAACTCTCTCGGAGGCAACACCTGAGTCGATCACCCTCTCGTATGAGGAGAAGCAGGCGGTCGAGGGTAAGAAACGCAAGCAGTTGGTAACGGTCGTAAATAGCTATCCTCTCACGGAGGTTCGCTGGACCAAAGAGCATCTCGATTATAAATAGTAACAAAATATAAAACGTAAAAACAAGATGGACAATCTGAATCTTATTAGCAACTTTGCAGAGTTCAAAGAGCTGAAAAACATCGACAAGAGCACGATGATCGGTGTGTTGGAGGACGTTTTCCGCCACGCATTGCAGAAGCAGTACGAGACGGACGAGAACTTCGACGTAATCATCAACCCCGAAAAGGGCGACCTTGAAATCTGGCGCAACCGCACGGTTGTGGCTGATGGCGAGGTTGAGAACCCAAATATGCAGATCTCGGTTAGCGAGGCTAAGCAGATCGACCCCACATACGAGGTCGGTGACGAGTACGCTGACGAGATTAAACTCAACTCGTTCGGTCGTCGTACCGTGCTGTCGTTGCGTCAGAATCTGGCGTCGCGTATCCTCGATTTGGAGAAGGCTAACCTCTACGAGAAGTATTCGGAGAAGGTGGGCGAGATTATCACCGGTGAGGTTTATCAGGTTTGGAAGAAGGAGGTTTTGGTGCTCGACGACGAGGACAACGAGCTGTTGCTGCCTAAGAGCGAGCAGATCCCCAGCGACTTCTTCCGCAAGGGCGACACTATCCGCGCTATCGTTTCGCGTGTGGAGATGATCAACAACACTCCGAAGATCATCTTGTCGCGTACGGCTAACGAGTTCTTGGAGCGTCTGTTCGAGCAGGAGGTTCCTGAGATCTTCGACGGTCTGATCACCATCAAGAAGATCGTTCGTATCCCCGGTGAGCGAGCTAAGGTGGCAGTTGAGTCGTATGACGATCGCATTGATCCCGTAGGTGCTTGCGTGGGTGTCAAGGGCTCGCGTATCTACTCGGTGGTTAAGGAGTTGCGCAACGAGAATATCGACGTTGTGAACTTTACGACCAACACTCAGCTGATGATCCAGCGTGCGCTGAACCCCGCTAAGATTTCGACTATTACAATCGACGAGGAGAGCAAGACCGCATCGGTTTATTTGAAACCCGATCAGGTTTCGCTGGCTATCGGTAAGGGTGGTCTGAATATCCGTTTGGCTAAGATGTTGACGGGCTACGATGTTGACGTTTACCGTGAGGTTGAGGAGGAAGACGTTGATTTGAAGGAGTTTGCTGACGAGATCGAGCCTTGGATCATCGACGCTTTGAAGGGTATCGGTTGCGATACCGCCAAGAGCGTCATCGCACTGCCTATCGACGAGTTGGCTCGCCGCGCCGATTTGGAGGAGGATACCGCTAAGGAGGTGGTGGCAATTCTCCGCGCTGAATTTGAATAAATGAAAGATTTACGAAGCTAAATCTTTGCACTCAACAACCATTTTTTATTTTGTAAATCTTTTAAACGAACAGTATGTCAAACGAACGTAAACTTAGACTCAATCAAGTTGCGAGAGAGTTCAAAGTTGGAGTAAGCAGCATAGCCGAATTTCTTGAAAAGAAGGGCATAAAGATTGACAGCACGCCTAATACGTTGATCGATCAGCAGATGTATGCTCTGCTTGAAAAGGAGTTTGGATCGAACCGCGGTGGTAATCCGCGCGGTGAGGTGCGTGATCGCATTTCGCAGAAACCGTCGGCAGTGTCGATCGGTCAGAAGAAGGGTGAGGACAACTTCAAAGAGGAGGTTGTAATCAAGAGTAAGAGTATCTCGGTTAAGGACGAGGTGAAGACCGTAGGTCCGAAGATTTTGGGCACGATTGATCTGGGTGGCAAGAAGCCCGCACAGCCCGCTCCTACTCCCAAGCCCGAACCTAAGCCGGCCCCCAAAGTGGAGCAGAAACCTGTGCAGCCTAAGGTGGAGAAACCCGCAGCAGCACCTGCACCTGCGCCTAAGGTGGAGCCGAAACCCGCAGTGAATAACGATATTCAGACCAAGACCTACGATGAGCGTTTGGCTGAGAGCAAGGACGATATTTTCCGTCCTCAGTCGTCGCAGTTGTCGGGTCCGAATGTGATCGGCACGATCGACGTGTCGCAGTTCCAGCCGGGTGGTCGTCACCCCAAGCGCAAGCGCATCACTAAGGATAAGGTCGATGTGACCAAACCTCAGCAGGGTGGTCAGCAGAAACCCGCAAATGGTGGCAAGCCCAACCAACCCAAACAGCAGAATGGTCAGCAGCAACAGCAGGCAGCACAGCAGCAGGGTGGTGGCAAAAAGAAGAAGAACAAGCAGAAGCCTGCACCCAAACCGGTTGTTCGTCCTGAGGTTAGCGACGAGGAGGTAGCAAAGCAGGTAAAGGATACTCTGGCACGTCTGACGGCTAAGAATTCGAAGAGCAAGGGCGCGAAGTACCGTAAGGAGAAGCGCGAAGCTGTCTCGGCTAAGATGAACGAGGAGATGGAGCGTCAGGAGATGGAACGCTCGGTATTGAAGGTTACGGAGTTCGTAACCGTCAGCGAGTTGGCTACGATGATGAACGTCTCGGTCAATGAGGTGATTATGGCTTGTATGAACCTCGGTCTGATGGTGTCGATCAACCAGCGTCTGGACGCTGAGGCTCTCGTAGTGGTGGCTGAGGAGTTCGGCTTTACGGTTGAGTTCGTGTCGGTTGAGATTCAGGAGGCTATCGAGGACGAGGGCGACTCGGAGGAGGAGTTGATCTCGCGTCCGCCGATCGTGGTTGTGATGGGTCACGTTGACCACGGTAAGACCTCGTTGCTGGATAATATCCGTAAGACCAACGTCATTGAGGGTGAGGCCGGCGGTATCACGCAGCATATCGGTGCATATAGCGTTGAGCTGAATGGTCAGAAGATCACCTTCCTCCATACCCCTGGTCACGACGCGTTTACGGCAATGCGTGCGCGTGGTGCGAAGGTAACGGACGTTGCGATTATCATCGTTGCGGCTGATGACCACGTGATGCCGCAGACCATCGAGGCTATCAACCACGCCTCGGCAGCAGGTGTGCCTATCGTATTCGCAATCAATAAGATTGATAAACCCGCAGCAAATCCCGATCATATCAAGGAGCAGTTGGCTAATATGAACTATCTGGTCGAGGATTGGGGTGGTAAGTACCAGTGCCAGGAGGTATCGGCTAAGAAGGGTCTGAATCTCGATAAGTTGCTCGAAAAGGTGCTGTTGGAGGCCGAATTGTTGGAGTTGAAGGCTAATCCCGACCGTCGCGCAACGGGTACGGTGATCGAATCGACACTGGATAAGGGTCGCGGTTACGTAGCTACGCTGCTGGTGCAGAATGGTACGTTGCGTGTTGGTGACGTGATGTTGTCGGGTGTTCACTCAGGTCGTGTGAAGGCGATGTTCAACGAGCGCGGTCAGAAGGTCAATGAGGCACCCCCCTCGACGCCGGTACAGGTGTTGGGTCTGAATGGTGCACCTCAGGCGGGCGATACCTTCAATGTGATGGAGGACGACCGCTCGGCACGCGAGATCGCTAACAAGCGTGAGCAGTTGCAGCGTATGCAGGGCATTATGACCCAGAAGCACGTAACGCTGGACGAGATTGGTCGTCGTATTGCTATCGGCTCGTTCAAGGAGCTGAATATCATCGTTAAGGGTGATGTTGATGGTTCGGTTGAGGCGATGACGGGCTCGCTGATCAAGCTGTCGAAGGAGGAGGTTCAGGTGAACGTAATCCACTCGGCAGTAGGTCAGATCTCGGAGTCGGACGTTCTGTTGGCAGCTGCGTCAAACGCAATTATCGTCGGTTTCCAGGTTCGTCCGTCGGCAGGCGCACGCCGTCTGGCTGAGTCGGAGGAGATCGAAATTCGTATGTACTCGATCATCTACGACGCGATCAACGATATCAAGGACGCAATCGAGGGTATGTTGGAGCCCGTTATGAAGGAGGAGATTGTATGCTCGGTTGAGGTACTCGAAACCTTCAAGATCTCGAAGGTCGGCACCATTGCGGGCTGTATCGTTCGTGAGGGTAAGATTACCCGTAACACGTCGATTCGCGTGATCCGCGACGGTATTGTGATCTATACGGGTCGTCTGGGCTCGTTGAAGCGTTACAAGGACGACGTCAAGGAGGTTACTAATGGTATGGAGTGCGGTCTTAACATCGAGAGCTTCAACGATATTCGCGTAGGCGATATCGTCGAGGGCTACGAGCAGGTTGAGGTTAAGCGCAAGTAATCCACAGCCTTAAATAACCACAAAATAATAGCCGCGATCCGATAAGGGTCGCGGCTATTATTTTGTGCTGTATTTTTATTAACACATATCGTTCATTACTTTGCTGATGAAAATTTTAATAAATTCGAAATTTTCACTCTTTGGATCTTTTAACTCAAATACCCAATATATCACACCGTTTATATAGACTGTACATTTGCCCGTTTCATAAGTAAAGGTATATGTTGTTGTTTCCTCACCAGGGTACGTATTAATTTTTGTTACGCATTTCACAATACGACCTTTGTCATCGTATTCTAATTGAGCATTGCTGTCATACTCACCGTCCATATAGCGGGTAATTTTGCCAATATCGAACTTCTCCAATTTCGAATTTAAGCCCTCGACATCATTATCCATAAGCGAAAGTCTGTCCTTCAACTCCTCCCACTTCTCGCTACAATCGCACTTGCCCGTTACTACGTCATTAATGTCGTCTGCGCAAGCGACAATGGTAATGCTGATTACGATACCTAAGCAGAATGCTGCCAATGTTGAAAATGTTTTCTTCATAATTGTGTTAGTTATTAAATAGTTAAACAAAAAAAGCGTGCACTTAACTTGCACGCCATCGAGGGCTACCACACCCTACAACCCCTACAAGCAAGCACACGCATAGCGGTACTCGCCTTAATGGGGTTATCCGAAGCCTTATCTAAATCAGTTGTGGTAGTTCGATGGCGATTAGGCAATATGTCATTACAAATATAGATTAATTTTACCTTTTACGCAATTTTTTTTTGCTCTTACCTCTTGTATGCTTGCATTTAATCTTTTCGATTGCTATATTTGTGAATGAAAATGCTCAAAATCATCACTCTATGGCTGGTCGCAGTGGCGGCTCTCGGTGGGTGCAGTGGCGCGAGAAGTGGCTCCAAAACCGATTTCGAGCTGTTGCAACGTGAGCTTCGTGAGGGCGATCTGCTCTTTCGTCGAGGTATGGGTGTGTTGGGACGTGCCGTTACCGCAACTGATCACGACGGACGATTCTCGCACGTGGGTATTGCCGTTAAGGTTGACGGCGCGTGGCACGTAATCCACGCTGTACCTGACGAGCGCGAATTTGAGGGCGATTTCGATAGAGTGAAGTGCGAGCCCGTCGAGTTGTTTTTCGACCAAATGCGGGCGGGTAATGGCGCAGTATATCGCGTCAATGTTGCCCCCGAGCAGATTGATGTGGCAGTTGCGCACGCACGCCGACTAAGTGCCGAAAAGCGCAAGTTTGACCACGACTACGATCTTAGCGACACGACCGAGATGTATTGCACCGAGTTGGTGGAGTTCGTCTTTGCGCAGAGTGGCGAGTCGATAAGCGAGGGGCGACTGACGCACGTGAATTTTCCGAGTATGACGGGCGACTATATTATGCCGTCGGACTTGACCAAAAATAGTAAACTAAACCAAATTTATTCATTCTAAAACCTAAATGATTATGAAGAAGTTTTTTACCTTTTTTGCAGTTACCGTAGCGATGTTTATGGTATCGTGCGCAGGTGCGCCTGCAACTCCGAGCGATGCGGCTGTTGAGTACTATCAGTGTGTAGCCAATGGCGACTATGAGGCTTTTGCCAATGCAATCCACTACGACACTACCGACCCTGAGGAGATTGCTGAGGGCAAGGCAATGATTATCTCTCTGTACAAGGAGAAGGCTGCGCCCCAAATGGAGGAGAAGGGCGGCGTGAAGAGCGTCGAGGCTACGGGTGAGACCATCAGCGAGGACGGCAATACGGCTAATGTTCAGCTCAAAATCGTCTATGGCGATGGCTCGGAGAAGACCGAAGATGTTAAGATGGTAAAGGTTGATGGCAAGTGGCTGCTTGCATTTGACAAGTAGGCGTTAGGCAGTAGGCAACACACCTATATTAACACAAAAACGCAGGCCGATGAGGTCTGCGTTTTTGTGTTGAAGACCGAGGTCTTACAACTCCAATTTTGAATGGTTAGTGGTGCAAGATTATTTCTTCTCGAAGAAATCCTTAACCTGATCGTTAGCGATAATGCCCTCTTTGAACATATATGCGCCAGTCTTCTCCGACTTAACCATCTTGATGCACTTGGTAAAGTTCTTACCAGTACCGGTTTTCAGGGTTGCAACTACTTTCTTTGCCATAATGCTTACTATTTAATTTCGCGGTGAACGGTTACCTTTTTCAGGTAGGGGTTGTACTTCTTACGCTCCAGACGATCGGGAGTGTTCTTCTTGTTCTTGGTGGTGATGTAGCGCGACATACCCGGAACGCCACTTGCCTTCTGCTCGGTGCATTCGAGGATCACCTGAACTCTGTTACCTTTCTTTGCCATTTGTTGTTACCTCGTTTAAATTAGTAAACCTTACGAGCTGCAACAGCCTCTTTCAGAGCGTTTGCAAGACCCTTTTTGTTAATAGTTTTCATACCAGCTGTCGACACTTTGAGAGTGATCCAGCGGTTCTCTTCTTCCGACCAGAAACGCTTGGTTTTCAGATTGGGGCTGAACTTGCGCTTGGTCTTACGGTTCGAGTGAGAAACATTGTTACCCACCATCGCAACCTTACCAGTAATTTCGCAGACTTTCATCGTTTAATTATTTGTTAATATTGCACCCATATATTTTGGGCGTGCAAATATACGAACTTTTTACTTTTCTACAAACATTTCGCAACCACTTTTTCAACAATATGTGGCACGAAACGCAATTTATTCACCTTTTTGGTCGATAATGGCGTCACGGAGCAGTGTTGCAGCGACACCCGCAGCGCGTTCGATGACCTGCTGACGCACCGTACCGAGCACACGATGCTCCGAGCGCACACCGTTGGGAGTGGCGACCGCAAACCAAACTGTGCCCACGGGTTTCTCATCCGAACCACCCGTCGGACCTGCTATCCCCGTCGTGGCAACGGCATAATCGGCTCCGCTAATGCGACGCACGCCCTCTGCCATCTGCTCGGCAACCGTCTGGCTCACTGCGCCATAGCGTTCGATGTCAGCCATATTGACACCCAACACTTGCGCCTTTGCCTCGTTGCTGTACGACACCACGCCACAAAGGAAGTAGCTCGACGCGCCCGCCTGAGCCGTAAAGCGTGAGGCGATTGTGCCGCCCGTGCAACTCTCGGCTACGGCAAGCGTTAAGCCTTTGTTAATTAATAGGTTATGGACGTAAGTGAAGATCGATTCGTGTTCATATCCAACCACATATTGCGGGATCAACTCCTCTAACTTGGCAAACAAACGGTCGATCTCGTCGCCTACCTCTCGACCATCGACCTCGTATGCCGACAGACGCAGTCGCACCTGCGAGGGCGACGGAAGGTAAGCCAATTTGATATATTCGGGCAGCGCGTCCTCCCACTCCTCGATCCTCTTGGCGAGCATCGACTCAGCCAAACCCGTAGTGATCATCGTGCGGTGAACCACCTGTTTCAGAGCGAATTGTGCACGCAAGCGCGGCAGTACCTCGTTCTGCATCAAATGCTCCATCTCGAACGGCACACCCGGCAACGAAACCACCACCTTGCCCTCGCGCTCGAACCACATTGCGGGGGCAGTTCCGTGCGCATTGTGCAGCACCGTGCAACGATCGGGCACGTCGGCTTGGCTCTGATTCAACTCATTGAACTCGATTCCACGAGCCGCGAGCATTGCTCGAACGTGCTCATAGACAGCCTCATCGCGCACCAATGTCATTCCGAAATAGTCAGCCAATGTGCGCTTGGTGATGTCGTCTTTCGTGGGTCCAAGACCACCCGTCATAATGACCAAATCGTATTGCGCCAACGATGTGTCGAGAGCTTCGATGATTCGCTCGCGGTCGTCACCGATTGAGAGTCGTTCGGTCACGACAACACCTGCTGAGTTCAGGGCACGTGAGATGTAAGCGGCGTTGGTGTCCACGATCTGACCGATCAGGATCTCATCGCCGATAGTGATGATTTGAGCTTGCATATATGATTGTTATTCAGTCTTTTGCTCGGCAGGAGCGGCAGCCTTCGTAGCCTCATAATCGGCTATCAGCTGCTTGCAGATTTGACGAGCAAAAGCGGGACCATTGTAGATCATTCCCGAGTAGACCTGCACCAAACTTGCACCCGCATCGAGCATAGCCTTAGCGTCTTCGACCGTCATCACGCCACCAACACCGATAATCGGATAGCGACCCTGACAACGTTCGTGAACACGACGCACAACCTCCACTGCGCGTTTGGTCAGCGGCGCACCACTCAGACCGCCGTTGCCAATTGCGTCGATGGTCTTCTGGTCGGTTGTCAGTCCCGCACGCGAGGTGGTCGTATTGGTTGCGACGATACCGTCGAGCGGCGTTTCGATCATCACGTCGGTCATATCGTCCACCGAGACGTCGTCCAAGTCGGGCGAAATCTTCAACAGAATCGGGCGATATTGACTCTGCCCGCGACGGAACTCAAATAGCGGTTCGAGGATCTCCGTTACGCTCTGTTTATTCTGTAACGAGGTGACTTTCGCCACATTAGGGCAGCTGACATTCACCACGAAGTAGTCGACATATTGATACAGATTGCGGAACAATTTCAGATAATCCGACGGAGCCTCCTCGATCGGGGTCAGCGAATTTTTGCCGATATTGGCACCTACCACCACGCCTTTGTTGCGGTGGTGTAGGTTCTCGATAGCGTTCTGCATACCGTGGTTATTGAAACCCATACGGTTGATGATTGCCTTATCTTTTGTCAGGCGGAACAGGCGCGGGCGGGGGTTACCGGGCTGACCTTTTGGGGTCACCGTACCCACCTCGACAAAGCCATAGCCGAGTGCCGAAAGCTCGTTATAGACCTCAGCATTCTTATCGAAACCGGCAGCGATACCGATTGGATTGGCAAACTTAACTCCGAAGACTTCGCGTTCGAGCGCGGGGTGCTTAACAGCGAACATCTTCTTCATCAGCCACTTCGATCCGGGAATGTAACCTGCAAAGCGCAACGCAGCGATGGTCAGTTTGTGAACATTCTCAGGCGAGAGGCAGAACAGCAACGGGCGAATAATCTGAGTGTACATAGTTTGATTGTTACTCCATTATGGCGCAAAGGTAGAAATTTTAATTCACAATTCACAATTCACGATTCACAATTATTGTATTGACGCCCTAAAAACATCTGCGCCACTACCTTTTGGCGGTGGCGCAGGTGCGTTTAGCGTGGTTATTTATTTCAACTCCTCGGCAAAGAACTCGAAAAAGTCCTCTTCGGGATACACTCGATCGAATACGAATTTGCGATAGGCATATTTCGTGCCTTTGGGCAGGTCGGTCTGCTCCTTTTTGTAATCGATTTTGATATACATAATTATTTGCTGACCTGTCATTTTCGTGATTCGAGCCTCGTTGTGCTCCATTGCACTACTCCAACCTGCAAGAAAATCGAACGAATCAACCGTAACAACCTCACCATCAGCAAGGATTCGCATTGGATATTTTCTAAAAAATTTTTCGTAGTAATAATTTGCGGGATCCGTATGATCTTTGGGATTTACGGGTATATAATGTCTCTCATAGTTTAGATGCCAAATTTCATCGCTTGTGATGCGATAAATACTGTATATTATGTTGACATCGCCCCTAGATCCTCCAATAAGACGCTCTGATTCAATAAAATCACCATTGGCATCGTAATATTCGACTATATTACTAACGCTATTTTTCCAATAACCCTCAATGGTCGAACGGGTTAGGTCAATTTCACCCGATTCGAGTTTCGGTGCCCAATCATATTTCTCGCAAGCTGTCATACTCAACAGCATTAGCAGAGTAAGTAATCGTTTCATAGCTATTCGTGTTTTTTTGGGGTTAGGATTTCTTATTTTTGCAAATTTAATAAAATAGAATTAAAAATGCAAGTAAAAACACCTAATAATCTTAGAAATACTCCTCGCGGTAGCGGTATTCGTTGCGCAGTTGCTCGAAATGGTCGGGGTGCTCACGCAGTGCACGGCTCTCGGTCGCCAAATCGCAATAGTGGTCAATGGTCGCACACATCTGCTCCCACTCGATCGGCTGTGGGGTAACACGCTCAACCTCAGCAGGGAAGTAACTCTCCAATGGCAGCCCAAACTTGCGAGCCACAGCCTGCACCGACATTGCCGTTGCGTTGGCTTTACCCTGCGCTGAGTAACCCGCAATGTGGGGCGTCGCAGCCACCACCTGCGTGAGCAGTTCGCGGTTGATCGTTGGTTCGTTCTCCCATACGTCCAAATAGGCTGCACAACGACCCTCAGCAATCGCTCGACTGAGTAGTTTATTATCGACCACTTCGCCACGTGAAGCGTTGAATATCATAGTGTTAGGCTTTATCTGCGCAAAGAACGACTCGCCCGCCAAATGCACCGTACGATCCTCACCGCTGCGGATCAAAGGCACGTGGAAAGTGATGATGTCGCAATGCTGAGCCACCTCGTCAATCGTTCGGAAATCGCCACCCTCGGCACGCCTTCGCGGTGGGTCACAAAGCACCACGCCGAAACCCCATCGACGCGCATACTCCTCTACCAAACGACCGATATTCCCCACGCCGACAATACCCAAACAATGCTCCTCAGGGCGGCTGCCGTCACGCTCGCACACGTTCTTCAATGCCGCCGCAACCCACTGCAACACACCGCGCGAATTGCACCCTGCGGCAGTTGCGACCTCAATGCCGTGCGTGCGACAATAATCGAGGTCGATATGGTCGTAACCAATTGTAGCTGTGGCTATAAGGCGCACCCGCGAACCATCGAGCAGGGTGGCGTTACACTTTGTTCGGGTGCGGATAATGAGGGCGTCGCTATCGCGCACAGCCTCAGCGTCGAACTGCTCGCCAGCAAGATATTGCACCTCGGCATACGGCTCGAACACCCCCGCAATGAACGGAATAGCGTTATCAATGGTGATTTTCATACTTGCAAAGGTAATCAAAATTTTGCACGCAGGTGATTTGGATAAACAAAAAGTCCGCCTCGTCAAAAGGCGGACTGTCAAACAATATGTCGGGGAGACTGGATTCGAATAGCTTTTAGCTATGGCGCGGACACCAAAATCAGCGAAGCGTATATAGTTCAGATGTCCGCGCAACCACCATTAAAGAATACCAACCTCCCTTGTTTGACGGTGCGTAGCGACGGTTTTGTTTGGTAGAGTAGGTTTGCGCTTGCGTATAATCATACTCTACCAAACAAAAAAAGTCCGCCTCGTCAAAAGGCGGACTGTCAAACAATATGTCGGGGAGACTGGATTCGAACCAGCGACCTCCAACTCCCGAAGCTGGCGCGCTAACCGGACTGCGCTACACCCCGAAATTGCGACTGCAAAGATACGAAAAATTATATTAAATTATCAAATAATTTCGGTATTGATGTCGAAAAAAATAACTCTTCGCTCGTAACAGGGTGATACAGAGCCAATTTGTAGGCGTGCAAACATACGCGACCGGCGTCTGTCGAGCGCGATGAATACTTCTTGTCGCCTGCAACGGGGCAGCCAACGTGCTCCAAATGTGCACGAATCTGATTTTTGCGTCCCGTTTCGAGCGACAACTCGACCAGCGAACGTCCTCCGCGCGAGCGCAGAACGCGGTAATGTGTAACAGCGTCAACGGCATTATCCTCGTCGGGCGTGCGGCTGACGAACATTTTGCGGTTGCGATTCTCGGCTAATGGAGCGTCGATCACACCCTCTTCGGCGGGCATAACGCCATCAGCCACAGCGATATACTTGCGGTCTATCACGATACGGTGCCAATCGGCTTGCAGGCGATGTTTCACCTCCTCGCTCTTGGCAAAAATCATCAAACCCGAAGTCTCGCGGTCGAGGCGGTGGACGATGAAAATTCGATTCGACGGATCCTCCAATTTGACGTGGTGGCTGAGGATCGAATATGCGGTTTTGTCGCGCTGCTTGTCGGTGCTCATCGAGAGCAGTCCGTTGCGCTTATCGACAACGATAATATGCTGATCCTCAAATACAATGCGCAACATAGGGTGGTGCAGTTCGGCAGCTGCTCGACCACGATTGATCGCCACCTTGTCGCCCTCGCGCAGTGCGTAGTCGTAGGCTGTCGTGACCGAGCCATTGACGCTCACGCGGCGGTGTGCCAAGAGTGATTTGAGTGCCGAACGGCTCTTGCCTGCAAATTTTTCGGCTAAGAATTGATGTAGTTGGCAATTCGCGCCAACGTTGAATATCAGGTCGCCCTTTGGGGCTACGCGTACTTTTTTCATCTTGATTTAGAGTCGTTTGTAGTGGCACATCAATAGCTTGCCCTCCTCGTTGCGCAGGTGCATACCGCCGCCCAAACAGTAGCGGAACATACGGCAGTCGCCGCACTCGTCGCGTCGAGCCCACTCTCGATTGCGGAAGGGTTCGTAACGCGAGCTCCACACCTCCCAGAAGTTGTCGCGATAGATGTTGCCTTGATCGAAATTCGAACGGATCGAGGTGCAGCCCGACAACGCGCCATCAACACGTATCGAGGCAGTCGTAACGCCAGCCGAGCAGTAGTAGAATGTGTCACGCACTTCGGTTTCGTAACCACCCAAAAAGCCCTCACAAGCATACGAGAGGTCGATCCGTCCCTCGCGTCGGGTGCATCGAATGAACTCCATCACCTCGCGGAATTGTTCGTCGCTTAGGCGCAATGTAGGGTCGTCTGCTGCGCGACCAACGGGGAAAATAGTAAATATTCGCCAATGTTTAATGCCGTTTGCGATGAGCAACTCCTTCATCTCGTCAAGACGCGGAACGAGCGCACCCGTCACGCAGGTAACGGCGTCGTATGCCACCGTCCCGTCGGCTGCGATCATTCGCAGGGCAGCCAGAGCACGCTCGTAGCTGTGAGGATTGCGACGAATGTAGTTGTGTTGCTCCTCGAAACCATCGAAACTGACCGAGATCGAGTGCAGACCTGCACGCAGCAGGCTTTCGAATCGTTCGGGCGTGAGAGCCAGCGCGTTAGTGACTATTCCCCACGGGTAGCCTCGTCGGTAGAGTTCCAGACCCGCACGCTCCAAATCCTTGCGCACGAGCACCTCGCCACCCGAAATGACGACCATCACCTTGTGAGGATCGACGTGGGGCGTGATCTGCTCATCGACCACGCGCAGAAAATCCTCCAACGGCATATCGGGCACGGTCGCCTCGGCGCGACAATCGCTACCGCAGTGGCGGCAGTTGAGATTGCAACGCAGCGTGCACTCCCAAAAGAGCGTACGCAGGGGGTGCTCCTCGACGGTGCGCTTGTAGAGTTGCGCAAAGAGCTCCAATCCAAGACGTTTGCGTAGTCCGAGTCGGCGTCCGTTCAGGTCGTTAGCCATTGGTGTGTTGGTTATTGATTATCAATTACTTTGAGCGGATTTTCGCTCTGCTCAGGTTGTGCCTGCTCAGGTTGTTCGGGAGTGGTTTTGAGTGCTTCCTCTCGGAAAACAACGGGTGGCACGCCATACATCAGCCTGATCTGCGGCATTTCGACCGTATCTTGTTGTACGGCAGGCTGTTCTTCGGGCTGTTCGGGTGTCTTATGTTGGCGTGTCGATGAGCACGACGCTCCGAAACCGAGCAGTGCCATCATTGTTGCTAAAACTTTGTATTTCATAGCTTTATGGTGTTAGCGGTCGCGACATTCCGACCACGTCATACAAAGATACGCATTTTCGCGCGAAAGTTGCGCATTTCCGAGCGAGAAATTACTCTTGTACCTCGTCGCTCTTCTCCTGCATTACGATATGCTTTTCGAGCGATTTGGTGCCGTTGTACCACGCATCTTTGTCGCCCTTAGCCTCGACCTTGCTGAAATCGAGCTCGAAGGTTTGCGTTTCGAACTCGCCACCGTTCTTCACGCCGTCTATGTCCTCGGCTGTCAAATGAAGGCGATGTGTCGGGAATGTGGTGTGACGAATTTTGTAATCACCATTTTCACTACTTTGGCTTTCAGCGATGTCGTAAGGGTCGTCTGTCAGCACGATTTTGATACCATTGATGGGGTTGCCGTCAGCGTCAAGCACCTTGCCCTTGACCTCGTATGTGGTCGAAGGTGAGCCATACATCACGGGAACACAACCCACAACGGGCAGTGTAAATCCGATAATCGACAACGATTTGGTAATGATCTTTTTCATAGTTCGAAATTAAAGTTTGTACACCCTTTTATTATATAGACGCACGAATGTGGCAAAATGTTGCATCAAAGTTAAAATTTTTTTCACTTTTTGGCAAATTTTCTCGTTGGGCGCACGCCCTCCGCTCGCTGTCGCACACTTTTCGCCGAAAAATTATTACCTTTGTAGGTTAAATATTGACTAAATGAGAAAAATCGTAATCATATTTTGTGCTCTGCTGGCTGTGGCGTGCGGTGGCAATGACGCTCCGACCGACGACCGCCCGACAATCACCGTCTCGATTGCGCCGCTCAAATCGCTCACCGAGGCGATTGTAGGCGATGGAGTGCGTGTCGAGGTGTTGATTCCCGCAGGCGCAAGCCCCGAAACATTTGAGCCTACACCGCGCCAAATTACCGCAATGGCTGATAGTAGAGCAGTTTATACGGTTGGACTGATTGAATTTGAGCGCAGCCTGACCTCGCGCACGGGTGTTGCGACAACGCCGCTTTGCGAGGGTATAGAGCTCATTGGCGGTCACTATCACAATGGTCACAACCACGGTGCCGATCCACATATCTGGACCTCGCCGCGCGAGTTGCGCGTGATGGCTGAGAATCTGCACAACCATCTGCGCACGATCTTTCCTGATTCGACACACTATGCCGAGCGTTATGCGCAGCTCGATAGTGCGTTAGCCGAGTTGGATCTCTATGTGGCGTCGTGCTGGGCTATGGCTGATCGCGATTACTTCATTATCTACCACCCTGCGCTGACCTACTACGCCCGCGCCTATGGTATTGAGCAGGTGGCGATTGAGCAGGAGGGTCGTGAGCCGTCGGCACGTAGCTTGACCGCGCTGATCGAACGTGCTCGCCGCGACAGCGTGCGCACGATATTCTATCAACGTCCCTATCCTGCGTCGGTGGTCGCAACGGTAGCCGAGAGCATTGGTGCTGAGGCGGTTGAGATTGACCCGCTGGACGAGGATATATATACAATGATTCGCTCAGTAACACAAACAATGGCACTCGAATGAATACGTTGATCAAAATACGCAACCTCTCGGTTCATTACGATTCACATCGCGTTCTTCACGATGTCGATTTGGATATCTATGACGATGATTTCTTGGGCGTTATCGGTCCCAATGGAGGCGGTAAAACCACGCTTGTGAAGGCTATTCTGGGCGCGGTGCCCCATAGCGGAACGATCGAATTTGCCCCCGCGCTCTACGATGGTACGCGCCGACTGATTGGCTATATGCCCCAGCAGAGCAACTTCGACCGCGCCTTTCCGATCTCGGTGCGCGAGACCGTAGTGTCGGGTTTGCAGGCTCTGCGCCGAATGTCGGGTCGTTATTCGCGTGAGGACTATGCGGCTGCGGATCGCCTGCTCGAACAGACGGGTATCGCCTCTATTGCTCGCGCTCCGATAGGTGAGATTTCGGGCGGACAGATGCAGCGCACGCTGCTGTGCCGCGCACTGATTGCCGAGCCGCGCCTGCTGATTTTGGACGAGCCCGCCAACTTTGTCGATAACCGTTTTGAGGGTGAGCTATATGAGTTGTTGAAGCGACTGAACGAACGCATTGCCATTGTGATGGTGTCGCACGATTTGGGCACGATTACGAGTGTTGTGAAGAACATCGTCTGTGTCAATGGTCACGTCCATCGCCACGAGTCGAACGTAATTACAGCCGAGCAGCTCGACAATTACAACTGCCCGATTCAGATCATTGCTCACGGTCACGTTCCGCATACGGTTCTCGAACCGCACAGGTAGCCGCCCAAAGCAGACTGACGCATATATATAATAAAAATGTAGCGCAACTCCCGTTGGGGAATTGCGCTACGTTTTGTTGAAGCGGTAAACTTCGGTCGGGGCTTACTCTGCGATAGGAGTAACGCTCACGTACGACTTACCCGAGCTCTTCTTGCAGAAGCTAACGGTACCGTCAACAAGTGCAAAGAGAGTGTGGTCCTTACCCATACCGACGTTCTCACCGGCATTGTGTACAGTACCGCGCTGGCGAACGATGATGTTACCAGCCTTAGCGAATTGACCACCGAACAGCTTAACGCCCAGTCGTTTGCTCTCTGACTCACGACCGTTCTTCGAACTACCTACACCTTTCTTGTGTGCCATTTCTTTTTCGTTTTAAGAGTTAAGCAATAATGTCTTCTACAAGGATCTGAGTCAAGCACTGGCGATGACCGTTCTTCACTCTGTAACCCTTTCTGCGGCGTTTCTTAAACACGATGACCTTGTCGTCCTTCAAGTGTTTGAGAATCTTCGCTTTTACCGAGGCGCCTTCTACAACAGGTGCACCTACCTTAACCTGACCGTCATTGTCTGTAAGCAGGACTTTGTCGAAGCTCACCGACGAGTCAACCTCGCCCGAAAGACGGTGAACATAGAGCTTGCGACCCTTTTCAGCCTTAAACTGCTGACCTGCAATTTCTACTATTACGTACATTTAATTTGTTTGTTGATTATGTGTTAAACATAATTTCGCGGTCGCAAATATAGTAACTTTTCTTCGAACTGCAATACTCTTCGGGTTCTTTTTTTTGTTTTGGGGCTGTTTTTCGGTTTTTGGCACAATTTTGATTCTCGTAAAGCCGCATTTTTGAGTGAAATTTAAGCAGATGTATCGAATAGCAATCATTTCTCCCGACCGTTTTTTGTGGGCGTTGTTGTGCAATTCGCTGTCGCTCATCGAGGCGGAAGTAGCCTGTTATGAGCGGTGGCACGAAACGCTGATCGAGCAGTTGTCGAACTTCGATCTGATCGTAACTTTGGAGAGCTACCCGTTCCTCAATGGGTGCGATGTGGCGCGTCGTTTGCGGACGTCGGGTGGCTCGCCGCGAATATATGTGCTATCGTGGTTGCACGACGAGCAGAATGTGCTGAGTCTGCTCGAAAGTGGTGTCGATCAATATTTTACTTTGCCCGTCAATGTCCCGCGACTGTGCGGTAAGGTGACGGCTCAAATCAACGAGTGGCGCAATGGGTGAGGTGGTCGGAACGTATGCGCTGACGATGATTGTTGTTGCGCTTTTGTTGGCTGTCGTTTCGATGCTCTATGCCCGAATTCGACAATACAAAATGGTGGTGCGACGTACGCTCGAACGGTGTTATGTGTCGATTCTCAATCGGCGACTGCTCGAAGGTGCGAGTGCGCAGTGTGATTTCCCGCTGATTGAGCGTCGCAGTTCGCGGTTGCTGTTGGCGACGGTAGTGGCGCGAATGGGGTCGATGACCTATGGTTACGATCGTCGAGTGTTGGCGGATGTTGTGCACCGTAATGGGTTGGATCAGCTTCTGCTTGATGAGGCGGATCGAAGTCGCGGAATGAAACGGGTGTGGTGGCTGCATACGTTGGCGCAGATCGAGTGTGGTGATCGGGTTTACGAACGAATGGTACGTCGTTATGGTCACAATCGCAACTCGTATGTTGCCCTCTGTATGACCCTTGCCGCGCTCAATCACGCGCCCGAACGGTGTATAGCGATTCTTGCCGAGCGCGAGCGTCCGTTGTCGCCGTTCGATCTGTCGGAGGTGTTGATGATGCTCAAACGCGGATTGATCCCCGTGGCGTATCAACCCTTGTTGCGTGCCGAACAGACCAACGTCCGACTGCTTGGACTGTGTATAGTGCGCTATTTCGGAGTTACGGAGGCTGAGGAGGAGATTGCGGCAGCCATTGCAACCGATGATCGTGAGGTGGCTGAGGCTGCGCTGTTTACGTTGTGTGCTCTGCGCCTGCGTTTGGATCGTGAGTCGGTGCGCGAGGCGGCACGAACGATGAGCGAGGGACGGCGACGGGCGTGGTATCGCCATCTGGCGTCGGAGGGTTACTCAGCACGTGCCATAGCTCGGATTCTTCCCGAGGGTGACCGACCACAAATGCGCGAATATGTCGAGCAGACCGTGGCGTCGTATAAACGTTGTTTGATGACTTGAACTGAACGAAGATGTTGTGGTTTTCGATATTGATACTGACGGTGTTGACGATGACCTTGGTGTCGGTCGTGGTGGCTGCTATACGTGCGTTGGCGGCGTTGCGTAAGGGGCGAATGTTAGCCTCGTGTCACGGTTATGGTAGCGAGACGATGAGCCAGACGGGTGTCAGCGTGGTGGTTAGTGGCGTGCGTACGCTACGCGAGATCGAGCAACGTCTCTCGTCGGAGTATTGGCGTTATGAGGTGATCGTGGTCATTGATTCGACGCTCGATCCGAAACTCTTACACGCGCTTTGCAACAAATATGCGCTGATACGGGTCAACTTTCCGATGGTCGAGGAGTTGCCGATCGAGGGTGTTCCGTTGCTCTATCGTTCGCGCCAACGTCGCTATCGACGATTGGTTGTGATTGATCGACTGCACCGCTCGCGTGCCGATGATTGGAATTGTGGGGTAGTGGTGGCGTCGTACGATCGCATTGTGCCGCTCGAATCTGATCGCTTTCTACTGCCCGACGCTCTGCCGCGCTGGGTGATGGAGTTGCACGAGAGTGGCGAAAGACGCAATGAGGTGCTTGCGGCACAAGTCGCTCCGATGCACTTTTTCGATCGCCGTCGTGTGGCGATGTTTGCTCGTTGGGCGGTTATTGGTGAGGCTGGTTTTGCGGGCGAGCACCCACGTGTAGCGATGATCCGTCGCCTGCGAGGTCGACAACTCGACCTGCCGTTAGCCTATTCGACTGCCTATCGTCATCGCTCGGAGAATCCTCTGCGGCGGTTGCTGATTGCAACGGGCGCATTGCCTACGGTGGCTCTGTTCGTGGCGTTGGCTTGTCAGAATTGGGAGGCGGCACGGGAGTCGTTGCTACTCATCGTGGCGACCTACGCAACGGCATTGTTGGCGTCGAGTATTGCGCTCCGCACGCGCTTGGTGGTGCGAGGTGAGGAGGGCGAAGAGTGCACGAGGAGTTTGCGACGGCTGTTGAGGTGTTCTTTTAGGATTTTTTAGTGAGATTTTTTTGGTTGAAGTGCAATAAAATTGAAAAATTTTTCGTATCTTTATCACAAAGATAAAGCACAACTGCACTATGACAGAAAATATCCAACAACAGTTGATGGCTAAGGCCTACAACGCTGCCGTTCGTGCTGGCGCAGTGATTCTCGAAATCTATAAGCGCGAGGACTACCACGTCAGCCTAAAAAACGATTCGTCGCCACTGACCATTGCCGATCGTCGTGCCCACGAAGCGATCAAGGAGTATCTCGGCTCGACACGTATTCCGATTCTGTCGGAGGAGGGACGCGAAATGCTCTACGATGAGCGCAAGAATTGGGAGCTGTTCTGGTTGGTCGATCCGCTTGATGGTACCAAGGAGTTTATCAACGGCAATAACGAATTTACGGTCAATATCGCGCTGATGAGCGATAACGAGGCTGTTGCGTCGGTGGTCTATGTCCCCTATATCAGCCGAATGTTTATGGCGGTGAAGGGTGGTGGAGCCTACGTCAAGGAGAATGTGGTGGCGTCGGCAACCTCCGAGGCTGACTTTGCCTCGATAGGCGATGGCTTGGTGTCGCTGCCCGTTGCAACGAAGGGCAACGAACCTATGCGTATCGCCATCAGCCGTTCGCACAACACCCCCGAAACCTTTACCCATATCGACGCCATTCGCACGTGTGTGCCCGATTTGGAGGTTGTCGAGCAGGGTAGTTCGTATAAGTTCTGTATGCTGGCTGAGGGTACGGTCGATTACTATGTCCGCACGTCGAACACCTACGAATGGGATACGGCGGCAGGTGAGTTGATTTTGGAGGAGGCAGGTGGCTCGACGGTGGCTATCGAGAGCGGCAAGCACCTCGCCTATAACAAGGAGTTGCTGAATAATCCGCACTTTGTCTGCCGTAGTAAATATTGCCGCATTTAGTGGGCACGAAACTTTAAAAATGAGGAAACTATGAGAACGATAATTAATGTCGGCTTAGGTCTTGCTTTGGCATTTTGTTTAGTGTTTTTTGTGTCGGGCTCGTTCGAAGAGTATGTCGACGCAAAGGTCGAAACGGCAGTTGCCGAATATCTGTCGCAGATAGTTGTTGAGGAGCAGGCGGAGCAACCGAGTGCCAATATTGATGAGTTGGTCGAATCGGCTGTCACTAAGGCTGTTGCCAAGGTCAAGAAGGAGATGAAGGTAACCACCAAAACTGTTGCCCAAGTTCCCGCTGCAACCCCGAAAACAACGACCGCGAAACCCGCTGACAACCGCGTGTGGATTGATGTCCGCGGTCCGAAGGGTGCGGTGAAACTCTACGTCGGTCAGCCCAAAGAGGAGGTGTTGCAGATACTTGGCACACCTGATAGTTATAATTTCGGAGGTAAGTATGAAGATTGTAGTTATACGGTCGGTAAGGCAATTATTCCGAATTTGAAAATTGATTTTGAGAGTGGTAAGTTGAAGCGCGTAACGAAATACGACATTTAACCTCGCCTATAAACATTAGTTCGGATCACCTGCACGCACGAAAAGCGATGACAAGTGATCCGATCTCATTTTTTATCACTATCTTTGCGCGCAGAAAACCAAAATCAGACAGATGAAGATTGCCGATATCGAATTGGGCGATAAGCCGTTGTTTCTCGCGCCTATGGAGGACGTGACCGATCCTTCGTTCCGATATATGTGTAAGCGATTTGGTGCCGATGTGGTCTACACCGAGTTTATCTCGTCGGACGGACTGATCCGCGATGCCGCGAAGTCACTTGCTAAACTCAATATTGCCGAGGAGGAGCGTCCCGTCGGCATACAGATCTATGGTCATTTGATTGAGCCTATGGTCGAGGCGGCGCGTATGGCGGAGGCTGCCAATCCCGATATTATCGACATCAATTTCGGTTGCCCCGTGAAGAAGATCGCCTCGCGTGGTGCGGGTAGCGGTATGATGCGCGATGTGCCATTGATGGTCGAGATGACGCGCCAGATTGTGCAGGCGGTTAAGACCCCCGTAACTGTCAAGACGCGTTTGGGTTGGGACGATGATAACCGCAATATCGAGGAGATTGCGCTACGCCTGCAAGACGTTGGCATTGCAGCACTTACTATCCACGGTCGCACCCGTGCACAGATGTATACGGGTCGTGCCGATTGGTCGCTTATAGGTAAGGTGAAGAACAATCCGTTGATTAAGATCCCGATCATTGGCAATGGTGATATCGACTCGGCGGAGTCGGCTGCCGAGGCGTTCGATAAGTGGGGTGTCGATGGTGTGATGATTGGTCGCGCGACGTATGGTCGTCCGTGGATATTCCGCGAGGTGCGCCACTATCTTTCGACGGGCGAGAAACTGCCCCAGCCGTCAGTTATTGAGCGTGTTGAGATTGCCAAACATCATCTGCTTAAATCGGTTGAGGTGAAGGGCGAACACGTGGGTGTGTTGGAGATGCGTCGCCACCTGTCGAACTACTTTAAGGGTCTGCCCGATTTCAAATCGACGCGCTTGAAACTGGTTACGCTGTTCGATATTCCCGAGTTGTTGGCTACGCTCGATTCGATCGCTGAGCGTTGGGGCGATTTCGATACCTCAGCGACCGTTCCTGCTCCGCTGTCGCACGATTTGTAGCGAGTAACAACAGGACCACGCTTTCGGGCGTGGTTTTTTTGTGCATTGAATTGGCGATTTCGAAGAAATCGACACACGCGGTGGCGCCCGCGACTTTCAGTCGCGCCGCCCCACGCCACCGCGTGCGCCAGCCTTTAAATGACAAGACCGCTTACCATATCGGAAAGCGGTCTTATCTAATTCTCAATCAGTTGGGTTATTTCTTCTCTTTGAGGGGTTTAATCGATTTCTCTTTGAGAACTCCACGCACCCAACGGGCAGAGTACATACGTCCGTCGAGGTCTTGAATCACGCCTTTGCCGTGGGGAACGCCATTCACGAACGTGGTCGTAAATGTAATGCCTTCGGGTGTTTGGAAAGTGCCGTTGCCATTTGGTAGGTCGCGCTCCCACGAGCCAACGTACTTGCTTTTGTCGGGATAAACCATCGTGCCAATACCCTTAATCTCGCCGTAGTAAGTCTGACCCTGATATGCAGCACCGTCATTCCACTTTATCGTGGTAGTGCCCGTAGCCTCGTCAGTTACGGTTTCGGCAGAGGTCTTTGCGTCGAGATATGCTTGATTAAGTTGTTCCATTCTATCTTCATATCTCTTCCTATTTTTATCAACTTTTGTTTGATATCTCGCCTCTTTTAATTTTTGCGTTCTCGCTTGGGCTTCTTCAAAACCATCGTAAGCAGGTGTAACTGCGTATCGGCTTTGTCCATTTGTTATTGTAGGCAAGCAAAAAATCACCGCCACAAGCAGAAATAATATCTTTTTCATAGTTTTATGTTTTTTATGATTTTTGCAAATATGGCGAATCGATTTGACAAAACCAAATTTTTATCGCAAAAAATGCTCCGAATGGCGTTGTTTTGTCAAAATGGCATAACCGTTTGTGCAATAACACAATGACTGATTCCGAAATAAAATTTTTCGGGGGGGGTAAATTACAATATTATATTGTAATTGAGAGTGTAGATTATCGCAACTTGACCACCTTCGTAATACCCAGCGCAGCCAGCTCGCGTTGCAGCTCTTCGTCGTTGTCCGAGATAATCAGCAGACGGTCGCCCTCTTCGAGCGTCGTGTGACCTTTGGGAATGAAATATCGCTCGCCACGACGTGCCATAACCACCAACGTATGGTCGGGTAGTGTGATCTGTTTCAGCTGGTTACCACGAGCGATCATCGACGCATTGATACGTATTTCGGTCATTGCCGACTTGATTTTGTCGGGCATCTCGACCTCGAAACTTGCCTCCTCTTCCTCCTCAGCTAAGCCCATCACGTTAGCCATCGAGCTAACGGTTGTGCCCTGCACGATCAGCGAGATGATCGTCACGAGGTAGACCACGTTGAACATAAATCGCGCCCCGGGAACGTCTGCCACTAACGGGTAGGTGGCAAAGATGATGGGCACTGCGCCACGCAGACCCACCCACGAAACGTAAGCGCGTGCTTTGGTTGTGAATTTACGGAACGGAGCCATACACAGCAGCACGGTTGCGGGGCGTGCCACGAAGATCATAAATACACCGACCAAACCTCCGATAATCAGCACATTGGGATCGCGCAACTCGTCGACATTGACCAGCAGACCGAGCGCGATGAACATCACAATCTGGAATAACCACGTGAAACTGTCGAAGAAGATAGTGAGGGTGCGTTTATGTGTAATTTTGTTGTTGCCGACCACAAGACCTGCCACGTAGACCGCCAAATAACCGTTGCCGTGCAACATCTCGGCGATCGAGAAGGTGATGAACACAAACGCCAGCAGCAGAATCGAGTAGAATGCCTTGTTGTCGATGTTGATTCGGTTGATCGACCACACCGCCGCGCGTCCCAGAGCATAGCCGATCACCGCGCCGACAACCATCTTGATCACGAAGTCGATGATTGCACTCCAAACATTTATGTCGCTCGATCCCGTCGGAGCGAGCACACCAACCAAGAGTACCGTCAGAATGTATGCCATCGGGTCGTTACTACCACTTTCGAGCTCCAACAGCGGGCGCAGGTTCTCTTTTAGACCTGTCTTTTTGCTTCGCAGAATCGAGAATACCGAGGCTGAGTCGGTCGATGACATCATCGCTGCGAGCAGTAACGACTGCATAAACGAGAACTCGAAACCGAACAATGGCATTATGAGATATATGAACGTGCCGAGCAGTAGGGCGGTGACTGCGACACCCAGCGTGGCGAGTACAATGCCCGTCGTCATTACGGGGCGTATCTCCTTGATTTTGGTATCCATACCGCCCGAAAACAGAATGATACTCAGTGCGATCATACCGATAAATTGGGTCAATTCGGGCGAGTCGAACGAGATGAGCTGGTAGCCAAACAGCATACCAACCGCAAGGAAGAACAACAATGCGGGCGCACCGAAACGATAGGCTGTCTTACCTGCCATTACGGCAGCAAAGAGCAGTATCGCGCTTATGAATACGAAATTTTCGGAGGTTATGACCATAGTGTGTTTCTCTTATTTCAAATTTGTTGCCTTACTACTCAAAATCCCTAACTCCCCACTCAAAAATAATTTTGAATCTTGAATTTTGAATTTTGAATTGCCACCTGCTACTGCGGACGGAACAGATAGGTGATCGTGCCGCGATGACGCTCGGGGGCGTTCTGGTCGAGGTTGAAACGCGATTCGCGAGCCTTGCGAACGGCAGCGTCGTGCAGCTCGGCAATGTTATCCGACTGCGAGCGATCGACCTCGGCGGCGATGACCTTACCACTGCGATTGAGCGTTACGTTTACCACCACGCGACCACCACTCTGGCAGGTGTATGCCGGTACGGGTAACTTGCGCGATTGGCGCACGGGATCGGTGAACGAATACTCGACCGTCACGTTGCCCGCAACCTTTGCGTCGCGTCCCTCTGTTGCGTCGCCCGAAGTCTGCTGGGGGCGATTTTCGCTTATGGCATTGGCGTCGTTCACGCCTTGATTGAATGTCTCTCGGTTGGCACGCATACGCTCCTGCACCTCCTTGCCGTAGTCGCTCAGGTCGGATCCTGCGGCGGCGCGTTGAGCCTCAGCCTCACTCAGATTCGAGTTGGCATTCGAAATGCGATTCGAGATTGAGCCATAGTCCGCCAACTGTTGTTTGCGCTCGATTTCGCGTTCGAGGCGGGCTTTTTCGGCAGCAAGCTCTTCGAGGGTCTCAATGTCGATGACCATACCCTGCATATGGGGGCGCGAATTGACCACAATCTTCGAAGTAACGAACGCAATAGCAATAACCAAATAGACGATCAGCGTAATGCACAATCCTGCACGATGATCGAAAGCCCATTCGCCCGCATCGGTCTTGCGGTTGTCGAACGGGAGTTTGATTCTTTGGCGTTTTTTGGGCGTATCTATTGGTTGATTTGTCATTTATGGTGTTAATTTTCTACAAAAATACTATATTCTATAAAAAATTCCTATCTTTGTAGAATAAATGATGAAAAAAGAGGAACAAATGATAACAAAACAGCAAACATTGAAAGCCCCGCTGTCGTTCTCTGGTCGCGGTTTGCATACAGGATTGAATGTCAATATGACCGTTCTGCCCGCTGCGGCTGATACGGGTTTGGTATTCCGTCGTGTCGATTTGGAGGGTGCTCCTGAGGTGCCGGCGTTGGGTGATTTCGTAGTCGATACTTCGCGTGGTACGACTATCGAGCGCGGTGCGGCTAAGGTTTCGACCATTGAGCATATCGTTTCGGCACTGTGGACTATGGGCGTTGACAATGCGATCATCGAGGTTGATGCTCCCGAAACGCCGATTATGGACGGCTCGGCTCGCGAGTATGCAGCAGGCATTGCTGCTGTGGGCTTGGAGGAGCAGGCTGCCGAGCGCAAATATTACGAGGTGACTGATAAAATCGTCTATACGATTCCCGAAAAGGGCGTGGTTATTTTGGTCTATCCCGATGATGAATTCAATGTGTCGGTACACGTTGACTATAATTCGAAAGTTATTGGTAACCAGTACGCTACGTTTATGCCCGAGGACGACTATCAGAATAAGATCGCTTCGTGCCGTACGTTCGTATTCCTGCACGAGTTGGAGCCGCTGCTCAACGCCAATCTGATTAAGGGTGGCGATTTGGACAATGCGATTGTGGTTGTCGAGAACCCCGTTTCGGACGAGGAGTTGAGCCGTTTGGCAAAGGTCTTCAATAAGCAGGATATCCAGATCACGGGTGGCTACTTGAACCATCTCGAATTGCGCTACACTAATGAGTTGGCACGCCACAAGTTGCTCGACCTGCTGGGCGATTTCGCTCTGCTCGGCGTTCGTATCAAGGGTCGTATTATGGCAACTCGTCCTGGTCACTATGCTAATACCGAGACGGTTAAGCAGATGCGTCGCGTGATGCGTAAGGAGGGTGAGAAACCTCGCTTCAAGTATGATCCTACGGTTGCTCCGATCTATGATATCAATGCCATTCGTTCGATGTTGCCGCACCGTCCACCGTTCCTGCTGGTTGATCGCATCTTCCACATCGACGAGGATTCGATTGCGGGTATCAAGAACGTAACGATGAACGAGCCCTTCTTCGTTGGTCACTTCCCTGAGGAGCCCGTTATGCCTGGTGTGCTGATTATCGAGGCGATGGCTCAGTGTGGCGGTATCTTGGCGTTGAGTATGGTACCTGACCCTGAGAACTATTCGACCTACTTTATGAAGATCGACGGCGTGCGTTTCAAGCGCAAGGTCGTTCCTGGTGATACGTTGCAGTTTGAGTTGCGTCTGGCTGAGCCTATCCGTCGCGGTATTGTGTTGATGGAGGCTAAGGCATTCGTTGGCGGTCAGTTGGCTACCGAGGCTACGTTGATGGCACAAATCGCTAAAAATAAGTAAGATAACAACCGAAATACAGATATTCTAACAATATGGAAAACTCACAGATCAGCCCGATGGCTTACGTACACCCCGACGCAAAGATCGGTGCAAATGTAACGATTGATCCCTTCGCATACGTTGCGGCAGATGTTGTGGTAGGCGACGATTGCCATATCCGCACGGGAGCAGTGTTGCAGGACGGTGCGCGTTTGGGTAAAGGCTGCGATATTCATACGGGAGCGGTTATTGCCGGTATCCCTCAGGATTTAAAGTTCAAGGGCGAGTATTCGACTGCCGAGCTGGGCGACTACAACGTGGTACGCGAGTGCGCAACAGTCAATCGCGGTACAGCAGCTAAGGGTAAGACGGTGGTTGGTAGTCACAACCTGATTATGGCATACGCTCACGTGGCACACGACTGCGAGGTTGGTAGCCACTGCGTGATTGTTAATGGCGTGTCGCTGGCAGGCGAGGTCGAGGTTGGCGATTGGGCAATTATTGGCGGTCACTCGGCTGTGCACCAGTTCTGCCGTATCGGTGCTCACGCTATGGTCGGTGGCGGCTCGTTGGTGAGCAAGGATATTCCTCCATACGTTAAGGCAGCTCATTTGCCCGTTTCGTTCGTTGGTGCTAATTTCTTGGGGCTGCGTCGTCGCGGTTTCTCGTCGGCACAGATCGAGGAGATTCAGAATATCTTCCGAGTGCTGTTCCAGAGCGGTCATAGCTATGGCAAGGCGGTTGAGCTGGTTGAGGAGCAATTCCCGCAGTCGGAGTTGCGTGATGAGATTTTGGATTTCATTCGCTCGTCGAAGCGCGGTATCCTGAAACCCTACAACCCGAAGTCTACAAGCGAAGAGTAGTCCTCAATTCGAAATGCAAAATTAAGCCGCGCTCAGTTTGGGCGCGGCTTAATTGTATTCAAAATTCAAAAAGCAAAATTCAAATATTAAAGTCGCACTCCGCGAGTGGGGTGCGACTTTTGTTTTTGGGAACTATCCAAGTTCTGTGGCTGGGGCGGTCGCCGGAGGCGAGCCACAGAACTTGACGATTTTTGAGAAAATAGCGTTGTTTGTCAACAATAAAGCTACACGCACTGTCAAGGGGCAGCGCGTATGCTCTTAATTATAAGCAAAGACTAATTTTGAATTTTGCTTTTTGAATTTTGAATACTCATCATTGGCGGGTCGGCTTTCAGCCGAGCCCCCCACCCGCCAATGATGACACGCCACAAATGGTGCGAAGGTGCCGCTACGTGTGTCGATTTGCACGCAAATCGACAGCTAAATTTTGCTTTTCGCTTTTGGCATTATTACCAACAACAAAAAGACCGCACCTTCGATGAGGCGCGGTCCTTATTATAAAAGGTATCTCGATTGAATTACAAGTTGTCCTTCTCGATATCCTTGAAGTAGCGGTAGGTCGAAACCTTCAACTCCTGCGCAGCAGCGTCGTCGATAACCAGCACGCCCTTGGGGTGTACCTGCAAACCGGTGATGGTCCACGAGTGGTTGTAAGCACCCTCTACGCCCTGCTTAACAGCCTGAGCCTTAGCGTGACCGGTAGCCAAAATCATAACCTCGCGGCTCGACAGAATGGTACCAACACCAACGGTCAGAGCGGTCTTGGGAACCTGATTAACGTCGCCATCGAAGAAACGAGCGTTAGCGATGATAGTATCCTCGGTCAGAGTCTTGATACGGGTACGCGAGTGGAGCGACGAGAAAGGCTCGTTGAACGCGATGTGACCGTCGTTACCTACGCCACCCATAAACAGATCGATACCGCCTGCTGCCTCGATCTTAGCCTCGTACTCAGCGCACTCACGCTCCAAATCCTCAGCGTTACCGTTCAGAATGTTCACATTCTCGGGGTTGATATCAACGTGCTTGAAGAAGTTGTTCCACATAAACGAGTGGTAGCTCTCGGGGTGCTCTTCGGGCAGGTTGCAGTACTCGTCCATATTGAACGTAATCACGTTCTTGAACGAAACCTTACCAGCCTTGTTCATTGCGATCAGCTCCTTGTAAGTACCCAGAGGAGTACCGCCGGTAGGAAGACCCAAAACGAAGGGCTTAGGACCCTTGTGTGCATTGATTCGCTCAACAATGTGATTTGCCGCCCACTTAGCAACCTCGGCAGCGTTGTTTTCGATAATTAATCTCATCTCTTTTTGATGTTTTATTAGTTAGTAATTGTCTTTTCGTTTGTTAGAACATTTTCACGAATACCTCCATAGCTTGATATTCAGCCATTCCGAGTTTGTCATAAAGCATTGCGGTCGTTTGAGTTCGCTCCTCGGCACGCTGCCAGAACTCGCGCGGATCCTCACCGGGGAAGGGTACGAGATCCTTCTGCGAGAGGTGGCGATAGATTGCGTGACGCTTTTTGAGCACCTCGTCGGGCGAGAGAGGTACAGCCATATCGACCATATCCAAACTCCACTCCATCCACGCACCGCGATAGAGCCACATTCGGCAATCCTTAATCCACTCGTCATCTTTCACCTGCTCGACCGCAGCCAAAATAGCCTCGATGCAGACGCGGTGTGTGCCGTGCGGATCTGCCAAGTCGCCCGCCGCAAAGATCTGGTGGGGTTTAACCTCGCGCAACAGATTGGCGATAATCTCAATATCTGCCTGACCCATCGGGTTCTTCTTGATGCCGCCCGACTCGTAGAAGGGTAGATTCAAGAAGTGGATATTCTCCTCCTGTACACCAAATACCGAGCAAGCTCCGATCGCCTCGCCACGACGCATTGCTCCTTTCAAGTTGAGCAGTGCGCGAGGCTCAGGTTGTCCCTTGCGTTTTTGACCGATAATGCGGTTTACCTCGTCGACCCAATCGCCCAAACCCATCTCGCGGGCAGTTGTGATAAATTGCATAATCACGTCGTCGTGCACGGCAACGTTACCCGAAACCTGATAAGCAACGTGCACGTCGTGACCCTGATCGGTCAGACGCATAAATGTGCCACCCATCGAGATCACGTCGTCGTCGGGGTGGGGCGAGAAGATAATCACACGTTTCGGGTAGGGTGTAGCGCGTTCGGGACGGGTCGAGTCGTCGGCATTGGGTTTGCCACCGGGCCAGCCCGAAATCGTATGCTGTAAATCGTTGAATACCTTGATGTTGATCGAGTCGAACGTGCCCTCAGCTTCGAGCAGCTGACCGAGCGAATTGTCGATATAATCGTTGTAGGTGAGTTTGAGAATCGGCTTTTGGGTCTTCATCGCCAGCCAGATCACAGCCTTGCGAATGAACTTTGGCGACCAATCGCACGTGCCCACCAACCACGGAGCTTTGACGCGAGTCAGCTCCTCGGCAGCCTCTTCGTCCACCACGATCTCGATGTTGTGATGTTCCTGCAAGTAGGTTGCGGGACACATCGGGTCGATCGAACCTTCGATCACCTGTCCAACCACTTCTGCCTTATCCTCGCCCCAAGCAACCAATACGATCTGCTTTGCTGCGAGTATTGTGCCGATACCCATCGTGATGGCTTTGGTCGGCACCTCCTGCACGTTGGCAAATGCCGAGGCCTCCTCTTTGATACTTGCGTTGCTGAGGGCGACCATACGGGTCTTGCTATTCGAGTGCGAACCCGCCTCGTTGAAACCGATCTGACCCTTCGAGCCCATACCGAGTAACATCAGGTCTATGCCGCCCATTTCGGCGATTTTTGCCTCATAGTCGCGGCAGTATTGCGAAACCTCCTCTACGGGCACCGACGGATCGGGAATAAAGGTGTTCTCAGAACGCACATTGACATACTCCAAGAACTCCTCGTGGATACGGAAGTTGCGGCTCTGCTGCGCCTCTTTCGAAATGCCGTAGAACTCGTCGAGCGAGAATACCACCACATTGCGGAAACTCGCCTCGCCGGCGCGGAACATCTCAACCAACTCCGAGTAGATCCCTACGGGAGAGCCCCCCGGGGTCAGTCCCAGCACAAATTTTTCGCCCTTAGCCTCTTTTGCTTTGATCGCGGCAACGATTTTGTTTGCGACATATTTAGCACCCTCGTTCTCGCTCTCGAAAACATTGGTGTTAATGCGCTCATAGCGGCGGATAATATCCATTGGCTCGGCATTTGGGATCAAACCGCCCTCTTTTTTCAGTTTGTACTTTCCCATAATATTTGTGTCAAGTCGTTAGGTTTGATTCTTAATTCGAAATTATTTAACGTACTGATCGTAGTAAGCTACGTAAGCGGCATTGACCAATCGGTTACCACCCGCAGTGGGGAAGTCGCCTGAGAAGTACCAATCGCCCTTATTGTTGGGGCACGCCTCGTGCAGACCCTCGATCGACTGATATACGATACTTACGGGTACGGTGCAATCTTCGGGAGTCAGCATCTTTGTGATCTGCTCCGTGATCTCGTCATCGGTGAAGGGTGCGTAAATATCCTTCACGCAATTAACCATCTCCGTAACGGGCAACTTAGCCTGCTCCAAACACTTCTTGTAGGTGTCGTGCAACAACTGCTCCATACCGCGCTCGCGCAACAGTGCAACAGCAGCGTGGAAGGCAATGAACTCGCTCATACGCGACATATCAATACCGTAATAGTCGGGGTAGCGCACCTGAGGCGACGACGAAACGATGACGATTTTCTTCGGGTTCAGGCGGCTGAGAATCTTGATGATACTCTGTTTGAGTGTTGTACCGCGCACGATCGAGTCGTCGATAACAGCAATGCTATCAACTTTGGGAGTAACCGTGTCGTAGGTAATATCGTAGACGTGTGCAGCCAGATCGTTTCGGCTCGCACCCTCGGTGATAAACGTACGCAACTTGATATCCTTAATTGCCAACTTCTCGGTTCGAACGCTGCGATCCAAGATTTGTTCGATCTGCTCTGCCTGCGGATTTGCACCCAAAGCCTCGATCTGCTCCACCTTCTGACGATTCATATAGTCGTTCATTCCCTCGACCATACCGTAGTAAGCCACCTCAGCGGTGTTGGGGATAAACGAGAGCACCAGATGGTCGATGTCGTAATCGACCTCTTTGAGGATCTTGTCGCAGAGCAGACGACCGAGTGTTTTGCGCTCACGATAGATATCCGAGTCGCTACCACGCGAGAAATAGATACGCTCGAACGAGCAGGGAGCCAACTTCTCGGCAGGCTCCAAAATCTGCTCGACGCTCACCTCGCCATTACGCTTGATAAACAGACCTTCGCCCGCTTTCAACTCCTTGACCTGATCGGTCGTGAGGTTCATTGCGGTCTGAATTACGGGACGCTCCGACGCAACGATCACCACCTCGTCGTCGATGTAGTAGAATGCCGAGCGGATACCCCACTTATCGCGCAGTACGAAGCAGTCGCCCGTACCTGTTGCGCCTTCGATCACGAAACCACCGTCCCACAGCGACGATGCCTCGCGCATAATCTTCTGGATATTGAGTTCGTCCTCGATCTTGTCGATCAGCTCCGAGCCGATGTAACCCTCAGACATAAATTTGTGCTGCAACTCCTCGACCTGCTCATCGAGCATATAGCCGAGCTGTTCGAGCATAAGGAACATATCGGCGTCCTGACGGGGGTGCTGACCCTGCTTCACCACGTGAGCCATCAGCTCCTCGGCGTTGGTCAGGCTGAAATTACCAGCCAAAACGATGTTGCGCGAACGCCAGTTATTGCGGCGCAGGAAGGGGTGAACATACGACATACCGTTACGACCGCCGGTGCTATAACGCAGGTGACCCACGTAGCACTCGCCAACGTAGGGCATATCTTCGTCTGAGAGTCCTGCTGCGCGACCAGCGGCGATAGCCTTGTTAGCTGCGGCGAAGCACTCGCCAATTGCGCCACTACCGAGCGCACGTTCGCGGAAAATATACTCGTTGCCGGCTTGTGCAGCGAGCTTGATACAAGCCAAACCTGCACCCTCTTGACCGCGGTTATGCTGTTTCTCCATCAACAGATAGAGTTTGTTCATACCGTAGAGGGGCGTACCATACTTTTCGGTGTAATAGGAAATAGGTTTTCTCAACCTAACGAGGGCGATGCCACATTCGTGTTTAAGTGCCTCACTCATAGAAGTAGAGTTCTAATAGAAAAAATGAATTTTAAAAATATCGACTACAAAGATAACAAATGCTCCGTAGACATCAAACACTTCGCACCCCATTTTTTTCATTTTCGCACAACTTTTTTCGCTCGCACCCGCTCTCGTGCGATGTGTGCGCACGTGCGAAGGGTGAATTTTGCCTGCGGAGAGTGCAAAAACCGCCCAAAATTCCTAAATTTGCGCCCGAAAACGTAACATTTCCCCAAGACGATGAATCCGACTATTAAAACCATCTCGATGCCTACGGTGATGATCGCGGGCGCACTCTTTTGCCGACAGATTATGGCACTCGATACGTGGTGCGACCACCGCATTACGCCCGTTGTGATCTTTACGATGTTGTTTATCACATTTTGCCGCGTCGATATGCGTCAAATGCGTCTGCAACCAATGCACTTTTGGTTGATTGCTTTCCAATTTGTGGTGGCTTTGGCGTTGTATGCGGCGTTAGCGTGGTGGAACGTGACGGTGGCGCAGGGTGCGCTGATTTGTGTGATGGCTCCTGTGGCGATGGCGGCTGTGGTGATTGGCGGAATGTTGGGCGCAAATATCGTCACGATGACCACTTATAGCCTGCTGTGCAACTTCGTTTTTGCATTTTTGGCACCAGCTGTGTTGTCGTGGGTTGGCGATGGAACCTGCTCATTTACAGAGATTCTTGGTCGTGTAGCTCCGATGTTGGTTCTGCCATTTGTGGTGGCTCAGGTATGCCGCGTAGCCGTGCCGCGCGTGAGCGATTGGGTGTCGCGCCATAGCGCGCTTTCGTTCTATGCGTGGCTGGTGGGTTTGGCGGTCATTATGGCACGCACAACCTGCTTTATCCTCGATTTGACAGAGGTCGATGTGATGACCGAAATCGCGCTTGCGGTGGTGGCTTTGTTGGTCTGCATTGCGCAGTTTACGCTTGGTCGTCGCCTTGGTCGCTACTATGGCGATCCCGCGGCGGGTGGTCAGTCGCTCGGTCAGAAGAATACGATCCTCGTTGTGTGGATATCGCAGACCTTCCTCGATCCGATTTCGTCGATCGCGCCGACGGCATATATCGTGTGGCAGAATCTGGTCAATAGCTACCAGATGTGGCGTGCCCGTGAGCAGAAGTAGGGTAGAGTTTTAGATAGAAAAGACGCCGTTACGTATTCCGTAGCGGCGTCTTGTATTTTTATGATTGTCAATTATTTGCGGAAAATAAAATAGACTGCAAGAATCAGACAGAAGAAACCCACAGCGTGATTCCAGCGCAGAGCCTCGGTGCGGAAGACAAGCAGCGTGAAAATTGTGAACACGGTGAGCGACACCACCTCCTGAATCACCTTCAACTCGACCAACGAGAACGGACCGCCATTCTCGCGGAAACCGATACGGTTTGCTGGCACCTGAAAGAAGTATTCGAACAGTGCAATGCCCCAGCTAATCAGTACGATAGCTACCAATCCGAGTTTGTCGAAACCCTTCATTTGGCTGAACTTCAAGTGACCATACCAAGCCATTGTCATAAACACGTTGGACATTACGAGCAGTCCGATTGTCATCAATCCTTTCATTGCGTTTGGAGTTAGAGTGTGTCAAAATCGGGCGCAAAATTATGTATTTTAATTCAAAATTCAAGATTCAGAATTCAAAATTATTTACTGTGCTTTCATTTGTGGCTCATCATTAGCTGGTGGGGGCTCGGCTGAAAGCCGACTGCCAATGATGACGCGCCGCGTAGGGAGCGTGTTTATAGCACCGAAAAAGCCACGCCCAAAAGCGTGGCTCAATGTTGTTTATTCAAAATCTTCAACCGAGAGCGAAGGGTCATAGATACAGGGTGCACCGTAGATCTTTTCGACTTGTCGGCAGTAGCGTTTAATAGGCATTAAACCCATCTTGCGGCGCAGGCGATTGAGCTTGCGGTGATTCTCGACGGGATAAACATATATTGGAGCATTGGCTTCGCTGCTGCGATGTTGAACGGTCTGTGTGCCATAACGTTGCGGTGATCCTTGTCGCATACGTATTCGGTCGTACAATGTGGCGTAGTCGCTTTTGGAGATTGTGCCCGTAGCAACCTGCTGCTCTACGAGTGGCAGATAGCGCAACTGATAGTCGAGCGGTGCGTGGTCGATAACGAGCCAAATCGCATTGTTTGACTCTTTGGTGAGTCCTGGTGCCCACCCATTTTCGAGCAATTGAGCTACAATCGCTTGATTCGTCGAATCCACTTGCTCAATATGCTCTTGTGCCGCGAGCACTGCGTCAATATCGAGTTGATCACCACGTGTGAGTTGGATCATCGCCAGACGTGCCGACTGATCCGAGTTCTGAACCTCGCGTAAGAGCGAATCAATGTTTTGCGCCGTAACATTCGCTACGGCGCAAAATATAATAATTAATAGTATAACGCCCCTCCTCAAAATAATTTTGAATCTTGAATCTTGAATTTTGAATTCGAACAAACCTTTACTTCTTCTTCGTATAGGCGTCCGCCTTCTCTTTGATACGTGCGGCGCGGGTTGCGCTGTCGGGGTGGGTCGAGAACATCTGAGCCACCTTCGAGGCGGTCTGCGAGTTGCTGCTGCCCGCCATCTGGATCAACTTGTTCAGCGCGTTGTACATCGCATAGGGACTGCGACCGTTGGCGATACACATATTGAAAGCCTCCTCGTCGGCTGCAAACTCCTGTTTCTGCGAGAATTGAGCCTCGCCGTAAGCCGTAGCGATCGCACCGAGCTGCGAGTTGGTCAGGTTTTCGAGCGTGGGGCTGATCGAGCCGATAGCGTCTTTGAGTGCTGCGGTACGATAAGCCTGCTTCATCATATTCTTGGTGTCGGCGTGTTTGAGGTGTCCGATCTCGTGTCCGATCACTGCAAAAACTTCATCGTCGGTCATTGCGTCCATCAGACCCGAATAGACACGGATACTGCCGTCGCCACAAGCGAAGGCATTGACTTCGTTGGTTTCATACACCTTGAAATTGAGCTTCATACCCTCGACGCCTTTGAGGTTCTTTACGAGTTTGTTAAGACGCTGAGTGTACTTCGAGGTTGCGGGAGCGATTTTGTTCTGCTGATCCTGATAGACCATATATTCGCTACACATCTGCGCCACCTGCGCGTCAGTAATCGACATCGACGCAGCTAAATTTGCGCCTGCGCTAAGGAGTTTCGAGGTGTTGAGCGAGCTGCACGCACTCATCATCAGCGGGCAGAGCAGAATAACGAGAAGTCTTTTCATAATCGTGAGTTTTAGTTTTGTTCCAATGTACAAATATATTAATTTTTTGAGAAAAAATCGCACTCTCGATTTAACTTTTCGTACCTTCGTGCGTCATATAGTCAAAAGCACTGCTGAACAAACCAATGACAAAGACCCAACAAACACTCCCAGCCTGCTCCGAACTGCGCGACGCAGCCTCTCGCAACGAGGCTTTCGATCGTCTGGTCGGGGTGCTGCTCCGACCAATCTATTGGCACGTGCGACGATTGATCGTTGAGCACGACGAGGCGGAGGAGATCACGCAGGAGACATTCGTACGAGCCTTCGAGCAGTTTGATCGCTTTCGTGGGGGTGATGGCGAGTTGCGCGCTTGGATCTACCGCATTGCCACCAATTTGACCATCAGTGCTTTGCGACGGCAGCGACGGTCGATTTTCACGTCGATAGATCGGGTGAGCCGCGAGCTGTCGGATCGCGTAGCCGACTCTTCGCCTCCCGATGCCGATGAACGATTGATTGAGTTCCAGCGGGCGGTGTTGGAACTGCCGACCAAGCAGCGATTAGTTTTTAACCTACGCTATTACGACGAACTAAGCTATGCCCAGATAGCCACCGCGACGGGGCAGAGCGAGCAGGCCGCCAAAACCTGCTACCATTACGCGGTGAAACGATTGAAAGAACAGCTAAACGATTGGCAACTATGAATACATTGAACAAAATCGACCGACGACTTCCCTATCGAACTTCGGACGCGGAGTTCGAGGTTATGGCAGAGCGAATCCGTCTACGCACGACGGCTCGCACGGAGCAAGTTGCGCAACCCGTCCGCCGCACGCGAGTGCAGTTGCAGTGGGCTGTTGCGATGGCTGTTGTTGCAGTTGCGTTTATTGTGGGTCTATCGTTTGTCAGCGTGGAGCCTGAGCCCCAGCCGACGCTTGCCGAGCTGTTGGCTACCGCCTCGCCCGAAACGCTGCGCGAGGTGGCGGAGATGAATTACGATGATATTATTTTTAATCAACAAATCTAACTACAACTATGAAACGTATATACCTTATTCTCATTTCGATACTGATGTTCGCGCAGGCGGCTGTGGCTGTCGAGCCGACGTCGGAGCTCTTAGCCGAGACTCCGCAGACACCCGATCAGATTCGTGCCGCAGCGCGTGAGCAGGTGATCTCGTCGCTGAATCTTTCGAAGGAGGCTCGCAATAGGTTCGAGCCGATCTATGACGAGTATCGTGAGGCATTGGCTGAGGCGGTGCGCACCTCTAATGAGCAACTCGACGAGGTTTCTCCGCTCAACGCGATGAAGGTCAATCTGATGAACGTGTCGGCTACGGCACAGGTCAAGTTGGACTATATCGACCGCTTTGCCGAGGTGCTGTCGAGTGCCCAGATCAATCAACTTTACAACTCGGAGGGCTCGCTTGCGTGGACAATTCGTCGGGTGGCGGGCGTCGATTTCGAGGGCAATGTGTCGATGAATGACAACACCTTCTATCTCGATAGTGCGTTGTATTGGCAGTTGGCTAACGAATCTGACAAAAACGAGGTGCTTAGCTATGTGAACGATGTGATGAATGACCCTCGTACACGTACCTACGTCATCGGCGATGATGGCAAATTGCTGCCCATCGAGTCTGTTCCCGCGCCCGAGGTCAAACAGCAATATTATCGTATGAATGGCAAGCGCACGCCTTTGGTATCGCCTACGGGTCAGATCATTGAACAAAACTACGGCAAGATTGTAAATTACCACACTCTGCGTGTCGATGGTCGTATCAAAGTGATAATCGCGCCATCGGTCTCGACGCTCAAAGTTCGTTGCGACCGAGCTTTTATGGACGGTGTGAAGTATGATATGCGAGATGGCGTTCTCAGCCTTTCGATAGATCACAAAAAGTACTCGGCTTGGACTGGCGATATGAAAGTCGAGGTCTACCTGCCCGTGTCGTCGCACCTGAGTCGTATCTATGCCGATAACACTGCATCGGTGCAGATCAAAACCTCGCTCCGAACCGATGTGCTGACTTTCGATGTCAATAACCGCGCTTCGGTGTCGGCTACCGGTCATCTGATAGCGCAGAAGGTAACGGTCAATGCCAATGGTTACAGCAAATTCGATGCTAATGTCCTCACGACCAACCGCGATGGTAGCACGATGAAAAATGGTATGGTTCTGTACAATCTTAATGGTCGTTCGGAGGTCAGTGGCACGGTCGTGACAAACACCTTTGTTGGTAAGGCAAATGGCTACTCCGACCTCAATATCGGCACGTCGATCCACGAGGCGCGATTTGTGCTCAATGGACGCAGTAAACTTCGTGGCGAGATTGGTGCAACCACCCTCCGTGTGGAAATCAATGGCTATTCGGACGTTATGTCGGATCAGATAACATTTGAAAAGTCTGCCGTGTTCGAGCTCAACGGTCGCTCGTCGATTACCGCCAAGCGTATGTCGGCTCCGCAGGGTGCTAAGTTCTCGGCTAAGCTCGAAAGCTACTCGAAAATCAACATTGGCTCGGGTCGCGCAACTGAGGGGTTTGTAACCTTGTCGGGACGTTCGGAGTTCAACGCCTCAAAGTTCGATGTGCGCAACCTGACGGTCGTGGCTAACGACTACTCGTCGGCAGATGTGCTCTGTTCGGGCAAGTTGCGTGCAACTACCACCAATCCGTATGCTCGAATCAATTACAGCGGTAACTGCACGGTCGAGTCGCTCACCCCGACAATTCAACGCAAATAACACTCTCTGATAACTTTATACCGAAGGTCGCCTCTCGATAATGTGGGGCGACCTTTTTGTTTGGTTGCAGAATGTGCGCATACTCGTAGGCAGGGACGATCGCCCAAAGGGCGAGCCCGCGAGTATGTGTCAAAATCAAGGATTTTGCCTATTTTGGAGAATGTAGAAAAAGCCGCGCTCTTCGGAGCGCAGCTCTTTTGCAAATTATAAATTTTGAATTTTGAATCTTGAATTTTGAATCTCCAACCTACTTCTTCTTTGCCAAAACCTCGCAACGGTCGATCTCGTTGCCATTGCGATCGAGCAGCGTCAGCACCATACGCTGTTTGTCGGCAGCGAGGTGTATCGCACCAACCGTCTGCGGACCTTCGTACCACGTGTGGCGGATCTTATCCTCGTTCTGCTGGGGCATCTCTTTGATCGCCTGACCGCGCTCGTTGTCCGACGAGGGCAGCTGAACATAGACCGTTCCGCGCTTGCCGTCGGTTGCTTTGCCGTCGTAGAGGGGTGCGGTGCGCACGTAGATGTGGTTGTTGCCCGCCAGCGCGAGATCAACGCCCAACTCGTCGAACAACTCGCACCAACGACCATACTGCGAGTCGCGTCCGTCGTGTCCGAAGAACCACTGATAGTGCTCGCAAACGATCACGTAGCGAGCCTTGTTCTGCTCAACGACCTTGCGCACCCACGCCTGAGCCTCAGCCAGACCTTCGTCCTTGCGCATCACCTCGTTGTTGAGCATAATGAACAGCGCGTCGCCGTAATAGAAGTAGTAGCAGACGCCCATCTCGTCGCCGTAACCATTTCGCGGATAGAAGTTTGCGTCGCGGAAAAATGCGTTCGACTGACCATTGACGCGGGTCATATTGTCGTGGTTGCCATTGACGCCTGCCCACATATAGTCGTGGAAGGGTTTGCGCGAGTAGAGATCCGACCAGAACGAGTAGCTGCCACCCCACGCGGTGATGTCGCCGAGGTGCAACACCCAATCAATCGAGGGGTCGTATTTCTCGACCGTCGAGATCATCGCCATACCTGCATCGACGCGGTGGGGCAGTGGCGTGTAGGCGTGAAAGTCCGAGATCAGGCACGCGCTCCACTCCTTTGCGCCTGAGGTGCGGAAGTGGCGCGGCTCGCTCCATTTATCGCCCGACCCGATCGAGTAGATGTAGTCGGTATTGGGACGCAAGCCGTTGAGCTCGACCTCGCATTTGGTGAATCGCGCATCTTCGTTGTATGTTTTGCCTTGGGGTGTTTTCGACGAAATGCCGTCGTATGTGGTGCAGAGGTGCGTTGCAGCCTCAACCACGCGAGCACGTTTCCACGAGGTGTCGTTAGCGCGGGTGTAGCGCACCGATGTGGCGTCAGATAGGGTGTCCACACCCCAACTGATATTCATACTTTTGGCACTGTTTTGAGCGGGGCAGGCTACGACCGTAAAGGGACTTTCGGGCAGTTGAGCCGCGAGAGTTCCGACGGTAGCGATCGCCAGCAGGGTAGAGATTATTCGTTTCATTTTCGGGTTGTTTTTTAGATTCTTTGAAGACAAATTTACAAATTTTTCACAAAATTTCGGTCGGACGTGCAACGAAATTGATTAATTTTGCGTCTAATAGATAAAACCTCAAACTTAATACGACGATGAAACGGATTCTATTCTTGCTGCTTTTTGCGCTTTTGGCTCTCTCGGCAAATGCGCAGAATGATTCAATCAATGACGATGAACAATCAACATTTCGCAGATATCGCGGAGATGCGTCGGTTGGAGTAAGTTTTTTATTTGGAGCATTTTTCACGGATATCGAAACCACGCACGGAATTGTGCTTGATCGTCGTGATTGTTGGTTCGTCGGTGCGGGAGTAAAGTGGATACCTATGTCATTTGGCGATTTTCACGGAAAGCTATATGTGCGAGGTAAATATACTGTTCCGACGCGACGAATGAAGGTGCGTCCGATGGTTTCGGTTGATGTCGGACTTTATACGGAAAAATACACATATCGGGAATATTTCGAATCTGGTTTTGATGTGGCGGCTGATGTTGGATTAGCTATCAGAATGACCCAATATAGCAAATTTAATATCTCGCTGGGTGTTCTTCAACTTGCGAGGGGAGCGTTTATGCCGCACCTCAAAATCGGATTTACATTCTAAGCAAAATGCAAAGGTCGCGCTCGTTTCGGGGTGCGACTTTTTGTTTGATCAAAGTGAAAGGGCAAAATCGCAGATTTTGACACACGCGGTGGCGCCCGCGATTAAAATCGCGCCGCCCCACGCCACCGCGTGCGATGATAACGAAATCAAAGATTTCGAATAGATTGAATCTTAATCTCTAAAACTTGAATTAAGAATCATTTTTTTTGTTATCTTTGCAAAAATATAAATATACGAAAAATGAAAATCCTGATTCTCAATGGTCCCAACCTCAATTTGCAGGGACGACGCGATACCGATATCTACGGCACCGAAACTTTCGAGCAATTTATCGAGCGTCTGCGTGCCGCATTCTCGGAGTGCGAGGTGGACTATTTCCAATCGAATATCGAGGGCGAACTGATCGACCAACTCCATAAATCAATCGGTTGCTACGACGGCGTAGTGCTCAATGCGGGTGGTTACACCCATACGGCGGTGGCATTGGCTGACGCTGTGGGTGCGGTTTCGACCCCTGTGGTTGAGGTGCATATCTCGTCGATTTTGGCGCGTGAGGAGTTTCGCCACGTGTCGCTCATTGCGCCGCGTGCTGTTGGCTCGATAATGGGCTTCGGGCTGGATTCGTACCGCCTCGGAATGTTGGCTCTCGGAGCAACGCAGACCTCGAAAATGTAAAAACGACAAGGCACGATGCAACTCAAAGACAAGGTGGTGAGTGGTGTGGCGTGGAGCGCGGCCGAGAAGATCGGCTCGATGCTGCTGCAAATGGTCGTCAGCTTTGTGCTGGCGGGACTGCTCGTTCCCGACGATTACGGCACGATGGCTGTGATGGTGGTCTTTGCTACGGTGTCGTTGCTGATTGTCGATAGCGGTTTCTCGCAAGCACTGATCCGCAAACCCGAACCGACCGAGAGGGACTATACCTCGGTCTTTGGGTTCAATCTTGTGGTGTCGTGGGTGTTGTATGCGCTGCTGGTTGCGGGGTCGTTTCCGTTGGCGGCATACTATGATCAACCTGAGATGACGCGCATTGCGCCGGTGCTCTTTCTGCTGCTGCCGGTCAATGCGATGTGCGTGATCCAGAATACGATCCTCACTCGCACGTTTGCCTTCCGTAAACTCTCGACCATCACCTTCCTCTCGTCGTTGGTGGCGGGCGTGGTGTCGATCGCAATTGCGGTTTTGGGTGGTGGTCTGTGGGCACTTGTGTGCCAGCGACTGTTGACGTTGATAGTCAAGGCTGTGCTGTTGTGGTGGTGGGGCGATTGGCGTCCGAAGGGAGGTTGGAGCCTGCAACCTCTGCGCGAGATGTTCCCTTATAGCTCGCGTCTGCTGGCAACAGATCTGCTGAATGGTATCTACAACAACATCTCGTCGCTCTTTATCGGCAGTATGTACACGCTGCAACAGCTCGGCTACTTCTCGCAGGCTCAGAAGTTGAAGGACCTGCCCGTAACCTCGACCGTGCAGGCGGTGCAGAACGTGACCTTCCCTGCGCTTTCGACAATCCGCGATGACGAGCGTAAATTTGCCGAGAGCTATCGTCAGGTGCTGATGGTTATGGCATTTGTGATGATCCCGATGATGGCGGGCTTGGTGGCGGTGGCGGACGATATGTTTGCACTGATTGGCGATAAGTGGCGACCGACGGTGCCCTATTTCCGCGTGTTGTGCCTGACGGGTATCACCCAACCGATCGCTATGGTGGCGTACAATATCCTCAAAGTGCGTAGCAATGGTCGCATAATCTTCCAGCTCGAAGTGATCAAGAAACTGATAATGACCGCCATACTCGTCGTAACGATCCCAATGAGTGTCGAGGCTGTGGTGTGGGGATTGGTTGCGATGTCGGCTATCGAGATGGTCGTTAATTTCGGTGCAACACTGCGCTTTACGCGCGTTGCGGTGTGGCACGTGGTGCGCGATCTGCTTTCGCCGTTGGCTGTTGCGGCGGTGATGTGTGCGGCGGTCTATGCGCTGAGTGGAGCGGTGCAGGCGTACCCGATAGTGGTGCGATTGGTCGTGGAGGTTGCGACGGGTGTTGCGATCTATGCGGGTGGCGCGTGGTTGCTGCGTTTGGAAGGTATGCGCGAGATGGTGCGTATCGTGCGAGGCTTGCTTGGAAAAATTAATAACTAACAAATAATCTACACAACAATGAAAAAGACATTTCTAACTACACTCTTCGCGCTGGTGGTGTTGAGCGTTTCGGCGGCTCAACCGCGTGTGAAGAATGTGATCTATCTGATTGGCGATGGTATGGGCTTTGGTGCGGTGTCGTCGCTGCTGTTGTCGCAGAACGAGAAGACGGGCTTCGAGTATGCACCTGTGATTGGTCTGTCGGAGACCTGCTCGGCAGATAACTACGTGACCGATTCGCCCGCAGGTGGTACGGCATTGGCAACGGGTACCCGTACCCGCAACGGCTATCTGGGCGTTGATCCTGAGGGTAACCAACTGACCAGCATTCTGCGCAAGACTCAGACGATGGGCAAGCGTACGGGTATCGTAGTCAATACGGTGCTGACCGAGGCTACACCCGCAGCATTCTATGGCGGTGTGAATAGTCGCAAGGAGAGCCTGCGTCTGGCGGAGCAATTTGTCGAGAGTGGCGTCGATGTGGCTATCGGTTCGGGTTTGAGTGTATTTGTCGGTCGTCCCGATTCGGTTGATCTGACGGCTGAGTTGATCCATCGCGGCTATGATGTCTATCTGGATTGGGGCTCAACAGCACGCTCGACGGCTGATCGTTTCGTGTCGATTTTGCCGATGTCGGACGTTCACCGTCGCAATAAATCGAGCAATACGACCGCAGGTGCAGCCGATGGGGCGGAGGTATGCTTGGCAGCGCAGTTGGCGGCTGATAATGGCGAGGAACCTACCTCGGCTGATCCGACCGAGTATCTGACTCGCGCGGTCGAGAAGGCTTTGAACACGTTGGAGCGCACGGCAGATCGCAATGGTTACTTCCTGATGATCGAGAGCGCGATTATCGACGGCTATGGTCACAATAACGACTCGGAGGGTATGATCGAGGAGATGCAGGAGTTCGACCGCACGTTGCAGATGTTGGTTAAGTATGTCGAGTCGCACCCTGAGACGCTGTTGGTTGTAACGGCTGACCACGAGACGGGTGGCACGGGTGTATCTTACCGTTCGTATGAGGTAGGTGGCGAGGCTCCCGTTGTTCTCTCGTTCAGCACGAAGGGTCATACGGGTACGGTGGTTCCCATCTTTGCATACGGAGCAGGTGCTGAGGAGTTTGGAGCGATTATGAAGAATACCGAACTGCCGAAGATCATCGAGCGTCTGATGATGGGCAAGAAGAGATCGAAGAGATAAACAAACACACAATAAAACAATGAAAAAACTACTAATTGCATTGGTGGCGGTCGCTGCTGCGGCTTGCGCACCCAAGAACGAGCCTCTGTCGCTTGTTCCTTACCCCAACCACGTTGAGGCGGGTTCGGGTCGATATTCGATTGTTGATGCACCGCTGATGTGCGACGCGATGATGGACGATCGCGCGTTTGCGTCGGTTGCAACCTTTGCCGAGCAGTTAGCTGTGACCAAAGGTGGCGAGTTCGAGGCTGCAAAAACGGTTGCAATGCCTTCGGAGGGTTTCCGATTTGTGGTTGACGCAACGGTTGAGCCTGAGGGCTATCGCTTGTCGATCAATCGCAAGGGCGTAGAGGTACGCGCGAGCGAGTTTGCAGGTTTCCACTACGCTATCCAGACCATCAAGCAGCTGCTGCCCGCCGAGGTTTATGGCTCGGAGATGGCTGCCGATAAGGATTGGTCGCTGCCCTGTCTCGATATCGCGGACGCACCCCGTTTTGGCTATCGTGGTATGCACCTCGATGTTTCGCGCCACTTCTTCTCGGTTGAGGAGGTGAAGGCGTACATCGATATTATGGCTGTCCATAAGCTCAATCGCCTGCATTGGCACCTGACCGATGATCAGGGTTGGCGCGTAGAGATCAAGCGTTTCCCCGAACTGACCGAGGTGGGTGCAATGCGTAAGCACACCGTGATCCGTAAGGAGTGGGGCAACTACGACGGTGTCCCTCACGGTGGATACTACACTCAGGATCAGATTCGTGAGGTTGTTGAGTATGCAGCGGCAAATGCCATCGAGATTATTCCCGAGATCGACCTGCCGGGTCATATGATGGCGGCATTGGCGGCATATCCTGAGTTGGGTTGCACGGGTGGTCCGTATGAGGTGTGGCCTCGTTGGGGCATCTCGGACGAGGTGCTCTGCGCTGGTAACGACAAGATCTTCGATCTGTTGGAGGGTGTATTCGAGGAGATTGTAGAGCTCTTCCCCTCGGAGGTTATTCATATTGGTGGCGACGAGTGCCCGAAGGTACGTTGGAGCAAGTGCCCGACCTGCCAAGCTAAGATCAAGGAGCTGGGTTTGAAGGACGACGAGAAGCACTCGGCTGAGCACTATTTGCAGAGCTACGTGATGACCCGCATTGAGGAGTTTCTTGCTGAGAAGGGTCGCCGCGTGATCGGTTGGGACGAGATTCTCGAAGGTCAGATTGGTCCCAATGCTGCGGTTATGTCGTGGCGCGGTAACGAGGGTGGTATCGAGGCTGCTAAGCTGGGTCACGATGTTGTGATGGTGCCCTCGTCGTATTTCTATTTCGACTATTACCAGTCGGCTGACAAGGAGGCTGAGCCGTTTGGCATTGGCGGATTCCTGCCCGTCGATCGTGTCTACTCGTATGAGCTGCCTGAGGAGCTGACCGAGGAGGAGGCAAAGCATATTCTGGGTGTTCAGGCTAATATGTGGACCGAGTATATCGCCGATCGTGACCACCTCTATTATATGCTGTTGCCGCGCCTGTCGGCATTGAGCGAGGTGCAGTGGTGCAATAAGGGCGTGCGCAATTGGGATCGTTTCATCGCCAACTTCCGTATGCACGAGATCTATGAGGTTATGGGCTACAACTACGCAACTCATATCTTCGGTATTACGGCAGAGACCGATACCGACACTGCGAAGCGTTCGATCACAGCTACCCTCACTACGTTGGGTGACGCACCGATCTACTATACGCTCGACGGTAGCGAGCCTACCACCGAGTCGGCAGTTTATACCAAGCCGTTGGAGATCACCGAGCAGTGCACGCTGACAGCAGCCGTATTCCGCGAGGGTATCGACGTTGATAACTGCGTTGTACCTATCCTCTTCAATAAGGCGACGGCACGTCCCGCAACCCTGAATAGCAATCCCCACGCGAAGTATCTCTTCGAGGGTGCTAAGACGCTGGTTGATGGTCGTGTTGGTGGTCCCGACTTTGGTGGTGGTCCGTGGATTGGCTATCTGTTCGAGGATATGGACATTACGATTGATATGGAGGGCTCGGAGAGCTATTCGAAGGTTACGCTGACGGCTTTGGCTGAGAAGGCACCGTGGGTATTCCTGCCGATGTCGATGACGGTGCTGACCTCGGACGATGGCGAGAACTTCACCGAGGCAGGTCATCTCGATATCGAGCCGCAGGCTGAGGGCGAGCCCGATGGTATCTTTAAGTTTACCATTGATATTGAGCCTACTACGGCACGCTATCTGCGTGTTCAGGCTGCTGCGCTCGATCCGGTATCGGAGTGGCACAATGGCGGTGGCGGCAAGGGTTTCCTGTTCGCTGGCGAGATCGAGGTTGAGTAATTGGAATTCAAAATTCAAGATTCAAAATTCAAAATTATAGCCACGCCCCCAAAAGGCGTGGCTATTTGTTTTCTCGTCAATATCCACACTCGGTGGCGGGGGCGGTCGCCCGAAGGGCGAGCCGCCGAGTGTGTGATAAAATCAAAGATTTTACCAATTAATTTGCATTAACAAAAAAGCCACACTCCCGACGGAGCGTGGCTTTTGGTTTTCGATCAATTTGCAATCTCTCTACAACATCACTGATGTGATCTGCGCGTGAACCTGCTGCAACTGACGCTCAAAGTCGATACGTGCCGAGAGCACGTCGTAGTAGTTAGCCAGCGACGAATAGTAGTCGATAATCGAGATCTGACCCGCCTCAATCGCACGCGAGAGATACACGCGGTAGTCGCCCATCTCGCTCTCAATCTGGCGATACTCGGCAATCGAACGCTCCAAAACCTCCGTACGCTCATACATCGCCGCGAGCGAAGTACGTACGTCGTTTACGGCACTCAGGTGCTCCGCCTCGGCGTATGCTGCTTGTGCTTTGGCAGCGCGGGTGTTGCGGTAGCCTGAGAAGATAGGCACGCTCATACCCACCACAATGCCATTGAAGTGCTGACCAGTCGAGTGAGCGAGTTTGTAACCCACAGTGAACTGCGGCAATGTCTTTGCACGCTCGACCTTAACGCTCTGTGCGGCGATCTCGACCTGCGAGGCTGCAACCAACAGCGCGGGGTCGGTAGTTGCGTAGAGAGCCTCCATTTCAGACAATGGCATCAACTCAGCCAAAGGAGCATACTCCGTATCGGCGAACTCGATCTCCACGCCGCCATTGAGCGTGCGCAGACGATTTTCAGCCGCCTCGATCTCGATTTGGAGCATACTAACGGCATTGCGAGCCGCCGTAAGCTCCATATCGGCACGATTCTTTTCGAGAATGTTGCCTTTGCCGGCGTCCAAACGCGAGCCATAGACCTCGGCAATACGCTCAGCATTTTGTGCGCGCTCGTCAGCAACCGCCTTTTGGCGACGCAGAGCGATCAGGTCAATGCAGAGCTGCTTGGCTTCGAGCAGGGTCTGCTGACGCACGAGCGCGTGGTCAGCCGTGAAGTGCGAACGTTGCATCTTAGCCATCTGCGAGCGACGGGCGTATGCCGTCGGGAAGTCGAACGACTGAGTGGCTACCAACTCTCCATTTTGACCCGCCTCGGCAGGTGATCCCCACGCGTGAACATACTGCACTTGTGGATTGGGCAGTTGGTTTGCGGTGCGGGCGTCGAGTGTGCGAGCCTCGGTCAGCGAGCTGTGAGCACGCAGCGAGAGGTTGTTCTCCTCGATCTGTCGCAATACGTTGTCGATACCTTGCGCACGCGAGCTGAGTGTTGCAACCAGAGCCGTCGCAACAACGATATATCTAATCTTACGCATTGTTCTTACGGATTTTATATTTGGTGTAAATGATATATACAATCGGAATGATAAAGCCATTCAAAAGGGTCGATGAGATCAGACCGCCGAGAATAACCTTTGCCATCGGGCTTTGGATCTCGTTACCCGACGCATCGCCATTGAGTGCCAGCGGAATCAACGCCAAAGCCGAGGTGAGCGAGGTCATCAGGATCGGGTTCAGACGGTCGATCGAGCCCTGCACCACCGAATCGTGGAGCGACAAGCCCTCGCCCTGCAACTGTCGGTAGTGCGACACGAGCAGGATACCATTACGAACGGCAATACCCAACAGCGAGATGAAACCGATGATAGCTGGGATACTAACGATGCCCGACGTGAACCAGATGCTCGCCACGCCACCGATCAGTGCCAGCGGCAGGTTGATCATAATCAATCCCGATAGACCGAAGTCGCGGAACTCCTGATAGAGCAGCAGGAAGATCACGAGCAGTGCCACGAGCGAAGCGAAGGTCAGCGTGCGGGTTGCAGCCTGCTGGCTCTCGAACTGACCGCCATACTCAATATAGTATCCCTCAGGCAGGGTAATCTGCTCGTCGATAACGGTCTGAATATCCTTCACGGCACCACCCAAATCGCCACCTACGACATTTGCCGAAACCACGATCTTGCGCTTTACATTCTCGCGGTTGATTGCGTTGGGTCCCGACGTCGAGCGAATCTCGGCAACCTGTACCAAAGGTACCTTCGTGCCGTCGCTGCAATCGACCAAAATGTTGCCGATCGACTCGATCGAATTGCGATAGCGGTCATCGACCTTAACCGTCAGGTCGAACGTCGCGTTACCCTCATAGATCTGCGAAACCGCCTCACCCTGCAACGCAACTGCCACAAACTCCTTGAACTCTGACATTGTAATGCCGTGACGAGCCAACATATCGCGTCGCGGCACGATCTGCAACTCCGAACGCTCGACCTGCTGCTCGACGGTGATGTCTGCCAGCGCGTCGATCGAACCAATCGCGCCCTTGATCTGCTTGCCGAGCGCGTACATCTTGTTCAGATCCTCGCCAAAGAGCTTGATAGCGATGTTTGCCTTCGTACCCGACAACATAGCGTCGATACGGTGCGAAATGGGCTGTCCGATCTCGATATCAAGACCCTTCAAAACGCCCAATCGCGCACGTACATCTGCCAAGAATTCGTCGCGCGAACGGTCGGTCAAGATGTAGGGTGCCTCCAACTCCGAGGCGTGAACACCTAATGCGTGTTCGTCCAGCTCGGCGCGACCCGTCTTGCGGGCTACGGTCTGCACTTCGGGAATCTCCAACAGAATCTGCTCGACGGTGCGACCCATCTTATCCGACTCTTCGAGCGAGGTGCCGGGCATTGTGCCGATGTTGATTGTCATCGAGCCTTCGTTGAACGAGGGCAGGAAGCTACTGCCGAGCGTAAAGAATACAACGAGTGCACCAACCATTAGTGCGATTGTTCCGCCCAGAATCGAGCGTTTGTGACCGAGTACCCACTCCAAAGCCACGCGATACCAGCGTTTCAGCGTGCGTGCTACGATTGGCTCGCGCTCGGTGTGGCGCAGTGCGCGCTCCGAGGTGAGCATATAGCTACACAAAATGGGGGTCAAGGTCATCGCTACGATCATCGAGGCGAACAACGACACGATGAACGAGATACCGAGCGGACGCAACATACGTCCCTCCATACCATCGAGGAAGAACAGCGGCACGAACGCTACGATGGTGATGATCGTGGCATTGACGATCGACGAGCGGATTTCGGTCGAGGCTGTATAGATCACCTCGAACCAGCCTCGACGTTGCTCGGCGGGCAGTTGATGGTTTTCGCGCAGTCGTCGGAATACGTTTTCGACGTCGATAATCGCGTCATCGACCAGCGATCCGATAGCGATAGCCATACCTCCCAAACTCATCGTGTTGATCGACAGGTTCATCAATTTCAGCACAAGTATCGACACGATCAGCGACAGCGGAATTGCAACGAGCGAAATGGTCGTCACGCGTGTGTTCATCATAAAGAAGAACAATACGATCACCACGAACAGAGCTCCTTCGATCAGTGCACGCTGAATGTTGTCGATCGACGAGGTGATAAAGCGCGACTGGCGGAAGATGTCTGTCGAAATGTTGATGTCCTTCGGCAGCGACTTCTGCAAATCCGAGAGCTGATGTTCCAGTGCTTCGGTCAGCTCGATCGTGCTGGTCTGGTTCTGTTTGGTTACGGTGAGCAGTACGGCGGGCTTGGTTCGCTCCGACGCAACGCCCAAGCGAGGGCTCTTTGCTCCAATACGCACCTCACCAACATCAGCTAAGGTGATCGGCTGACCGTCGTCGGTCAATTTGATCACGCCGCGAGCAATCTCGTCGGCATCTTTTGTTGCGAGCATACCGCGCACGATAAACTCATTACCATATTGATAAAGAACACCGCCTGACGAGTTGAGTGTCATATCTTTTGTCGCTGCCAGCACCTCGTGCACCGACACTCCTAAAAGACGCAGTTTTTCGGGCGACAGCAACACCTGATACTCCTTGATGTCGCCGCCGATTACGGCAACCTGAGCCACGCCACCCGTCGAGAGCAGTCGCGGACGAATGGTCCACTCGGCAATCGTGCGCAACTCTTCGAGCGAGGTCTTGTCCGATGTAAGACCGATGATCATCATCTCGCCCAAGATCGACGACTGAGGACCGAGCGTGGGCTGACCTACATTTGCGGGCAGAGCGTCCGAAATGGTCGAGAGTTTCTCGGTTACAATCTGACGGGCACGATAAATGTCGGTTTCCCAATCAAATTCAACCCACACAACCGAAAAGCCTGTCGATGATGCCGAACGTACTCGGCGCACGTCCGTAGCACCGTTTACGGCAGTTTCGATCACGAACGTGACGGTACGCTCGACCTCCTCGGCTGCCATACCGTGCGCCTCGGTCATCACAACGACCGTCGGAGCTGTCAGGTCGGGGAAGACATCGACCTCCATACGGGTAGCCGTATAGACGCCGATAGCCGACAACAGCAGTGCTGCGATAACCACCAACATTCGATTTCGCAGCGAGTAATCTATGATTCGATTAAGCATAGTTGTATCGAGTTTTTAGTGTTGGTGCGAGTGGGGAATTGCGCCTGAGGCAGCCGCCATCTTGACATTAACTGCGCCACGCGTAACCACGCGATCGCCCGCCTTGATGCCCGAGAGCAGCTGTACGCGCTCGCCGTCCGACGCACCCAATGCAACCTCACGACGCTCGTAGCAATCGGCGTCCAACTGAACATATACGTAATACAGACCCTGTGCCTCGGTTACTGCGGTTGTGGGGACAACCAACGCCTCAGCGATCGGTGCGCCCACCAAGTAAGCCTCGACAATCGCACCCTGCGGCAGGTCGTTACGGTTGTCGAACTCGAAGGTTACGGGGATCAGCGTCGAGCCGCTGTCGGCAATGCGACCAACCGACAACAGACGACCGCCACAATCTGCCAAACGATAGCTATCACCCGTTGCGGGATCGACGATATTGGCGGTTTTGATTGAGCGCAACTCGCGGTAGTAACGCTGCGGCAGGTCGGCACGCAACTGCAAGCGACGATTCTGCGAAACGGTAGCCAACGGCTGACCCATCTCAACGAAGTCACCCTCGCCAACCGAGAGCGAGGTGATATAACCTGCGATCGGAGCACCCACGTTGCTGCCCTTCTCCGATGAACGAGCCGCAACAGCGTCATACTCAGCCTTAGCTTTGAGGTATGCACTCTCGGCAGCCTCGAAGTCGCTACGCGAAACGATCTGATCCTCGACCAACTGCTTCAAACGGTTGTACTCTGCCTCTGCGCGACGGTATTCGGCAGCGATCTTATCGACCTGCGAGCCCGACGCCAAATCGCGCGACGAGATAGCAAACAGCGACTGACCGCGCGACACCTGCGCACCGGTCGACAGACGCTTGCCACCGAACGAAACCACACCCGAAATGGGAGCAACGACCGTTGCCTCATCACCCTGAGCCGCCAAAATACGAGCTGTGCAGGGAATCACGTGGTTGAAGGTCGAAGGCTGAATCTCCTCCACCTTGAAGTCGGTACGTGCTGCCTGATCGGCGGGGAAGGTAATCTCGTTTTCGTTATGCTTGTGCTCCGCCTCTGCTTGCGCGTGGTTGTGACCGTCGTGATCGTGGGTGTGCTCAGCGTGGTTGTGCTCCTCGTGCGAGTGGTTGTGAGCCGAATGATCGTGATCGGCGTGGTTGTGGGTCGAGTGGTCGTGTGCGTCGTGCGAATGGTTGTGACCCTCGTGTGAATGGTTATGAGCCTCCTCGGTGTGTGCAGCGTGGTCGTGTGCGTGCTCATCGTGCGAGGCATTACGGTTACCGCAACTGCCGAGCGAGAGCGTCACGGTCAGAGCCAATGCGGCTGTAAGTATTTGTTTCATAATTATTTGTATATGTGATGTTTGCCGCACGAACTTTACGTTCGTAACGGACCTAAATCGGGTTAATTCATATGGTGAATGAGATGTGACGGGTACGAGTGAACACTTCGCACCTCGTTTGCGTTAGGCACGCTCTGTCGCGGCGCGTGTCGGTAGGGCACGCGCGATGTAACGCACAATACGTTGGGCAGGGTCGGGTAACGATGCTTGTTGATAGTCCAGATTCTCAACCTCACACTCGACCAATGCGAGTAATTCAAGCGGCTCGACCACAAATGTTTGCAACTGCGCGGGAGGCAGCAATGACTGCTTCGAGAGTTGCGATATGACCTCCGCCACGTCGATTTTCAGATGACACGACGAAGGCTCGCCCGTAGAGTCTTGCTCCGATGTGCAGTGGTCGTGGTCGCAGCAATCCGAGTGAGAATCGGAGTGAGCGAAACAATGCATAGGATTGAAACACACAGCCTCACTCCCGTCGTGATGATGGTGGGGTAGGGCAGCGAGCATTACAGCCACTGCGCAGAACGCAAAGACCGTCCGAAAAATCCAGTTATGCACGTTGGTTACCATAGTCGAGCGCAAATGTACGAATTTTTGCGGATTAAATAGGTCTGATTCCTCGAAAAAATGTACGTCAAACGAAAAAAAACGAGGCAAACTATTGCAAGTCTAATGATTTTTTTCGAAATTTGAGGTCGGCAAACTGAAAATAACTTTTCGGAGCGTCCACGTTGGGCACAACCTCCCGCGCGAAAACCAAAAAAACTAACAAAAATAAAACCTACAAAAACTTCTAAAACTATGATTATCGGTATTCCCAAAGAGATCAAAAACAACGAGAATCGTGTTGGTTTGACTCCCGCCGGCGCACAGGAATTTGTAAAGCACGGTCACACTGTCTATGTTCAGGCTACCGCAGGTGTTAATAGCGGTTTCCCCGACAGCGAATATGAAAAGGTCGGCGCGAAGATTCTCCCCACTATCGAAGAGATCTACGCTATCGCCGAAATGATCATCAAGGTTAAAGAGCCTATCGCTCCTGAGTACTCGCTGATCAAGAAGGATCAGGTTGTATTTACATATTTCCACTTCGCAAGTAGCGAACCCCTGACCAAAGCTATGATCGAGAGTGGTGCAATCTGTATCGCTTACGAAACCGTTGAGCGCGACGACCGCTCGCTGCCGCTGCTGATCCCGATGTCGGAGGTTGCAGGTCGTATGTCGACTCAGGAGGGTCGTTACTTCCTCGAAAAGCCACGTGGCGGTAAGGGTATCCTGCTCGGTGGTGTGCCGGGTGTGAAGCCTGCACGTGTATTCGTTATTGGTGCAGGTGTGGTAGGTACCGCAGCAGCTCGCACCGCTGCCGGTACGGGTGCTGACGTTACTATCTGCGATATCTCGCTGCGTCGTCTGACCTATCTGGCTGACGTGATGCCCAAGAACGTGAAGACACTGATGTCGTCGGAGTACAATATCCGTCAGGAGTTGAAGCGTGCCGACCTGGTTATCGGTTCGGTTCTGATCCCCGGTGCTAAGGCTCCCAAGCTCGTAACGCGCGATATGTTGAAGGATATGCAGCCCGGTACGGTTATGGTGGACGTCGCTATCGACCAGGGTGGTTGCTTCGAGACCTCGCACCCCACAACCCACGAGGATCCCGTTTACTACGTTGATGGTATTCTGCACTACTGCGTAGCGAACATTCCTGGTGCAGTGCCCTACACCTCGACTTTGGCACTGACCAACGCAACTCTGCCCTACGCATTGCAGCTGGCAGATAAGGGTTGGGAGAAGGCTTGCCGCGATAACAAGGAGTTGAAGAAGGGTCTGAACATCATCGGTGGCAAGGTGGTTTACAAGAGCGTTGCCGAGGCTTGGGGTTTGGAGTACACTCCGCTGGAATTCTAATCTCGACACCGAGTAACAATATTCATCGTTCCGCTTCCGTCGCTCGGAGGCGGAACGGTTGTTTTTTGTGCAATTCAATTTATTTGCGTACCTTTGTAACAACCAAAAACCCGAACAACTAATAGTAAACATATGAATATCAATCGATTACCCGCCATAAGGGGGGGGGTATTTGCGACTTAAAGTTGAGCAAATCTTAAAGGTCATTTGCGCACCTATTTCGGCTCACCCTGCGTTATATCTGTACATTCTATTACTCAACTTAATTTCAAACTACTCAGTAACGATATGGCACACAAAATTGGGGGCAATAGTTGGAATATTTTTCTTGTCCGCCTTCATTGCCTATGCAGAATTAGCCGTCTATAATATTCTTCCCAAATACATCAAATCAATATATTTTTGGGCACTTATTATTGTCCAAAATATTTTACTAATCACCGATTGGTTTCTTGTTTTTAATTTTCAAACATTAATATGTCCTGAGACTATTGATATTCTTCGAGAAACTAACCTTAATGAAACAAAAGGATTTTTAAGTACGTATTTAACTCTTACAAATGCAATAATAGGCTGTGGAATAGTATTTTCTTTTAATCTAATTATCTATTATTTATCCAAAATAATATCACGCTACAACATCTTGCGAATCACATTATTGTGTTTTTCCATATGTGGATTTCTTTATTTAGGCTATGGAGCATTTAATTTCGTACTTTATAAACAAGGAAAAGCTATTCCTCAATATAGTAGTATTACTCGTTCTGCCCATTCATTTATGGTTTCAAATCATAGAAAACTTTCAAGTCTTGAAGTTCTCGATATTTGTAAAAATATTTCAGCTATAAACTCCAATTCAATGCAACAATCACCTACTATTATTGTTGTAATAGGAGAATCATTTAGCTACCAGCACTCTTCTTCATATGGGTATAAGTATAAAACTAATAAAAATTTAGATAACAGATTTTCTGCTGGAGAACTAATAATATTTAATGATGTAGTATCAGTGAGTGATCACACTCATCCTGTTATGAAGTCTGTATTTTCATTATCTGATACAGAAACTGATTTTGGTATGTATCCTCTTTTTCCAGCGTGTTTCAAAGCTGCTGGATACCAATCTGTCTTATATGATAATCAGTATTTCGTTAATCAAGGAGAACAGACTTTCTTAACTAATGCAGATGTTTCTAATGCTATGTTTTCTGCTCGTAATGTAAATGGTTATGCGTTTGATGGAAATCTTGTTGCTGCAATGAATCCCGTAGACAGCAATTCGCTATGTATTATACACCTAATGGGACAGCATTATGGCTACGAAGATCGTTATCCCAAAGAGTTTAAACATTTCACTGCTGATGATTACGACAAAAGTAAATATACTGATCGACAACGTGAATTTATCGCACACTATGATAATGCCACATTATACAACGATTATGTAATCGATCAAATAATCAAGAAACACGAAGATAAAAATTGTATTTTAATCTACTTCTCAGACCACGGCGAGGAGGTTTTCGAGTGTCGTGATTATATGGGACACGGCAATGCAGCTCACTCTCCAAATATAGATTTACAGATTAAAGTTCCGTTTATGATATGGGCATCGGATAAATATCAACAAAATTATCCTGACAAAATGGAGAGGATCAAACGAGCAATCAATTTCCCCATTACAACCAACGACATCGGACACTTTTTATTGGATTTAGCTGACATTCGAACAGAGTGGCTTGATTACAGCCGTAGTTTTATCAGTGATCAATACGATACAACCCGTCATCGAATAGTCCTAAATTCTATTGACTACGACGCTATTAAATAAATGATGTTTGGGTACTCTTTCAACTAAATAGAGTACCCAATTTTTATGTATAAATAAATTTGCGTACCTTTGCGGGCAGAAGAACTCAGTTATACGATTTTAACAAAATAAACACATACTCAGCATTATGGCTTCGTCAAACTTTGTGGACTACGTCAAGATATTTGCCCGTTCGGGTCACGGTGGTGCAGGATCGGCCCACTTCCGTCGTGAGAAATTCGTTGCCTTCGGTGGTCCCGATGGTGGTGATGGCGGTAAGGGTGGCAGCATTATCTTGCAGGGCGATAGCCAATATTGGACGCTCATTCACCTTAAATATCAGCGACATATCTTTGCCGAAGATGGTCAGTGCGGTTCAGGTGCCCGTTCGTCGGGTAAGGACGCGCAGGACATCATCGTGCGTGTTCCGCTGGGTACGGTTGCACGCGACGCCGAAACGGGCGAGATCGTTGGCGAGGTGACCGACGATGGCGAGCAGCTCGTTCTGCTCAAAGGTGGTCGTGGAGGTCTGGGTAATTGGCACTTTAAGACCGCAACCAACCAAGCTCCGCGCTATGCTCAGCCAGGCGAGGAGGGTGCTGAGGGTGCATTTATTTTGGAGTTGAAGGTGTTGGCTGATGTGGGTCTGGTGGGTTTCCCCAATGCGGGTAAATCGACCCTGCTGTCGGTGGTTTCGGCTGCTAAACCCAAGATCGCAAACTATGCCTTCACGACGCTCGAACCCAATTTGGGTATTGTAGCCTGCCGCGACAACCACTCGTTTGTGATGGCAGATATTCCGGGTATTATCGAGGGTGCGCACGAGGGTCGCGGTTTGGGTACTCGTTTCCTGCGCCATATCGAGCGTAATTCGGTGTTGTTGTTTATGATTCCAGCCGATAGCGACGATATTCAGAAGGATTACGAGGTGCTGCTCGGCGAGCTGACTCAATATAATCCCGAACTGCTTGACAAACAACGTCTTTTGGCAATCACTAAGTGTGATATGCTCGACGAGGAGCTGATGGCGGAGATGCGTTCACACCTGCCCGAAGGTCTGCCTACGGTGATGATCTCGTCGGTTACGGGTCTGAATATCCAGCAGCTCAAAGATATGCTTTGGGAGGCTCTGCATAAGTAACGACACTCGAAGAGAAAGATATTGCGTGACCACTCGTTTGCGGGTGGTCATTTTTTTTGCGCGCGGTGGGATTAGAATCGCGCGTTGGTCATCACAATGTGATAAGAGTTGAGAATACGTAGTTGATAGCGACGATTGAAATAACCCAATAAACCCTCGATCGACCCGCTGCCCGATGGGAGATGAGTTCTGACGAAGTTGGCGTATGGCGAGGTGCGCACGTCGAGGGTATCGCCTTGTGGACTAACGAGATGACGTGTTGTTGCAACTCTCACCGACTCGCCCGTTAGCGAGTCGATCACCGTGTCGCACCAACCCAACGGCAGCTCCTCCTCGATGAATTGAACGCCCTCAATGCGCACAAGGGTCGATACATATTCGGGCATACATTCGGCAATAGTCAGCGGACGTGGCTTGATCTCGATTTGGCGTGTCGAGTCGGTCGAAATGTATAAACCTATATCTTCGGACGGAATCAGATCAACCTCATATTCGCCCGTAGGCTCTGCGCCCAATTCGATCGTGCCGCCCGACGATCCGAGCCACAAACCATTGCAACGTACTGCAATCTGCGCACCCGCCAAAAAGCGACGATATAGCTGCTCGGCATTGAGGCGCACGATGATACCACCCGTCGAGTCGGCTATACAAAGTTCGTTATGTAGGTTGCCGTTTGCGTCGTTGGCAACAATCTGCCCCTCGATTTTCCACGTGCGGTCGATCCTCACGGGAGCGGTTCGGTAGAGTGATTTGAGATAGGCTACCGACACACGTTCGGACTCCTCCTTTGGCTTGTATTCGAAAGGATTCGGCTCGTGGCACGCCACCAAACCGACCGCAACGATCAGACTAACGAACAACACCCTTTTCATCACATATCTTGATTATGAATGCGTTACGACCGCTCACTGCTCCATAATAGAGCACACCCGTTATCGCCACCTCGTCGCGTGGCAACTCCTGCGCCGCAAAACGTGCGTAGGGTGAGGTCTGCACATAGATTGAATCACCCAGCGAGTCGCGGAATTTTCGGTATGAGGTGTAGCGACCCGCTGCCCACGTCGATGCCTCGTCGTCGGCTCGCAAATTGCTGACTGTCACCAATCGACCGCAAAGACGCTTAGTCAGTTCGCCTGCCGCAACTTTTTCTGGCACGGGCGCAACGAGCGACGAGGTGCGATGAATATAACTATCGACAATGGCTTGATGTGACATATATGCCGTCGAGCGGTAGTCCCACGTTTCGGGCTGTAATCCTACGCGCAGAACGCCGTTATATTTGTCGATCGCCAACCCTTGTAAACGCACAACAAGCATATTGCCAACAGGATAGGTACGGTAGAGATAGTCCATTCCGATCATCAGTTCGAGTGCTTCGGTGGCGTCCTCGATGACCAGCGAGCGATAGAAGTTGCCACCTTCGTCGCTACTTGTTACACGTCCTGCAACGATTATATTCTCGCGTATGGTGGTTGCCACGTCGAACATCGCATATAGCTCCGAGAGCACCGCATTGGGTGTCCACTCGACCTCGTCGCGCAGCTCGATCGGCTCGAAACGATCGTAGTCGCAACCCGTTACAAACATCATTGCTAAGAGTAATATGTAGTGCAACGCTCTCATCTATTGGAATTTATAGGTCAGTGAAACATTGAACGATAGCGGATAGGCGTATGTGTATCGTTCGGGCATTGGGCGGTAGTGGATATTGACTCCTGACCCCGATCGCAACACGCGCGAAGGTTCGTATGCCGAATAGACTATATTCTTATTATACAACAGATTACGCACCGACGCTACGGCGGTCAAGCGCGACTGCACACCGCGAATCGTCCACGAACGCATAGCCGATAGACCGATGGTCAGCGCGTCCTTCAAGCGTTGTTGTGAGGTCATCGCCGTAAACTCTTCGGGCGAAGCCGCCAAGTCGGTCACGCGCGTCATTCTTCGCACGGGTGTGGGCATAGCATATCGACCCGCTGCAAAGGCAGCTTCGACCTCCACGCGCCAGCCAAATGGGATCGAGTAGCGCAATTTAGCAACAGCAGCCAATGAGGGTGTTTCGGCAGTATGCAGACCACTCATATAGCTCTTTGCTTGCTTGACAATCACGCTGTTATCAGAGTCGGCATAGAGCGACACCTCAGGGTTCGACGCATAGCGATAGCTGCCCACCGTCATTGCTGCCTCAGCCGTAAAACGTGGCGATAGCACCACCGACGCACTCAACTCCGCGCCATAACGATTGCGATCAATGTCACTCACGACGGCGTCTACATAGGTGTAGGTCACATCGTCGAAAAAGCGCATTGTGGCGTCGCTACCGCGTTCGATACGAGCAAAACCTTTGACTGTCATCTCGACCGTCGTTGCCCGAAAAGAGTACGCCACTTCGCCATCAATGATCGAACGCGAAGGATCGACCTCAGCCAAAGTGTTGTTGTATGCCGGTTGTAGAAGTAGTTGGTCTATGGGCTGTTGCGAGCGATCGACAGCTGCTGCCAACGATAGCTTGTGACGAGCCGACAGAGAGTATCGAAATGCCAACTTTGCCGTCGCCTCGATCCCTGCCACTCGTTCCGAACGCCCGTATGAATCTGCGCCTGCAAAGAGTTGTTTCTCGTATAGCCCCGTTCGCCAAGCCACCGCCGCCGCCACCCTCGCACCGACGTCGAGCGAGAAACGGTTGTCGTGATAGCGTAGACCCGCCTGCGCCCCATAGCGACCTTCGGTCAAGCGGTAATCGTAACCAAACTTTTCGCCCTGTGCCACGCGGCGATTTGGATTGCGCAGATCGTTTTGCAACGATGTCCCGAAACGTTCGTCATCGACCAAATATTGATCAATATCAACAATATACTTTCCACCCAATAGGTCGCGCAGCCGCTTATAGTATTCCGTTGATGAATGCTCTGCCGTTGCCGTCACGTGCACCGTTGTGTTGCGTGCCACCGCAAACTCTCTACCTGCCGCGGCACGCAATTCGAGTGGAGCCTCCGTGCGATCCTCGACAATGTAGACCGCGCGTCCGTCGGTCATCGCATTGCGTGCGTAAAGTTCCGCCCAATCAATCTGCGTATAGCGAGGGTCGCGCTCGCGCCACACACGCTCAACCTCCGCACGCACCTGCTCCGAATCGAAATATGATGGCAACTGACGATAGTTATCGGGTGTCGGGATATGAGCGTCATACCAATTTAGTCCACTTATTGACTCTCGTCCTGTACGCCCGTAAAGAGTTGCAAACCACTGCTTATGACGCAACGAAACCGCCACCGATGGCAGTAGTTCTCGGCGCACACGACTATTGCGTTCGCGCCCGTTGTGCATACCCCACGAAGGGTTGTAGAGATTGTCGCCCGTCAGTTCGAGAGCCTCAGCCGACGTCGCTGAGCGAACACCACGTTGCGACGGAGCAACCATTGCCGCAATCGACAAATTGCCCTCGTCCCATTTGTGCGAGAGTAGTGCCGCCGCCTCGATTCGCTGAGTGAACACGCCACCCACGTACATATCGCGCCCACCTTCGCCCGACAGCGATAGGGCATAGCTCCAACGATCGTTCCGACCTAACGGACGGGCATCGTAAAGTCTGACTGTTAGTAATTTATTACGGTTAGTGGCAGAAACGGTCGCAGCCGAACGACGTTGTCCGAAAGCCGAAGAGAGCCTGAATGACCGCGAGCTGCTAAACCCATCAATCACCTCGCCAGCCATACCGTCGCTTGCCACCTCCGTACGCAAAAGACGTTTCAAGACGTATGATTCGCCACAGTTGATTCGAACGCCATCGACCTCCAAACCCTCCTCAATCACGCCACGACGCGCGAATCGTACCGACGAGAGTGCATATCGCGTCAGTTGATCGAAGAGCGCACCGTCACCTGCAACGGGAATATAGAAGAGTGTCGAGTCGGGATCAATCTCAGGCAGTTGCTCGCGCTCCTCACCAAACGGATAGTAATGACCATCAAGCTCCTGCGCCGATAGGAGGTCGGACGCAAAAAGTAGTGTGCAAATCAAACCGATTATGCTCAGATGTTTCATTACAATCCCTGTTTCTCGATACAAATGCAGTTTTTGGGGTATAGGGAGATCGTGTTTGTTCTATGGTTATGAGTTGAAGATTATTCGATTTGTGAATCCTTCAAGCCGAGGAAGTAGAGCACGCCGTCGATACCAATCGACGAGATCGACTGACGAGCCGTTGCCTTCACCTTCGGTTTTGCGTGGAAGGCGATACCCAAGCCCGCAGTGCCAAGCATCGGCAGGTCGTTCGCTCCGTCACCGACAGCCACCGCCTGAGCGATGTTGATACCCTCGAATTGGCACAGCAGACGCAGCAATTCCGCCTTGCGTTTGCCGTCGACCACATCGCCCACATAGCGACCCGTCAGCTTGCCGTTCTCGATCTCCAACTCGTTGGCATACATATAATCGAATCCGAAACGCTGTTTGAGCGAGTTGCCGAAGTAGGTGAAACCACCCGACAGAATAGCCGTCTTGTAGCCCACGCGCTTTAAAATGGTCATCATACGCTCCAACCCCTCGGTGATAGGCAGTTTAGCTGCGATGTCCTCCATTACGCTCTCGTCCAAGCCTTTGAGCAGAGCCACACGTTGTTTGAAGCTTTCGCGGAAGTCGATCTCGCCACGCATAGCACTCTCGGTGATAGCACGCACCTGCTCACCGACGCCTGCGCGATCAGCCAACTCATCAATCACCTCGGTCTGAATCAGCGTCGAGTCCATATCGAAACAGATCAGACGGCGCGAACGGCGATAGATGTCGTCGCGCTGGAACGAAACATCGACACCAAATTCGTTCGACATCTGCATCAGTTGCGACTGCATAGCGTCACGATCCTCGACCGTACCACGCACCGAGAGCTCGATACACGACTTTGGTGTACGGCTGTCGGGTTCGAGGGGCACACGACCCGTCAAGCGACGAATAGCGTCGATATTGAGTTTTTGCTGAGTAACGATTTTGGTTGCCTCGGCAATCTGACGTGCGGTGACCTCACGACCGAGCAGCGTGATGATGTTTCGGTTTTTGCCCTGACGAGCCACCCACTGCGAGTAGTGATCTTCATCTACGGGGCTGAAACGGATATTGATGTCCAGCTCGTAGGCTTTGAGCAGCAGATCCTTCATAATTTCGCCCGAGTGGTCTGCTGTTGTTTTGAACAGAATACCGAGCGAAAGAGTTTGATGAATGTTAGCCTGACCGATGTCGAGGATATATGCGTCGTGACGAGCCAAAATGTCGGTAAGCGACGACGTAACACCCGGTTTGTCGATTCCCGAGATGTTGATTTGGATAATTTCTGCCTGTTGCTCCATAGGATTGGTGAATTTTTCTTATCGAATTTCAAAATTACGGATAATTCGCTATTTTTGCAACCCTCAAACAAGAAATTTAACTAAAAACAATAAGGAATTATGCTTTTTTTAACTACTGATTCATTGAAAATAATTTTGTCGGACAGCACTATGACCGCGCAAGAGAAGACGGCGATTGTTGCCGAGCAGGTGAAAAATATGTCGTTCAGCGATATTCTTGCGATGTTGGCAGAGTGGGGTGTCGAGATTGCAGCTAAGGTTGCTATTGCGTTAGTGATCTATTTCGTTGGTCGCTGGTTGATCAACCGTCTGATTAAGGTGGTTAATAAGATTTGCGACAAACGCGGTGTTGAGGTATCGTTGCAGCAGTTCTTCAAGAATATGATCAAGGTGGTGCTCTATATCTGTCTGTTGCTGACCGTGGTTGGTGTGTTGGGTATCAACACGACGTCGCTCGTTGCGATGTTTGCGTCGGCTTCGTTGGCTATCGGTATGGCACTGAGCGGTACGATGCAGAATTTTGCAGGTGGCGTGATGATTCTGCTGCTGCGTCCCTACCGCATTGGCGACTATGTCGAGGCACAGGGTCAGGCAGGTACGATCAAGGAGATTTCGCTGTTCAATACGGTGATTACCACAGTCGATAACCAGACGATCTACGTGCCCAATAGCTCGATTTCGACGGGTATTATCAACAACTACTCGCAGGCAGCTACGCGTCGTGTCGATTGGAATATCACCATTTCATATGGCGATGATGTTGAGGTTGCCCGCCGTGTGCTGATCGAGATGATGAGCTCGGATAAGCGTGTTAAGCAGGATCCCGCACCGGTTGTCTATTTGACCTCGCTTGGCAATAGTGCGGTGAATATCTCGGCACGTGCGTGGGTCGATAACGCCGACTATTGGGGCGTCTATTTCGATCTTAACGAGCGCATTTATAATGAGTTGCCCAAGCACGGTTTGCACTTCCCGTTCCCGCAGTTGTCGGTACACGTCGAGAAGTAGCCGACCGCTCGCCAAACACTCAAACAAATCGAGCCGATCTCCATTTCCGGAGGTCGGCTCGGTTTTATTATCGATGGCAACGATTAGTGTGTGCCTCGTTCGAAAACAAAATCCTTTGAAATCGGGTATTGGTTTTCGTAGTTAAGCGTTAGGCGCAACTTCTTACCAAAAGCAGGGCAACTTACACCTGCCGTTGGATATAGTTGAAACAAAACTAGTCGATAATAGAATCCATTACCCATTAAATACATATCTTCGGCAGAAATATCATTTAATGGTTTGTATATACGTCTATACTCATATTCCTCGGCATATGCACTCTGAATGTAATAATACGGCGTACTCGATAGAATCATAAACATATCCTCTACTGAAGCCCCCGATGGATGTTCGGAGTCTATATCTTCCAAACAAATCAAATCAATCGATGATATATTTTCAGTAGCAGTAATATTCGCATAGCTATGACTGTATGCGCTTATTTCTCTATTGAAATTTTCATCATTATTTAGCTTAACATATTCTTCGTATATAGATTTTAGTTCCTCTTCTTTTGAACTTTGGCTGTATATATTCAGTATATTAGGATAGACTAAAATTCTATCGTACGTAATCTCGGCCGATTCCCAAAAATCCCGAACCTCAATATCAATATTGCCGTAATCATAATAAGCTGCAATAAACGATCGATGATAAGCGACGCTACTACCTATATCTTGTGCTGTTTCGCATCCGCTTAGTAATATAACAACTCCACAGAGCCCGATAAATATTTTTTTCATATAATTAATTATTTGTGGGTTTAACACTCTTCTTTTCTATATAGACGTTCGAGATGCCCAAAATGTTGCATCGTTTTCACAAAAATACAAACTTTTTTCGAAAAAAACTTTCAGCGCGGAAAATTTCCTTAAAATCACCGATTTAAGCCCTCGCACAAAGCGAATCAGTTACTTTTTTCTCGCCAAAATAAAATTTTTGCTATATTTGCGCCGTTTGTTTGCGCGATCATCGCAACCAAATGCTCAAAATTTAGGTTAGTTTATGGAAAATCAACGTGCCACATTTGGCAGTAAATTAGGCGTAATACTCGTTTCGGTCGGCAGTGCCGTCGGACTTGGTAATATCTGGCGTTTCCCCTACATCGCGGGTGAGGGTGGCGGAGGTGCATTCCTCATTATCTATCTGCTCTGTCTGCTCATTATGGGTATTCCCGTGCTGACGGCCGAGTTCTTTGTGGGTAAATACACCCACCTCAATGCCGTAGGTGCTTATCGCAAGCTCGCACCGCGAACTCCGTGGGTTGCAATCGGTTACAATGGCGTGCTGGCGGCGTTTCTGATCTATGGTTTCTACTCGGTTGTGGCGGGCTGGACGCTCCACTACATCTGGGAGTCGGCCTCGGGTGCGCTGGCGCAATTCTCAACACCCGCGGAGTATGAGGCGCACTTCAATGCGTTCGTAACCAATCCGTGGAAACCCACAATCGCAACGGTCGGATTTATGCTTATCACCCACGCAATCATTATGCTCGGTGTGCAGAAGGGTATCGAGCGCTCGTCGAAACTGCTGATGCCCCTGCTGTTTGTGATTCTGCTGGTGCTGTGTGGTCGCTCGATCTCGATGGAGGGCGGTATGGAGGGTCTGAAATTCCTCTTTACACCCGACTTCTCGAAGGTAACCTCGCAGACCATCCTCAATGCGGTGGGGCAGTCGTTCTTCTCGATCTCGGCGGGCTTGGGCTGTATGATTGTCTATGCGTCCTATTTCAGCGACTCGACCAAGATTGGCTCGACGGCCGTAAGTGTGGCACTGATCGATACGCTCGTTGCGGTGCTGGCAGCGGTGATGATCTTCCCTGCGGTGTTCAGCGTCGGAATCCAACCTACGGCAGGTCCCTCGTTGGTGTTCATTACGCTGCCCAATATTCTGAATACACTGTCGTTCAGTTGGTTGTGGTCCACGATCTTCTTCCTGCTGTTGGCTCTTGCGGCACTGACATCGACAATCTCGATTCACGAGGTGGTTACGGCATACGTCAGCGAGCAGTGGAACGTGCGTCGCAATTCGGCGGCGTGGCTCTCGACGGGAGCGATGTTGGTGCTGGGTATCATTTGCTCGTTGTCGTTCAGCGTGCTGAGTGATTGGACCATCGGTGGTCGCTCGATTTTCGACTTCTTTGACTACCTGACGGCAAACTTTATGTTGCCCGTTGGCGGTATCTTCACCTGCTTGTTTGTGGGTTGGAAGATCGACCAGACCCTGCTCAAAAACGAGATCACAAACTACGGTACCGCGCGCTTTATCGGCATTAAGACCTACGTCTTTTTGTTGCGCTGGATCGCTCCGATGTGTATCCTGCTCGTGTTGCTCAACCAGCTCGGCATAGTGAAGTTCTAACGAACCGAAACGCACATAAACAACAAAGGCTACTCTCATACACGAGGGTAGCCTTTGTCGTTATTTGAATATCTGCTATTTCCTTCGATTTTTCAGCTCGATCATCACGTTGCGCGAGTAGGTGAAGATACCCGTCAGATGTCCCAAAATCAATGGCAACATATTGCCTCGCAACAGAGCGTAGGTGATGATTATTGCCGAGCCGCTCAGGCTGATCAACCAAAAGCCCAACGGCAGCACCGACTCACCTTTACGACGCGAGTAGAGCCATTGGTAGACGAATCGCAGAGTGAAAACCAACTGTCCCGTCGTACCCATCACGATCAACCACATCGGCAGGTCGCTTTGTGCGAAGAGGTGAGCACTCGCCGCGTCCCAATTCGAGAGCAACCACACCACGCCTGCCACGGGTACCGAGATTACCAGCCATTGCAGTGGTAACCATAGCTTTTTCCACGAGTTGTGGGCGTTGAGGTTCCAGATGTATATGTAGTAGGTAACCAGCTGCCCGACGATGATTGAGAAGTCGTTACGCAACCAGCCATAGACGCAGAAGACGCACGACGCCACCATACTGATCTGCCAGAAGATCGTCGGCGAGAGCACCTTTTTGGCACGTTCGCTCATAATCCACTGCACGAAGAATCGCGCCGAGAATAGAGCCTGCGCCAAGTAGCCCAAACAATCAATCAAAAACGATGTCATACGTTACCTTCGCCGATCGAGTAGTTGATGTAGCGTTTGCGCATCCAGCGGTATGCAAAACAGTCCTTGAACGGACCGATCAGTCGGTTCCAGAGGTGGTATTTCGATACACCCTCGGTGCGCGGGAAGTGACGTACGGGGATCTGCATCATACGTCCCTCCTGCAACTGAATCAGTGCGGGCAGAAAGCGGTGCATACCCGTAAAGAAGGGGATACGCTTTGCATAGTCGCTCCACATCACTTTCAGCGGGCAACCCGTATCTTTCGCCCCATCGTGGGTCATCATATTTCGGAACCCGTTGGCGATCTTCGATTGCAGATTCTTAAAGAAACTATCCTTGCGCCCCGCGCGGATACCCATCACCAACTGATAGTCGGCAATGTGCTCCAACAGCAGGTTGAAATCTTCGGGTGTGGTTTGCAGATCGGCGTCGATGTAACCCACATAACGCGATTCGGTGGCGTCGATACCCGCCTTCATTGCGGCACTCAGACCGCCATTCTTAGCCAGCGAGATGTAGAACATTGCCTCGTTACGCGCACAGATTTCGCGCATCAATTCGAGCGAGCCGTCCTTCGATCCGTCATTGACCATCAACACGCACGCCTTTACGGGCGAGGTGGGCAGCCATTCGCGCATTGCACGCTCGACGCGAGGCAGACTCTCGACCTCGTTATAGACGGGCACAACGACCGTCAGTTCATATTCTTGTGTCTTATTCATAGCGTTATTCAATCTTTTTCAATTTGGTTGTATCTATTCGCAATTTCACGGGCTTAGCCTGCTCGATAGCGACATCTTCTTTAATTTTCATAGGCTTGAATCGAATCTTCTTCTGACCCACGATCGTGAACGAACGGTTGCCGACAACGGTCTGCTCGCGACCGTCGAGCCACTCGGCAAAGAGCGAGTCGCGCTGCGGCTCTTTCCAACCGATGAAGAGTATCGAGCGGTGGGGCAGACATTCAAGACTGTCGAGCTGCTCAACGTCGTAGATCGGCTCGCAGGGCTGTCCGAGATAGACGTCCATATTCTGTCCGCTACGGAAACGATAGAAGGCGTAGTGGTCAATGCCCTCCGCCTCGGCAACCTCCATAGCCTTTGCCGAGAGGTCACCTACGCCCAGCTGTCGGTTGAATTGCGGAATTGCGGGTGTCGCCAGCGCGATCATCGCCAACAGACCACCGCCGCACCATACGATCGAACGCTGCACCTCGCCGCGCCATAGCTGCCACAGAGCCACGCACGAAGCGACAAACAGCGCACCGAGTGCCACATATCCCCACGCGAGCGAGTCGTATTCAATAGGAATCAGGTCGCACACATCAGCCACCACCGCTGCGGGCAGCAACAGCACAAATACCGCAGGTGCGAATCCCGCAGCCCACTTAGCCCACTTCGTCTGCTCGAATTGCGGCAACCACAATATCGCCAGATAGACCACAAAGGGATAGATCGGCACCAGATAGATATCCAATTTCGAACTAAACAGCGAGAGCATAACGAACGTCGCCACGATCGCTACCATAAAGAGTCGTTCGAGATCCGTGCGCACCAATTTTCGCCACGCTCCGACGCCGAGCACACCCACAAGCAGGAATACCCACGGCGCGAACGACTGCGGAATATGTGCGATGTAGTACCACCAGGGACGTTTGTGGTGGAACGAGTCGATACCGCGACCGATGGTTTGGTGGAATAGCAGGTTGTTGATATATTCCGCACCACCCTCGATATAGACCAAAGCCCACCACGCGGCACACAATCCAATGAGCAATGCCCACTGACGCAAGCCCATATATCGCCCGAAGGTCTTGATTTCGCCCTTCACCGCGAGGAAAACCGCAATCACCAGCACGGGCATCATAAATCCTACGGGACCTTTGGTGAACGTTGCGAGAAATATCCACACGGGCAGCAACCAACGGTGGCACTTCCGCGCCGTACCTCGATAGAGCCGCCAGAAGGTGTAGATCGCCAGCACGATGAAGAAACACATCAGCATATCCATTCGCAGTACCAACGCACTACCGAGGAACATACCCGTTGTGGCAAGCATTACGTCAGCGGCTTTGGGATCGAACGAGGGTATCTCTTCGTGCACCCAGCGACCCATTACTGCCAAAATGCCTGCTACGGGCAGTACGCTTGCCAACGCGATAAACCACATCTGATACGACCCGAACAACAACTTCGAGAGCATTACGATCCATAGGTACAGGGGTGGTTTGTCGGCATACGCCTCGCCGTGGTTGTAGAACGAGAACCACGTTCCGTCGCGCAGAGCCTCCTCGGCTATGCTGATATATTTCAGCTCGTTGTTCAGCGTGTAGTCGCGTAGCAGAAAAGGCGCGATAAGAGCCAATGCAATTAGCAGATGTCGAAGTTTCATAACTTGATATTTTTGTATTGAAAATACAAATGTATTAAAATTTCGCAAAGGTTGTTCCGCCTTGCCACATTCTGCCATAAAAAAGTCCCAAATGTCAAACCTCGCCTCTCGATTACCACAAACAATCGAGCGACCCTTTTGCGGGGTCGCTCGGTGAGGTTATTGTTTTTTGCAATTTGAGTGTGAATTGAAAAAATCCCAGCTCCCATTTTCTGACTCAACGGCATTATCGAATGCTTGCAACTCCTCATCGCTTGGGCTCTTACGGGTGTATACGATGTACGAACGCCAAAAATCTTTGTCATCATTGCAACGTTCGATAGCCTCTTGTAGCGGTTCGATATAGATAATCGCGTCTTCGTTAAATTGGAGTAGCTCCTCATTTTCGATTGTCTTATTTTTGAGATCGTAAGATACACTGACCGTGAAAGCCACTTGTTCGCCACATTCATCGCATTTTGCGTAGTTGTATCTTGTGATTTTCATATCTTCGACTTTGTAATAGACCTCTGTGTGCTCACCATTCCAACTTGGAACATTGCTTATCTGATCTACCTTCCCATCTACATATCTTATGCCTTGCATTCCGGCATACCTATACCAACCGTCGCTAATGCTCGGTTCGATATCGACTCTCATATAGTCGGGTGTCTGTTCGCACGCCACCGCTGCGCAACAAATTGCTAAAAGTAGGAATAGTTTCTTCATAGTCGTAAGTGTTGTTATCTACATATATAGACGCAAAAAGTAGGCGTTTTGTGCCACGACAATGCAACTTTTTTTTTGCAGTATTTTCTAACTATTTGATAAACAGCCTATAAATATCATTTCCGTTTGCATACAAAAGCAGTGCAAACAGCACGATCAAACCGAACATCTGCGCATATTCGAGAAATTTATCGCTCGGTTTGCGGCGCGTGATTACCTCCCATAGCAGGAACAGCACGTGCCCACCGTCCAATGCCGGTATGGGCAGAATATTCATCACTGCCAAGATCACCGACAGCAGTGCCGTAGTCAGCCAAAAACGCTCCCAATCCCACTCGTCGGGGAAGACGTTGCCGATCGAAAGGAATCCGCCCAGCTCCTCATACAATTTGCTCTCAGGCACCACGATCGTCTTAATCTGTTTCCAATAGCCGCTAATTTCCGCACCCGTACGACGCAGACCTGCGGGAATCGACTCCAAAAGGGTATAGTTGCGCATACGCACCTCGAACGGACTGCGTGCCAACACGCCAATCGCACCATCATCGGCAAGCGTCACCGCCACCTCGCGTGCCACCACCACATCGACACTATCGCGTTCGATACCGAGCGTTACGGTCTGACCCGCCAATGTGGGCAGTTCGCGCTTGTACTCATCGAAGTAACGCATCTCAACGCCATTGAGAGCCACCAGACGGTCGCCCGCCAACAGCCCCGCCGCGCGAGCCTCGTCGGTTGCTACGCTATCAATCTCGAAGGGCATACGCATTGCGTACATATTCTTGTAGCCCTCCTTTTGGCGCATTTCGACAAGTTGTTCCAAGGGAATGGTGAACGAGTGCTCTGCGCCACCACGCTCAACAATCACCTCGCGGTCCTCGGCGGTAATCAACAACTCGTTGAGGATCTGATCTACCTCGGTGATCTGCGTGCCACCAATCGAGAGTACCTTGTCGCCGTCCTCGAAACCGAGCGCGTGACCCGCCTCGTTCCAGACGTAGCCCCACTTCGCGTCCTCGGCAGGCATATATGGCTCACCCCAATGGTAGCAAACGCCACAGTAGATCACAAATGCCAGCACTACGTTCATCACCACGCCCGCGACCATCACAATCAGACGTTGCCAAGCGGGTTTCGAACGGAACTCATCGGGTTGAGGCTCGGCTGCCATCTGCTCGGTGTCCATACTCTCGTCGATCATACCTGCGATCTTGACGTAGCCACCCAGCGGCAACCAGCCCATACCATATTCGGTCTGTCCGCGACGGAACTTGAAGATCGAGAACCACGGGTCGAAGAACAGATAGAATTTTTCGACGCGAATGCCGAACATACGTGCGGCAAGGAAGTGTCCCAACTCGTGAATAATCACCAGCAGCGACAGACTCATAAAGAATTGAACTACTTTGATCAGAATATCCATAGTGTATTACTTTGTTTTTTTCAAATGTTTACAAACCGAGAACCTCGCGTGCCAAAGCGCGTGCCTCGGCGTCCGAGTGTGCATAATCGTCGAGTGTGGGGCGGGCGATGAATGTCGCACGTGCCAACGACTGCTCGATCGAGCGCACAATATCCAAATAGCCAATCTTACCCGCGAGGAATGCCGCCACAGCCACCTCATTAGCTCCGTTCATCGTGCAGGCTGCCGTACCTCCGCGACGCAAGCAGTCATAAGCCACGTCCAGCGCGGGATACTTCACGCGATCGACCTCGCGGAAGGTGAGGTTGGGATTTGCCAAGAAGTCGAAACGCTCCGAGGGGCGATTTTTACGCTCAGGGAAGGTGAGCGCGTAGCTGATTGGCAGGTGCATATCGGGAGTGCCAATCTGCGCCTTGATTGCGCCGTCCTCGAATTCGACCATCGAGTGGACGATCGACTGCGGGTGAATCAGCACCGAGATCTGGTCGGCAGGCGTGCCAAACAACCATCGTGCCTCGATCACCTCGAAACCCTTGTTGACCATCGTTGCGCAGTCGATAGTGATCTTTGCGCCCATCGACCAGTTGGGGTGGCGCAGAGCCTCGGCGGCGGTCATACGGCTCAACTCCTCGATCGGAGTGTCGCGAAATGCTCCGCCACTTGCAGTGAGGATCAATCGACGTACGGGCGACTGCTCGCCAACCAGACATTGGAATATTGCCGAGTGCTCCGAATCGACGGGCAGAATCGGTGCGCGATGCTCTTCGGCAAGACGCATAACCAACTCGCCACCAACGACTAATGTCTCCTTATTTGCCAGCGCGATCTTCTTGCCTTTTCGTACGGCTGCGACCGTCGGAAGCAGACCTGCATAGCCGACCAGCGCATTGACCACCACGTCGACATTTGCCGCTGCGGCAACATCTTCCATTGCCTTTGCGCCTGCATAGACCTTTACGTCGGTTGCAGCGAGGGCCTCTTTCAAGGGCGTGTAGTATTGTTCGTCACCGATCACCACGCAGTCGGCATCGAACTCAATAGCTTGTGTGGCGAGTTGCTCCCAATTGCGGTTTGCAACGAGTGCCGTTATTTCGAATTGTTCGGGGTTCTCGCGTACGATGTCGAGTGTCTGCACGCCAATCGAGCCGGTCGAACCCAAGAGTGCTATACGTTGTTTCATAGGGTTGATTAGAATACGATGTAACTTTCGGGATCGACGGGCTTGCCATCGCTCCAAATCTCAAATTGCAGCAGTCGCGGGGTGTTGCCCTCGTCGGTTGCCTCTGCGCTGTAACCTACGATCTGTCCTGCGGTCAGCTTTTGACCCACCTCGACCAACGATTGCGACATATTGCGGTAGAACGAGATCAGACCATTGGTGTGCTGCACCTCGACCAGATAGCCGTCATCGGGCGACCACGTGGTGAGAATCACCGTACCCTCACCAATGGCAACCACCTGCGTGTCGGAGGTCGAAGCAATGCTCACGCCCATCGAGCCCGATCGGGGGCTGAACTCATTGACAATCACGCCACCTGCCAGCGGTGCGATCAACTCCATCGACTCACGCACACTACGACGGCTCGACGCCTGATTTGCGATCGAGTAGTCGCCATCGCCCTCGATCTGCGCACGGAGTATCGAATCCTCGACCGAAGGCAACACGATTGACTTGTCGGTCGATGTTTGGTTTTGGTCGGTCAGACTGCGCATAACGGGTGTCTTGCCCTCCATAATCAGGGCGATATTGTCGCTGTAAACCTTCATTTGGCTCAGCTGACGCTCCATCGAATCGAGTCGCACGATATTTTCGAGCAGTATTGTTCGGGTGCGGTTGCCCTGATACCCAGGTAGAAATTCGAGCAGTGGAGTGTAAGCCACCGACGAAATGATGACGATGAACAGCACCAATGCCAATGCCAAAATACCTGCCACGATACTCAGTGGCGAGATATACATATACCACATTTCGCGGTTGTCGCGTTCGTCGCGTAGCGAAAGGCGATGTTTGCGCCAGAGGTTGGCGATTTTATCTTTCAAAGATGTTTTCATATCCAAACATAATTATTCGAACTTACAAAGATAGTGATTTTGTTCGTACGTGCGACGTGCACGCGCCGAAATTTTGTCGCTGAATGTTGCCTATAACGGAAAAAGCCCATATATTTGCCTATCATAAACGAACGAAAACAGTGGAAATCGAACAAAATCTTTGGGGATTCTCGCCCGAAGGCGAGGGCGGACTGCTCTATACAATGCGCAATGCGTCGGGCGGTGAGGTGTTGCTGACCAATGCGGGTGCGGCACTTGTGGGTGTGCGCCTGCCCAATGGCGACGGCACGCTGACCAATGTGGTGGCGGGTTACGATACGTTTGCCGAGTATGTCGAAGATACGGTCGGAATGGGCAAGATCATCGGTCGCACGAGTGGTGTGATTACGCGCGGACGTTTGGTGATTGACGAGCAGACTTCGCGCCTTGCGGTGAATCGACCTCCGCACCACGTTGATGGTGGTCGCAAGGGCTTTGGCGCACGTATGTGGGAGGCCCGCACCGAGGTCAATCGTGTGGTCTTTGCGTTGGAGAGCGCGGCGGGTGATGAGGGTTATCCGTCGGGTCTGCGTACGGAGGTAATCTACGATTGGGACGATGATAACCGCTTGGAGGTCACCGTTGTGGCACAGGCTGACGGTGCAACGCCGATCGACATCACGACTGCTCCGCTGTTCGATCTTTCGGGCAAATTTACGCCCGAATCTATCTCGCGCCACCGTTTGCAGGTCAATGCCTCGCGCTATGTGGCAATGCGTGGCGATAATGCTCCGACGGGCGAACTGCCGACGGTCGAGGCAACCGATCTTGACTTCCGCTCGGAACGCGAGTTGGGCGATTTGGATACCTTCGATGGATTGATTGGCGAGCGCGGAGGTTTGGATCATTGGTTAGTTGTCGATGGTTGGCAGCGTTCGATTCTGTCGCAGGTGGCGACGCTCGCCGATCCGCAGTCGGGACGCACGATGAATGTCTACTCGTCGCAACCCGCCTTGCACCTCTATTCGGCTAATGCAATGAGTGGCAGTGGTGCTAAGCGTGATGGACGCGAGTATGAAGATCACTCGGCTATTGCGCTGCATTGTATGGCTCTGCCCGACGCGGTCAATCACGCTGAGTTTCCGTCGATTGTGATGCAGGCGGGCGAGCTCTATGTTCAAAAAACGGTCTACGAATTTCTCTAAACGCAATGCGACGCATAGGTCTGATCTCGGATACCCACAACACCTTCGACGCGACACTGCGCGACTTTCTGCGCGATGTCGATGAGGTGTGGCACGCGGGCGATATTGGTTCGCTGGCTTTGGCAGACGAGATTGCGGCATTCAAACCACTTCGTGCGGTCTATGGCAATATCGACGACCACGAGGTGCGTCGCACCTATCCCGAGGTTGCGGTGTTCGATGTCGAGGGCTTTCGCGTGCTGATGACACACATTGGCGGCTATCCCGACCACTACGACCGCCGTGCTTTGGTACATATCTACCAAACGCGACCGACGATTTTTGTGGCGGGTCATTCGCATATTTTGAAGGTGATCTACGACAAACGTTTCTCAATGTTGCACCTCAATCCTGGGGCGGCGGGACGCTATGGTTTTCATAAGGTTCGCACGGCATTGCGCTTCACGCTCGATGGGGGCGATATCCGCGATATGGAAATAGGCGAGTGGACGCGCTGAAAATTGCAATACAATATTTGTTCTGTCTTGTGCGTTATATGCACGCCGAACCAATCGGCGTAACATTAAACCTTTTTAGACAGTATGAATTTCCGACCCACCACAACTCTGGCAAACGTGATTGCCAGAACGGCTTTCGAAGCTGAGAAAAATGACAATGCAAACCAATTGATTGATCGCCTGTTGTTACTTGCGCTCGATGAGCCGCAAAGCTACGCTACACGTATACTGCAACAGTTCAAAGATGAGAATCAAATCGACCATATCTGCGCCCAAATCGAGTGCGAATTGTACGACGCGGAGCCTGCCGATAGGGTAGAGCGTGCGAGTATACGCAGCCACTTTTTTACGAAAATTCACGATCAACTCGCGTCGGCTTTGATTGTTGGCGAGCCTGCTAATACGGGACATATTCTGTTGCTGGCATTGACCGATCCGACGACATTTTCGGGCGAGGTACTGCGTCGCAATTTAATTGGTTATCAACGCGTGATCGAGGCGATGGGCACGCTCACAATCGATGAGGATCGCCACCTCGATGTGAGCCTACGATAAACGCAATTCAAAATTCACCCGCCATATGGGCGGGTTCTGTTTTTTTCTTGTTCTTCAATATTATTTTGAACAAAATTACTTTTGTTTTAAGGGTTTGATAGAATGTTTGCGGAGTTTGCCATAATACCAGCGAGCTTGGTATAATCGCCCGTCCGTGTCTTGAATTATACATTTGCCGTGTGGCTCTCCATTTTTGAATTTACCCGTAAAAGCAACGCCTTCGGGATTGATAAATGTTCCCGAGCCATTGGGTAAATTATTTCTCCATTGACCGCTATAACGGCTATTATCAGGATATATCATTGTTCCCACAAGTAATGCTTTACGAATGGTCTGCCCTACAAATGTAGATCCATCATTCCAACGTAATGTAGTCAATCCAGTTGCCTCATCGATTGTGTTTTCAATCGCGAATAAATGCACTCGATTAATGCGCGGTTTTTGTTTTTTCGGTTTGCTATTCCAAACGAAACCAACTGTTCCGCCATATTTCCCCGCTGCCCAAATGCTTGCAAGGGCACTCTCTCCTGCTCGGATACGCTCTCCATAATAACCAGGCGTGCCATATCGTTGCGCAAAACCCTCGTTCGGCAAGCAGAAAATTGCGAGTATGAGAATGAGTAAAAATCTTTTCATTGTTCTTGATTTTTAGGTTTTTGCAAAAAAACAAAATTTATCGACAAAAGCAAAATTTCCGCCTGAAATATCGCATTTTTCTTGCAATTTTTCTCGGTTTCTCTCATTTTCGCCCCAAATCGCCCGCTGCCCCCCCGTTTCTGCCTTGCCCCCCGCAAATTCTTCTATCCCAAAACTGCCCCCCCCATAAAACCGAAACAAAAATTTGTTTTAAAAATCGCAGAGCGCAGGGTGTGTGGAGTGGAGAAGGTTGGGTAGGAGAGCGGGGAACGGAGGAAGGGGTGGCGAGAAAAAGAGTGGAGTGTAGGAGTAGGGAGCAGTGGAGAGGGCGATCGAAACGGCAAGCGAGGATAAGAGAGCGAGGAGAGGAGAGCAGGGAGTTTGAGATGTAATCCAAGTTCTGTGGCTGCGGGGGTCGCCCGAAGGCGAGCCACAGAACTTGACGATTTCCGCAGAAATCGCGTTGTTTGTCTGCAATGAAGATACACGCAAATCGACAGCTAAATTTTGAACTTTGAATCTTGAATTTTGCATCTCTTTCCCGCGCGCGGATAAAAAATGTCTAAATAATAGCGATGATTCGGAAAATTTTGACGATATTTGCAGTTCGATCACACTCGAAAACAAAAACAATAAAAATATAAAAACAAGAAACTCACTATGTTAAGCGGAGGAAGAACCAAAATTGCGGATTTGCTCAAATCCGTCGAGCGCGACATCGAGGTCGTTGCAAAAGGCTGGGTGCGCACCAAGCGCGGTAACAAAAACGTAGCATTCATCGCTCTGAACGATGGCTCGTGTGTGGCTAATATTCAGATTGTTGCCGATGTGGCTAAGTTCGATGAGCAGTTGTTGAAGGACATCACAACGGGTGCTTGTCTGCGTGTCGCAGGTCGTCTGGTTGAGTCGGTTGGCTCGGGTCAGCCCGTCGAGATTCAGGCTGAGGAGATCGAGATCTACGGTAAGGCGGATTCGACATACCCCTTGCAGAAGAAGGGTCACTCGCTCGAATTCTTGCGCGAGATCGCTTACCTGCGTCCCCGTACCAACACCTTCGGTGCAATTCTGCGTATCCGCCACGCAATGGCTTACGCAATTCATAAGTATTTCAACGACAGAGGTTTCTACTATCTGCATACGCCGCTGATCACCGGCTCGGACTGCGAGGGTGCAGGTGCAATGTTCAACGTTACGACCCTCGATCTGAACAATGTTCCTAAGAACGAGGAGGGCGCAGTTGACTACTCGCAGGACTTCTTCGGCAAGCCTTGCAACCTGACCGTTTCGGGTCAGTTGGAGGGCGAGTTGGGTGCGCTGTCGATGGGTCAGATCTACACCTTTGGTCCTACGTTCCGCGCTGAGAACTCGAACACTCCGCGCCACTTGGCTGAGTTCTGGATGATCGAGCCTGAGGTTGCCTTCTACGACTTGGAGGACAATATGGAGTTTGCTGAGGACTTCTTGAAGTATCTGATTCGCTATGCGTTGGAGAACTGCAAGGAGGACTTGGAGTTTATGAACAAGATGTGGGACAACGAACTGTTGGAGCGTCTGAACTTTGTTGTTGAGAACGATTTCAAGCGTTTGGACTACACCGAGGGTGTCGAGATCTTGAAGGCGAGTGGTCAGAAATTTGAGTTCCCCGTTGAGTGGGGTTGCGACTTGCAGAGCGAGCACGAGCGTTACTTGGTTGAGAAGCACTTCAAGCGTCCCGTGATCCTGATCAACTACCCGAAGGAGATCAAGGCATTCTATATGAAACAGAACGAAGATGGTCGTACGGTACGCGCAATGGACGTTCTGTTCCCGAAAATCGGCGAGATTATCGGTGGTTCGGAGCGTGAGGCAGATTATGGCAAACTTCGTGCAAGAATCGAGGAACTTGGTATGAACGAGAAGGACGTATGGTGGTATCTCGATACACGTCGTTGGGGTTCGGCACCTCACAGTGGCTTTGGTTTGGGCTTCGAGCGATTGTTGCTGTTTGTGACGGGTATGGCGAATATCCGCGACGTGATTCCCTTCCCGCGTACGCCGAAGAACGCAGAGTTCTAATCGAACGAGCGAATTGAACGAACGATTGTGCGCTGCGCGTAAAGGCGTGGCGCACAATCTATTCTACTGAACCGAAATCGAAAGCGAAGAGACCCCGTAACTAATTGGTTGTAAAATTATTTAGAAACAAGGTCTTACACTATGTCAAACATCAATCAACGTCAGGTTCAAACCCTGCAACAGAAACTCTCGCCGCAGCAGATCCAGATGATCAAACTCTTGGAGTTGCCGACGGCGCAGCTCGACTCGCGCATTAAGGAGGAGATCGAGTCGAACATTGTTCTCGAAGAGCAGGAGCCTGAGCAGAACGATGACGAGCAGCCTGCACGTATTTCGGTCGAGGAGTATTTGAAGGAGGACGATACACCCTCATACAAGGCGCATATCAACAATCGCTCGAAGGACGACAAGCAGCGTCCGATCTACATTACGGGTGGACGATCGTTGCAAGAGTCGCTTATCGAGCAGTTGGGGTTTCGCAATCTGTCGCAACGCGAGATGACGTTGGCTCGTTATCTTGTGGGTAGTTTGGACGAGGACGGATACCTGCGCCGCGATATGGAGGCGATCAGCGATGATCTGGCATTTACGGTGGGTGTCGAGGCGTCGATCGAGGAGCTGGAACGATTGCTGGCGGTGATTCAGGATTTGGAGCCTGCGGGTATCGGAGCGCGTTCGTTGCAGGAGTGCCTGCTGATACAGATGAACCAAATGCCTATGACCTCGCGTGCCCGTCGGACGGCACGTAAGATTTTGGCAGACCATTTCGATGAGTTCGTCAAGAAACATTACGAGCGATTGATCAGTCGTATGCGTATCACCGAGGACGAATTCCGCGAGGCGGCGGCTGAGATACGTCGTTTGTCGCCCCGTCCGGGTGGTAGTTTCAGCGAGGGGACGGGTGACGCTGCGCCCTATATCATTCCCGATTTTCTGCTCGATTACCAAAATGGCAAGTTCGACCTGCAATTCAACTCCTATAACGTGCCCGAACTGAGGGTCAATCGTCGCTATGTTGAGATGATGCGCGAGATGGCGTCGGCAGATGGAACGGTCAGCGAGGAGAACCGCGAGGCGGTACAATTTGTCAAGAGTAAGATTGATTCGGCGAAGTGGTTTATTTCGGCCATCAAGCAGCGACACGACACGTTGATGCACACGATGCGCGAGATTTTGGACTACCAGCAGGAGTATTTCAAGGACGGTGATAAGAGCCGCTTGCGCCCGATGATTCTCAAAGATATAGCCGATCGAACGGGGTTGGACGTATCGACCATTTCGCGTGTGGTGAATAGCAAATATGTGCAGACGCACTTTGGGGTATTGTCGCTCAAATCGCTCTTTTCGGAAGCGATGCAGACCGAGAGTGGTGAGGAGGTTTCGAGCCACGAGATCAAGCAGATTTTGCAGGAGTGCATAGCCGAGGAGGACAAACGCAAGCCGCTGACTGATGAGGTGCTGATGGATATTCTCAACTCGAAGGGGTATCGTATTGCTCGCCGTACGGTAGCAAAATATCGCGAGATGTTGGATATTCCGGTAGCCCGTCTGCGCAAACAGATTTAATGAAACAGATGATCGAAGAGAACGACATAACAATCGAACCTAATCAAGCCGAGGAGCCGACGATTGCACACGATTCGTCGTGGGCGACACGTCTGTCGCGTGCGCTGTCGTGGGTGCTGCACCCGTTTGTGGTGCCGCTCTATGTCATTGGTTTTATGCTGCTTACTGATGGTTTCTTGTCGCGCTTGCCAGCGACGGTGAAGAGCTATTTGGCGTGGGTTGTTATGCTCTATGCCGCTATCGTACCGATGTTGTCGATTGCGTTTATGCGCGGATTGGGACTGATCAAGAATTTGGGACTCCACTCGCAGCGTTCGCGCCTGCTGCCGCTGTTGGTGGGCGTTGTTAGCTACCTGCTGTGCGCTTTTACACTCTCGGACGTGGCAGTGGCGACGTTGGTGCGTAAGTTTGTAGTGGCGGCAGCTTGTTGCGAGGCGTTGGCTTTGATCGTCACTCCGTTCTGGAAGATTAGTCTTCATTTGATATGTATGGGAGGTGTGACGGCGATGTTTATGCTACTTAGTGTGGCGGGTGCGGGACAACACTTCTGGGCGTTGGTTGTGACAATCTTGCTGTCGGGAGCGTTGGCGTCGGCACGCCTGCATCTTGGGGCGCACAATCCGTGGCAGGTTGCAGTGGGATATTTCGGTGGTTTGACGGTGGCAATGTTGGCGATGATCTACCTATAATTATATAGACATATAAACAGAACGACGACCAATCCCACGAAAAGGATTGGTCGTCGTTCTATTCTTGCGAAGGTGTGGTCGCGGGTTTGCGACGATGATGACGCCCACCTCGATGACTACGACGCTTTGTGCCGCCCTCGGTTGCGGGTGTCTGTTCCGCTACGGGAGTCTTTTCGGACGTTTTTTCGGGTGCGGGAGCCGCTTTCTTGACCTCACTACGCGGTTTGTCGCTACGACCTCCGCCGCGTTTTGCACCACCTCGACGCCCCTCTCCTCGACGACCTCCTCGTCCGCGTCCCGAACGACCGCGACCTTTATGCTCGAATGCTTCGGGAGTGTATGCGGGTCCCTCGCCAACCGATTCAGGTAGGGGAGTCTTCTCGACCTCGCGCTCCATAAATTTCTCAATACGGTGGAACTTACCCTGCTCCTCCTCGCATACGAGCGTCACGGCAGCACCCGTAGCCGCCGCGCGAGCCGTACGACCGATGCGGTGGATATAATCTTCGGGGTCGTGTGGCACGTCATAGTTGACCACAAGACCGATATCCTCGATGTCGATACCTCGCGCGACGATGTCGGTCGCAACCAGAATATCGACTTTGTTGTTCTTGAAGTTGAGAATCACCTCCTCGCGTTGCGATTGCTCCAAATCGGAGTGCATTGCCGCGACGTTGAATTTCATACGTTTCAGCACGTGCGCCAACTCTTTGGTTTTCTGTTTCGACGACGAGAAGATTATTGTTTTGGTCTCTTTGGGCTCGGCAAACATCTCGCGCACGATACCCAACTTCTGACTTTCGTAGCAGATATATGCCGATTGCGAGATCGCCTCGTTGGGTTTCGAAACGGCGATAGTAACCTCGGCGGGATCGTTCAGAATCGTGCGAGCCAACTCGCGGATCTTCGGGGGGAGTGTTGCCGAGAACATAATGGTCTGTCGCTCTTTGGGCAGATACGAGATGATCTTCATAATATCGTCGCTGAAACCCATATCGAGCATACGATCTGCTTCGTCAAGGATCAGGCACTCGACGTGCGACAGATCGACGCCGCTATTGGTCAGGTGGGCGATCAATCGACCGGGGGTAGCGATGACTACATCGGCCCCCATCAGCATACCGCGCTTCTGCACCTCCCAACCTTTGCCGTCGCCACCGCCATAGACGACGGTAGTCGATACGGGCAGGAAGTACGAAAAGCCCTGAAACTGCATATCAATCTGCTGAGCCAATTCGCGCGTAGGTACGATGATGAGCGATTTGACTACGTTGTCGGGGTTGCCCTCGATCGTCAGTCGGTTGAGCAGGGGGAGGGTGTAGGCGGCAGTTTTGCCCGTACCCGTCTGTGCACAACCAATAATATCACGTCCCGAGAGTATCACAGGTATGGTGTGCTCCTGAACGGGTGTCATCTCGACGAAGTTCATCGCGTCCAAACCATCGAATACCTCGGGTTCAAGTTCTAATTCCGAAAATTTCATTGGGTGGATAGTTTTGTTCCTCTCAAAAAATTACTCTTCGATAGATTCACCGAGCAGAGTTGCCGACGAACAGCTCGTCACGCGAACACGTACATAGTCGCCCTTGCCGTAACCTCGGCGGTCGAACACAACCACCTTGTTCTGCGATGTGCGACCGAACAACTGCTCCTCGCTACGTTTCGAAGTGCCCTCGACCAGCACCGTGAACTCCTTGCCCACGTCGCGGCGGTTGCTTTCGAGCGAGAGCTCGTTTTGCAACGCGATCACCTCATTCAAGCGGCGAATCTTCTCCTGCTCCGATACGTCGTCCGTCATTGTCTTTTGCGAACGAGTGCCCGGACGTTCCGAATATTTGAACATAAATGCCGACGAGTAACCCACCTCACGCATCAGTGAGAGTGTCAGCTGGTGATCCTCCTCAGTCTCGGTGCAGAAACCCGAAATCAAGTCGGTCGTAATCGAGCAATCGGGCATATAACGACGAATCGCTGCAATGCGATCCAAATACCATTCGCGGGTGTATTTGCGGTTCATCAGCTCCAACATACGCGAGCTACCCGATTGCGCAGGAAGGTGAATATGGCGGCAGATGTTGGGCATCGACGCCATCACTTCGAGCAGACGATCGCTGATGTCCTTAGGGTGCGACGTAGCGAAACGGACGCGCAACAGAGGCGAAATCTCAGCAACCATACGGATCAACTCGGGGAAACCGATCTTCTCCTCGTCCTGCTCCCAACGATACGAATTGACATTCTGTCCGAGCAGTGTCACCTCACGATAACCCGCCTCAAACAGTGCGCGAGCCTCGGCAACGATGGTGTGCGGATCGCGGCTACGCTCGATACCTCGCGTGTAGGGCACAACGCAATATGAGCAGTAGTTGTTGCAGCCGCGCATAATCGAAACAAATGCCGTAACGCCATTCTTGTCAAGGCGCACGGGGGCAATCTCGGCGTAGGTTTCCTCGCGCGAGAGCTCGACATTGACGCCGTGACCCCCCGCCTCGGCAACCGCCAGCAGACGCGGCAGATCGCGGTAAGCGTCGGGTCCTGCAACCACATCAACGGCATACTCACCCTCGGTGAGCCGCTCTTTGAGTCGCTCTGCCATACAGCCGATAACGCCCACCACCATCGAGGGCTTAGCCTTACGATAACGATCAATTTCGCGCAGACGACCCCAAATACGCTGCTCGGCATTGTCGCGGATCGAGCAGGTATTGAGCAGTATGGCGTCAGCCTCGGCTATCTGCTCGGTGTAACGCCAACCCTCGTCTTGGAGGATTGAGGTCACGATCTCGCTATCGCCGAAATTCATCTGACAGCCGTATGTTTCGATATATAGTTTTTTGCCATCGCCCGTCAGCGGGCGCAACGATTTAATATCCATTTTTGAGTGTGTTGAACATTTTTTTGAGTTTAGTTGGTGCTGATAGCCTCCTCTTCGGGGAAGGGTTTGAAGCCCTCGCCGTAGGTGTCGTAAGCATCAACCACCACGAGGAATGCACGCGGGTCGATTTTCTTGATCTGGTTCTGAACGCTTACCACCTGATTGCGGCTCACAACGAGGAAGATCATCTCCTTATCGGCTCCTGAGTACATACCGCTTGCCTTGATGTATGTGCCACCTCGCTTGATGTCGTTGATAATTAGGCTGCGCAACTCATCGGAGTACTTGCCGTCGGTGTTGATAAATAGCAGTTTGTCATAACTTGCACCGTCGATTACGTAGTCGATCAGACGGGTCGAGATGAAGATGGTGATCAGCGAGTAGAGGGGTAACTTCCAATCCTGCAATACGATGATACCGAACAGAACGACCATCGAATCAACCAGCAAAATACCGCTTGAAAATTTCAATTTGAAATATTTTTGCAGAATCATCGCCACGATGTCCGTACCGCCCGTTGTCGCTTGGTTGCGCACAACAAGACCTACGCCCACACCAATCAATACTGCACCGCAAATCGACGCCAGCATAATGTCGTTCGAGAGGTCGATCTTACCGTCGAGCAACGTCGCGGGCGACTGCTTGGTGATGTCGTCATAGCTCAAATAGGTCATAATGTTCATAATACCGGGGGTGGTAAGTGCCGCCACAACGGTACGTGCGCCGAAACCGCCACCGAAGATGAGGATCGAGAGCAACATCAGAGGCACATCAAGCATATAGCCGAACGTACCCACCTGAATATTGGGGAAGAGGTGGTGGAGTACGATCGAGGTACCATAGACACCTCCGGGTACGATATTGTACGGGTTGATGAAATAGACGAATCCTGCGGCTAAGATGGTACAGCCGAGGAAGATCATAATCCACGATTTCCACCAATCGAAGGTGCGAACCGATTGACCTAATGTGAGCTTAGTTGCCATAATTGAAACCTATAAATATTATTGTCCAAAATTGAATACAAAGATAAACTTTTCCGCATAAAATAGGAACACGTTGTGCCATTTTCTTCGAAAAATTATGTTTTTCGAGAATTTATTCATAACTTTGCCTAAATTCTCGGAGTGTGTTCCGAGCGAAACCTAATGATTATGGTTGTTATAAGTGTGATTTTTCTGCTGGTCGTAGCGTATCTTTTGGGCTCAATTCCCAACGCTGTGTGGATCGGCAAACGATACTATGGAATCGATGTGCGCGAACACGGTAGTAAAAATGCCGGCGCAACCAATACCCTGCGAGTGCTTGGACGTCAGGCGGCTATTCCCGTCTTTGTACTCGATGTGCTGAAAGGCTTTGCCGCCGTTACGCTGATGAGCTTGATGAAATATAGTCCTGCGGTCGGCGATAATCTTTTGACGATATTCAAATTGCTTGCCGTAGTTGCAGCAGTGTTGGGACATATCTTCCCGATTTTTGCCGATTTTCGTGGCGGAAAGGGCGTAGCAACACTTGTTGGCTCGGTTATAGCTATTGCACCTTCGGTCATTATGCTATGTTTCGGAGTGTGGTTAGTTGTTTTTATTTTGTTCAACTATGTCTCGTTGGCGTCGATGTGTGCGGGTATCTCTTTCCCGATCTTTATTCTGGCTTCGCCCAGAACTCACGATAATATAGCATTGATAATCTTCTCGTTCCTTGTGGCGATACTGCTGATTTGGACTCATCGCAAGAATATTTCGCGCCTGCGAGCTGGCACCGAGTCGAAGATCTCGATCTTCCCGACCAACGGCAAGAAACCCGATGTCGATATCACGGGTAGCAACCTGCGTGGCGAATATGAGAAGGATTATAACGATAAAACGACCGAAAAGAGATAAAGAGAGATTTTTCGATTCGACGGTCGTTCTTGTGAGATAGTTCGGTCGACGGATCGGGAGTAGTGGAGATAATAAATAAAAGTATTAATTCCCTTAACCCTACAACAACAAACTATGTTGCAAGAAAACCTGATTAAACTCTACGAGAAGAGTTTCCGCGAGAACCGCGAGATGCCAGCATTGACTGACTACTTCAAGAACGAAACTTTCTCGTACTATGAGATGGCAAAAGAGATCGCCAAGTTGCACCTTCTGTTCAAGAAGGCAGACATCAAGCAGGGCGATAAGATTGCGCTCATTGGTCGAAACAACACCCGTTGGTGTATTTCGTATTTGGCGACAATCACTTACGGTGCGACGATCGTCCCCATTTTGCAGGACTTCAATCCCAACGACATTATTCACATTATCAACCACTCGGAGAGTAAGCTGCTCTTCTTGGGTGATACCTATTGGGATAATATCGAGCCTGAGCAGATCCCCAATATCAGAGCGGTATTCTCACTGACCGATTATCACGTGATCCACGAGCGCGATGGCCACTCGCTGACCCGTTTCCAGACCGATATTCTCAAACACTATCGCACGGCATATCCGCGCGGTTTCCGCACCGAGGATATCAAGTATCCCGATGTTCCGAACGATCAGTTGCTGTTGCTCAACTACACCTCGGGTACTACGGGATATTCGAAGGGTGTAATGTTGACCACGAATAATTTGACCGGAAATGTGCTCTTCGCAATCACCGAGATCAATCCTGATACCAATAATACTTTCTTCTATCGCGGCTCGCGTACGCTGTCGTTCCTGCCGTTGGCTCACGCCTTTGGTTGTGCATTCGACCTGTTGTCGCCTTTGGCAGCTGGTGGTCATATCACGTTGCTGGGTCGTATCCCCGCTGCAAAGATTCTGATGCAGGCAATGTCGATTGTTAAGCCGACAATCATCTGCTGCGTGCCGATGATTCTCGAAAAGGTCTATCGTAAGCAGGTGCTGCCGATGTTGGAGAAGAAGCCGATGAGCATCGCTATGCGTATTCCGTTGCTCAATACAGCGATCCACTCGATTATCCGCAAGAAGTTGATCGATGCCTTTGGTGGCAATGTCGATATCTTCGTAGTGGGTGGTGCGCCGATGAACGAGGAGACCGAGAAGTTCTTGTTGAAGATCAACTTCCCCATCACGATTGGTTACGGTATGACCGAGTGCGGTCCGCTGATTAGTTTTGCATCTCACGCTGACTTTAAGCCCACGTCGTGTGGTCGTTATTTGAAGCAGCACCTCGAATGTAAGATCGACTCGCCCGACCCCGAGAATGTAGCAGGTGAGATTATGATTCGCGGTGAGCACGTGATGATGGGTTATTACAAGAACGAGCAGGCTACCAGCGATGTGCTCGAACCTGACGGCTGGATGCATACGGGCGATATGGGTACGATGGATCCCGACGGTACGCTCTACATCCGTGGTCGTTGCAAGACGATGTTGTTGGGTAGCAATGGTCAGAACATCTATCCTGAGGAGATCGAGGCTAAGCTCAATACGCTCTATTTGGTGATGGAGTCGCTGGTTGTTCAGCGTGATGGTAAGCTTGTTGCGTTGGTTGTGCCCGACTATGAGGCTGCTGAGTCCGAGGGTATTGCTAAGCTCGATATTCCGAAGTATATGACCGATAACTTGAAGGAGATCAACTCGTTGGTAGCACCTTACGAGCGTCTGGCAGAGATTATTATCTATCCTTCGGAGTTTGAGAAGACCCCCAAGCGTAGTATCAAGCGTTACTTGTACAATATCTAAAAAACGTGATAGACGATGAAAAGATTGATTCTCACGATGGTTGCCGTAGTAGCGATTGCGTTGCAGGCGGCAGCAGCCAAGATCGACTCGATGGAGTTTCGTTCGGCACGTGATTTCCGCATTGTAGGTAAGGGTTTTACCGATACCGAATCGTTCTACGATCGCTTGCCCGCGTCGTTTAAGGAGGGTTGCCGCGAGGAGTTGTGGACTCTCTCGACCAATACGGCAGGTATGGCAGTGCGTTTCCGAACCAACTCGAAGTCGATTGCGGCGAAATGGACCGTTCGCCAGCAGATGAATATGGGTCATATGACTTCGATCGGTATTCGTGGTGTCGATCTTTATCGTCTGACCGACGAGGGTTGGCGTCACGTTTGTTCGGGGCGTCCCTCGACCAAGAACAAGGAGAATAGCAGTGTATTGATAGAGAATATGGACGTCGAGTTCGCCGAGTATATGCTCTATCTGCCGCTGTATGACGGTGTTAGCGATGTGCAGATTGGTATCGACCGTGATGCCGAAATCGGTCAGCCGATCGATCCTTCGCCACGTGCTGATCGCTCGGTAGTGTTCTACGGATCAAGCATTATGCAGGGCGGTTGTGCTAATCGTCCGGGTATGTGCTGCACTTCGATTATTTCGCGTGATATGGATTTCGAGGCGTTCAATCTCGGTTTCAGTGGCAATGCTCGTTGCGACCTCTATATCGCTGAGGCTATGGCGCGTATGAATCCGACAGTCTTTTTCCTCGATTTTGTGCCTAATTGTACGGCTGATATGATCAAGGAGAGGGCAGTTAAATTCATCGAGATCATTCGCAAAGCTCACCCCACGACCCCGATCATTATGATTGATAGCTATAAGTTCCCGACGTTGCAGTGGGATTCAAAGCAGCGTATTCAATGGGAGGCTAAAACTGCCGAGGTTAGAAAGGTGGCAGAGCACTTCAAGCGCGACAAGAATTTCTATTACTATGACGGTGAGTCGTATAACAATGGCGAGTGCTCGGTAGATGGTGCTCACTTGACCGATTTGGGATTCCAAGCGATGGCAGACCACTATAAAAAGCTTTTGAAGAAGCATATTCGCAAGTAATTGTTCAGTGGTTATCGCGCGATGAAAGTCACACGATCACAAACCGAAAAAATCAGTAAGCAGGCTCTAACAGAGGGTCTGCTCTACTTTTTGGTGTGGACATTCGTATTTCTGGCGCCGATTTTCAGTGGCTCGATCTTCCGAAGTGACCCGTTCGAATGGCGTCGAATTCAGACTGCGTGGAGCATTATCTTCCCCTATTTCCTGCTCTTTTTGGTGCATAATTGGTGGATTTCACGCAAGTTTCTGCTCAATAAGCTCTACCTGACCTACTCGGTGCTGACGATTGTTGCGGTCGCGCTGACCTTTACTACGGTTGCGCTCTATCACCACATCGCGGATATCGATATCAACCAGCCCGATGTGCGAATGTCGTCGTTGGTATTCAGCCACTTGTCATTGCCACTGAACTTGCTTTTGGGTGTGTTTATGTGTGGTCTGAATTCGGGTATCAAGATGATCTACAAATCGGTACGCGACGATCAGGAGATGATCGATATGAAGCAGAATATGATGCAGGCGGAGTTGGATTATCTGAAATATCAGATCAATCCGCACTTCTTTATGAATACGCTCAACAATATCCACGCGCTGATTGATATTGATTCGGAGGCGGCGAAGGATACGGTGATCGAGCTGTCGAAGATGATGCGTTACGTCCTCTATGACTCGGAGCAGGACGCGATCTCGCTCGAAAAGGAGATTCAGTTCCTGCAACACTATATTCAGTTGATGCGTTTGCGATATAGTGATTCGGTTGAGATTGTGGTCGATGTTCCCGAAGAGTCGCCTTCACAGGTCAAGATTCCGCCACTGATTTTCATTGTCTTTGTCGAGAATGCGTTTAAGCACGGTATTAGCTATAATAATCGTTCGTATATTCACATCTCGATTGAGGTCAATGCGGAGGGTGATCGCGTTCGATATTGTGTTTCGAACTCGAAGAATCTGAGCAAATGGAATACGCAGGGTGGAATCGGTCTGGATAATGTTCGCAAGCGATTGGATCTGCTCTTCCCGAAACGTTACCAACTCGAAATCGAAAATACCACCAATCAATATAGTGTCGAACTAAACATTCCTGTACTATGATCAAGTGTGTAACAATCGACGATGAGCCGTTGGCTCTCAAACAGTTGAATAAATATGTGTCGCAAGTTTCGTTTTTGGAGCTTGCGGGGTCGTTCACCAATTCGATTGAGGCGTCGGCGTTTGTGTCGAGCGAGTCGGTCGATTTGATCTTTGTCGATATTAATATGCCCGACTTGAACGGATTGGATTTTGTTCGTTCGTTGGTGGGGCAGAAGATGGTGGTTTTCACGACGGCGTACTCGGAGTATGCCATCGAGAGCTATAAACTCAATGCGGTGGACTATCTGTTGAAACCGATCTCGTTCTCGGATTTTTTGCGTGCGGCAAATAAGTGTAAACATCACTACGAATTGTTGCAGACGGCTGCGGCACAACCTGCTGCAACGCCCACAGTGGAGCAGGAGTCGGACGACGAGTCGGAGCTGACGGTTGAGAATCGTGAGTATATCTCGGTGAAGGCTGACCATAAGGTTATGTTGGTTAAGATCAGCGATATCGACTATGTAGAGAGCGAAAGCGAGTATCTGCGCCTGCATCTCAATTCGGGCGAGGTTGTGACGACGTTGGTGCGCTTGAAGAAGATCGAGCCGATCTTGACGGCGGGCGATTTTATGCGCATACATCGTTCGTATATCGTCAATTTGAAACATATCAAGGCGTTCGCTAAGGGGCGTGTATTTTTGAGCGATGATGTGAGCCTACCCGTAGGCGACAATTACCGCGATACGTTCAATAGTTATATCGAGAAGGTCTACGAACCGATCCAATAGAAAAAGCCGCCTTGTTACGAGGCGGCTTTTTTGTTGGTGTAACGTGCGTTACTCTCCGATAATGAATATCGCGGGTCGTTTGTGCAGATCGTCGGGCATAGCGCGTCGCCATTCAGCAACGGTGCGTGTTACGATTCGCTCGCTCTCGGCAGTGATGTCCACTGCAACGGTCACGCGAGTGTCGGGTGCGCACGAGGCAACGATTGCCTCCAAGAGTTGTCGATTGCGGTAGGGAGCCTCGATACAGATTTGTGATTGGTGTTCGGTGCGGGCACGACGTTCGAGCGCGCGCAGAGTACGCTGACGCTCAGGTGGTTTAACGGGTAGATAACCATTGAAAGCGAACGATTGTCCGTTCATTCCCGACGCCATCAGTGCCAGCAAAATCGACGAAGGACCGACCAATGGCACTACGCGTACACCGTGTCGATGACAGAGTGCCGCCAGAGCCGCACCAGGGTCGGCAACACCTGGGCAACCCGCCTCGGAGATCATTGCGCAGTCTTCGCCCGCAAGAATTGGAGCGATCAACTTTTCGACCTCAGCGGGTGCTGTATGCTCGTTCAGTTCGGCAAGTTTGAGAGTGTCGATGGGTCGTCCCATTCCCACGCGTGAGAGAAAACGACGTCCCGTGCGTAGATTCTCGACCACGAAATAGTTGATCGAGCGCACCACGTCGGCATTGTATTCGGGCAGAGCGCGAGCCAAATCGCCATCGTCGGCGATGGGACAGGGTACCATATAGAGAGTTCCTTTTTCCATTCTTATTCGCGGATAAAGATTCGTTTAACACGTGTGCTGATCGAGGTCATCACCTCGTAGGGTATCGTACCGAGCAGAGCCGCCATTTGATCGACGCGGTTACCCTCGATGGGCGAGAATACGGTCACCTCGTCGCCTTCGCGCACGTTCTCGATGTCCGAAATGTCGATCATACAGCAATCCATACAGATTCGACCCACAATCGGTGCAGCCTTGCCGTGAACGAGCATCGACCACGAACCGCAACCCAAACGACGGTTCAAGCCGTCGGCATAACCGATCGAAACGGTGGCAGTTACGGTCGGGCGTGAGAGGCGTCCTGCACGTCCGTAACCGACGGTCTGGTCCTCGGTCAGACGCTTGATCTGCACCACGCGGGCTTTGAGCGTTGCGACGGGCGTCAGCGCGTCGTTGCGATAGTAGTCAAAACCATACAGTCCCAAACCCAAGCGACACATATCGAATCGTGCCTCTTTGAATCGTTCCATAGCAGCCGAGGCAGCCGTGTGGCGAATTACGCGATAGGGGAGTGCTGCTGCAAGTTGCGACGAGATCGAGTCGTAGCGAGCGATCTGCTCGCGTGTGAAGTCGTCCTGCTCAACGTCGTCGGCTGTTGCCAAGTGCGAGAAGATGGTTGCCACGCGCACATATTGGCTCACGCGCTCCAACTCGGCGATGAGCTTCGGAATATCCTCCTGCTCGAAACCGAGACGGTGCATACCGCTGTCGATTTTGATATGGATCGGGTATCGGTATGTGCCTGCACGCTTGACCGCCTCGACAAAGTCGCTGAGCGACGTAAAGCTATAAATCTCAGGCTCCAAACGATCGGCGACCATCACAGGAAAACTATTCGTATCGGCATTGAGCACCACGATAGGCATCGTGATTCCGCGTCGGCGTAGGGCTGTTCCCTCGTCGGCAAAAGCGACAGCCAGCGCGTCCACGCCCTCGTTTTGGAGCATTTGTGCGATTTCGTGGCGACCGTTGCCGTAGCTCGACGCCTTGACCATCGCCATCAACATCGTGTGTGGCGAGAGAATCGAACGATAGTAGTTCAAATTGCGGCGCATAGCGTCGAGATTGACCTCCAAAACGGTCGTATGGCTATGCTGTTCGAGGTTGTGGCTCATACGGGCGAAGTCGGCTGTCGAGGCACACTTCACGAGCACAGCGCGATTGGTAATATCTTCGGGGTAAAGACCGCTGAGCAGTTCGTCGGGCGTAGCGTAGAAACGGGTCGTGCAGTCGAACATATCGGCAAAATGCTCCGCACCTGCGCCAATACCCAGCACGGTACGGATACCCGAACGTGCAGCGAGTTGAGCCACACGACGCCAGTAGTCGGCAGTTGTTGTGCGGTGATCGTCGTCCGAGATGATGAGCGTGCAATCGCGTCCCTCGGCTGAGCGCAGTAACGCGTCGAGCGCAATAGCTAACGAATTGACATCGGCATTCGACGAATCGTTCAAGATGATCGAGCCATTGATACCCTCTTTCAACTCCATTCGCATTGCCAACGGACGCAGTGCCTGCACCCGTTTTTCGACTTCTGCACCGTCGTAACCGAGCGTCTGCCACACTGCGCGTACCATCTCGATCGAACGTTGCGACGAACGATCGCGCTTGTCGTTTTCGGTCGAACGGTATTTGCGGCAGTCGATTTTTGCAGCCGAAAGCAGAGCAACAGCCTTTTCGATCGACTCAAACTCTCCGTCATAAATTACGGTTGTGGCACGACGTGCGAGAATCAATTTCTCGGCTGCTTTGTGCTCGTTTGAGTCGAAATTCTCGGCGTGCTGAACGCCTATATTAGTGATGATTGCGACGTCGGGACGAATCATCTCTTCGAGGCGCACCATCTGGTTGGGGTGCGAAATACCCGCCTCGACGATCGCCACCTGCTCGTCGCCCTCGATCATCAAAAGCGACAGAGCCACACCGAGTTGCGAGTTGTAGCTCTTCGGACTGCGAAAGATCTTCACCCCGTCTGGTGCACTTTGTGCGCACCACTCTTTGACTAAGGTTTTGTCGGTCGAACCCGTTACGGCAACCACGCGACCCGCGAATCGTGAGCGATAGTCCGAGGCAAGAGTTTGCAGCGCAGCGAGTGTATCCGCCACAACGACATAACCTGCGTCCGCGTGTACCACCTCTGGTTCACGCGCCACCAAAAATGCACGAACGCCGTGTGCGTATGCCGCCTCGATGAAGTCGTGACCATCGTGGTTGCGACCACGTATTGCCGCCATCATACTGCGCTCGCCGTAGGTGTAGTTGCGGCTATCGACTGTAACCTCCTCGACCGTGCGATCATCACCGATCAGCTGCCCGCTGCACAACGTAGCTATTTGAGATAGTGTATATTTCATTGTCTGTTATTGTCTAAATGTTACTACGGTGATACCTGCGCCACCGCGATCGGCGTGCTCGTCGGCAGCCGTTGCTACGTCGGGTACCGTGCGCAGGTAGCGACGAATCTCCTCTTTGAGTGCGCCCGTGCCCTTGCCGTGCAGGATCGAAACACTACCAATGCCGACCATAATCGCGTCGTCGATAAACGATTGCACCGCCTCCAATGCGTCCACGGCACGCATACCGCGCACGTCGATATTGTCTTTGAAGTTGAGTTTACGCTGCGAGACATCGACCGAAACCACCGTGCGGGCAGTTGTGGGGCGTGTGTGGCGTTTATATTCGGCATTCGACACCGCCTCCAAACGCTCCAAAGCCACCGTCGTCAAGATGTGACCGAAGGCAACCGTCGCCTTCTTGCCCTTAACCTCCTGCACCTCGCCGACACCGTCCTGCTCCTTAATGCGCACTTTGGTGCCGACCTCGATCACGCGTGGCACCTGCTTTTCGATCACCTCTGGGCTCTCAGCCTTGCCACCTGCCGCCTTGCGCTCTTCGCGTCGTTGTCGGCGGCGTTCGATACGCTCCATCTCGCGGTCGACACGTGCCGAACGCTCAGCCTCGGCTACCTCGTCGCGCTCGGTACGTTCGCGCATATCGTTCAACTCTTGGCGAGCCAATCGCGTCAGTTCTTTCTCGGCTTGTGACTCACGAATGGTGCGTATGGTGTTCTCAATCTGGCGGTTAGCCTCCGAAATCAATCGCTGCGCCTCCTCCTTAGCCTCGCGGATAATCTGCTGTCGCTCGGCTTTGATACGCGAAAGCTGCTCGGCATACGAGGTTTCGAGCTCCTCGACTTTGCGGTCGGCAATACGAATACGATCGCGCTTCTGCTCCCAATAGCGACGGTCGCGTGCAATCTCGCGTAACTGACGCTCGATATTGATGTGGTCGCTACCTGCCTTCTCGCTTGCCGTGCGGATAATGTTTTCGGGCAGACCGATCTTGCGGGCGATCTCGACCGCAAACGAGCTACCCGGTTTGCCCATTTCGAGGCGGAACAACGGTCGTATATTCTGCACGTCGAACATCATCGCGCCATTCTCGACGCCATCGTGGTTCGACGCAAAGTATTTAATATTAGAGTAGTGGGTCGTGATGACACCGTAAGTACCACGCTCGACCAACTGTTCGAGAATTGCCTCGGCAATCGCGCCACCCATAATCGGCTCGGTACCCGTGCCGAACTCGTCGATCAGCACCAACGTGCGTGACGAGGCTCCGCTGAGCATATTTTTCATATTGAGCAGGTGCGACGAGTAGGTACTCAGATCGTTGTCGATCGACTGCTCGTCACCGATGTCGATGAAAATCGACTCGAAGAGCGGCAACTCCGAGTTCTCGCCACACGGAATCGGGAATCCGCATTGGAACATATATTGCAGCAATCCGACCGTTTTCAGACAGACCGACTTGCCGCCTGCATTGGGTCCCGAAATGACCAGAATACGTTTCTCGCTGTTGAGCACCATATCGAGGGGCACAACGCTCTTTTTCTCCTTTGCCAGCGCGAGGGCTAACAGCGGGTGGCGTGCGGTGCGCAACTCCATACGACCGTCCAACGAAACGATCGGGCGCACGCAACCATTCTCGGCAGCAAAACGACCCTTTGCGCGCAACATATCAATCGTAGCCAAGTAGTCTGCCGACGCCTCGATGGTGTCAATTTCGGGACGGATACGGTCGGTCAGTTCGCTCAGTATTCGAACTATTTCGCGTCGTTCGGCATACTCCAACTCTCGCAACTCGTTGTTCAACTCGACCACCTCAACGGGCTCGATAAAAACGGTCTTTCCCGTTGCAGATTCGCCCTGCACAAAGCCGTTCAGCTTACGTTTGTTACCTGCCGAAACGGGGATTACGGCGCGCCCGTCGCGGATCGAAAGGGTAGCGTCTGCCTCGACAATACCTGCGCTCTTAGCCGCCTGCAAAACCTGCTGCAAACGTTTCGACGCTTGACCTTCGCGCTCGCGTATCGAACGACGAATACGATACAGCTCGTCCGAGGCACTGTCGCGCATCTGCCCGAAACGGTCGATGAGCGAGTCGATGTGGTTGGCGATGGCTTCGAGCGAAATCACCGCCTCGGTGAGTTGGTGCAGTTGCGGATAGATTGCCTTCTCGCGCGAGCGAATGAATCGGCTGATAGCGTCGACTTGACGCAGTGCGCGAGCCAGCAGTACAGCCTCTTCCAGATCGAGAAACGTGCCCTCGACACGCACCTTTGCGATCAGTTCGGTCAGGTCGCAGAACTCCTCATTTGGAAATTCGTGCTCCATCTGAATGATCGTGCGCATCTCGTCGGCCGAGGCGATACGTTGCTCAACCACGTCGCGGCGTGACGAGAAGCGGTGCTCGTCGAGTTTCGCACGAGCCGCCTGCGTGTTGCAACGCTCGGCAATCAATGTACGAATACGGTCGAAACCTATTTTTGATTCAAAGTTTGCGGGGTAGATCATCTGTTTATGCTCCATACAAAAATGAGTCGTCTAACGCCACGACTGCGCGGGTTAGACCGACTCATCTGTTCGGGTTTCTTATTCGGCGTCTTCGACAGCCTCGTTTGCTTTTGCGGCAGCCTTTGCAGCCTTTTTCTCGGCACGTGCAGCCTGACGCTCAGCCTTTTTGTCGGGATCCGAACCGAATACCGAGAAGTGAACGTAGCGTGCGGGGTGCTCCTTCAAATCTGCCAGCAGAGCCGACAGATTGCCACTTGCTGTCGCCAAATTGTCGTAAAGTTCCTTATCCTTCATCAACTCTCCAACCGAGCCCTCGCCTGCATTGATCGAGGCGAGCATACGGCTCAGATTGTCTGCCGTAGCGGTGAAAGCCTTAACAAGCGAATCAACCTTTGCCTGCTCCAACTGCTCAGTCACAGCGTCGACGTTGCCGATGATACGATCGAAACGCTCGGTATTCTGATCGAGCATCTCAGCCAAACCGTTGAGCGACGCAACGATACCTTCGATGTTGGTGCGCTCCTTTTTGAGCACGCCGTCGAGTGACGCACTGATCGAATTGAGGTTCGACATCGTGCCACTCAGGTTGTCGGTGTTCTGTTCAACTAACGTATTGAGGTTAGCCAATGTCGTTGCCAAATTATCAGCCACAACGGTCAGCTTGCCCTTCAAATCGCCCAACTCGTCACCGATCGACGACATCATATCTGCGCCTGCAACCGAGGTGATCTTGTCGCCACGTTCGAGCACTTCGCTTGACGTACCGAGTTCGAGCATAATCGCCTTGCCGCCCATCAGACCATCGTTGTAGATCACTGCACGCGAATCGACGGGCAGACGATATTGACGCTTAACTGCCAAAGCAACCTCCACCTCGTTGCTCTTCGAGGGGTCGAACGTAATGCTCTCGACCGTACCCACCTTCACGCCGTGAATCGTAACGGCTGCGGCGGTTTGCAGACCGCTGACGTTCTCATAGGTTGCATAGTAGGTGATGTTGCGGCTGAAAATATCAATGCCGCTCAGGAATCGAATGCCAGCCCACAACGAGAGCAGCATTACGATCGCAAAAATTCCGATTTTAACTTCTCTTTTCATATCAGTTATTTTTTATCTCTTTTTCAATTTTTCAGCCACAACGCTCTGTGATACCAATTTATTGCCATCGAAACCGACGACATAGGCACTTTTGAACACCTTATGCACCTCTTTGAGCACTCGATCTGCCTCCTCTTTCGACGAGAAGATACCTGTGCAATATTTGTAGCAGAACGTGCCATCGGTCACAAACTCGCGCACACGACCGCGATAGCTCTTGAACTCCGAACTATTCGACGCAATGCGTGTCTTGCTTGCGCACAGTTGAATAGTGTAACCGAAATCGCTATCCGTAGCCTTTGCCTCAGCAGCTTTCTCAACCTCCTTCTTAGGCTCCTCCTTTGCAGGATCCTCTCTCTTTACTTCGGCAGGTTTCGGTTCCTCCTTTGCGGGCTCTGTGGTCGGCTGCTCTGGTTGGGGTTCCTCGCCGAAATACATCTTGTAGTACTCCACAAATCCATCATAGATAGCCTTGGCAATCTTTTGCTGACCAGCGTCCGTAGCCATAATCTGCAAGTCGTGCTTGTTCGACATAAAACCGATCTCGGTCAGCACACCCGGCATCTGCGTGTAGCACAACACCCATAGTGGCTGTCCATAGACTAACGTGCGGCGATTACCGTGTCCGACAGCATTTTTATGATATTTTTGGAGCAGATTTGCAAAGGTGTTACTATTCTGCAACAGCGTGAACTGCATCGTCTGAATATAGGCACGTACGGCAGCTGCGGTTGCGGCGTCCGACATATCGACCAGATCGTCACGATAGGCGTCCTCGATCACGTCGGCATTCTGCTGTATGCGTTTGGGACTACTCTCGCCCATAATGAGCGTCACAGCACCCGAAGCCGAGGTCGATCGAGCGGCGTTGCAGTGAATCGACAGAAACAGACTTGCGTCGGCTTTGTTGGCGATGTCTACACGTGCTTGCAGGTCGCGCGTCTTGTTCGTACTCCAATGCTTATCCGAGGCGCGGGTGTAGATCACATTTACCTGAGGCATATTCTTTTCGATCAACTGTCCGATTTTGAGAGCTACGCTGAGAGTGATGTCGCACTCACGATACTGCTTACCGTTGAGAGTGCCCACTGCACCGGGGTCGTAACCACCGTGTCCGGGGTCGATAACGATGGTCATTGGTTGCCCATTTTGCGCAAAAATGTGGGTTGCGCACAACAAAGTGACAGCCAAAAACGTTATAAAGAGGGTTGCGCGACGCATTATTATCGGTTTATATAATTAGGTATCTCAAATAATTTAGTTATATTTGCAGGTTAAAACGCGTGTAACGTGTCGCGTGCGAGGGCGTTACGGAGCGTTTTGCCGACTTTGTCGGCAAAGTTACGAAAAAATATCGAATTTTGAGCAAAAGAACGATAAAATATCTATCCTTAGTGGCATTTGTGTTGGCTTTGACACAGATGGTTTTCGGTGTGGCTGCTCCGAATGGGGTGCTATTGACCTCGGCGCGTCGAGCCGTGGCGGTCGATAGTGCCGAGCAGAGTCCCGCCCAACTTACTCCGCAGACGGTCGATAGCCGTGCAGCGCGTCGTCGTGCGAGGGTGCAGATGGCAGAGAGTAATGAGAGTGCGGAGGATCGACCCATTGGTGGCGATTACAGATCGCGTATCGACTCGTCGCAATTCGAATCTGAATATAACGACGATGCTCCATTTGTGATCGACTCAGTGCCAGCACCGCAGAGTACGGCGCATAAGGGTTCGTCACTCGAAGCCCCGATTACGGGTAAGAACAAGGACTCGCTGGTATTCAACGTGCGCGATAAGATGGTCTACATCTACCGCGAGGGCGATGTGAAATATCAGTCGATGAATATGAAGGCGGACTTTATGGCGATCAATATGGATAATCGCCAAATTCGCGCATACGGTATTCACGATACGGTCGATAACGAGCCGACGGTTACACGTCCTCAGTTCACCGAGGGAGGCAAGACCTTTACGATGGATACGATCGACTACAATATGGAGACGGGCAAGGCGAAGATCAAAGGTATTGCGACGCAGGAGGGCGAGGGCTATCTGATTGGTAAGAATGTCAAGAAGATGGCAGACAATACGATCCACATTGCCGACGGTATGTTCACCACGTGCGACCATACCGACCACCCGCACTTCGGATTGGTGATGAGCAAGGCGAAGTTAATTCCCGGCAAGAAGGCGATCATTGGTCCGTCGTATATCGTTTTGGAAGATGTGCCTATCTATTTCCTCGGTCTGCCTGAGGGTTTCTTCCCGCTGAATCAAGGTCCCAAGTCGGGTTTCATTATGCCAACATACGGTGAGGAGTATATCAAGGGTTTCTACCTGCGCGATTTCGGTTACTACTTCACCTTCAACGACTATATCGACCTGACGCTCAAAGGTGGTATCTATACGCTTGGCTCGTGGGAGGCGTCGGCATCGTCGCGCTACATCAAGCGATATAAGTTCTCTGGTAATTTGGCAGCCAACTACTCGAAGGTGCGCTTTGGTGATAAGGGTGCAGCCGATTACACCAATCAGGGTAACTTCCGTATCCAGTGGACCCACCAGCAGGATCCCAAGTTCCGTCCGGGATCGACCTTCTCGGCGAGTGTGAACTTCTCGACAAGTGGCTACTCGAAGTATTCGGCAACATCGCTCAACGACATTCTTGCGACGCAGACCAACTCGTCGATTGCCTACTCGAAGTCGTGGGCGGGAACGCCATTCTCGATGTCGGCTAATATGTCGGTGTCGCAGAACTCGCAGACCAAGGCGATGTCGATTTCGTTGCCGACGGTGGTAGTCAATATGTCGCGTATCTATCCCTTCAAGCGCAAGGAGGTGCTGGGCAAGGAGCGTTGGTATGAGAAGATTTCGATGTCGTATACGGGTAAGCTGACCAACTCGGTGCAGACCACCGAGAGTGAGATCTTCACTCGTCAAACAGTGGATAAGATGCGCCACGGTATCGAGCACTCAATTCCCGTTTCGACTTCGCTCACGCTGTTCAACTATCTGAACATCTCGCCCTCGGCTAACTATACCGAGAAGTGGTATTTCAAGAAGCAGGACCGCGTCTGGAATCCCGAAACGCAGACGGTCGACTACCTCGCGCCCGAGTACGGATTCTATCGCCTCTACAACTATAACTTCTCGGTGTCGGGATCGACCAAAATTTACGGTATGTATCGTTTCAAGAACCCGAAGGCGAAGATTCAGGCCATCCGCCACGTCATTACGCCGACGATCGGATTCTCGTATGCGCCCGATTTCTCGAAACAGAAGTATGGTTACTATAAGGCAGTGCAGGCAGATACGACGGGTCGCGTGCAGATCTATTCGCCCTTCGAGGGTAATGCCTACGGTGTTCCATCGTCGGGACGCTCGGCGTCGCTCAACTTCTCGCTCAAACAGAATCTCGAAATGAAGATCGCCAGCGACCGCGATACTACGGGCACTCGCAAGTTGAAGCTGATCGACGACCTTTCGATTTCGGGTTCGTATAACTTTTTGGCGGACTCGATGAATCTGTCGAATATCAACCTGAGTTTCCGCACGACGATCACGCAGAACTTCGGTATCCAGCTCTCGGCTATGCTCGATCCCTATCAAGTTACGCCTGAGGGTCGCCGTATCAATAAATTTGCGGTGGCAAAGGGTAAGCTGGGACGTATCATCAGCACGGGTTGGTCGTTTGGTTACTCGTTCCAGTCGAAGAATAAGGGTTCGAGTGGCGCGAAGATGAACGATATCACATCGCAACCGATCGATCCGGCATACGCCAATCCATTCTCTGATCCATATGGTACGATGGACCCGATGATGAGGCGAATGTATATGGCGCAGAGCTACTACGATTTCTCGTTGCCGTGGAATTTCAGTTTTAACTATACGATCAGCTATAACACCTCGCTGGTGAATAACGGCACGACGGGTATCAAGCGAAATGTCACACAGACGCTCGGATTCAATGGTAGTTTGAATCTAACGCCCAAGTGGGGTATTACGTTCCAGGGCGGTTTCGATTTGATGACGCGCAAGCTGACCACCTCGTCGATCTCTATTTCGCGTGATCTGCACTGTTGGCAGATGGGATTCTCGTGGATTCCGTTCGGTTATCACAAGTCGTGGAGTTTCCATATCGGCGTGAAGTCGTCGATGTTGCAGGACTTGAAGTACGACAAGAGCCAGTCGATGTATGACAATCTGTACTAAACGAAAAACTTAAACAAATAGAAACATAAACAACTATGAAAAAACAAATTCTGATTGCTGCTATGGCACTTACTACACTTGCGGCTTGTCAGAGTGATGTCAATCCGCTGTTGGCAGATTGGAACACTCCCTACCAGACGCCGCCTTTCAACGAGATCAAGGTTGAGCACTACGCACCCGCATTCGATGCGGCTATTGCTGAGGCTCGTGCCGAGATAGACGCTATCGTAGCCGATACGGCTGCTCCCACCTTCGCAAATACGATCGAGGCTTTGGAGCGTGCCGGTAGCAAATTGACCCGTATTGAGTATGTATTCTTCAACATTTTGGAGGCTGACGCTAACGAGCAGATGCAGCAGGTGTCGATGGAGGTACAGCCTAAGCTGACCGAGTACTCGAATGACGTAATGCTCAATCCTGAGTTGTTTGCTCGCGTGAAGGCTGTTTACGACCAGCGCGAGTCGCTCGGCTTGTCACTCGAAGAGGCTAAGTTGCTCGAAAAGACCTATAAGAGCTTCTCGCGCAACGGTGCAGCACTCGACGAGGAGAAGAAGGCTGCATATCGTGAGATTTCGGCTGAGTTGTCGCAACTCACCTTGCAGTTTGGTCAGAACGTGCTGGCTGCAACCAACGCTTACACTCTGAATATCACCGACTCGACCGTTGTAGCCGAGTTACCCGACTTCGTTAAGGAGGGTCTGGCAGCTGACGCTAAGGCTCGTGGTGAGGAGGGTTGGACCGTTACGTTGCAGGCTCCGAGCTATGGTCCTTTCGTTACCTACTCGTCGAATCGTGAGTTGAAGGAGCAGTTGTGGCGTGCATACAACTCGCGTGCTATGGTTGATGGTGCAAATGACAACCGCGAGATCGTTAAGCGCATTGCTGAGTTGCGTTTGCAGATGGCTAATCTGTTGGGTTATGAGACCTACGCTGACTATGTATTGGAGGAGCGTATGGCAGAGAGCGCAGACAACGTGAATAACTTCCTCAAAGAGTTGCTCGACGCAACCAAGAAGTATGCCGAGAAGGACTATGCTACCATCAACGCATACGCTAAGTCGCTCGGTTTGCAGGGCGAGGTTATGCCGTGGGATTTCAGCTATTACAGCGAGAAGTACAAGAACGAGAAGTACGCTCTGAGCGACGAGATGGTTAAGCCCTACTTGAAGCTCGACAACGTTAAGAAGGGTGTATTTATGTTGGCAACCAAACTCTACGGTTTGGAGTTCAAGGAGAACACCGAGATCGCACCTTACCACCCTGAGGTATCGGTATATGAGGTTTACGACGCAACGGGCAAGATGATGGCAATCCTCTACCTCGATTTCTTCCCCCGCGAGACCAAGCGTGGTGGCGCGTGGATGACCGAGTTCCGTGCTGCGCATTTCGATGCTGAGGGCAACGAGGTTCGTCCTTTGGTATCGTTGGTTATGAACTTCACCAAGCCGACCGAGAACACTCCGTCGTTGCTGACTTTCGACGAGTTCACCACATTCCTGCACGAGTTTGGTCACGCACTGCACGGTATGTTGGGCGAGGGTAAGTATGCGTCGCTGACCGGTACGAGCGTATACCGCGACTTCGTTGAGCTGCCTTCGCAGTTGTTGGAGAATTGGGCAACCGAGAAGGAGTACCTCGACTTGTGGGCAGTTCACTATGAGACGGGCGAGCAGATGCCTGCCGAGTTGATCTCGAAGATTGTTGATGCTAAGAACTACTTGGCTGCTTACTCGAACGTTCGCCAGCTCTCGTTCGGTATGACCGATATGGCTTGGCATAGCCTGACTGAGCCTTACAAGGGCGATGTTGAGGCATTCGAGAAGGCTTCGATGAAGCCGACGCAGGTTGTTCCTGAGGTTGAGGGTACGGGTATGGCTACTTCGTTCACGCACATCTTCTCAGGTGGCTACGCTGCTGGTTACTATGGTTACAAGTGGGCTGAGGTGTTGGACGCAGACGCATTCTCGCTGTTCAAGGAGAAGGGTATCTTCAATACCGAGGTTTCGACTTCGTTCCGTGAGAACGTACTCTCGAAGGGTGGCGTTGAGCACCCGATGGATCTCTACGTTCGTTTCCGCGGTCATAAGCCCGACCAGAAGGCTCTGATCGAGCGTATGGGTTTGGAGTAACCTATTATAAATATGTATAATTGATCTTACGGAGGTTTGCTGCTCGACGAGTGGTGAACCTCCGTTTGCTTTAAATGACTATCAAAATGAAAAAACATTCGTTTGCTCAGTGGCTCGTGGCGGTACGTCCGTGGTCGTTTCCTGCGTCGGCAATGCCCGTGCTGGTGACACTCGTATATCTGCTGTGGAGTGGTGCCGAGATTGATTGGCTCGGTGGCGTATGGGCGTTGATCAATGCGGTGGTGTTCCACGCGGCAGGCAACGTGTGGAGCGACTATTTCGATTTCCGCAAGGGGGTCGATGCCGAGGATACCTTTGGTGCTAAGACAATGACAAGTGGCGAGTTCACACCCCGCGAGATGTTGCGATTGGCAGTGGGGCTGCTGGTCGTGGCGTTGGTGATGGGCTTAGGGCTGATGTTGCGTGCGGGTCTGCCTCTGTTGTGGTTTGGTGTGGCGGGCGCACTGACGGTGTTGCTCTATCCGAAATTGAAGTATAGCGCATTGGGCGATGTCGATATTATGTTGGCATACGCGCTGCTGCCTACGCTCGGAACGTCGTTCGTGGCGACGGGTGCGCTGGTGTGGAATGTGCTGTGGATAGCCGTTCCCGTAGGTCTGATTACGGTGGCAATCCTTCACTCGAACAATACGCGCGATATGGTGACCGACGCTCGCGCCAAGATCAAGACCTTTGCAATGCGTATTGGTCGCAGGGCGTCGAAAGTGGTTTATGCTTTCGAGGTGCTTTTCCCGTTTGTGTGGATTGCAGGTTGCGCTGTTGCGGGTTTGCTGCCGTGGTGGTCGTTGCTGACGCTGGTGGCTGTGGTGCCTGCGTGGCAGGGTGCACGCGATATGTTGCACCACGAAGACGATACGACCGAGATGATTGCCAACCTCGACGAGCGCACCGCTAAGTTGCAACTTATATTTAGCCTGCTGTTCACGATTGGTTTCGTTGTAGCCTATTTCGTATGAAACGTGTCGGTTTAGCCATTTTGTTGGCATTCGTGCTGTGGACGGTGATGTTCTCGCCGTGGACAGCACCGCACCTCAATTTCTGGGTTGCGATGAGCATTTCGGCGGCATTGCTGATGACCATCGCGACGTTGGCGCGTCCCTCGTGGTGGCGCGATTTGAAGTGGAGCTGGTCGAATATTGCGTTGGGTGTCGTTATCGCAGTGGTGCTGTGGGGCGTGTTTTGGGTCGGAGATAAACTCTCGCAGCTGATGTTCGACTTCGCCCGCCCGCAGGTTGATTCGATCTATGCAATGAAAGATGGTACCTCATCAACCCTGATCGCCATCGCGTTGCTGGTGCTGATAGGTCCTGCCGAAGAGGTATTTTGGCGCGGATATATCCAGCGTTCGCTCTCGGAGCGATGGGGCGCAAACGTGGGTTTCGTCGTGGCAACGGTAGCCTATACGTTGGTGCATATCGGCTCGTTGAACTTTATGCTGATTATGGCGTCGATGGTTTGCGGCATTGCGTGGGGCTTGCTCTATCGCTTGATTCCCGAACGTTTTTCGGCGATTGTTCTCTCGCACGCATTGTGGGACGCGGCAGTCTTTGTCGTCTTCCCGATAATGTAGAGCTCGACTATAACGCACAAAAAATCCCGAACCTTGCGGCTCGGGATTTTCTTTTGTCAGTAGGGTTAAGACTACTTGTTGTAAGCCTTCATAACCGAGATCAGGTCGAGAACCTTGTTCGAGTAACCCCACTCGTTGTCGTACCACGAAACAACCTTAACGAAGGTGTCGGTCAAAGCGATACCAGCCTTAGCATCGAAGATCGAAGTACGAGCGTCGCCCAAGAAATCCGACGAAACAACAGCCTCCTCGGTGTAACCCAGAACGCCCTTCAACTCGCCTTCCGAAGCCTCCTTCATAGCTGCGCAGATCTCCTCGTACTTAGCGGGCTTAGCCAGGTTAACGGTCAAGTCAACAACCGAAACGTCCAGAGTAGGAACGCGCATCGACATACCGGTCAGCTTGCCGAGCAACTCGGGAAGAACTACACCTACTGCCTTAGCAGCACCGGTCGACGAAGGGATAATGTTGCCCGAAGCAGCGCGGCCACCACGCCAATCCTTTACCGAAGGACCGTCAACGGTCTTCTGAGTAGCGGTGGTCGAGTGAACGGTGGTCATCAAACCGTCGGTGATACCGAACTTGTCGTTCAGAACCTTAGCGATGGGAGCCAAGCAGTTAGTGGTGCACGATGCGTTCGAAACGATGGTCTGACCAGCGTAGGTGTTGGTGTTAACGCCGCAAACGAACATAGGAGTCTTGTCCTTAGCGGGAGCCGACATAACTACGTACTTAGCACCAGCCTTGATGTGAGCCTCAGCCTTCTCAGCGGTGAGGAACAGACCGGTCGACTCAACTACGTACTCAGCCTCAACCTCGTTCCACTTCAAATCCTCAGGATTGCGCTCAGCGGTTACGCGGATAGCCTTGCCATTAACGATGAGCAAGCTCTTCTCCATATCGTAGTCGATGGTACCATCGAACTGACCGTGCATAGTGTCATACTTGAGCATATAAGCCAAGTAATCTACGGGGCAGAGGTCGTTAATACCTACAATGTCATACTTCTCGGTCTGCGTGCAAGCAGCGCGGAATACCATACGGCCGATACGTCCGAAACCGTTGATACCAATCTTAATCTGTGCCATAATTGTTTTTTTGATTTATTTTTTGGTTAAAAACTTCCGTTATTTTTTTAACACTGCAAAAATATATATTGTACAAAGAATATGCAAATAATTTTCAATTTTTTTAATTAACCGCCGCCAAAAAAATCTCATTCTCCCCGTTCTGTCTGTTTTATTGCCACTTAACGAGGCGCGGCGTTGTGTGTTACATATTCGCTTTTGCACGCTTTGCCATAGCCGACGCAAAGACAAAATCGTTCAATTCGCGGTTGTCGCTGTGGAGAATATCGTGCTTGGTGCCCTCCCACCACTTTTTGCCTTCGTGGATAAAGACGATCTTCTCGCCGATCTCCATCACCGAGTTCATATCGTGGGTATTGACGATGGTTGTGATGTTGTACTCCTCGGTAATTTCTTTGATCAGATTGTCGATTACGATCGAGGTCATCGGGTCGAGACCTGAGTTTGGCTCGTCGCAGAACAGATATTTGGGATTCAGTACGATAGCACGTGCAATCGCCACACGCTTGATCATACCGCCACTCAACTCGGCAGGGTAGAGTTTGTTGGCATTGGGCAGGTTCACGCGCTTCAAGCAGAAGTTTACGCGCTCCATCTTCTCTTCGAGGCTCTGCTCGGTGAACAGATCGAGCGGCAGACGGATATTATCCTCGACGGTCGAGGAGTCGAGCAGCGCACCGCCCTGAAAGATCATACCGATGTCCTTGCGTACCGCTTTTCGCTCCTTGAAACTGAGCTGCGTGTAGCACAAATCATCGAAATAGATGTTGCCCTCGTCGATCTCGTGCAGTCCGACCAAACTTTTGAGCAACACAGTCTTACCCGATCCGCTTCGACCGATAATCAGGTTTGTTTTACCTGCATCGAACAGCACCGAAACGTCGTCCAATACGCGACGACCGTCGAAAATTTTTACAATGTTCTCTCCGCGTATCATTAGATAAGAATTAACTGGGTTAGGATCAAGTTGAATATCAGAATTGCGATCGAGCTTGCTACAACAGCCTTAGTCGATGCGCGACCCACTTCGAGCGAGTTGCCTTGCGCGTAGTAGCCGTAGAAACCCGAAATCGAGGTGATCAGGAATGCGAATACTGCAATCTTAATCAGTGAGTAGATAATCGACACGATTCTGAAATCATAGAATAGACCATCGACATAGTCATCGGGCATCATAATACCCGTAAAGCCTGCCACCATCCAGCCGCCGAACACGCCGATCACCATACTGAGTATCGACAGCAAGGGGAAGAAAAGAACCGTTGCAACGATCTTAGGCATAATGAGATAGCTCGCCGCATTGATACCCATAATTTCGAGCGCGTCGATCTGTTCGGTGATACGCATTGTGCCGATCTCGGAGGCGATATTCGAGCCGACTTTACCCGCCAGAATCAGCGACACAACCGTCGATGAGAACTCCAAAATCATCGTTTCGCGTGTTGCGTAACCGATGAGCGAGCGAGGGATAAATGGTGATTCGAGGTTGATAGCCATTTGCAGCGTTACCACCGCACCCATAAAGATCGAGATGATCGCCGCGATACCGATCGAGTTGTAGCCCAAAGCCTCCATCTCGACCATAATTCGGTTGCGATAGATCGACCACTTTTCGGGACGCGAGAAGACCTTTGTCATCAATATGCAGTAGCGTCCGAGTGTATCAAAAAACTTAATCATACTTGCCCTCTCCTTCGACTACTTTTTGGGTCCTACGTCCTCGAAATCGACATAGTCACCCACGTTCTTATTGATCTTTTTCTCTTGGGGTTCGGTTTGGTGCACACTGACTTCGCCTTCGCGAGGTTGTTGGGTCTTATGCCCATAGTTGCGGTAATAGCCTGATGCGTTGCGCATAGTCTGTTCAGCAGCCTCTTTGCGCAAGCGGTTAATGCGATAGCTCATATAGAGCCCGATCGCCAACATCAATATTAGGAAAAACATAATTGCGTAAATAATTGCTTTGAACGCGCCGGCCAACAATTGTGGCGAGGCCAACGTGACGAATAATGAAATCAGGAATATAAATGGATTTCGTCGCACGAATGCCACGAAAGAGTCTATCAATCTGTAAATAAAATCCACTCTAAATGTAACTTTAACGGTAATTCAACTCGCAAATATAACGATATTTTTTCGATTAAATTTTATAACTCGCTTTTTTATCTTAATTTTGTACTTTCAAAACCGCTAAACATTACAAACGAACAATAAACTATGGAACTCAGTAAGATTACTGCCATTTCGCCCGTCGATGGTCGCTATCGTGACGCGTCGGCTCCTTTGGAGAACTACTTTTCGGAATATGCCCTGATCCGCTACCGCGTTCGCGTCGAGATCGAATACTATATCGCTCTGTGCGAGATTCCTCTGCCTCAGTTGGCGTCGATTGACCGTTCGAAGTTCGAGCAGCTGCGCGACATCTACCGCAACTTCTCGATCGAGGACGCCCTGCGTGTCAAGGAGATCGAGCGCACTACCAACCACGACGTGAAGGCAGTCGAGTATCTGATCAAGGAGAAGATGGACGTGCTTGGTCTGTCGGCTCATAAGGAGTTTGTTCACTTTGGTCTTACCTCGCAGGACGTCAATAATACCGCTACACCGCTGCTGCTGGCTGAGGCTGTTGCGGAGGCTTACCTGCCGCTGCTGGGCGAGGTACGTGATCGTATCTACTCGATGGCTGACGAGTGGCGCGAGGTGCCTATGTTGGCTCGCACCCACGGTCAGCCTGCGTCGCCCACCCGTTTGGGTAAGGAGATGATGGTCTTCGTTGAGCGTCTGGATCGCCAGATTGCGCAGTTGAAGGCTGTTCCCGCTCCCGCAAAGTTCGGTGGTGCAACGGGTAACTTCAATGCTCACAATGCAGCGTACCCTGAGATTGATTGGGTAGCATTTGCAAACGATTTCGTTGATAATAAGCTGGGTCTGTGCCGTTCGCAGTTCACTACACAGATCGAGCACTACGACAATTTGGCGGCTATGTTCGACGCAATGAAGCGTATCGGTACGATTCTGATCGACCTCTGCCGCGATATCTGGACCTACGTTTCGGAGGAGTATTTCAAGCAGCGCATCAAGGCGGGCGAGGTTGGCTCGTCGGCTATGCCGCATAAGGTCAATCCGATTGATTTCGAGAATGCTGAGGGTAACTTGGGTATTGCAGGTGCGATTTTTGAGCACTTGTCGGCAAAGCTGCCCGTATCGCGTTTGCAGCGCGACCTGACCGACTCGACCGTTCTGCGCAATGTGGGTGTGCCGATGGCTCACTCGATGATCGCTTTCCGTTCGATTATGAAGGGCTTGAACAAGCTCTTGATCAACCCCGCAGCTATTGAGCGTGATTTGGAGGATAATTGGGCAGTTGTAGCCGAGGGTATCCAGACGATTTTGCGTCGTGAGGAGTATCCGTCACCCTATGAGGCATTGAAGGCACTGACCCGTACCAACTCGCAGGTGACCGAGCAGACAATGCGCGAGTTTATCGAGACCCTCGATGTGGCTGATAGCGTCAAGGAGGAGCTTCGTGCCCTCACTCCGCAGAGCTACACGGGTATCGCAATGAAGTATTAATTGATACAGAGTGGGGTAGGGTGTGCCCCTGCCTCGCTCATATAATATAAAAAGATGAACAGTTTCGGAACGATATTTCGAGTGACGATTTGGGGCGAGTCGCACGGTGAGTGTGTTGGCGTGAGTGTCGATGGTGTGCCTGCGGGTATTAAGCTGTCGGCGGAGGATTTCGCTGAGGATTTGGCTCGTCGCGCAAGTGGTCGACGTGGCACAACGCCGCGACGTGAGGCAGATCAACCGCAGATCGTATCGGGAGTGTATGAGGGTCGCACAACGGGTGCGCCACTGACCGTGCTGTTCGAGAATACCAATACACGTTCGGGCGATTACTCGAATCTGCTGCGCCAGCCGCGACCGTCACACGCCGATTTGGTTGCGCAACGTAAGTTCGATGGTGCGAACGATCCGCGAGGTGGAGGTCATTTTTCGGGTCGCTTGACGCTCGGCTTGGTTGCTGCGGGTGTTGTGGCAAAGCGAGTGATTGGTAGTGAGGTGCAGTTTGCGACACGTATTGCCGAGATTGGCGGTTGCGCTGAGGAGAGCCGTTTCGATGAGGTGATCGAGGCAGCAATGCGCGAGGGCGACTCGGTCGGAGGCGTTGTCGAGTGCCGCGTGGACAATGTGGCAACGGGTTTGGGGGAGCCGTTCTTCGATTCGGCTGAGAGCACGATTGCGCACCTGTTGTTCTCGGTTCCGGCAGTCAAGGGTGTCGAGTTCGGTGCAGGGTTCGAGGTCGCAAAGCGTCGCGGCTCGGAGAATAACGATCCGATAATCAATGCTGATGGTGCGACTGCAACCAATAACGACGGAGGTATTAATGGCGGTATCACCAATGGCAACCAGCTTGTGGTGCGTGTGGCGGTGAAGCCTACACCGAGTATTTCGCGTCCGCAACAGACCTTCGACTTGGAGAGTGGCGAGGTGCGCGAGTTGCAGATCAAGGGTCGTCACGACGCTTGTATTGCATTGCGTGCCGCCGTTGTTGTCGAATCGGCGGTAGCAATCGCGCTGGCAGATCTTTGGTTGCGTCACCGTAGCCGTCACTAAAAAATGAAAGACAATGACAGCTGCCGAACGACTATCATATCTATTGCAGGGAGCATCGCTGATGTTCTTTGTCTTTGCAGCCCTTTCGTTATATAGATCACCCCAACCTTCGCGCTTGAAGAAGGCGTTGGCATTCTTGGTCGCATTCTTCGCTTTCAGCGAGGTGAAGGATCTGATTCGTGTTATTCCCGCTGTGACCGAGTCGGAATATGCGCTGCGACTGTTGTATTCGATCGATATGTGGACAATCGGTATATGCGCCACATATATGATCGAGTTGGTGCGCCCGAATTGGTTTACGCTCTGTCGCGCGGTGAAGATGACGGCTATTTTTGCACTTTTCACACTTACCTATGCTTTAACGAGCAATCCGATAGTCATTACGGCTAATCTGATCTATGTTGCGCTGTTCACGGCGGGTATATTGATCTATTTCTGCTATTCGATACAACGCTACAACCGCTATATCCGCGACAACTACTCGAATCTCGAACGAATCAACCTGCGCTGGCTTCATTCGGTGTTGGCGGTATTCCTGCTCTGTATTGTTGTTTGGACGATCTTCTTGTTCAACCATAATTACTATATGAAGAGCGTCTACTACGTGATCTCGCTCATAGCGTGGATAATGCTTATTGCGCATAGTCGCGAGCAGATCTCGGTACAGATGACCGACGATGAAGAGCCCGCAAAGCAACTCTCGGTCGAGGTGGAGCAACCTATTGAAGATACTCTAACTGCAAGCCCCGCTGAGCAACCCACCGAAGCTGTTGCAACGACAGTTCCTGCGGTGGAGGACTCGTCGCTGTTGCCTGAGCAGATGAAGGCTCAGCTCGAAGAGTTGATGAATGTGCGCGAGGTCTACCTCAATTCGCATTTGACGTTGAGTGATCTGGCATCTGCGCTCGGAACAAATCGAACCTACCTCTCGAATTATCTCAATCGAGAACTGAATGTGTCGTTCTATGACTATGTCAATTCGTTCCGTGTGGCGCGTGCTCGCCGAATGATTGAGGCGAATCCCGACGTTACGGTGCACGATATTGTCGAGAGTTGTGGATTCAATTCTGTATCGACTTTCCGTCGTTCGTTCTCACGAGAGGTTGGTCGAACCTACGGAGAATATCGTCAAAATGTCCTATCGCGATAATCAAAGCGTAAAAAAGTACCACTTTTTGTAAAATTGACCATTGATTTTGTTGCGAAAAATTTGCATTTTTTTCGTGATATACTATTTTTGTGCTCGGAAGAGAGAGATGGTTATCATCTATGCGATGGTGATGTGCGAGAGATTTTGTGCGAAGACTTTTTTAGGGGAGAGGTTAGAAGGGAGATAATGAGTAACACTGTCGCATTTCCTTGGCGGATCGAGTGAGTTCGGTCCGCTCTTTTTTTGTGGGTATATCAGTGATACATTGGCACAATTTTGGGAGTTTAATGTTAGATATTTTCAAATTCCCATTATGAAAAAGAACGACAAAAAACATCTGACCGCCGAGAATGGTCGCCCGATTGCCGATAATCAGAACACACAGACCGCAGGGAGTAGGGGAGTGGTGACGCTCCAAGACCCGTGGCTGACCGAGAAACTCGCTCACTTCGACCGCGAGGTTATTCCCGAGCGTCGTATGCACGCCAAAGGGTCGGGCGCATACGGCACTTTCACCGTTACGCACGACATCACCAAATACACTCGTGCCTCAATCTTCTCGGAGGTGGGCAAGAAGACCGACTGCTTTGTCCGCTTTTCGACCGTTGCGGGCGAGCGTGGTGCAGCCGATGCCGAGCGCGATATTCGTGGCTTTGCGATGAAGTTCTACACCGACACGGGCAATTGGGATTTGGTGGGCAACAATACCCCCGTATTTTTCCTGCGCGACCCGCTCAAATTCCCCGACCTCAACCACGCCATCAAACGTGACCCTCGTACGGGTATGCGCTCGGCAAATAGCAATTGGGACTTTTGGACACTGCTCCCCGAGGCGTTACATCAGGTGACAATCACGATGTCGCCACGCGGTATTCCCGCCTCATTCCGCAATATGCACGGTTTTGGCAGCCACACATATAGCTTTATCAATGCCGATAACCGCCGTACTTGGGTGAAATTTCATCTGCGTACATTGCAGGGTATCAAGAATTTGACCGACGAAGAGGCGGAGGCTGTGATTGCGAAGGACCGCGAATCACACCAGCGAGATTTGTTCGAGGCGATTGAGCGTGGCGACTATCCTCGCTGGCTTATGCAGGTGCAGCTGATGAGCGAGGAGGAGGCGAAGGAGTACCATATCAACCCGTTCGATTTGACTAAGGTGTGGTATCACGGCGACTTTCCGCTGCACGATGTCGGTATTTTGGAACTCAACCGTAACCCTGAAAACTTCTTTGCCGAGACTGAGCAGGCGGCGTTTAACCCGATGAACATTATTGACGGCATAGGATTTTCGCCCGATAAGATGTTGCAGGGCAGGTTGTTCTCGTATGGCGACGCGCAACGCTACCGCTTAGGTGTGAATCACCATCTGATACCCGTCAATCGCCCTCGCTGCCCCTATCATTCATATCATCGTGACGGGCAAATGCGCACCGACGATAACGCAGGGCGCACAATCTCTTACGAGCCGAATAGCTATGGCGAGTGGAAAGATCAACCGCACCTCAAAGAACCACCTTTGGCGGTTTCGGGCGAGGTATATAATTACGACGAGCGCGAACTCGATAGCGACTACTACACGCAGCCGGGCAAGCTTTGGCGACTGATGACGGCCGAAGACCAAAAGGCGACTTGCGAGAATACGGCACGCGCGATGGGCGATGCGGAGCTCTTCGACAAGCAACGCCATATCCGCAACTGCCACCGCGCAGCCCCATCGTATGGCGAGGGTGTAGCAAAGGCATTGGGGCTGTCGCTTACCGAGGCTCTCACCGCCACCGACCCCGCCCACCCATCGTGGGATTGCAGGTAGAATAAAATTATAAAACTTGGTGATATTTCCCTAAAACGAATAAAAAGAAAAATCGCTAACAGCTTGATTATTTAGCTATTAGCGATTTTCTTCGTGGTGCCACCAGAATCCTTGAACCATAGCGTTAATGCGCAAAGTTTCAATTACTTATGATTTGGCAACGGCTCAAAAAAGACCATTCCCATAATTGTATCACTCGATTTTTTACAATTTTGCACCGAAATCGAGGGGCAATTTTGGGCAGTTTTAGGGGTAATTTTAGTTGGTTAGTCGCACTAACCAACTGCTTTATTTCCGACCCGATAGATACTTCAACTGGTTAGTATCACTAACCACTTCAAAGAAAAACACCTAGTGAGTGTCGCTCACGAGTTGTTTGGTTTAACCCTATATGCCGTTATAAATTAAATAGGTATTTTAATCATACAATTATTCTGCTTGTGGTCTATATACCGAGTCTATATCCATACCGGTCTCATCTTTCCACGCTGTCCAGCCATTTGCTTCTCTTCCTAAACAGAAACCAGCTGCTGTGCTTACGCTCGGGAAAGTCCTATCTATTGACATAATTAATCTATCTCCGTCTACCTTAGTATCTTCTTGTAGCATACTCTTTCGCTTATCTTTCCATTTAAACGATGGGGCTACATCTTTAGCAACAATACTACCTCTTAATACCGTAAAACCATTTGAATTATAGAAACCCTTAGCATCGCAATTGCGACTTTTTAAATAAAATAAATGCTCAGTCTTTGGCTGTGATACTTCAAAAATATTGCAACCAATGAACGACGCTAAAAACATGACATCTTCGAAAAATTCGTCCATAGAATCGCGTTGATATTCTGGCAGGTTAGGAACTGTTGGAGTTTGCTTATTATCATTCAATAAAACGTATTTGCTTTCTTTGCATTAACAATTGCTTTATGTTCTAAGTATTGTACATCGGTCGCTGTAATATCTGTATCTTTGGATACAAATATTAGGGCTTTTTGCCAAAAAGGTTTATTGTAATCATGATCTTTTACTCGTTGGCAAAAGTTGCTAGTTTGTCCAATATATGCCTTAGGTTTAGTAGATTCATCCTCGCCTATCAAAATGTAGAATGCTGGTTTCTGCAATTTCTCCTGCGTATTCAGGTATACAAGATTTGAGCGTGGCACAACATACATCTGGCAAATTTTGCTGCTGATAAATGCATACTGCGTTCCATTAGGATCTCCGTCAATTAAGTATGTGGTTACTGTTTTGCCCATAGTTATATTGCATGTTCGAATTTCTATGACTCTATATTTTCTGTTAGAAGCTTATTGATATCCTCTTGTTCTTGTTTGATGTATTCGTATAATTTATCACGCGCGTCTGCCTCAAAGTTGGCTGCAGTTGCAATAGAAGTCCATACTAATTTTCTAAAATAGTCCCAATTGTTTATAGAAACTATTGGTTGTT
>JAZUBB010000003.1:0-1368 GCA_045638285.1 Alistipes sp. | reverse complement strand
TGGAAGTTCATATCAAGAAGCACGACATCGGGAGCAAAGCTATGTATCGTGGTAATAAGCGAGTTAGGTGATGGCAAGGTGGCGACCTCGGCAAAGATACCCTCGGTCAGCAGCTTCACTGCCGACAGAATACTGCGATTATCATCCACAATCAAAAGTTTTCCCGCCTTTGCCATACCTTATTATCATAAAATTTCTTGTGCAAAGTTACTACAAAATCGCACTGTGTCAAAATTTCACACACCGATTGTCTAATTATTAGACACTTTGCAAATTTGCCTTAAATCGTAAAGTGTTGAGTATCAGCATTTGGCATACTTTGGCACACCGTTGGCACGCTTGAGGGCAGAAACCGAAAAAAGTATGAAACGATTGATTATGACCCTATTAGTGTCTAATTTTTTGACACTTGTGTGCGTAGCACAGCCTCTCACGATAGATGATTGTATGCGCTATGCCGTCGAGAATTCCGTGGCGGTGGGTAAACAAAACCTTGCACTCGATGACCGCAAGGCCAATCACGCTGAGGCTGTTGCCTCGCTCTTCCCCTCGATAAACGGTTCGGTGGGAGGTGCTGTGAACTTCGGTCGTGGTATCGACCCCGCAACAAACGCCTACACCAATGTAACCACATTTAGTAACTCCTACGGCATCAGTGGCTCGATGACCCTCTTCGATGGCTTGCAGAGCATAAACACCGTGCGTGCTACAAAGGTGGCTCGCCAGATGGGTGCAGTAGAGGCAGAGATTGCACGCGACGAGGTGGCGATGCAGACCCTCTCGGCATATATGGATGTGGTCTACTACACCGAGGCGGTGGCGATTGCCCGAGAGCATCTTGAGGCATCACGCAAAACCTTGGAGCTTGTACGCCGCCAGGAGGAGCTCGGCACTAAGAGTGCAGCTGATGTAGCGGAGATTGAGTCGCAGGAGGCGAACTACGATTACCTACTCACCACCGAGGAGAACAACCTTGCCCTCGCTTATATCAAACTGCGTGAGGTGATGAACTACCCGCAGGGCGAGAAGTTGGAGATTGTAACGGATATCAACTTGGAGGCGTTGCCTACTGCCACATCGGAGCAAGTGCTCTTGGACTATGCTTTGGCGAACAACCCCAAGATTATCGCCAGCCGCCACGCCACCGAGCAGAGCCGCCTGAACCTTGCTCGCGCAAAGGGTGCTTACTCTCCCTCGCTATACCTCTATGGCGGTTACAACACCTCGTACTATATCGACTTCGACAATAAGGCTGCATACGACCCCTTCGGCACGCAGTTCCGCAACAACCGAGGTGGTTATATTCAGGTGGCTCTCTCAATTCCTATTTTCAACGGTCTTTCGGCTCGCTCGTCGAAGCGTCGTGCA
>JAZUBB010000002.1:0-86249 GCA_045638285.1 Alistipes sp. | reverse complement strand
TCCTCTCGCAAAGCGCACCCTCCCCCTCTCCTCTCCTCTCCTCTCCTCTCCTCTCGCAAAGCGCACCCCCTCCCATAAATCCAAAACAAAAATTTGTTTCAGAAAATACAGAGCGCAGGGCACGTGGGGTGGAGGAAGTGGCGTGGAAAACTGAGGAGTGTGGGCGGTGAGTAGTGTCGGTAGACGTAAGAGTTAATCCAAGTTCTGAGGTAGTCGCGTGTTGTTATTCGGGACATTGCGCAGAACCTAATTTTGAGCCTTGAACTTTGTGCTCCAAATCGCCCTTTCGCGTTGGTCTGGCGTAGATTTGAGGGGCCGGAAAGGGCGTTTTGGGCAAAGTTTTAGTTTTTTGACACTAAATGCTCCAAAAGTTGAATAAAACCGCCCGAAAAATTGGCTCGTTAGCAATATGTTTTGTACCTTTGCAGTTCATTCCGAACGTTATTTCAGACAGACAGAAAAATAACTAAAATAAAATATTTAAATCGATTTAAGAATTATGGAAAACAAACTTCAAGAATTGACCCGCAAGCTCTATGACGAGGGTTTGGAGAAGGGTCGTGCCGATGCCGACAAGCTGGTAGCAGACGCTAAGGCTGAGGCTGCACGTTTGGTAGCTGAGGCTAAGGCTGAGGCTGAGGCAATCGTTAAGGCTGCTGAGGCTAAGGCTGAGGACCTGCGAAAGAACTCGATGGCTGAGATCTCGCTGGCAGGTAAGCAGGCTGTGGCTAAACTCAAAGAGCAGGTTGCTGAGATGATCATCGCTAAGTCGACCGTTGAGGGTGTGAAGGCTGCAAATCTCGATGCTGAGTTCGTTAAGAAGATGCTCGTTGAGGTGGCTCACAACTGGAATGGTGCATCGAGCGAGAGCGTGTCGTTGGAGGCTCTGCTGCCTGAGGCTAAGAAGGCTGAGCTGGACGCTGCAATGGAGAAGAGCGCGAAGGAGTTGCTCGCTGCCGGTGTTGAGGTTGGCTACTCGAAGAACGTGAAGAGCGGCTTCAAGGTGGGTGCTAAGAATGGCGGTTACTACATCAGTTTCTCGGACGAGGATTTCAATGCGCTGTTGGGTGAGTACCTGCGCGATAAGGTTGCTGCGTTGATCTTCGGTAAATAAACCGTCGGTATGTTTGAAAAGAATTACTATTGTCTGGTAGCCAGCCTGCGCGAGTACACGCTCGAAGCCGACAAGAAGGGTTTCGACGCGCGTGAGGTGATCAACGAGATTCGGGCGGAACTCTCGAAGCGCGATCGCCGCGCACTCGAACTGTTCTATGGCTACTACGACATTGAGAATATCATCGGCTTGAAGGCAGGTCGCTCGCGCTTCAATGTGCTGGGCAACTTCTCGCAGGAGGAGTTGGAGGAGCAGATTGTACGCCCGACGGCGTTACCTGCATATATTGCCGAGGTGCTTCGCGCATACGCCGACCCCGAAAACGAAGAGGCGGTGGGACGTGTCGATGTGTCGCAACCCATTGAGCACAATCTCTACGTGGCATACTACAAGGCTTGCGCCGAGTCTGGTTGCCGCTATCTGCGTGCTTGGGCTGAGTTCGACCGTACGCTCCGTAACGTCTGTGCTGCATATGCTGCGCGTCGTGGCGGTAAAGATGTTGCGGGTGTTGTTGTCGGTGGTGGCGTGATTGCTGAGGCTTTGTCGCGTAGCTCGGCTTCGGACTTCGGTTTGAAGGGCGAGGTGGACTATTTGGACGAGGTTGTGGCAGCTGTTGCCGATGAGCAGAATCTCGTCGAGAAGGAGCGCAAGATCGACCGTATCCGTTGGTCGATGGCGGAGGAGCTCGCCGAGAAGGACTACTTTAACATCAATACGATTCTCTCTTATCTGTCGAAATTGAATATCGTGCAGCGTTGGTTCTTGCTCGATGAGCGTGTAGGTCGCGCGATGTACGACGAGTTGATCGCCTCGCTGAGCGGTCGCGACGTGGTGAGCAAGGCGATTGAGAGTATTTAATCACAACGAATAAATAACAACAAAAAATAGAATAATGAAGACAACAGGGCGAGTATCGGGTATCATCTCGAACATCGTGATCGTGAAGGCTGACGGTGCAGTTGGTCAGAACGAGATCTGTCACGTATGGTGCGGTGAGACCCGAATGATGGCCGAGGTCATCAAAGTTGTAGGCGATGACGCCTACGTTCAGGTATTCGACAGTACGCGCGGTTTGAAGATCGGCGATAAGGTCGAGTTCGAGGGTCATATGTTGGAGGCAACGTTGGCTCCGGGTATTTTGTCGCGTAACTACGACGGTTTGCAGAATGACCTCGAAAAGATGAACGGTCTGTTCATCGAGCGCGGTTCGATCACCGATCCGATCGACTTCGAGCGCAAGTGGGAGTTCAAACCTCTGGCAAAGGCTGGCGACAAGGTTTCGGCAGGTGCTTGGTTAGGTGAGGTGCAGGAGCAGTGGGTTTCGCACAAGATTATGGTTCCGTTCGTAATGACCGAGAACTACACCGTGAAGAGCGTCGTAGCAGCAGGTGAGTACAAAGTGACTGACGTGGTTGCAGTTGTAACCGACGCTGAGGGTAAGGAGCACCAGATCACAATGGTACAGAAGTGGCCCGTTAAGCAGGCTATCCGTGCCTACGCAGCTAAACCCCGTCCGTCGCGCGTGATGGAGACGGGTATCCGTTCGATCGACACGTTCAACCCCATCGCTGACGGTGGTACGGGCTTTATCCCCGGTCCCTTCGGTGCAGGTAAGACTGTGTTGCAGCACGCGCTTTCGAAGCAGGCTGAGGCTGATATTATCATTATGGTTGCGTGCGGTGAGCGTGCAAACGAGGTTGTGGAGATCTTCGCTGAGTTCCCCGAATTGGAGGACCCCCGTACGGGTCACAAACTGATGGAGCGTACCACGATCATCTGCAACACTTCGAATATGCCCGTTGCAGCTGGTGAGGCGTCGGTTTATACCGGTATGACGCTGGCTGAGTACTATCGTGCAATGGGTTTGAAGGTGTTGCTGCTGGCAGACTCGACCTCGCGTTGGGCACAGGCTCTGCGTGAGATGTCGAACCGTTTGGAGGAGTTGCCCGGTCAGGACGCGTTCCCGATGGACTTGTCGGCAATCATCTCGAACTTCTATTCGCGTGCAGGTCTGGTTGAACTGAACAACGGCGCAACGGGTTCGGTAACCTTCATCGGTACCGTATCGCCTGCGGGTGGTAACTTGAAGGAGCCTGTAACCGAATCGACCAAGAAGGCTGCACGTTGCTTCTACGCACTGTCGCAGGGTCGTGCAGACTCGAAGCGTTATCCCGCAATCGACCCGCTGGATAGCTACTCGAAGTACTTGGAGTACCCTGAGGTAAGCGACTATCTGGACGAGCGTATCGGTAAGGGCTGGGTTGAGAAGGTCTACAAGGGTAAGACCATCGTTCAGCGCGGTAAGGAGGCATCGGAGCAGATCAACATTTTGGGTGATGACGGTGTACCCGTTGAGTATCACGAGCGTTTCTGGAAGAGCGAGTTGATCGACTTCGTGATCTTGCAGCAGGACGCATTCGACTCGATCGACGCAAACTGCCCCATCGAGCGTCAGAAATATATGTACGAGAAGGTTTTGTCGGTTTGCGAGCACGATTTCGACTTTGTTGATTTCGACGAGTGTTCGAGCTATTTCAAGCAGCTGATCAACCTCTTCCGTCAGATGAACTATTCGGTTTACAAGAGCGAGCAGTACTACGCTTACGACAAGCAGATTGACGAGTGGCTCGCAACGAAAATCAAATAATTTTGGAGTGAGAGAGCTATGACAACAAGAGCATTTCAGAAAATATATACCAAAATCGACAACATTACCAAGGCGACCGTAACGCTGCGTGCTACGGGCGTAGGTAACGATGAGCTGGCTACCGTAGGAGGTAAGCTGGCGCAGGTCGTGAAGCTCAACGGCGAGAACGTTACGCTTCAAGTATTTCAGGGCACCGAGGGTATTGCTACCAACTCGAAGGTGATTTTCCACGGTGAGCCCCCCAAGTTGAAGGTTAGCGACGCGCTGGCGGGTCGTTTCTTCAACGCATACGGTGAGCCTATCGAGGGCGGTGAGCAGATCGAGGGTGAGGCACGTGTGATCGGTGGTCCGACGGTGAATCCCTTCCGTCGTATCCAGCCCAGCGAGTTGATCGCAACGGGTATCGCAGGTATCGACCTTAATAATACAATCGTGTCGGGTCAGAAGATCCCCTTCTTTGCCGATCCCGACCAGCCCTATAACGCCGTAATGGCAAATGTGGCTCTGCGTGCTAAGGCAGACAAGATCATCTTGGGCGGTATGGGTATGACCAACGACGACTTCTTGTACTTCAAGCAGGTGTTCGAGAATGCAGGTGCGTTGGATCGTATCGTCAGCTTCGTGAATACGACTGAGAATCCTCCCGTAGAGCGACTGCTGGTTCCCGATATGGCACTAACCGCTGCCGAGTACTTCGCGGTTGATAAGGGTGAGAAGGTGCTGGTGCTGCTGACCGATATGACCTTGTACGCCGATGCGTTGGCTATCGTGTCGAACCGTATGGACCAGATCCCCTCGAAGGACTCGATGCCCGGTTCGCTGTACTCGGATCTGGCAAAGATCTACGAGAAGGCCGTTCAGCTGCCTAATGGTGGTTCGATCACTATCATCGCTGTAACCACTCTGTCGGGTGGCGACATTACCCACGCAGTGCCCGATAATACGGGTTACATCACCGAGGGTCAGTTGTTCCTGCGTAACGATACCGATACGGGTAAGGTTATTATTGACCCGTTCCGTTCGCTGTCGCGTTTGAAGCAGTTGGTAATTGGTAAGAAGACCCGCGAGGATCACCCTCAGGTGATGAATGCCTGCGTGCGTCTGTATGCTGATGCAGCTAACGCTAAGACCAAGTTGGAGAACGGTTTCGACCTGTCGGATTACGACGAGCGTGCATTGAAGTTTGCTCACGACTACTCGGAGAAACTGTTGTCGATCGACGTAAATATCGAGATTACTCAGATGCTTGACATCGCGTGGACTCTGTTCGGTAAGTATTTCACTCCGTCGGAGGTTGCGATCAAGCAGGAGTTGGTCGAGAAGTATTGGAAAAAGTAACCAAGCCCCGTAAACGACAGGCAAATGGCTATTAAATTTCAATATAACAAGACTTCGCTTGGCGAGCTGGGTAAACAGCTCAAAATGAGGCAGAAGGCACTTCCTACCATCAAGAGTAAGGAGAGTGCGCTGCGCCTCGAAGTTAAGAAAGCGAAGGGTACCGCAGCGGAATTTGAGCGTCGCTTGGCAGAGCTGTCGGCTCGCTACGACTATATGGTTGCGCTGTGGGGTGAGTTTGATGCCGACCTGCTGGCCGTCGAAGATGTGGAACTCTCCACTCAGAAGATTGCCGGAGTTCGCATACCTGTCCTGCAAGGCGTGAAGTTCAAGGAGAAATCTTATGATCTGTTCAGCTCGCCGATCTGGCTTTCGGACGGTGTAGCCCTTTTGAAAGAGTTGGCTACGCTCGGTTTGGAGTCGCAGATCGCCGATCGCAAGAGCGAAATGCTGGACTACGCCCGCAAGAAAACTACTCAAAAAGTGAACCTCTACGAAAAGGTACAGATACCTGGGTACGAGGACGCTATACGTAAAATTAAACGATTCTTAGAGGACGAAGAGAACCTCTCGAAGAGTGCTCAGAAGATCGTCAAAACCAAACATCAGCAAGCCGAGGAGGGCGAGAAGGTATGATAGTCAAGATGATAAAGTACGATTTCGTCCTGTATAGTGGCGAACACGAGCGTTTCTTAGAGCGTTTGCAGGAGTTGGGTCTGGTCGATGTGACGGTTACGGGCTGGGAGCCTTCGGAGAGTGACCTGCGAATGATTGCCGATGTTGAGGCAAAGACTAAGGTGGCTGAGGTGCTGAGCGCGAAGGCTGCTGAGGAGGGCGTTGTTGCAGGCGAGCCGTTCGCAACGGGCGAGGAGGCTTTCGAGGCATACAACGAGGCGCAGGCTGAGGCTGCGGTTCTGCGTGGCGAGATCGCTCGCTACCAGAAGAGTGCCGAGGAGTTGCTGCCGTGGGGTGAGTTCTCGACGGCTACCGTAGCTAAGATGGCTGAGCAGGGCGTTGTTCTGCGTTATTACAGCTGTCCGACCAGCACTTTTGCCGATAATTCGACCGCTTGGAACGAACGTTATACGATCGCTCCGATCTCGGAGCAGGGTGGTCAGAGCTACTTTGTGGTGGTTACGACGCCCGACGCGGAGATCGAGATCGACGCTGAGGAGGTGAAGGCTCCTGCGATGAACTACCGCGAGGCTGAGGCTTTGGTGGCTGAGAAGAGTGCGGCATTGGCTAAGACCGATGAGGTTGTGGCACGTGCGGCAGCAACGGCTGAGAAGGTTCAGACGCTGGCGGCGGAGGCACGCGAGAAGTTGCAGCTGGCAACGGTTGTGGCTTCGGGCGAGAAGGCTGCCGATGGCAAGCTGGTAGTTATGGAGGGTTGGGCTGAGGCAGAGACCGCTGAGAAGGTCGACGCAATGCTCGAAGAGTACCCCTATATGATCTACTTGAAGAGTCAGCCTACCGAGGAGGACAATACACCGGTGAAGTTGAAGAACAACCGCTTTGCGCGTCTGTTCGAGATGATCGGTGATATGTACGCTCTGCCGAAGTATGGCACGCTGGATCTTACGCCGTTCTTCGGTCCGTTCTATATGTTGTTCTTTGCAATCTGCTTGAATGACGCTGGTTATGGAGCGGTGTTGCTGGCGGCAGGTTTGGCACTCTACTTCAAGGGTGGTCAGAACCTGCGTATGGCGTCGCTGCTGACGATGGTCTGCGGTGGTGCTACTACGTTGTTCGGTCTTTATACCGGTTCGCTGTTCGGACTGAGTATCCCCGATATGCTGGGCTACGAGAGTATCAAGAAGTCGCCCTTCTTGGATTTCCAGAATGACTTCTTCTCGATCGCGCTGGCACTCGGTGTGTTCCAGATTATGTTCGGTATGGCGATTAACATCGTGATGAAGACCAAACTGTTTGGATTCAAGAGTGCCGTATCGCTGCTCGGTTGGTTTATCGTGCTGCTGTCGGGCGTTTTGGCTCTCGCGCTGCCGATGTTGAACGAGAATTGGGTTATCCCGTTCTTCACTGCGTCGTCGCCCGCATTCTATGTGGCAGCAGGCGTGGGTGTGGCATTTATGCTGCTCTTCAACGGCAAGAACCCGATTATGAGTATTCTGTCGGGTCTGTGGGATACCTATAATAATATTACGGGATTGCTCTCGGACGTATTGTCGTATATCCGTCTGTTCGCAATCGGTCTGTCGGGTGGTGTGCTGGCGCAGGTATTCAACCAGCTGTCGGTCGGTCTGACGGGTCTTGATGGCGGTATCGAGCAGTTTGGTGTAGGTACTATCTTCCAGATTATCGGTGCGTCGGCAATCTTGCTGATCGGTCACGGTATCAACCTCTTTATGTCGGCAATTTCGTCGTTCGTTCACCCGATGCGATTGACCTTCGTGGAGTTCTATAAAAATGCTGGCTTCGAGATGACTTCGCGTGCATTCAAGCCTTTGAAAAAAGAGATCAAATAAAATTTAATAACAAACAAAACAAAAACAATTTACAATTATGAGCACAACTTTGATTTTGGCCTACCTTGGTGTAGTATTGATGGTAGGTGTAGCCGGTATCGCATCGGCAGTAGGTACTGCAATCTGCGGTCAGGCAGCAGTAGGTTCGATGAAGAAGAATGGTAGCGCCTTCGGTAGCTATATGATTCTGTCGGCACTTCCTGGTTCGCAGGGTCTGTACGGTTTCGTATGCTTCTTTATGGTTCAGGGTCTGATCTCGGCAGATATGTCGATGATTCAGTCGGCAGCTGTATTTGGTGCAGGTCTGCTGGTAGGTATCGTAAACTTGGCTGCTGCAATCTATCAGGCAAAGGTCTGCGCGAGCGGTATCACAGCAATCGGTAATGGTCACGACGTGATGGGTAAGACCCTGATCCTCGCTGCATTCCCCGAGTTGTACGCAATTTTGACCGTTGCAGCAACCTTCCTTATCTCGAACGCAGTTGCTTAATTAGTCAGACTCAATTGACCGAAAAAGGTCGTACTCCGACAAAGGGGTGCGACCTTTTTTTTGTTGCGATGAAGTGGGCGGAATCGTTGATTTCGTCACACCTTCGCGGGCTCGCCCTATGGGCGACCGCCCCAGCCCGCGAAGGTGCGCTTCCGTTTGTAGATATTTTTGTATAAAAACGGTGGGCTATTAACCCACCGTAATCATATTGTAATTTAAAAGCAGACTTATTGAATGCCTTTGGGATTCTCGCCATACTGATTTGCGCCAGGCTGACTATCGCAGATGTAGAAGTAGATAATCACAAGGTTTACCAGCGGAATAAAGGTTAACAAAAGCCACCAACCACTACGCCCTATGTCGTGCAGACGACGAACGCAAACCGCTAAACCAGGAATAAATACGATCAAACCCCAAACGATATTCACATAGGGAATGAAACTAATGATCAAATTGGCTAATACAAACCACCAATACTCCGAACGACGAGCGCGTCCACTGAATGTTGCATACTTGTTAAAGCACGCCTTAATTGCTTCTAAAAATCCCATAATAATTAGTCTTTAAATTATTGCTAATGACAAATATAATTATATTTGGTCGAAATGAAAATATTTTAAGCCTAAATTTGCGTTTTGGGGACTAAGATATTTTATAAAACGAACCGAGGGTCGATCCACGTGGATCGACCCTCGGTCATTATTCAGCTTAGAGCTGCGGTGCTAATTACTTCGCAACGTTTGCCAAGTTAACATCGTTCTTAGCCTTCTCAGCCAAGGTCTTGTCCTTTGCAATAGCGTTCTTCAAGTAAGCAGCAGCCTCGCTAACCTTACCCTCCTTAGCAGCGATTACTGCACGCAGGTACTCAGCGTTAGCCGAGTTGTCGCCCTGCAATGCCTTCTTAGCAGCAGCGAGGTTACCGTTCTGGTACTCAGCGATAGCAGCGTTGTAGCCGTTCAGCTTGTTAGCAGCGTCGGTGTAGTTACCCTCAGCAGCAGCAACCAAAGCCTGAGCCTCCTTCGAAGCGGTGGTAGCGTACTTCTTAGCCTCCTTCAAGTCACCCTTAGCAGCGTTAACCATAGCGATGTTGTTGTTAACCTCGCTCGATGCAGCCAACTTAGCAGCCTTCTTGAATGCGTCAGCAGCCTTGTTGTAGTCGCCCATCTCCGACAGAGCAACACCCAAGTTGTTGTAAGCGCGAGCGTCGTTGTACTTCTTAGCGCAAGCCTCGTAGATCTTAGCCTTCATAGCGGGATCCTCGTACAGAGTAGCAGCGTACATCATCTCCTCGCAATCCAGATCCTTCAAGTTCGAAGCAACGCAAGCCTTCAACTCATCGTCGGTCTTGCTTGCCAACTCAGCAGTCGAAACAACCTTAGCACGACGCAATGCGGGCAGAACATCGTCCTTCAATGCGCTGTAAACCTCCGACATATTCTTGATCTCAGCCTCACGGGTTACGGGCGAATCGTAGAGTTTCAGAACCTGCAAAATCAGATCCTTATCCTCCATATCCGATGCAGCAACCAACTCCTGGAAACCTTCCCAGTCCTCACCGAAGCCTTCGTCGTTGTAGGTCAGACCCTCGATGTCAGCCAACTTCTTCTCAACTGCCTCACGACCAGCCTTACCACGCTTAACCGACAGATCGTTGTTCAACTTCTCGGGACCATCGGGCGATGCGTAACCCTCAACGAAGATGTTACCAGCCTGCGAGTTCTCCTTGTCCTTGTTAGCCATAACGAACTCCTTGAAGAGCTGAGTCTGCTCGTCGTTCAGAGCCTTCTTGCCAACCTTAGCCTTGTTGATGTCGTAGAGAATGTAGAGCTTGCTGTCTACGGTCTCCGACTTCTTGAAGTTGTCAGCCATATACTGCATAGCGTCAGCATAGTTCAGGTCGTTCTGCAAGGTGTTGATACCCTTAGCTACTGCTACGGTTGCCAACTCATCTGCTACGAAGTTGCTGTAATTCTCGCTACACTTGCTGCTGCACTTGCTCTCGGTGCGGAGTTCGAGAGTCGAGATCTTAGCGCGCTCGTCGTAGGGGAAAGTAACGGTCTGAGTGTACTGACCGCCGTTAGCCCACGAGATAACGGTGTAGTTGTCGTTTACGTTCTCGCCCTGAACATACTTAGGAGTACCTGCGATCTCGCCGCCCTCGAATACCAGAACGGGGGTGATCTTCAATACTGCGCCCTCATTGAAATACTTGGGAGGGAACTTAACGGTGATGTTTGCAGTTACCTCGCCATTGTTCAGCGAAAGAACCTCAGGAGTACAGCTGTACTCTACCTGATCGATTTTCTTGCCCATCTTCTTGTAGCAATCGCAGCTGGTGAAAGCGAAAGCAACAACTGCAAGAGTCAAAGCTACCTTTGCAAAATTTTTCATAGTGAGTGTTAAATTAAAATGTTTTGAATTATTTAAGTTTTGTTATTGCTTATTAGTCAAGTGTTTGCAACTTATTCTATATGCCACGCCCTCACTCCGAAGCGCACCACATACTACGCCTTACGTGTATGTGCGCACAATAGAATATGCAAATATAATCTAAATATAAAAAAAAAGCAACCGATTGCCCAAAAAAATGTGGCTTTCGGCTGCTTTTTTCTAATTGTTGGGCTAAGTCGAACCCCACCCAACACTATTTCGAGCGATTACTCTTCGCGCTTGGGGCGGTGCTCGCGGTTGTCGCGGCGGGGACCACGGTGCTCGTGGTTGTGCTCACGACGGGGTGCGCGACGCTCCTCCTCAGCTCCCTCCTCGCGGGGCAACAGAACCTTACGCGACAGTTTGAGCTTGTTGGTCTTGGGATCAATGCCGATCAACTTAACCTCGATCATATCGCCCTCTTTCAGACCGGTCTCGTCCATAGTCTCGTAGCGGCGGTGACCGATCTCCGAGATGTGCAACAGAGCGTCCTTACCGGGCAGGATCTCAACGAATGCGCCGAACGCTACGATCGACTTGATCTTGCCGTTGTAAACCTCACCAACCTCAGGGATAGCTACGATAGCCTTGATGCGAGCCAGAGCTGCGTCGATAGCCTCCTTATCCTGACCGAAGATATCAACGATACCCTTGTTGTCAGCCTCGGTGATGGTGATGGTGGTACCGGTCTGCTTCTGCATCTCCTGAATAACCTTGCCACCAGGACCGATAACTGCGCCAATGAACTCCGAAGGAATCGAGATCTGAACGATACGGGGCACGAAGGGCTTGAAGTCCTCACGGGGCTCAGCGATGCACTCGGTCATCTTGTCCAGAATGTGCAGACGACCCTCCTTAGCCTGCTGCAATGCCTTAGCCAGCACTTCATACGACAGACCGTCTACCTTGATATCCATCTGGGTTGCGGTGATACCGTCGCGGGTACCCGTAACCTTAAAGTCCATATCACCCAAGTGGTCCTCATCACCCAAGATGTCCGACAGAACGGCGTACTTGCCGCTTGTCGAGTCGGTGATCAGACCCATTGCGATACCCGAAACGGGCTTCTTGATCTTCAAACCCGAATCCATCAGTGCCAGCGTACCTGCGCAAACGGTAGCCATCGACGACGAACCGTTCGACTCCAAGATATCGCTCACTACGCGAACTGCGTAAGGATTCTCCTCGCCAACGGGAACCATCGGCTTCAATGCACGCCAAGCCAGGTGACCGTGACCGATCTCACGACGGCTCAACGAACGTGCTGCCTTAGCCTCACCGGTCGAGAACGGGGGGAAGTTATAGTGCAGTACGAACTGCTCGGTACCCTGTACCAGCACCTCGTCGATCTGCTTCTCGTCGAGCTTGGTGCCGAGCGTTACGGTCGTAAGCGACTGGGTCTCACCACGGGTGAAGATAGCCGAACCGTGAGCTGCGGGCAGGTAGCTGATCTCGCACCAGATGGGGCGGATCTCGTTGCACTTACGACCGTCCAGACGCAGACCCTCGTCGAGAATCATATTGCGCATAGCCTTCTTCTGAACGTCGTCGTGGAAGTAACGCTTGATCAGCGGCATCTTCTCTTCGAGCTCCTCCTCGGTGAAACGTGCAGCGAACTCAGCCTCGATAGCCTCGAATGCCTCAGCGCGCTCGTGCTTAGCCGTACCGCTGGTAGCAACTGCGTAAGCCTTGTCGTAGGTCTCGGCGATGATCTGCTGACGCAACTCCTCGTCATTCACCTCGTGGCAGTAGGTGCGCTTAACGTCCTTGCCCAGCTCCTTGCTCAGTTCGATCTGAACTGCGCAGTGCTTCTTAATCTGCTCGTGAGCGAACTTGATGGCTTCGAGCATAACGTCCTCCGAAACCTCCTTCATCTCACCCTCGACCATCAGAATGTTGTCGATCGTACCGCCGACCATAATGTCGAGGTCTACCTCCTTCATCTGCGAGAAGGTGGGGTTGATGATGAACTCGCCGTTGATACGAGCTACGCGAACCTCCGAGATGGGTCCGCCGAACGGAATGTCCGAAACTGCCAAAGCAGCCGACGCAGCCAAACCTGCCAAAGCGTCAGCCTGAATATCCTTGTCAGCCGAGATCAAGTTAACGGTAACATATACCTCAGCGTGGAAATCCGAGGGGAAAAGGGGGCGCAGTGCGCGGTCGATCAGACGAGCAACGAGGATCTCGTTGTCGCCGGGGCGAGCCTCACGTTTGAGGAAGCCGCCGGGGAATCGTCCGCACGAAGCGTATTTCTCTTTGTAATCTACCTGTAAGGGCATAAAATCGGTGTCGGGTTTAGCATCTTTTGCAGCTACAACCGTAGCGAGCAACATCGTGTCGCCCTGCTTTACCACAACCGAACCGTCGGCCTGCTTAGCCAACTTACCTGTTTCGATGATAATCTCGCGGTCGCCGCTCAATTTAATCACCTTCTGTGTTGCGTTGTACATCTTGTGTCAGTTAATATATTTTTACCTCTTGTGTTTCATTTGTTAAGCGCACTGCGTGATGTGCGCCCTAAGTACGCAAATGAAGGCAATTCTTTGCAAATTGCCTTCATTGCGACTTTGCCTCGTGTACTGCCTCTTATTTACGGAGGTTGAGGGCCTTAACGATTGCGCGGTAGCGCTCGATGTCGACCTCTTTCAGGTACATCAGCAACTTACGACGCTTACCAACCAAACGCAGCAGTGCGCGCTGGGTGCCGAAGTCGTGCTTGTTGCTTTTGAGGTGCTCAGTAAGGTGGCTGATACGGTACGAGAACAACGCGATCTGGCTCTCAGGCGAACCGGTATCGGTGTTAGACTTGCCGTACTGACCGAAAAGCTCCTGCTTTTTCTCTGCTGATAAATAGCTCATAAATAATTTGTTTTTTATGGTTCCACTCTACGATGGATTCGCCTTATCGAATACCACCAGAGCGTGGGCGCAAAGATACTAATTTTTTTCACATTACAACAACGCTTTACCTTAATTTTTATACGCAAGTTGTAAAATATTGCGAAAATTGTTATATTTGTCGTGATTTTTGGACGTTGCACCCTATGTGTTGTGCACCGTGAAGTCAAATATAATTGTTTGCGAGATGAATAGATGGTTGAATATTAGTCGAATTGGTCGTTTGGCGTTGGTAGTTGTTTTGGCTGCGATGTTCGGTTGTGCGCAACCCGCGTCGGAGGAGTATGTGCGTGTCGAGGGTTTCGGCATAGGTACGACTTACCGAATTATTGCGCGTGCCAAGTCGGGTAGTGTGCCCGAGATTAAGGGGGCTGCCGAGGCTGTTTTTGCCGAGATGACCGCCTCGATGTCGATCTTCGATTCGACCTCGCTACTGAGCCGTATTAACCGTAACCAGACCGACTCGGTCGATATGCATATTTCGCAGATGATCGCCTTGGCGCGAGGTGTCAATTCGATCAGCGAGGGTATGTATGACGTGACGGTTGCACCATTGACCGAGGCGTATGGTTTTGCGGGCAGCGAGGCGCAGCAACAGCCTAATATTGATTCGCTTTTGGAGTTTGTCGGAATGGACAAGGTGTGCGTCGAGGAGGGGAGAATCATCAAGAGCGATCCGCGTGTGCAACTTGATTTCAACTCGATAGCTAAGGGTTATACGGTCGATTGCATAGCCTCGGAGATCGAGCGAATGGGCGTCGTTGATTATATGGTCGAGGTTGGAGGTGAGATCGTCTGCCGTGGTCGCAACCCGAAGGGTGGTGCGTGGCGCATTGCGGTCGATTCGCCCTACGATGGTAATATGAACCCAGGGGAGAACTGCCAAGTGATCATCTCGATGACCGATCGCGCGTTGGCGACCTCGGGTAACTATCGCCGCTACTATATTGATAATGAGGGACACAAGATTGCCCACACGATAAATCCCAAGACGGGCGAGAGTGCCATTACCGACCTCCTCTCGGCAACGGTCATTGCGCCGACGGCTGCCGAGGCGGACGCCTTAGGCACGATGTGTATGTCGCTCGGTTTGGAGCGAGCCAAGGAGGTCGTTTCGGGCATTGATGGTGTCGATGCCTACCTGATTTCGGCGGCGTCTGAGGGCTCGGCGGAGGATTTCGAGGTGTGGTATACCCCCGCGATGGAGGAGATGATTAAGGAGTAGAAGATGAGACGTGCTCGACTGATATATAACCCCCGTTCGGGTATGGGGATTACCTCGATCGCAATGTCGCTCGACCACATCACTGCGCTCTATGCCGAGAAGGGCGTGGAGTTGGAGGTGCGCGAGATTGATTTCGAGGTGCAACCTGCGGCTATGCTCGAAGGGTTGGACGCGAGCTACGACCATCTGTTGGTGGCGGGTGGTGACGGTACGGTCAATTACATCGTCAGCGAGATGCACCGTGAGGGGCTTGATCTGCCGTTGGGAGTGATTCCGTCGGGTACGGCGAACGATTTTGCTTCGGCGATAGGTATGCGTTCGAATCCGATTGAGGCGTGCCGTCAGATACTCGAATGTAAGCCCAAACCGACCGATATCGGAGTGGTGAATGGGCAGTGCTTTGTCAATGTGTTCAGCTTTGGATTGTTCACCAATGTGTCGCAACACACCCCCACGCTGCTCAAAAATGCCATTGGCAAAGCGGCATACATCGTGGGCGGAATGATCGACTTTGTTAAGATGCACCCGATTCCGATCCAGATCCATTCGGACGATGGCGATTGGAGTGGTGACGCGCTTATAGTGCTGGTTTTCAATGGTAGGACGGCGGGAAATTTCCCGTTGGCGAAGATGGCGGAGGTGGACGATGGATACCTCGATGTGCTGGTTTTGAAGGCGGGTGTAGTGCCTGCGCTGACCTCTGCACCGGCGTTCCTGCACTATGTTTTCGGTCGAGGTGCGGAGCCGCCGCGCGATGTTCTGCACCTGCGTTGCAGTCGCATTTCGATCACTTCGACGCGAAATGAACCGACCGATGTCGATGGTCAGCCGGGTCCCGACCTGCCCGTTGAGATGGTGTGCCTTGCGGGGTCAGTGCGTGTGCTCCGCCCATAGAATATGATTAAAATAATACCCAATAAAAAATAGATGATGACCCCAAATTTCAACAAGTTATCGGTTTCGGAGATTCGCAATAATGTTGCGGATCCGTTCTACTATTCGGACGATTTGGTGATTGCCTATATCAACCGTCGCAATGCCCCTGTTGTAGCTACGCAGTTCGACGGTTTCGTGGCGATGATCGTAATGCAGGGCTCGGCACGCGTGACCCTCGGAACCGAGACCTACGAACTGAAACCCAATATGTTGGTCTATATCCATAGTGACAATGTGTTGCGCAAGGTGGAGTGTAGCCACGACGCGGCAGCATACTTGGTTGCTTTTTCGCATAAGTTCATTTCGGACGTGCCGGTCGATATTTCGACCTCGCTGCCTGTCTATCTGCGTTTAGGCAAGTCGCCCTGCGTCGAACTGACCGATGTCGATGTGGCAGAGATTCGCCAGTTGTTCGGACTGATCAAGACGATGTTGCGATCGGATAAGGAGCGTCATAAGAGCCATATCATTCAGACGTTGTTCACCACCGCATTCTACATCTTGTCGGATATCAACCAACGTCGTGAGTTGCACACCAAGCAGGGTCGTTGCGAGGTTATCTTCGAGCAGTTTACCCAGCTTTTGCAGGAGCACCACAAACGCGAACGCAACGTGGGTTTCTATGCCGATCGTATGAATATAACGCCCAAATACCTCTCGTCGGTGATCAAGGATATCAGCGGCAAGACGGCGGCGCGTTGGATCGACGAGTATGTGATTTTGGAGGCAAAGACGCTGTTGAAGTACTCAGGAATGAGTATTCAGGAGATTGCCAATGCGCTCAACTTCTCGACTCAGTCGTTCTTTGGTAAATATTTCAAACAGCATACGGGCTACTCTCCCTCGCGTTTCAAGCGTCAGGGTTAGTCGAAACAACTCTATATGAAGACACAAAACGCATACTCGCTCCCCGAAGAGATCGTCAATACCTCGACACACGCCGCAGGGCTTGTGATGGGGTTGGTTGTGTGCCTGATCTTTTTGGTGAAGGGCGCAGTTGCTGAGTCGTGGGTGGTGACTGTGAGTTTTGTACTCTATCTGTTCGGAGTGGTCAGTTCGTATGCCACGTCGACCATCTATCACGCCATTCCTGCACGCAAGGTCGAGGCGAAGGCTATGGCTCGCAAGTTCGACCACGCCGCGATCTATTGGCATATCGCAGGTAGCTACTCGCCCGTGACGCTGGTGGCAATGCTGGGCGGTGGCGAACGGGTGTGGGCGTTGGTTATCTTCTCGTTTGTGTGGCTTTGTGCGATTGTCGGCACGTCGCTGAGTTTCCGCAAGATGAAGGCGCAGAGCTACCTCGAAACCACCTGCTACTGCTTGATGGGTTTGACGATTCTGGTCGCTTTTAAACCCTTTTATGAGAGCTGTGGACTGGCGATAATGTTGTGGGTGATTGGCGAGGGTGTCGCCTATATTGCTGGTGCGGTGCTGTATAGTTTCAAGAAGATCCCTTATATCCACTCGGTTTTCCATCTGTTTGTAATTCTCGGCGACGTCTGCCATATGATCGCCACGTGGAAAATCTTGCAGATGTTTGTGCTGTAAAACCGTTGATGTGCGAATACGAAAATCCCCCGCCGCGAAGGTGGGGGATTTGTGGTTTTATAGAGCAGCGATCAGTTCGTCGATTTGTCGGTCGGTGGTTGCCCAACTCGTTGCCAGACGTACAATGGTGCAGTCGGCGTGTTGCTCCCACGTACTGAATGTAGTGACTGTTGCGAGTCGCTCTAACTGTTTGGGTGTGAGCCGCAAAAATATCTGATTTGAGAGCGTCGGCGAGGACAATTCGTAACCCTTTGCCGCCAATGCGTGGCTGAGTCGCTCGGCTTGACGGACTGCATTTCGGGCGATATCGAGGTAGAGATTGTCCGTAAACAGCGTGTCGAACTGCACTCCGAGCAACCAACCTTTGGCAAGCAGTGCGCCTTGCTGTTTGATGAGGGTTGTGAAGTGCGCGATCTGCTCGCCACGCGGCACAACCACCGCCTCGCCCATCAGTGCACCCACCTTTGTGCCACCTATATAGAATATATCGCACAGACGAGCCATATCTGCCAACGTAAAGTCCGCCGACGGAGCAGCCAGCGCATAACCCAATCGCGCACCATCGGCAAACAGCGGCACTCCCCAACGGTGGCAAACCTCGCTCAACGCCTCCAACTCCGAGAGTGAGTAGATTGTACCCAACTCGGTCGGTTGCGAGATGTAGACCATACCGCTCCACACGGCGTGGTCGCGGTTCTCGTCGCCACGTTCGCGTGCGAGGTAGGCGTCAAGGTGCTCGGCAGACAGTTTGCCATCGACGCTTGCGATGGTCAGCACCTTATGTCCCGTAGCCTCGATTGCTCCCGCCTCGTGTACGGCGATATGTCCCGTATCGGCTGCCACGACACCCTCGTAGGGGCGCAAAATCGAGCGGATTATCGTTGCGTTGGTCTGCGTTCCACCCACCAGAAAGCGCACATCAGCCTCGGGCGCACAGCACGCCTCGCGGATACGCTCTGCGGCTGAGGTACAAAAGGGGTCGCTGCCATAACCTCCAATCTTCTCGAAGTTGATCTCAGTCAGACGTTCGAGAATCTTCGGGTGCGCACCCTCCATATAGTCGCTGTCGAAGTGGAACATAGCTCAGTGTTTCAATTATTTAAGGTGTCCGTTGCGGAGCAGCCACTCGGCAATCTGCACAGCATTCAGTGCTGCACCCTTGCGAATCTGGTCACTCACGCACCAGAACGAAAGTCCATTCTCGCAGGTCAGATCCTTGCGGATACGACCAACATAGACGGGGTCCTTGTCTGCCAAGAACAACGGCATAGGATAGACCTTATCCTGCGGTTCGTCCATCAGCACCACGCCCTCCGCCTCGGCGAATGCCTTGCGAGCCTCCTCGATCGAGATCGGACGTTCGGTTTCGAGCCATATGCTCTCGGAGTGGGCGCGCATAACGGGCACGCGCACACACGTAGCACTGACTGCCACGTCCGAGTGCATAATCTTGCGTGTCTCGTTGAACATCTTCATCTCCTCTTTGGTGTAGCCGTTGTCGGTGAAGAGGTCGATATGCGGAATCACGTTATAGGCGAGCTGGAACGCAAATTTATTGACCGTCGGCTCCTCGCCACGACCCAACTCGGCATACTGCTCAACCAACTCGTCCATTGCAGCCGCACCCGCGCCACTTGCCGACTGATAGGTCGAAACGTGCACGCGACGAATGTGCGAGAGGTTCTCGATCGCCTTCAATGCCACGACCATCTGTATCGTCGTGCAGTTGGGATTGGCGATTATGCGTCGCGGGGGATTAACAGCGTCCGTGGCGTTCACTTCGGGAACAACCAGCGGTACCTCCTCCTCCATACGGAAGGCACTCGAATTGTCGATCATCAACGCGCCGTAGCGAGTGATCGTGTCGGCGAACTCGCGCGAAGTGCCAGCACCTGCCGAGGTGAAGACCACATCAATGTCGCGGAAGTCGTCGTTATGTTGTAAGAGTTTGACGCGCACCGCCTTGCCGTTGAACATATATTCACGACCTGCACTGCGCTCCGATCCGAACAGATGGAGTTCGTCGATCGGGAATTGGCGTTCGGACAAGATACGCATAAGTTCCTGACCTACTGCGCCACTTGCACCTACGATAGCAACTTTCATCGTTTTAGATTCTCAATATTTGAGTGTTAATCGAAAAATTCATCTTCGGTTGCGGTCTCAGCCTGCTGTGCGCGATTCTCCTCGTCGCAGTCATAGACCACCACGTTGTTCGGACGTGAGAAGGTGTCGGTCGGTTTGACTCCAAGACGCGGATCGGCATAGACCTTCGTAATGAAACGACCGAATATGGGCAGAGCCAACGCTGCACCACCTTCGCCCGCGCCCGAAATGTGTACCGACTGATCCTCGCCACCGCACCAAGCACCTGCTACGAGGTTGGGCGTTACGCCTACGAACCACGCGTCGCGGTTCTCGTTCGATGTTCCGGTCTTGCCGCCCACTTCGCCCGTAACATTGTAAGCCCAGCGCAGACGACCTGCCGTACCGGCACGAACCACGTTCTGCAACATTCCGAGCATCGTGTAGGCGGTCTGCTCGCTGATTGCGTCCTCGGTGGGCGGAATGAACGTAGCCAGCAGGTTGCCCTGACGGTCCTCGATACGGGTTACGAAAATCGGATCGGTGTGTACACCACGATTAGCGAAGGTACAGAACGCACCCGTCAGCTCGAACAGCGACGCCTCTGACGAACCAAGGCAGAGTGCCCACTGCGGGTCTATATAACTGTCGATACCCATATTGTGAATGAAATCAGCTACGGCGGCGGGTTGCTTCGACTGCTTCATAATCCACGCCGAGTAGTTGTTGCGGCTATTTGCCAGACCCCAGCTCAGCGGGTGGAGTCGGCTATCATACGGATCGCGGTTTGCCTCCTTCGGCGTCCACGGCGTACCGTTGTCGGTCTCGATGGTTACGGGCTCGTTCATCACCTGCGTGCAGGGCGTAAGTCCCAAATGGTCAATGGCAAAGGTGTAGATGAAGGGTTTGATCGTCGAGCCGATCTGTCGCTTACCCTGCTTAGCCAAATCGTACTTGAAGTAGCGGAAGTTGGGACCTCCGACGTATGCCTTGACGTGTCCCGTTGTGGGGTCCATTGCCACGAACGAGGCACGCAGAATCTGCTTGTGGTGCAGGATTGAGTCGCGCGGAGTCATCGTGGTGTCGCGGTCGCCCTTGTAGGTGAAGATCTTCATACGGCACGGACGATCGAACGAGGCGTAGATCTCCTCCTCGGGTACACCCGCCTTGTTCATCTGATAGTAGCGATCCGAGTAACGCATTGCGTTGCGCAGGATACGCTCGATGTCCTCCTTGCTTTGGTTGCGGAACAGCACGCCCGTATTCTTCACCTGACGATCCATACGCGGCTGCACGTCCGAGGTCATATGCTCCAACAGAGCCTCCTCGGCATATTTCTGCATCGACGAGTTGATGGTTGTGTAGATCTTCAAACCGTCACGATAGATGTTGTAGTTCGTGCCGTCGGCTTTTTGATTCTTCTGACACCAACCGTAGAGCGGATTGTTGTTCCACTGATCGAGAGCGCGATCGAAGTCCCAATCATTGTTGAACTGTGAACGCTTCGGGCGTGGCTGGTTCATCACCAGTCGCAACATCTCGCGGAAGTAGGTTGCCGTACCGTCGTTGTGCGAAATGGGGCGGTAGTTAAGCTGAATGGGCAGTGCCGAGAGCGAATCGTACTGAGCGCGAGTGATACAACCATTGGCACGCATACGCGACATCACCGTATTGCGTCGAGCAATCGAGTGGTCGTAGTTGAGTACGGGATTGTATCGTGTGGGTTTGTTTACCACACCAACCAACACCGCCGCCTCCTGAATATTGAGCTGATCGGGCGTCTTGTTGAAGAATGTGCGCGCTGCCGACTTGATACCGTAGGCATTCGAACCATACTCGACCGTATTGAGGTACATTGCCACGAGCTCCTCTTTGGTGTAGTTGTATTCGAGCTTAACGGCGGTGATCCACTCTTTGAGTTTCGAGATCACAAGGCTCACCTTGCGCATTACGGGACCACGCGAGGTTGTGTCGCGCGGGAAGAGGTTCTTAGCCACCTGCTGGGTGATGGTACTACCACCGCCCTGACCCGAATTGCCGAGCGCAATGGTCTTGACACCTACGCGGATCAGTGCCTTGATGTCGATACCTGAGTGCGAGTAGAAACGCTCGTCCTCGGTCGAGATCAGAGCCGCCACAACTGCGGGCACCGAGTCGCCATTGATTTGCAACATCAGCGAGCTGTCCTCAGGAAAGAGCTCGGCATACTCGACATACGAACGGTTCTGCACGAAGAACGAGCCGATGACCTTGCCATCTTCCGAGTAGATTTCGGTTGCGATGTTGCTTTTGGGGTTCTCCAACTCCTCGAACGAGGGCAACTTGCCGAACAGACCGATGGCGGTCAGCACAAGCAGGAAAAAGAGTAGCGCAAATGGAAACATTGCGATGATCCACAGCCACTTAACCATACGAGGTCGCTGTGCTTTGGGTTTTGCGTTATTGGTCTTTTGTGCCATATCGTTTTAACTGAATAACGTAATCGGACTTTGAACTATCGTACAAAGATAGAACTTTCTCGGCAAATGACGAAATCGCAAGCCACTTTTCTATGAAAAGTGACACAACTTGTCGCCAAACCGTATGTCGCAGACCGTGCGATTAGATGGGCAGACCCACGCCCGCCGAGAAGTGAACGCCCTTGCGGTTGCTCGGTTTGTAGAGCGAGAGATTGATCGTGAAGGTTGATGCTGCGGGCGAGCGTATAACGTTGAAGTCGATGATCAGATCGCCACCAAACGAATTGACGCTCTGCCAATTATGCGTTTTGGTCTGGTCGTCGAACGTGCGCATTGTGGCGTAGTTGAAACCGACATTCAGCGCGATTCGCTTGAAGAAAATCACCGATGGGATTCCGAAATCGGGATAGCAGAGCGGTAACTGATAATCGACAGCCGTCGCAACATAGCGCGAGGGGCTCGACGTGAGGTTGTACTCCGCACCGCGCGGATAGAGGTCGCGCTGGTGGAACGAGTAGTGCTTACCCTTCTCGATGGTCTGGAACGCTGCACGCAGGCGCAACGAGTGGTTGCGAGCGATGGCGGGGGTTAGAGCCTGCCCGAAAACCGAAAAAGTGTGTGCAAAATCTCGATTTGTCGGGTTGAACGAGTGGGTCAGACGCAGGGCATAACCCCAACGCGGACGCATATTTCGGTATGCCGAACGTACGTTGTCGCCGAAGGTTATCTGCGAGGTTAAACGATTGATACCCTGATGATAATCCTTGCTGGCGTGGTCATAGATCAGACCATTGTAATACTCCCAATCGACCAGCGGCGTGAGGTAGCGTAGATGGTGACCGCTCGACAGTTGCATTGGCAACGAAAGACGCGCACCGACCATCGCATATTTTTTGAGCGTCTGCGTGGGGTTGGCAACCTCCTTCGAGGGTTTGTAGACGGGTTGTGTCGCACCGCCATACTGACCCTTCAACTCGATGTGAGGTCCGAGGGCGCGGAAGTCGATCGCACCGCGGATCATCGAGCCACGATCGCGTCGCCAACCGTATGTAGCATAGGCGGTTACCGACGAGAGCAGGTTTTGTGAGGCTAAGGTTACGCCCCACTGCGGATCGAATGTGAAGTTGTCGATCGCCTCGAACAGATCAATCGAAACGGGAGCCCAGCTATGGAACTTAAAGTAGTGCAACCCCTTGCGATAGCGTTTTGAGGGGAGTTGCTCGTGTTGCGCGGCGAGCACAGCCGAATCGACACGCACCGTATCGAGATTCACAACGGGCAGTCGGCGACGTGGAGGATTGACCAGTTCGGTGGGGACGTTTGCCCACTTGACGGTACGTATCGAACTGTCAAGCGGTTGAATTGCAATTAGATAGCCGCGATCGTCGTAGGTTGTAACCAGCAATCGGTCGTCGGCAGGTGCAGGGTCGAACGAACCGTATTCTGACTCGGTCATTTGCCGCTCCTGCCCCGACGCGAGGTCGAGAGCGTGCGCCTCGTCGCGTCCCGAACGGATCGAGCCGAAGTAGAGTCTACCATCTTTGGCACGCAGGTCGCTAAGCGTAACGTATGCCGCGCGAGTGACGTGTCGGTCGTTGCCAGCGTCATCGACCTCGCCGAGATACATTCCGTCGTCGTTGGTGCCGATATAGTAGAGTTTGCCACTCGCGTTGTCCCACGCCAAGCCGTGAATCTCCTCGCCCAAAGGTTTGCTCATCAATCTCTTACCCTTGCCCGCGCGACCTGTTGCAATGGTGTAGCGACCCGTCGGGGCATACTCGACCCAAGCCATCGAATCCGCCTTGATCGGAGTGGGGTAGAGGATATTTGCGTCGGTTGCGACCGAGTGAGTGCGCCTCGTGTGGAGGTCAGCCCAGCATAGGCGCGAGTCGTAACGCTCGTCCCACAGAAGGCTACGGCGGTACTCCGTCCACCACAGACGCCCATCGTCGCCGAGTGTGGGGCGGGTGCTGACTGAGCCGATATGGCTGATCACACGCTCCTCGCCCGAACGGAGATCGATCTCGACCAGACGCGCCGAGCGATCGAAGTCACTCTTGATAGCCACAACGTGCACCGAGTCGATCGCCTGCGGGTGCGAATAAGTGGTGTAAGATGTTGTAGGCGTTGCGATTACGCGCGTCGAGGGCTTAACCTTCGGCAGCGCGTTCCAATAGGTTTGCAACGAATCGAATGTCTCCGAGAAGAGTTCGCGGGTGCAGGTGCCGACGCGCTTTCGGAGAGCGATATAGTTAGCGACAATCAGGAACGGATAGCGCGTCGAGTAGTCTGCCACCTCGTCCCAAATCACACGTTCGTATTTGTTGTAGGCGTGTGCATTGATCTGATAACCAAGTTTATAGTGGTCGGGGATATGCTCGCGGTACGAGCCGCAAAACCAACGATCGGGATTGCGCCCATCGACAATCTTACCCTGCTTAGCGCGGTAACCAATCGTGAACGAGGGCTGGCGACCGCGTCCGAAAGTGCTCATATCGGTCTCGATCAGCGTTGCGTCGCCCTCCAAAACCCACAGAGGCAGACCAATCAAGCTGACCAGCGCACCCTGCTCGCCCAAAAGATAATAGAGTGCGCGGAAGGTGTGGCGGTTGAGATTGTTATATTGAACGGCGTGGCGTTGTTCGTGTGCCGAAAGCTGTTTGAGCCAAGGCATCGAATAGCTCTCGATGTCGGGCGGTGTGAGCATCTCGATACGTCGCGGTGCCCACATCACAATACCATTCGAGGCTGTGTTTTGGGTGTGCATAACTACGGGAATCTTCATCGCCCCGCGGCGAAATCCGTAGTCGATGTCCTGCCCCGCAGCATTCAAAAAGTGCAACGTGCGGCGTGCAATAGTGTCGAAATTGGTGGGGTAGACTACCCGAAAACGGTCGGTGCGAATCTGCTGCCAGCGCGTCGAGGCGGGATCTGCGCCCCAATCGTAATATTGTCCCTGTGCACCGATTGCAGTGATCAGCGCGATGATAGAGAGCAATATTTTGATGACGTTGCGCATTGTACTATAATTGTTTACGATCCTGCTTTCTTTGCTTTGTAGCCTTCGCGGGTCAAGATGTCTACAATGCGATCGCGGAAATCACCCTGAATGATGATCTCGCCATCTTTGGCAGAACCGCCCACGCCACAACGACTTTTGAGCAGCGACGCCAACTCCTTCAAATCGTCGTGCGAGCCGACAAAGCCGCGCACCAACGTAACCACCTTGCCTGCACGCTGTTTGCGGTCGAGCCACACGCGCAGTTGCTGCTGCTGTGGGGGCAGAGTGGTCGCCTCTTCGGGCTCGTCGGTAGTGTACTGAAAGTCAGGGTTTGTGGAGTAAACCACGTTTAATCGCGCTTTCCAATCGTTGTTGCTCATTTCCGTTTGATTTATTTTTGGCAAATATACGATTTTTTTCTATATTTGTCTGCAAGTATGACAAAGGTGGTTTTCAATAGAGGTCGCTCCGTTCGTTCGAAGCGCGAGATGCAGACAGTCAGCTACGATCGTCTGCCAGTCGACCCGTCCAAACGTCTGGTGAGGGTCTATGTCGAAGGTTATGAGGACGTTGCCTTCTGGCGCGGTATCTTCGACCACTTCGATAATCCCTACTACGTTTTCGAAATTTCGGTACCCAATCGCCCCGATATGGCTAAGGGTAAGAAGGTGCTCGAAGCACTCCTGCCGCAGAGCAACGAGGAGATGTTGTTGTGCGTTGATGGCGACTTCGACTACCTCTTCCAAAAACATCGCGCCGAGTCGCGCAAGATTGTCGAGGCACCGTTTATGTTCCACACCTACGCCTACGCCACCGAAAACTATGTCTGCTATGCTCCGTCGCTGCACAATGTCTGCGTGCGTGCAACCAAAAATGATACCCGAATCTTCGATTTCGAGAAGTTTATGGCTGACTATTCGCGCACGATCTATCCGCTCTTTTTGTGGTATGCACTCTCGGCACGCGATAGCGATATCAACGTCTTTCAGTTGTGCGATTTTCGCAATAGTGTGAAAATCAACTACCTCGAACCCGACGACAATGCCCGCACCACGCTCGATTGGTTGTCGCGTCAGGTGTCGCGCCGTCGCACTTCGCTCGAAAATGCTCGCCCCGATATAGCCGAACGTATCGACGATTTTGGTCGTGAGTTGCAGGATATGGGCGTCTATCCCGAGGATACATATTTATATATGCACGGTCATACGCTGATGGATAACGTGGTGATGATCGCACTCAATGCCGTCTGCGAACGTCTGCGCTGTATGTCGGTGTCGCGTATCAACTCCTCGTCGCAACGTGGTCAGGCACTGAGCAACGAACTGAGCAATTACAGCAACCAGCTCCGCAATGTGCGCGATGTACTGCTTGATAATGAGAACTATACGGATTGTTTCCTTTATCACAAGTTGAGTAACGACATCGACGCCTACCTATGCCGAGCAGTCGAAAAACTCAAAAAGTAGTATCTTCAATTCACAATAAAACCGCACTCCGTGAAGAGTGCGGTTTTATCTAATTCAAAATTCAAGATTCAAAATTAAACTGCGCTTATTCTTCGAGGGGTTTGATTGATTTCTCTTTCAGAACTCCACGCACCCAACGAGCCGAGTATAAGTGCCCGTCGAGGTCTTGGATCACGCCCTTGCCGTGAGGAATGCCGTTTTCGAAATTAACCGTGAAGGTAATTCCTTCGGGTGTTTGGAATGTGCCGTTGCCATTGGGTAGGTCGCGCTCCCACGATCCAACATATTTGCTCTTATCGGGATAGACCATCGTGCCAATGCCCTTAATCTCACCGTAGTAGGTCTGACCCTGATATGCCGAGCCGTCGTCCCAACGAATGGTTGCCATACCCATTGCCTCATCAATATTAACCTCTATAGCGTGTTTTGGCTCAGTCTTTTTGGGAATAGGAACAGATATAATGTGTCGTCCAGCCATCGTCCCCTTCGATGTATTATATTTGTGCTTGGGCATATAAGTGCCGCTTTGCAGCATTTGATTTGTCCAGTGGTCTGCTGGGCTAATGTTTGCCGGATCTCCAGGTCTTTTAGCTTGTATCGGCAAGCAGAAAATCGCTGTAACGAGCAGAAGTAAAAAGCGTTTCATAGTTGTATGATTTTTGGATTTTTGCAAATATAACAAATTAAATCTACAAATCCAATTCTCTCCTTGCTGAAAATCTACTTTTATGCAAATATTGGCAAAATCTGCGATTTTGACACACCTTCGCGGGCTCAGCCTTTGGCTGACCCCCGCAGCCCGCGAAGGTGCGCTCTCATCGAAAGCAAAGTAAACAATTTTGAATTGCGTTTTGGCGATTTCTCCGAAATCGGCACACGCGGTGGCGCCCGCGACTAAAAGTCGCGCCGCCCCACGCCACCGCGTGCATTTTCATCGAAAGCAAAGTAAACAATTTTGAATTTTGCATCTTGAATTTTGAATAACAAAAAAGCCGCGCCCCATTTCGGAACGCGACTTAATTTTGAATTTTGAATTCTGAATCTTGAATTCTGAATTTTAATATCGGTAGTGGTCAGCCTTGAACGGACCCTCGACCTTCACGCCGATATAGTCGGCCTGCTTCTGCGTGAGGGTGGTCAGGCGAACGCCGATATTCTCCAAGTGCAGGCGTGCAACCTCCTCGTCGAGCTCCTTCGGCAGACGGGTTACGCCCACAACGGGATTCTCGCGATCCTCCCACAGCTTCATCTGTGCGAGAGTCTGGTTGGTGAACGAGTTACTCATCACGAACGAGGGGTGACCCGTAGCACAACCCAAGTTCACAAGACGACCCTCAGCCAAAACGAAGATCGAGTGACCATCGGGGAAGGTGTACTTGTCAACCTGCGGTTTGATGGTTGATTTCACAGCGTCCGATGCCTCCAAGCGAGCCATCTGAATCTCGTTGTCGAAGTGACCGATGTTGCAGACGATCGACTGATCGCGCATACCCTGCATATGCTCCAAGGTGATGATGTCGCAGTTGCCCGTCGTAGTCACGTAGATGTTACCCTCGGGCAGAGCGTCCTCGACGCGCATAACCTCGAAGCCCTCCATTGCAGCTTGCAAAGCGCAGATGGGGTCGATCTCGGTTACGATCACGCGGGCACCATACGAACGCATCGAGCGTGCGCAACCCTTACCCACGTCGCCATAGCCGCAGACAACCACAACCTTACCCGCGATCATAACGTCAGTTGCACGCTTGATACCGTCAGCCAGCGACTCGCGGCAACCATACAAGTTGTCGAACTTCGACTTTGTAACCGAGTCGTTTACGTTGATTGCGGGAACGAGCAACTCGCCGCGCTCCTGCATCTGATAGAGGCGGTGAACACCCGTAGTGGTCTCCTCCGAAACGCCCTTCCACTCCTCGACGGTGCGGTGCCACTTCTGGGGATCCTCCTCCAAGAGCTTGCGCAGCGTTGCGATGATTACGCTCTCCTCGTAGCTGCCAGCCTCGCGGTCGAGCGTCGTAGCGTCGTTCTCGGCAGCGTAGCCCTGATGAATCAAGAGGGTAGCGTCGCCACCATCGTCAACGATCAGGTTGGGTCCCTTGCCTCCCTCGAACGAGAGTGCCATAGCGGTGCACCACCAATACTCTTCGAGCGTCTCGCCCTTCCAAGCGAAGACGGGAACGCCAGCCTTGGCGATTGCTGCTGCGGCGTGATCCTGCGTCGAGAAGATGTTGCACGAGCACCAACGTACCTCAGCACCCAACTCAACGAGTGTCTCGATCAGTACTGCGGTTTGAATTGTCATATGGAGCGAACCCATAATACGTGCGCCTTTCAGTGGTTTCTGCTTGCCATACTTGCGGCGCAGAGCCATCAGACCGGGCATTTCGTGCTCCGAAACTTCGATCTCTTTGCGTCCCCACTCAGCCAGCGAGATGTCCGCCACGCGGTAGGGAATAGTAGTGTCGATGAACATAGTGTTTAATATCTTTAATGTTTGTTGTTTATCCTTCGTAAGTTGTTCGCGCAGAGCGTCGATACTCTCGAAACGACGCTCGTCGCGGATCTTCTGTACCAGATTGACCTCGATCATTCGACCGTAGATCTCCTCATCGAAGTCGAACAGATTGGCTTCGAGCCACAGCGCGCCGCAATCGGTTACGGTCGGACGGTGTCCCAGGTTTGCCATCGCTTGGAACTCGCGTCCATCGTCTAATCGCACGCGCGCAGCATAGACGCCATTGGCTGATGAGTAGTGGCACGCTATTTCGATATTTGCCGTCGGGAAACCAATCGTTCGACCCAGACGGTTGCCTTGAATCACTCTACCAGTGAGTTTTGTCATCGTTTTTCGTCGTCAGTTGTCAAGTTTTCGGTCAGTGCCTGCACCAGTCGGAAGTTGTTGAAGAACTCCTTGGCAAAGACACGAATGACTGTATATGAGGGTATTGCCAAAAGCATACCCACCACGCCCGCCAAATTGCCGGCAATCAAAATCACAATAAATATCTCCAATGGGTGCGCCTTGACGCGATTGGAGTAGAGCACGGGTTGCAGCACGAAGTTATCCAAGCCCTGTGCGGTGAGGATCGTACCGCCCGTAACGAGCAGGGTTTGGGCGATGGTCATACCCTCGATCGGGCTAACCAAACCCACAAACAGACCGATCGCAAAACCAATCATCGGACCTACGTACGGGATCACGTTTATCACGCCCACGACCAGACCCGTAAAGAAGGCATTCTCGCCACTCGCACCGAACAGCAACAAACCGAGCGACACGACGATCATCATAATGAACGACTCTGCCAAAATTCCCGTAAAGTAGCGCACCAGCAGTATGGTCACCGAGTCCAATGCACGGGTGATATTCTCCTCGTAACGTTTTGGGAATATGGTTGTTACCATCGAGTAGAACAGATCGTCCTCCTTCAAGAAGAAGAAGGTGATGAAGGTGATCGAGAAGAGTGCGATCACGAAGTCGGTGGCGGTCGAAACGAACGAACCGACAATGCTGTTCACTACGTCGATATTCAGCCACTCGCGGATCGACGCGGCGATTGTATCGGTCAGCGAAAATTCGCGCATCGGGATCGAGAATGTTTCGCTGATATGCTCTTGCAGGGCGATGATCGGGTCGTTGATCGAACTGATCACCTGCACCATATCGAGGTGCGAAAACTCGCTCAGTTTGTTGAAAATCAACGGTATGAATATCGAGAAGAAGGTTGCAAACACAACCCACATCAGTACCGTCGTGAGCAGTGCCGCCACACCGCGCGGAATATATCGTCCACGAATCTTCACTATCGACATTCGACGCACCAGTGGGCGACCGATGATACCCAGCACCGCCGAGATCAGGATATAGATCACAATATCGCTGAAATACCACAGCAGGTAGAATGCCACTGCCGTAGCCACAAGACCCAGCGCGAAACGCCACGAGGTAGGTATTGATCGAATATCCATTGTCGTTGATTTTTAGTTGTTTATCTCAGTCGTCTATCTCAGTCGCACCAGCGGAGTCTGCGTACCGACCACCTTGTCGCCGATCTTGACCAGCGGCTCGCAATCGAGCGGCAGCAGCAGGTCCACACGCGAGCCGAACTTGATGAAACCGCACTTTGTGTTCTGCTCAACGCGCTTGCCCACCTCGGCATACGAAACGATACGGCGTGCCACGAAGCCCGCAATCTGACGGAACAGCACCTTATGTTTGCCCGTATTTACGACGGTCGTTGTGCGCTCGTTCTCCTCCGACGATTTGGGGTGCCAAGCCACCAAGAACTTTCCGGGGTGGTACTTGAAGTACTCGACCTCGCCCGACACGGGGAACCAATTGACGTGCACGTTGTGAACCGACATAAATACCGAAATTTGCAGGCACTTGCAACCCAAGTACTCATTTTCGACGGTCGGCTCTACGACCACCACCTCGCCGTCGCAGGGCGAGAAGACGATCTGGTCATCTTTGAGTAGCGGTCGCGCAGGCTCGCGGAAAAAGCGGATTACGAAGCCCCACAGACCCACCGCCACGACCAAAATCGTGATTGTTGCCCACATCGGCAGCAAGCCGTAGATCGACAGCAGGCAGTTACCCGCCAAGATGATTGCCACGATCAAGCCCGTGGTTGCGATAATTTTCAGTCCCTCTTTGTTTATCTTCATAGTTTAGGTATATTTTTCGGTTACAAATTGTGCATCAAAAGTATCAGATAGATCACCGCAACGGGAGTTGCTGTCAATACCGCGTCGAAACGGTCGAACCAACCGCCGTGACCCGGCATAATTGCGCCACTATCCTTCACGCCTGCCGCGCGTTTGAACATCGACTCAATCAGGTCGCCCGCCACAGCAGCCAATGCCGTAACGAGTCCCAAACCTGCCCAAACAGCAATATTCTCGCCTAACAGATGTGCCGCCAGCAGAGCTGCACCCATTGCCGCTAAGATACCGCCGATGAATCCCTCCCACGACTTTTTGGGTGAGATACGCTCGCACAGACGGTGGCGTCCCAACGTAATGCCGACCAAGAATGCGAACACATCATTTGCCCAGATGATCGAGAAGAACGCCACTACGCGCCACGCATTGTAGCCCTCGCCGATGGCGGGCAGCAATGCGAGCATAGCGATCGGCAGTGCCACCTGAAAAATCGGCAGCAGGGTAGCACCGATGTTTTGAATCGGAGTCTCTTTTGCGCGAAAAAGCTCAACGAATAGCACTGCGAGCGTCGCAATCATAACGAAGAAGGTCATCATCAAGATCCACCACTCGACATCTCCTGCAACGGTCTGCACCAGCGCGAAGGGCACTATGGTCAATACCGCCAGCACCATTGCCATCACCTTTTGGGGTTGCGCACCGCAGTGTTCCGACAGACGCAGGTGCTCCCACGTCACGCCCGCCGTAATCACCAGCAGCAGTGCGCCTAAGCTCCACGGCGATGCCAAAATTGCCGACAGCATTACGACCAACATCACCACGCCCGACGCGGCACGTACCAAAATATCTTTAATCTTCGGACTCATCATCAATCTCTCTTCAATAGGTTTAATTTTGGGTGTTTTTTGGGGGGGGCTATTCTGCCGACGCGGCAACCAAATCGCCCTCGCTCTGAGGCTTGTCAGTCGCTTCGGGTGCAGGCTCAGCAGTAGGAGCTATCTCCGCCGACTCCGCTGTTTCTGCCGCCTTGCGCTCGTCGTGTGCCGAACGACCAAAGATCTTCTCGATATCCTCGGCAAAGACCGTCTCGCGCTCAACCAACATCTCCGCCAGACGTTGTACCTTATCGCGGTTCTGCTCGATCAGCGTGCGAGCCTCGTCCGTAGCCTCGTCGATCAGGCGGCGCACCTCCTCGTCGATCTCGCGTGCGGTCTGCTCGCTGAACGGTTTGGTGAAGGCGTCGCGCTGTCCCGTCGAGTCGTAGTAGCTGACGTTGCCAATCTTCTCGCTCATACCGTAGTAAGCCACCATTGCGTATGCCATATTGCTCGTGCGCTCCAAGTCGTTCAGTGCGCCCGTGCCAATCGTGCCGAGGAAAGTCTGCTCCGCAACGCGACCCGCAACCATACCACTCATACGCTGACGCAGGTTGCCGCTGGTGATGTGGGTGCGCTCCTCGGGCAGATACCACGTTGCACCGAGGCTCTTGCCGCGCGGAATGATCGTAACCTTCACTACGGGGTCGCACTCGGGCAGCAACCACATTACTGCCGCGTGTCCCGCCTCGTGAACAGCCGTAGCATAACGCTCCTTTGCGGTCATCACGGTATTTTTCTTTTCAAGACCGCCCACGATACGGTCGATAGCAGCCAAGAAATCCTCTTTTGAAATCTTCTTCTTGTTGTGGCGAGCGGCAATCAGAGCTGCCTCGTTGCAGACATTTGCGATGTCAGCACCTGAGAAACCAGCCGTCTGCTTAGCCAAAAACTCGTGGCTGATACCCTCCTCGCAACGCAACTTGCGGGTATGCACACCGAAGATCGCCTCACGCTCCTTCACGTCGGGCAGACCCACGTCGATCTGACGGTCGAAACGACCTGCACGCATCAGTGCCTTATCCAAAATATCGGCGCGGTTGGTTGCTGCCAATACGATTACTCCCGAGTTGGTCGCAAAGCCGTCCATTTCGGTAAGCATCTGGTTCAGAGTATTTTCTCTCTCGTCGTTGCCTGAGAAACCTGCATTCTTGCCACGCGCACGACCGATGGCGTCGATCTCGTCGATGAAGACGATGCACGGAGCCTTCTCCTTTGCCTGCTGGAACAGATCGCGCACACGCGAAGCACCGACGCCCACAAACATCTCGACGAAATCCGAGCCGCTGATCGACAGGAACGGAACATTCGCCTCGCCCGCAACTGCCTTAGCCAACATCGTCTTACCCGTTCCCGGAGGACCAACGAGCAGAGCACCCTTCGGAATCTTACCGCCCAACTTGCGGTATTTCTGCGGGTTGCGCAGGAAATCGACGATCTCCATAATCTCCTGCTTAGCCTCCTCCATACCCGCAACGTCCTTGAACGTCACGCGGTTTTCGCTGTTATCCTTGTCGTAGACCTGAGCACGTGCTTTGCCTACGTTCATCACGTTGCCGCCACCGCCGCCACGTGCCGAACGCATCATAAAGACCCAAAAACCGATGATCAAAATCCACGGCAGCAGATTGCCCACGATGTTCAACCAACGATCTTCGCGCTTCTCATATTTGACAACGATCTTCTCCTCAGCACCCTGCTCGGCTGCTGCCAGATCCTCGCGGAAGGCGTCGACCGAACCGATGGTGAAGTAGAGCTGCATCGGACCGCTCTCGGGGATATTCTTATATTCGGGCTGCTGGCGATACTTCTCGATCGCCTCCTCGGTCAGTTCGACCTCAGCCTTCTCTTTGTTCACGATGTTGATCTGTGCGACCTCGCCATTGGCTACCATCTGCTCGACGACGCTCCAATCGGTCTCAACGGGCTCGCCGCTGTTGCCTGAGAGCATACCCCAGCCGATGATGAAGATCAACAGACCGCCCCAAAACATACCCATCATCGACGCGGTACGCTGGAACATTTGGCGGTTGTTCTTTCTATTCTGTTTTGCCATAATTCTGTGTTAGTTCACCTCTGATTACTCCTCGTAGGGATATTCCGTGCGCGGTGCGTCAGCCCACAACTGCTCCAAGCGGTAGAAATCGCGCAATTCGGTCTGGAAGATGTGCACCACAACGTCGATGTAGTCCACAGCCACCCAAACGGCATTGTTCATACCCTCGATACGGTGTACCTTTTCGTGCAACTCCTCGAATACCTTCTCCTCGATACCGTCAGCAATAGCTGCTACCTGTGTAGTCGAGTCGGCGTTGCAGATCACGAAGTGCGAGCAGATCGCACCATCGAAACCGGTCAGATCGAGCGATACGACGTTCTTGCCCTTCTTGTCCTGAATAGCTCCTACGATTGTGTTTATCAGTTTTTCCATAAATTTCGTTTGTTGGTATTTTGTTTAATGTTTTGTTACTTGTGTTGTTGTGGGTTTTCGGTGCTCTACACGCGAGCGCGCGAATTCCAATATTATTCAAACTGCAAAGATAACCATTTCTATCAAATATTTTGCAAACCGCGCCTGCGATTCTCTTTTTTTGAGGAATTTTTCCACTTTTCGAATAGCGAAAAGGGTGATTGGGTGAGTTTTCGTTGGGATTATAATGGATTCAAAAAGCGAAATTCAAAATTCAAAATTAGATTCTTTGCCAAAAGTGAAGCGACCTTTGCGGGCTGGGGTGGTCGCCCAAAGGGCGAGCCCGCAAAGGTGTGTCGATTTCGATAGTAATCGTCTATTCTGAACCTGAGATGAAAAAGCCGCACCCTCTATCAGAGAAGCGCGGCTATAATTTTGCGTTATTGGCGTCTGTCGTCTATTTCTGAACGCGGTCGAGGATAACCTCCTTTAAAGCGTTGATAATCGAGTTCTTAACGTAGGTGCGGCGCACAGCAATAGCAATCTTGCGCGAGGTGGCACCCTTAGCCAGTTGCTTGACCTGATCGCGGTGGTGCGCGGGTACAAATTCAACCGCCATCTCAGGAATAATGGTCATCAGTGAGGTCGAATCGACAATGCGCATAAGCGTGTCGATCGAGCCGCTCTCGAAGTAGTAGTGCGAGGGCATATTGTGGCGTGCCTGACACAGCTCGATGATCTGGTCACGCATACAGTGACCGTCACTCAGCAATAGCAACTGTTTGAGATTGATGTCCTCGATACGGATATTGCTACGTTCGTAGAGCGGGTTCGAGGGAGAAACGTAGGCATAGAAACGATCATCGAACAGCTCCTGCTCGTTGATGCCGTCGCCGCAGGTGCCACTCGCCACGAGTGCTGCGTCGATAGCGTCACGTTTCAGTGCGTCGATAATGTCGCGCGTAACCATCTCCCTAACCTCCAACTCGACACGTGGATAACGCTGCGCAAATTCGGGAATGAACTTGTGCAACAGATAGGGCGCAATGGTCGGAATCACACCCAAACGGAGCTTACCCGCTGTCTCACCCTTCAACTCGCTAACTGCCTCACGAATATAGTTATACGCCGCCAGCGTTTGGCGTGCCTGCTCCAAAACGACCTCACCCGCCTCGGTCGGGATAACGGGTTTTTTCGAGCGGTCGAGCAGCACCACGCCGAGCTCCTCTTCGAGAGCTTTGATCTGCATACTGAGCGAGGGCTGGGTGACGAAACAGTGCTCCGACGCGAGCGAAAAACTGCCGCAATTGGCAACTGCCAAAAGGTATTCGAGCTGAATGATAGTCATAATTGTGAGTTGGGTTTAGCTTATTTGGATATGCAAATTTATAAATTTTATTTATGTTTACAAATAATTCGACTGCTTTTCGCTATCTTTAAAGTCAGATTTTTGAATAAAACATTTTTAAGACCTATGAAACGACTGCTAACGACCTTGATTCTCGTGTTGATGTTGTTGCCCGCTGCGGCACGCGCACCACGAGGTGTGAAATTTATCGAACGACGCGCCAATCACGCCGATGGAAAACCCTACGTGTGGTTTGCATTTGTGATTGATCAAAAAGCAAATAAACGCCTTAAATTCAATGCCGTAGAGATCGAGGGCGGTACCACGCCATCGAAACTCTATGCCTCTTGGTCAGAGTATGGTGAGGGCGAGCCCGTGGTGGTTGCCAATGCCGGTTTCTTCAATATGCGCACCCTCGAATCGGTCAGCCTGCTGATGGACGAAGGCAGGGTCGATGCCGCCGATGTCCGCTCGGTGAGTCGTACCGCTGCAAATGGCGAACGCGTTGAGGTCTATCCGATCCACGCTGCATTTGGTCAGATGCCCGACGGCTCGTACGAGGCTCAGTGGATCTTCTGCCAGCCCGAAAAAGATTATCACCCCTACGTATATCCCTTTGCAGTAGGTAACGACGACTCGTTGCGCCTCTATTCGCCCGCGCCTCCCGCTGTGGGACAGCTCGGTTCGTATCCCTGGCAGGTGGTAGACGCTGTTGCTGCAGGTCCGATGTTGGTCAAGAATGGTCGTGATGTGTCGCTCGAAAGTTCGCTCGGCGAGTCGTACTATCGCACCATTGGCGGCAAGGCACGCCACAACCGTACGGCAATCGGTCTGACCGACGACGGTAAGCTGGTGATTATGGTTGTCGATGGTCGCGGTATGAATGGCAGTGTCGGCTGCACGCTGTCGGAGCTGGCTGAGTTCTTGATGGAACTCGGTGTGGTTGAGGGCGTTAATCTCGATGGTGGAGGCTCGTCGGCAATCGTTAATTGGAACGGCGAGTTGGTCAATCACCCCAGCGATGGCGGCAAGCGTCCTGAGCGTATCGAGCGCGTAGTACCTACGTTTGTTGTGATCTCGAAAGAGTAGAGATTTAATTCAAAGTTAAGCCGCGCTCGTGAGGGCGCGGCTATGTTTTTATTCAAAAAGCAAAATTCAAAATTACTTCTTCTTTTTTATGGGTTGATCGACTTTTTGAGGAGAATACCGTAGCCCCCTCGCGTACTACGCTTACCGAACTCTCCCACCCCATTCTTGCGTGGTATAGACGTCATTTATCCTTCTCCCAGAAAAAACGAAACAAACATCTGTTTCGGAAAATATAGAGTGTGTGCGGTAGCGAGGAGGGAGAGGATTAGAACAACGGACTGACTAATCGTGCGATAGCTTCGACGAAACGCTGTCCGTGCGGGCGCGAGTACCACTCGTCGGGCATTACGCGGCGCGAATGGGCGATGTAGTCTTCGAGTGTGGCGGTCAACTCGGTCACCGTTGCGCGGTCGTAGATGAAGGTCGAGACCTCGGAGTTATCTTCGAGTGAACGAATATCCATATTTGCTGTGCCGACCGACGCCATACGTCCATCGACGGCAATCAACTTCGAGTGTAGGAAACCCGCCGTATAGAGGTAAACCTTAACGCCTGCGCTGAGCAGTCCATCGACAAACGAGCAGGTCGCCCAATGCACCAGCAGGCTATCCGATCGCGCGGGAATGATGATTCGCACATCGACGCCCTTCAATGCCGCCACCTTCAACGCTTCGAGCAACGAGGTTGATGGAATGAAGTAAGGCGTTGATATTGTGATTGTTCGTGCAGCACCCGTAATTGCGGCAAAGAATGCCTGCGAGATCGCCGACCAGCGCGAACTGACGCTCGATCCTACCACCTGCATTGGTGCTTGATTGGTCACCTCCGAGGGTGGGAAGAAGCGCGGGTCGTTCAGTGTCTGACCGCTGACCAGAGTCCAATCCGAGAGGAACATACGCTGGAAATCTGCCACAGCATCGCCCTCGACGCGCAAATGAACGTCGTACCAAAGTCCCATTGTGTCGCCTTTGAGGTAGCGTTCTGCAATATTAATGCCACCCGTAAATGCCACGCGACCGTCCACTACGACTATTTTGCGATGGTTGCGATAGTTCAGATAGTGAGTGAAATAGGGGAATGTGATAGGCGAGAAACGTCCCACTTCGACGCCACTTGCACGCAGCCGCGAGATAAACTCCTTGCTCAACTTCCAGCTACCTACTGCGTCGAAAATCAGTCGCACCTCGACACCCTCACGAGCCTTCTTTTCGAGCAGATTGGCGATGTAGTTGCCCACCTCGTCCTCGCAAAAGATGTAGTACTCGATATGGATCGACTCGCGTGCCGCCTCCAACGCCTTGACAATCGAGGCAAAGGTCTGGTCGCCATTGTGCAACACGTCGAGGTTGTTGTGCAGAGCGAGTTTTGCGTCGGAGTTGTTTTCGAGCAGGGTGATGAACGGAATACGTTCGCTGCGTTCGATTCTTGGGGGCGCAACCAATCGCTTGCGGGCGGGGCGGTAACCGAACAAAATGAAGAGGATTAGACCAGCTACGGGGATAAAAATGACAGTCATAGCCCACGCGAAACTCCATACCGGTTCGCGTTGCTGCTCGATCACAAGGACGATGACCGCCACGATGACGATCGTATAGATGATCGAGAATATAACACTCAATATACTTGCCATTTACCTCTCCGTTTTGACTGATTTGCACTCGGCTGTGACACACATTTCGTGCCTCGACCGAGGAGTGGACAAAACAAAGGTACAAAAAAATTTGGAAAGTCGAAACAGAATCCCTACCTTTGCACTATCAAAAAAATTAGTGTTGGGTTCCGGTCGCAAGGTCGGGATTCATTATTTTTTTATGTTTTAACAAAAACCTAATTAAATGGCAAACGAGATTATTTACCTGACCGAAGAGGGCTACAAAAAGCTCAAAGATGAGTTGGATCATATGCGTTCGGTGGAGCGTCCCGCTATCTCGGCTGCGATTGCCGAGGCACGCGACAAGGGCGACCTGTCGGAGAATGCCGAGTATGATGCAGCACGTGAGGCACAGGGTATGTTGGAGATGCGAATCGCCAAGCTCGAAGCTACGCTCAACAACTCGCGCGTGATCGACGAGTCGAAGATCGACAAGAGCAAGGTGCAGATTCTCAGCAAGGTAACCTTGATGAACCACAACAACGGCAAGCAGGTGACCTACACCATCGTGTCGGAGAACGAGGCGAACTTGCGCGAAGGCAAGCTGGCAATCGGCACTCCCATTGCTAAGGCTCTGCTCGGTAAGAAGAAGGGTGAGCACGTCGATGTCACCGTTCCCGCAGGCACGCTCCACTTCGAGATTCTCGACATCTCGATCTAACATCGCGTCAGGTTTTTCGACTCATCAGTGAGCGAAAAAAATAGTCCGATCCCCAATGCGGGGTCGGACTATTTTTTTAATTCACAATTCACGATTTTCTTTGCTGCCAATCATTCCAAGTTCGTGGGCTGGGGCGGTCGCCCAAAGGGCGAGCACACGAACTTGACGAAATCGAGGATTTCGTATCTGTTTGATGTCCAACTAATTCATAACAAACGAATAAGCCACGCCCGAAAGCGTGGCTCTAATCTTGAATCTTGAATTTTGAATTTTGCTTTTTGAATTTTGAATGCTCTCAATCGGAGTTGATCGTGTGCCCTCAAAGTCTAATCCTACTTCGGATTGTGTATGAATGTCTGCTTTTTGGGAGCGGTGATCTTGCAGAGGAATGTCGATACCTTCGAGTCGGCAGCCTTCGTGTTGGTTATGTCGAACGAGAGCAGACCCTCCATAAAGTCATATCGAGCAAGCTGGTCGCCGTAATACGATGTGTAGGTATATCTATTTGACTTCATCGGTTCGACGATCTGCATCTCGGTGCGATAGGGGGCTATGTACTCTCCAATCTGGTCAATGCTGCCCTCGCCTGAGGTTATGTATTCGTAGATCGGGGCGTCGCACAATCTGCCTTCGGTCAGATTACCCGCCTCGACATCGAGCAGAAGAGATATGGTATAGTTGTAGAATGTTGATGAATAACGAATCTGCCACGAGTTTTCGCCCGTACATTCAATCTCCCAAAACTTATTTTTGACCGACTCGTCCCCCTTTGTAATCTTCCAAATGCTACCCACCTCATTGAGCGGAGTGTTGTAGACGAAGTAGAGGTCGATTTTGTCGCCGTCCATCACGCGCCAGCCGTCGTCTGCCTTGCGTAGACGCAGATAGGGCAGATGTTTATCCTCGATTGATTCGCGCTCGGCGTCGTCCACCTGCGAATAGTGGTCGATAACTTGCGCATAGCTCAATGTGTGAAGCTGCGAGATGATCTGTTCAGACATTAAATTATAAGCCTTTTTTGCAAAGCGATCTGGATTGGGCTCGTCTGCCTCGTAGATAGTACACGACGTGAGTGCGATCAGTGCCGTGAGTGTATATATTAATCGTTTCATAGCTGTTGGATATTTGATGTTTTAGAATCTGTAACCAATACCTGCGCTGAGGTTTGCCATTGAGCCTACGGTCAGCTCGGCAAAACCGAACAGCTTACGACCGACCGACACGCCTATCGGAGTGAGTTGCACGGGTACGAACGACTCATTATAGTTATTATGTTTAGTAGGCACGCCATTACTATCACGTGTGCGTACGAGGCAGGCTCCATAGCCAATGCCCAACGATGAATAGAGGCGGACGTAACGACGGTTGAGATATGAGAATCGCACCGTTGGAACGAACATAATGTGGTGTTCGAAGGTGGTCGAGTGGAGTGCGTTGGTGGTATTCGAAAATTGCGACTGCCACCACCCGACATAGCCTACGTTGAGTCCAAATGCTAGCCATTTGCGCGGCGAGTACATATATGATAACGAATAGCCGCACGTGGTTTTGTATGCGCCGTCGTACAAAAAGTCATCGGTTTGGAGAAAATCGCTGTTGTGATTCCAATCTGCCCACCCAAATTCCAAGTGTTCAAGGGGGTTAGCTCCAACCGTCAGCCTAAATTCGTGCTTGTAATGTTCGTAGCCATTTGGACCGAGCTTTAATGACTTTGTTTCATTGTTCGATTGAGCCGACGCTACGACGCCTATCAAAAGCGCAATCGAGAGTAGAATTAATCGTTTCATCTTCGAAAGTTATTAGGTTACTATTTATCTGTTTGGGTTGCAAGGTTGGAGCGTTTGTCGCCACGCTTTTTAATATGTACGTATAACGCCACCAATTTATTGCATAAAATTACAAAAAATAATGAAAAAATTATCAAAACTCTGCTCTCTTTTTGTGTTGTTTACTCCGTCATCAGATACTCGATTCGAACATTGCTACGCTCGGGGCTGATCCAATAGTGGAACGGCGCAACAACCGACTCGTTGCTCTTGTAGTTGGTCACGCGAATCGACACACGACCCTCGGTAAATGCCGAGCCTGTGTAGTTGGTGTAGTATTTGTAGTTGTCGAATACGATCGGCTCAATGGTCTTCATATCAATGCGATAGGGCGCAACGAGCAGTTCGTTTTGAGTAATCGTGCACTCGCCCTCGATCGTATATTTGTAGACGGGCTTGCTGTTGAGGCTGCCCTCGATCTGATCGCCTGCCACCACGTCGAGCGTGAGATTGACACTGCGCTCCTCGTAGTGCACCGACTGCTGCAACTGCCAACGGTTGTCGCCCGTACACTTGATTGTCCAAAATTGGTCGTTGGTAATCTGATTCCAACCCTTCTCGATCTTAACCGTCCAGACGCTATCGACCTCGCCAAGTGGCGTGTTGCACTTGAACGAGAGCAGCGATCTGCCCTCGAATACCACGTCCCAACCCTCGTCATTCTGGCGCAGACGCACGTTGGGCAGGTGCTGATCCTCGATCATCTCGCGCTCGCCATCGCCCGCGCGGCTGTATTGATCGACAATCTGTGCATAGCTGAGAATGTGAATCTGTTGATATACTTCGGTGATCGCCATATCGTAAGCCTTGTAAGCAACCAAGTTCTGGTCGGGATTCCAGCCTTCGCTGATGGTGCACGAACTGAGCGTAAAGAGTGCGGCAAAGAGATATATTAATCGTTTCATAGTCTTCTGAGTGTTAGTGATTTAGAATTTGTAACCAATACCTGCGCTGCATACGCCCATCGAGCCTGTGCTCAACTCGGCAAAGCCAAACAGACGGCGACCGACGCTCACGCCAAGAATTGTTACCTCAGCGGGGCAGAAGTGTTCGTTGCGGTTGGCTTCGATGTGACCGTCAACATTGCGGGTGCGCTCGCGGCAGAAACCAACGCCCACGCCAATCGACGAATAGAGGCGCACAATCGGGCGATTGAGGTAGGTGAAACGCACCGTCGGCACCAACATCAGGTGGCGTTCGGTGGTGGTCGATACAATCGCCTGACCTGCACGCAGATGAGTGGGCTGCCATTGGCATACGTAACCCGCATAAAGACCCACCGAGAACCAGCGCAGGGGCGAGTACATATACGAGAGCGCGTAGCCGCCCGAGGTCTTCAATGCACCGCGATAGGTCAGATCGTCGGGCGAAATCGTATTGGGGTATTTCGGCGCGACAACCTCCCCATCGTAGATGTAGAAGTCGTTCTCGAACAGAGGCGATACGCCTACCGTTAGGCGCACTTCGTGTTTGTGTTCAGCTCCTTGGCGGCTGAAATCGAATGAGGGGCGATCCACGTCGGACTGGGCAGAGGCTGCACCGCTGACCAAGAGTGCGAACGCAATGAGTAGAGTTCGTTTCATTAGTGTGATTTAGTTTTTGTTGCTATTTTCGTTCGTTTTGTTTGCGAGCTTTATTATATAGACGCAAAAACACCCCATTTCGTTGCACGCCACATCAAAAAAATCGAAAATATTTCTCGCTGCGATTCGCTTGTGGTTGAGAATCAGTTGGATATGCTTTGTCGAAAATAAAAATGGCAAAAACCCGACAATGTAGCGGGCGCACCTTCGTGGGCTGGGACGGTCGCCCAAAGGGCGAGCCCGCGAAGGTGGATCGATTTCCGAGAAATCGACAATTCTGAATTTTGCTTTTTGAATTGTGAATAGACAAAAAACCGCACCCCGTTTGGAGTGCGGCTCAGAGTTGCGAAAATCTGAAAATTACTCGCAGATCTTCTCGTAGTCCTCAGCCGAGAGAAGTTCGTCGAGATCAGCGGGATTCGACATCTTCACCTTGACCATCCAACCCTCACCATAGGGATCCTTATTAACCAATGCGGGATCGCCATCGAGAGCCTCGTTGAACTCAACGATCTCGCCACCAACGGGCAGGAAAGCGTCCGAAACGGTCTTTACAGCCTCGATCGTACCGAAAACTTCGCCCTTATCGAGGGTCTCGCCTAAGGTAGTTACATCGACGAAAACGATGTCACCAAGCTGGCTCTGAGCATAATCGGTAATGCCGACAACACAGATGTCGCCCTCCACACGTGCCCACTCGTGGTCGTTGGAGTATTTCAGATTGTTAGGAGTGTTCATAGTGTTTTATTGTATTAAGTTATTGTTGTTTGCACCTCTTGTAGTGTACAAAGATAGCGTATATTTTCTATTTCGCAACGCCCTTGCCTGAAAAATTTTGCAACAATCGCGCCTCGACTAATAGAAATCGAAGTGTATAAATCGATCTTCGGTTATTTGAAGCCCGTTTGCCATCTGCTCGTCAAAATGGATATCTGCGTAAAAATATTCGCTGGGAGTTTTGCGCTCGCCATATACGGTTAGCCCCATCAGTCGCTTGTGAAGTTTCTTAATGCTTTGCTGCGATAGTAGTTGGTGTGGGGCGTCGGTAAACGGAAACCAAAATGAAACCTCACAAATGCGATTGCACTTTTTATCGACCACGATTCTGCAAAATGCGAAGTTGCGGTAGTTCTCGTTATGAGTGAAGAGATATTTCTCCTTTTTAGTCAGGCATTGGCTGATAATGGTCGAGATGGCGTTGGTGCTCGGCTCGTCGGGGTAATCAATATTCCAAGTCGAGGCGGGCATCTCTAATTGTGCTCTCGCAGCAACCAATGAATCGTAGAGCGGAGTATCATTTTGGTAGATATATGTAGAGGGCTCCTCTTCTCCATAAGCCGTTTTGGTGATCCATTCTCCTTTGCGAGTGTAGGTTGTATGTGGTTGGTTGGGGCTAATAGCGAAAACCTCATTTGCGTTTATAGCGAGTATGGCTAAAACGATAAATAGTAATAGAAACTTTTTCATAGTAATTAGCAATTTTCTAATAGTTTTTTGAGATTATCAAATGTTCGAGCTGATTCTAATTCGCTAAAATCTATTTATAGTTCTTTCATATACTAAATAGAGTTTGAAGATTATAGTTCAACAAAATTAGAAAAGATATTTTAATTCTTAAAATTTAATCGTTGGTTTTTCTAAAAAAAATTATATCACAAACTCAATCTGCTTAAAGAGATAGCCCCGCTCCGAGCCGTCCGAGTGCTCAACAATGAGCGTGCCATCGGCCTCGACACGACGGATCGTACCCTCGAACGGAGTGCCGTCGGGCAGACGATAGGTGTGTGCCTCATCACGACGATAGATCAGCGCGTGGTAGTCGCTTTGCAACTGCTCGCTCGCACCCTCGGCAAGCTCGTTGTAGCGCGCCATAATCTTGTGGGCGAGCGTCTGCAAAACCTCCTCACGATCGAACTCGTGTCCCGCGAGCAGGCACATCGAGGTAGGGTTGGGGAGCGCGGGATCGAACTCCAATTGATTGACGTTCAGTCCAATGCCAACAATCGTACGGGCAAGGTGTGCTCCGCGCAGATCGTGCTCGATCAGCACGCCACAGATCTTGCGGTCGCCAACGTAGATGTCGTTTGTCCACTTGATTCGCGCCGCAATGCCAAACTCGGCAAGCGTATCGACCAAACCCAACGCCACCGCCTCCGAGAGCAGGAATTGGCGCGAGGCGTGCAGGAACGTCGGTTCGAGTACAAGGCTGAGCATCAGGTTCTTGCCCTCGACGCTGCTCCAACGGTTGCCACGCTGACCGCGTCCGTTGGTTTGGAACTCGGCGGTGATGATGTCGCCGTGCGAGTAGTGGCGGTTGCGGGCCTCGTCGTTGGTCGAGGTGATCTGTTCGAAACGGGTGATGCGCATAGTTAAAACGGGTTTATCACCACAAATTTAGTAAATTTTCGTCGGAAATGATACGTCTTTGCGCGCGGTTTTGTATTTTTGTAGATTGAAACATTATGCAAACCCGTAAAAACTCTGTATAAATGAAACGTTTAGTAGTATGCCTTGTGGCACTTTTAACCATCACAACTATGATGAGCAGTTGCTGTGGTCGCAAGACCATCGAATTGAAACCCTATCCCGCAACCGAGCGTGGTGAGGTCGTTGATAACTATTTCGGTACTGAGGTAGCCGATCCCTACCGCTGGTTGGAGGACGATAATGCCCCCGAAACCGCCGAGTGGGTCAAGGCTCAGAATGAGGTTACGTTCGACTATCTGGCGCAGATTCCCTACCGCGATCAGATCCGCGAGCGTCTGACTCAGCTCTGGAACTATCCCAAGGAGGGCACTCCCTCGCGCCACGGCGATTGGTACTACTACTTCTATAACGACGGTTTGAAGAACCAGTCGGTGCTCTATCGCAAGCCCTCGCTCGACGCTGAGGGCGAGGTGTTCCTCGATCCCAACTCGCTCTCGGACGAGGGTACGGTGGCTCTGTCGGCCGTAGCCTTCTCGAAGGACGGTAAGTATATGGCATACTCTGTTGCCTCGGCAGGTTCGGACTGGGTTGAGATCCGCGTGATGGATACCGAGTCGGGCGAGCAGCTCTCGGATAAGATCGAGTGGGTGAAGTTCTCGGGCGCAAGTTGGGCTCCCGACGGTAAGGGCTTCTATTACAGCGCATACGACAAACCCGAAAAGGGTGTCTATTCGTCGCAGAACCAGTTCCAGAAGGTCTACTACCACAAGTTGGGCGACGCTCAGTCGGCTGATGAGTTGATCTATTGGGACGCTCAGCATCCGTTGCGTTACTTCTCGGGTGAGGAGAGTGGCGACGGCAAGTGGCAGTTTGTTCACGCCTCGGAGGGTACGTCGGGTAGCGAGGTGCTCTATCGCAAGAAGGGCGAGCGCAAGTTCCGCACGCTGCTCGAAGGTTTTGCTTACGACTACGCTATCGTAACCGTTGAGGGCGACTACGCATACGTGCTGACCAACGACGCTGCACCCAACTTCCGTCTGGCGAAGATCAATCTGGTGCGCCCCGCAGGTTTGGAGGACGTGATCGCGGAGAATCCCGAGGTGTTGCTCGAAACGGTTAGCGCAGTTGGTGGCGTGCTGATGGCAACCTATATGGAGGATGCGATGAACAAGGTGCGCCAGTACGATATGGCGGGCGAGTTGATCCGCGAGGTCGAGCTGCCCGCGATTGGTACGGTGGCAGGCTTTGGCGGCGAGAAGGAGGATACGACGGTATTCTACTCGGTCAATGGTTTCACGGCTCCCGCAACGAGCTACGTTTACGATCTGCGTTCGGGCGAGACTACGCTCTACAAGCAGCCCGAGGTTAGCTACGATCCCGAGATGTTCACCACCGAGCAGGTATTCTTCACCTCGAAGGACGGCACGCAAGTGCCGATGTTCCTCGTTCATCGCAAGGATATGAAACGCGATGGCAAGAATCCCGTATATCTCTATGGTTATGGCGGTTTCAATATCAGCTACACCCCCTCGTTCTCGCCCAACAACATTATGTTTATGGAGCAGGGCGGTATCTATGTTTTGGTGACGTTGCGCGGTGGCGGCGAGTATGGCGAGAAGTGGCACAAGGCAGGTATGCTCGAAAACAAGCAGAACGTCTTTGATGACTTCATCGCAGCTGCCGAGTATCTGATCGCAGAGGGTTACACCTCGTCGGAGAAGTTGGCTATCGCTGGTGGCTCGAATGGTGGTCTGCTGGTGGGTGCTTGCGAGGTGCAGCGTCCCGACCTCTATGCAGTCTGCCTGCCCGCAGTGGGTGTGCTGGATATGCTTCGCTATCATAAATTTACGATCGGTTGGGGCTGGGCTGTCGAGTACGGTTCGAGCGAATATGAGGATCAGTTCGAGTATATCTATAAGTATTCGCCCCTGCACAACATCAAGGACGGAGTAGAGTATCCCGCAACGCTCGTAACTACGGGCGACCACGACGACCGCGTTGTCCCCGCGCACTCGTTCAAGTATGCGGCACAGATGCAGCACTCGCAGGCGGGCGACGCTCCCGTGCTGATCCGTATCGAGACCAATGCAGGTCACGGCGCAGGCAAGCCGACCTCGAAGCGTATCGACGAGGCAACCGACGTCTATTCGTTTGTGTTCTGGAACACCAACCATAAGTACAAGGAGGTGAAATAACTCTTCACAATCGCTCAAACACAAAGCCCGCCTAACTTCGGTCAGGCGGGCTTGTTGTTGTACTATGTTGCGCGGTTAGCTCAACTTTTCGTCGGGTGCAAACTCAGGAGCCTCGAAGCTCTTGCGGTCGCCGAGCGTGAATCGCAAATAGGTGATAGGCAGACCTTCGCCGAGGAAACGGGTCTCGTAGGCGGTCTTGATCGAGAGCACCTCGTCGGCTGTGCCGTGACCGTAGATGTCGTTGTCGCACATCTCGATGGGCAGAGCGTTATGCTCGGCAACAGCACGTGTGTAGAGGTGCAGATGTTGCGAGTCGGTTTTGAGGTTTACCGCCGCGCCCTCTTTGAGAAATTGGCTGTAATAACCGAGGAAGATCGGACCAGTCAAACGCTTCTTAATGCGGGCTTTACGCAACTGCGGATCGGGGAACGTAATCCAAATTTCGTCCACCTCGCCCTCGGCAAAGAACGAATTGATAAATTCGATACGGGTGCGCAGGAAACCCACGTTGGGCATTGCGTTCTCGGTTGCGGTCTTTGCACCGCGCCACATACGTGCGCCCTTGATGTCGATACCGATAAAGTTGCGATCGGGGTACTTTGCCGCCAAAGCAACTGTGTACTCACCGCGCCCGCAACCCAATTCGAGCACGATCGGGTTGTTGTTATTGAAAAATTTCTCGCGCCAATGACCCTTCAAAGGGTGGTCGCGGTGAAAGATTTCGTCGAATTCGGGTTGAACGAAGTTCTTGAAAGTCAGGTTCTCGGCAAAACGCCTCAGTTTATCTTTTCCCATTTTTACGGTTTAATCATTATTCTCGTTTTTGATCTCGATACCGATGCCCGAAACTCCGAAAATCGCCTGCGATGGCTCGATTTCGAAGTGGTAGACGCCCTCTTTGTGCAGTTGGGCGTGACGGCGAAACGGCTCGACGGCGATAGTCGAACGGCTGACGTCGCCTCGACGCATCGGAACAGCCACCTCGACCTGCTCGGAGAGCGTCAGTGAATCGGGCGTGATGACCTTAATATTTAGTTGTAAACGTGTGTCGGTCAGTCGTTTGTCGTACTTGACGATTACGCTCATTGTATTCAGTGCGGTGGTGTCGGCATTGGTGAAGGCAAGCGTCTTGGGCTGACCGCTATACCAACCTGCGGGGTCGACGCTCGTTGCTGCCGAGTCGATCTCGGCTAAGCAACCGACAAACATCGCCGCCACAATGATTATCAATGCCTTACGCCACATCGTCGCTACTCCTGCTTATGCTCGTTACGCTCTGCACGACGCTCGCCATTGTTACCCTCGCGACGCTCGCCACCTTCGCGGCGCGGACGATGGTTGTTGCGGTTGTTGCGACCTCCGCGATAGTTTCGACGATCGCCATTATGCTGTCGCTCACCCGTGCGCTCGTTGCCATTGTTCTGCTCGACAGGTGCTTGTGACTCAGTCGGTTGTGCAGTTTGCTCATTTTGCTGACGTTCGCGCGGCTGACGACGATCGTTGCGCTGGCGGTTGTTGCGACCTGTCTCGCGGCGATCCTCGCGACGCTCCTCGTGTTTCTCCTCCTGCTGTTTGCTTTCGGCGTTTTCGCTGTGTTGAGCTGCTACTTTTTCGCCTCTCTCGCGGTCGTTGCGATTTTTATTGCGACCGCCACGACGTTTCTTGCTCTTGTCGAAACGGGTAATGCTGTCCTCGCCAATCACATTCACGTAATCGGGCTCGTATTCAACCGTTGTAACACTCTCACTAACAAGCGTATCGACCTTCACTCCGCGTCGGTTGAGCGAGATGATTTCGCGCACGCGCTCGATGGGCAGAGTGATCAGATTGGTTATCGAGTTGGGCGCACTGCTGAAACTCATCGTGCGAGCCAAAATATCGCTTTTGACAAGGTAGTACTCGCCGTCCATAGCTTGCAGCGGCTCCTTCACGCGCGGGAACTCGCGGCGTGCGTCCGAGTACGAATCGTACTCATATACCAAACAGCACTTCAATTTACTGCACTGACCTGCCAACTTTTGCGGGTTGAGCGAGATCTCCTGCACACGTGCGGCGTTGGTGGTGACCGACGAGAACGAGGGGATCCACGACGCACAACAGAGCTCACGACCGCAAGCACCCAAGCCGCCAATGCGACCCGCCTCCTGACGTGCGCCGATCTGCTTCATCTCGACACGGATACGGAACTGCTCGGCAAAAACCTTGATCAGCTCGCGGAAATCGACGCGCTCATCGGCGATGTAGTAGAATATTGCTTTGATCTTATCGCCTTGATACTCAACGTCGCCGATCTTCATATTCAGACCCATCTCGGCGGCGATCTGGCGCGAACGGATCATCGTGTCGTGTTCGAGGGCGATAGCCTCCTGCCACTTCTCGATGTCGTAGGGCTTAGCCTTGCGATAGATCTTTTTGAACTCGCCACCCATAGGCGTGAAACCGATGCGGAACATCTGACGCGCAACCATATCGCCCGTGAGCGATACGATACCGATGTCGTGACCGGGTGACGCCTCGACAGCTACGATGTCGCCACGTTTCAGGGGCAGATTATTGACGTTGCGGTAGAAGCTACGGCGTGTATTTTTGAAACGCACCTCGACGATGTCGTCGGGCAGGTTGTTGGGGAATTGCTCCAACCAGTCGCTCGAATGGAGCTTGTAGCAACCCTCGTGAGGAGTTGCTGTGCACTCGCTGGTGCAGTTGCAGAACGAGCAGCCACGACCCATTTCGGGGGTCGAGCACTCTGCGCTATGTTGTATTTTATCTTCCATTGGTTGAGGTTACTTTAACTCATATTCGTGCAAAGATACAAATTTTTATTGGACAGACAAATCCCGCGCCTACAAAATCTCCGGTCCGCCTTTGTGAGCAAGTTGTTGTATGCCGTGGCGATAGCGACGGTTGAGCAGCAGAGCCGCCAAACCCAATCCGAATACATAGCCCAACCAAACGCCCTCAGGTCCCATTCCGAGCGTAAAGGCAAACAGGTAACCAATGGGCAGATTGACCACGATATATGCCAAAAATGCGATACCCATCGTCGCGTTCACGTCCTTCATTCCACGCAGAATACCGATCGAGATAGCCTGAATACAATCGACCACTTGGAACATTGCGGCGAAGACCAACATCGCCGCCGTTAGAGTGACGACCTCCTCATCTTGTGTGAAAATCTGAGGTAACAATGTGCGCAGCAACACGAACATCAGTGCCGCAAACAGATTCCAGCAGAGCGCGATGTGATACGAGGCATTTGCTGCCAATCGCAGCTCGCTCCAATGACGCGCACCGTATGCGTGGCTGACGCGGATCGTTGCCGCCGAGCTGAATCCGATACAGATCATAAATGCAGCATTGGAGAGGGTCGTAGTGATCTGGTTTGCAGCGATTGCCACCGTGCCGAACCAGCCGATCATAATTGCCGAGAGCACGAATGCCGAACTTTCGAGTGTCATCTGAGTGGCGATTGGCAGTCCGATCTTCATCAGGTAGCGGCAGCGTCGCCATTGCAGGCGCGTCTGCGACATCAGAGCGATGTAGGGACGCACGCGGCGGCTTGTGGCGAAGTAAGCGATCATCATTAACGGCATTGCGATGCGTGCGATGAGTGTTGCCAAACCTGCACCTGCCGCACCCATCTCAGGTGCACCCCAATTGCCATATATAAATACCCAATTTAACAAGATGTTGAGCGAGTTGCAGACCACGACGATGACCATTGCGGTGGTGGTGTTACCCACGCCTTCGAGGAACTGCTTGAAAGCTCCGTAGAGCATTACGGGGATCATTCCCCACGCCAGATAACGATAGTAGGGCAGTGCCATATCGACCACCTCGACGGGCTGTCCGAGTCGGTACAACAACGGTTGCATAGCGAGTTGCAGGGCGGTGATAACGATGCCCAACAATGTGTAGAGTATGATCGCATTGCGCAGATTCGCAGCCATTTCTCGTCGTTCGTTGCGTGCGAATAGTGCTCCCACAATCGGGGTCAATCCGAGCGAAATGCCGAGCCCGAAAATGAAGAGAATGAACGCCGCACTACCACCAAAGGCGACGGCAGCGAGGGACAGAGCACCCAAACGCCCGACCATTGCATTGTCGGCAAACTGCACAGCGACCTGCCCGAGTTGCGACAGCACGACGGGTGCCGCCAGCTGTAACAGGGTGCGGTAGTAGGGTCGATATTTTGCGAAGTGGTAAGCCATAGTGTTTCTCCATTTTTGCAGGCGACAAAGGTACGAAAAGAATGCCACTCGGCAAAGATATAATCAAACAAAACGCCCGCACGAAAATCTCGTGCGGGCGTTTTCTGTTGTGAGCGAGTATTGTGTGTTTATTCTACTTTGAAACCTAAGCCTCGAATAACCTTTTTGATAGCCTCTATATCGGGTGTGCCCATAATGGTCGCATTGCCTGAGGTCAAATCGACACTCACCGACTCAACTCCCTCGATAGCCGCAATAGCCTTCTCGACATTGGTGCGGCAATGGTTACAACGCATTCCAACGATCTGTATCACCACCGTTTTGGGAGTTGCTTGGCACTCGCAACTCTCATCGCAAAGCTCCTTTTTGCCGAAATAGCGACGGACCAAAGCGATTAGCAATAGTGAGGTGAGTAAGATTGTGCACGTAAGATTGAAATATGACGGTGCTGTGTGGTGGCACGCCGTGATTGCCTCAATCGGTGCGGTGAACCACTCGCGAGGGAGCAGATAGTCGATACCCAAACCGAATGCCATAGCCCCACCAATAACCGACGCCAAATAGATTGCGAGTGTGCGGCGTCCCATCACCTTATTGATAACCAGAATCGACGCAGCATTAGCCGCAGGTCCTGCCATCAGGAGTACCAATGCCGTACCGGGTGACAATCCTTTGAGCATCAGGGCTACTGCAATCGGAATCGACCCCGTTGCGCAGAGATACATCGGAATAGCGCACACGAGTACCAACAGCATACTTAGCAGCGAGTGGTCGGCAAAGTGTGCAAAGAAGGAGTCGGGTACAAAAACCGTAATCGCTCCCGCAATCAACAGACCGATAACCAACCACTTGCCAATATCCTGCATCATATCAATGTAGGCATATTTCAGTGCTACGCCTACTCGTTCAATGAAACTACGAGGGCGCGAATCGGCAGTTGCGGAATGTTTTTGAGCATTCTGCTCATCGCCACGATCCTTGCCGAAAAGGTTTGCTGCCTGACCTCCTACGACTGCTGTTACCAATGCAGCCAACGGACGCAAAATAGCAAACGGTAGTCCCATCAGCGAGTAAGTTGCAATAATTGAATCGACTCCCGTCTGTGGGGTTGCTATCAGAAAGGCAACCGTCGCACCGCGCGATGCTCCCTCTCGACGCAATGACATTGCAGTGGGGATTACTCCGCACGAACAGAGTGGCAGGGGTATTCCGAGCAGGGTTGCGTAGAGTACCGAACGAAACGAATTACCTCCAAGGTAACGTCGATAGATAGCCTGCGGAACGAATGCGTGCATAATGCCCGCGAGTAGAAAACCGAGCAATAGATATGGCGACATTTGATTCACCAATTCAAAAATCTCTCTCATTGTTTTTCGCAAATTTGATTACTACAAAGGTAGCAAAAAATGGGCAACCAACAACTCTCTGGCAGTGCTTTTATTCATTGTCCGCCCGTTCGAAAACAACTCGCACTGCACCGACCGAAGTCCGCGCAGCGCGATGTATGTGGCAATCTTTTGGTGCAATAAATGGTGTTTTTCGAACTGATTTATAATTCGTTATTTTGGGGTGCGGGGCGTTGCCGATCCTCGCGGTGAGCAGTGCGACTCTAAGCCTTAACTGCTCGAATGTTCATTTGGACAATGTTTCATAGGCAATATTTTGTTTCTCTCTTAATTTTCTTCCAAGATGTCCCACGCCTCGATCACTCCGTAGGGGTAGCCCTCGCCATACTTCGCACGAGCCTCCTCGACCGAGAGCGAGATCACTCTTACGGCTCGATCCACCGCGTCGAGATTTTGTCGCAGGCTGACCCAACGACCATCGAGCAACAAGGCGGGACAGCGCGAGTCGGGCTTTAAGGTGACTGCCCACGCGCCTTGTCGAGCCTCCTCGCCAAAGTGTGCCACGGCGTCATCGCCCGTATAGACGTTCATCGACTCGGTTAGGAACGTGGGGCGGTTGCGGAACTGCTCGGCACTCACACGCTTGCCGTCGATGTAGTAGAGTGGTCGATTCAGGTGGCGGTAGCTGCGTGACGAAACCTTGCGCTCGAACCCAAACAGCGTCGAAACATAGATCTCGTTGCCCTCTACGCGATAGGTGCGGCGTGGGTTGCGAGGTAGGTAATAGATACCTTCGCGCCCCTTGGCTGTGCCTACCGAAACGACATTCGACGAGGGTATAATCGACTCATTGCTAATGTTTTGCGCGGGGTGGATAATCGTCCCTCGCACCTCGCGGCGACTCAGTCCGCAGGCTGCCACCATAGCTAATGTAGTTACGACGACAATCGCCATTCGCCACCACTCGCCCTTGTTGTTTCGGGGTGCGGTCATCATCTCGAAACGGCGTCGCGTGAGCGAGTAAAATCCGTTCTGCACGTCGGGCGCATAGCCAAAAATCTGACGGAATATCAACGAGCGGTAGAGCGTCATATCGTAGCCCGCGTCGAGTACATCGCGGTCCGCTTCGAACTCCTGCACCTCAGCCAACCAGCGATCAGCTAACCATATAAACGGATTGAACCACACTACCATTCGAATAGCACCCATATAGAGCTTTTCGAGCGAGTGTCGGTGGGTGATGTGGCTGCGTTCGTGGGCGATAATCAACTCGCGTTCCTGTTCGGGAGTGTCGGGCGAGAGGTAGATCGTGCCCCAAAACGAGTAGGGTGCTTTGATCTGGTCGCTCGTGGCTATGTCGTAGCCATCGTGTCGGGTCACCTTCGCGCGAAATTTCAGATCGCGCAGGTCGAGAACATCTTGTCGAGTAAGCAGACCGATGATCGCCGCCAATGCCGCGTAGGCGCAGGCTATCAATGCGTTGCGTCCATTGCGACGAGTGATGTCGCGCGATGTGGGTTGTACGTCGTCATAATCGACCGTGATGGTCTTGAACTCCAATCGCTGCACCTGCTCGATGGTTGCACTTTGCTCCTTTGCGGGTGGCAACAACGGCAATTCGATGAGTGGAATCAACAGCGCGAGCGTGACCGTTACGAGCAGATAGCGACGGCACGCGCGAAACGAAAACCGATCGGCGATAAGCGTGCGATAGAGGAGTGCGAAAACTCCACTACACGCCACCATTTCGAGTGCATATCGCAGGATCGGATTCATTGTTCGATGGATCGGTTACTTGTTGTCTTGCAACATTTTAAGGATTTCGTCAGCCTCCGTGAGCGAGATCTTCTCGTTGCGCGTAAAGAACGAGATCATTCGGCTCACCGAACCTCCGAAGAAGTTGTTCAGCACCCCATTCATATAACCATTGGTGTACTCCTCGCGCTCGATCAGGGGGTAGTACTCGTGGGTCTTGCCGTAGGCTTTGTGACCTACGTAGCCCTTCTTTTCGAGAATACGCACAACGGTCGAAACGGTGTTGTAGGCGGGTTTAGGCTCACTCATCTCGGACAAAATGTCGTGAACCAGAACCTTCTCTTTGTCCCAAATCACCTGCATAATCTCCAATTCGGCGCGGGTGAGTTCGGGCTGGCGGTCTTTAACGATCTTTGCCATAACTTTTCTCTGTTTTTAACTCTCTGTTTATCTTTGCTTTAATCTACTATGTGTCGTATTGTTGGGCAGATGTGTGACCACTCCCGCCTTGTACTTAATGCAAATATATAACTATTTAATTAGTTATGCAACTAAATCAACCAATAAAATGAAAAAATATCAATAAAATTTTAGTTTGGTGACGGTAGGGTGTTGTGAGAACGGCGAATTTGAATTACTTTTGTAGTATCGAAACATATTAAAAAACATACTTTTATGAAGATTTTTAACTTTTTGGCGGCTGCGCTCTTTGTAGCGACCGCTTGCTCATCGTGTGGCAACACCGCACCTAAGGCAGAAGAGGAGAACGCTCTGCCTAAGGTCTATATGACAACCGACATCTCGCCTGAGGGTCTGGTGAAGGTTTATGAGGCTCTGGGTCGTGAGGCTACGGGGCGTGTGGCTGTGAAGATCAGTACCGGCGAGCCGGGTGGTAAGAACTACCTCAAACCCGAATTGATTGGTGCTCTGGTGCAGAAGGTAAATGGTACGATCGTGGAGTGCAACACCGCTTACGAAGGTCCTCGTTTCACGACTGAGGCTCACTTGCAGGTGGCTAAGGATCACGGTTTTTGCGACATCGCGCCCGTCGATATTATGGACGCTGAGGGCGAGATTCAGCTCCCCGTAAAGGACACCACTCGTATGAAGTACAACATCGTTGGTTCGCACTTGGCTAACTACGACTTTATGATCAACCTCGCTCACTTCAAGGGTCACACGATGGGTGGCTTTGGTGGCGTGTTGAAGAACCAGTCGATTGGTGTTGCTTCGACCATCGGTAAGGTATATATCCACTCGGCAGGTCGCACCACCGACATTGAGAAGTTCTGGGATTACACCGACGATCAGCTCGGTTTCTTGGAGTCGATGGCAGTTGCTGCTGAGTCGGTACACGCCTACTTTGGTGAGGGCGAGCGTATCCTCTACATCAACGTGATGAACAATATGTCGGTTGATTGCGATTGCAGCTCGCACCCCGCTGATCCCGTTGTGAAGGATATGGGTATCGTTGCGTCGCTCGATCCCGTAGCGTTGGATCAGGCTTGCGTCGATATGGTGATGAACATGACCCCTGAGGAGGGTAACGACAATGGTCCGCTGGTGGAGCGTATCAAGACCCGCCACGGCACTCACATCATCGACCACGCTGAGAAGATTGGTCTTGGTTCGAAGCAGTACGAGCTGATCTCGATCGACGAAGAGTAACTCATCGCTTTACTTGCAGTTATAGGTCGCGCCTTTCGGGGTGCGACTTTTTTATTATTCAAAATTCAAAATTCAAGATTCAAAATTAGTTGGCAAAATCTCCGATTTTGACACACCTTCGTGGGCTCGCCCTTCGGGCGACCGCCCCAGCCCACGAAGGTGCGTGTAGAATGTAAAACAAAAGACCGCACCCCTCGTCGGAGCACGGTCTAATTTTGAATTTTGAATCTTGAATTTTGAATTCGGAATTTGCCTCAGGCAATCGGCTCTTACTTCTCCAATGCCAAAGCCAACACCTCGTCGTTCGAACGAACGTAGTGAAAGGTCAATCCGTCGATATATTCGGGTTTGATTTCGGCAACGTCCTTGCGGTTATCCTCGCAGAGAATCAACGTGTTGATACCTGCACGCTTAGCCGCCAAAATCTTCTCCTTAATGCCGCCTACGGGCATTACGCGACCACGTAGCGTGGTCTCGCCCGTCATTGCGATACGCTCGTTCACCTTGCGACCCGTGTAGGTCGAAACGATCGAGGTGACCATCGTGATACCTGCGCTGGGTCCGTCCTTCGGAATTGCGCCCTCGGGAACGTGGATATTGAGGTCGAATTTCTCGAACTTCTCGCGGTCGATACCGAGCTCCTCGAAGTGAGCCATCACCCACTCGTGAGCGATGGTAGCCGACTCCTTCATCACGTCGCCCAAGTTGCCCGTAAGGTTGAGCTTGCCCTTGCCGGGGGTGAGGATCGACTCGACGTATAGAATGTCGCCACCAACCTCAGTCCACGCCAAACCTGTAACGATACCGACCATACCTTCGATCTCGTACTGATCCTGACGGAATTTAGGCATACCGAGAATCTTCTCAATGTCGGCTGCCGATATTTCCGCCTCGAACTGCTCGCCGAAACCGATCTGCTTAGCGCGGTAACGAGCGATCTTTGCGATATGTTTGTCGAGCGAGCGAACGCCCATCTCGCGTGTGTATTCCGAAATAATCTTCTCGATAACAGCCGCCGAGAAGGTCATATCCTCAGCCTTCAAGCCGTGAGCCTCGCACTCCTTCGGCACGAGGTGGTTCAGTGCGATCTGGACCTTATCTTCGAGCAGATAGCCCGCGATGTTGATCATCTCCATACGGTCGCGCAGGGCGGGTGCGATTTTCTGCACGTTGTTGGCAGTTGCGATGAACATCACCTTCGACAGATCGTACTCCGTATCGAGATAGTTGTCGTGGAACGTGGTGTTCTGCTCAGGGTCGAGTACCTCCAACAATGCGCTCGACGGGTCGCCGTGGTTGCTTACGGTCACCTTGTCCACCTCATCAAGAATGATAACGGGGTTCGACGAGCCGCAACGCTTGATAGTCTGAATGATACGACCGGGCATTGCGCCGATATATGTGCGGCGGTGACCACGAATCTCTGCCTCGTCGTGCAGACCGCCGAGCGAAATTCGACCGAACTTACGCTGCAAAGCTGCCGCAACCGACTTACCGAGCGAGGTCTTACCTACACCCGGAGGACCATACAAACAGATGATCGGCGATTTCAGGTCGCCCTTCAATTTGATAACCGCCAAGTGCTCCAAAATACGATCCTTGACCTCCTCCAAGCCGTAGTGGTCGTCGTCGAGTTGCTTGCGTGCACACTCCAAATCGAGGTTATCCTCGGTCATCTCGTTCCACGGCAATTCGAGCATAAGCTGCAAGTAGGTCATCTGCACCGAATACTCCGCCACAGCGGGATTCAGTCGCTCCAACTTTGCCAGCTCCTTCTCGAATAGCTCACCAACCTCCTTGCTCCAATTCTTCTTCTCGGCCTGCTCGCGCATCTGAGCGATCTCGGCATCTTCGCCCTCGCCCAACTCGTCCTGAATCGTGCGCATCTGCTGTTGCAGGTAGTAGTCGCGCTGCTGGCGATCCATATCCTGCTTCACCTTCGATTGAATCTCGTTTTTGAGTTCGATCAACTGCTGCTCACGCACCAGAATCTCCAACAGGCGTCGAGCACGTGCCAGCAAACCGGGTGCTTCGAGCAGGTGCTGACGATCGGCGTCGCTCATCTCGATGTTCGAGCAGATGAAGTTGATAATTCCGCGGCTCGAATCAATATTCTTGATTGCGAATGCCGCCTCCTTAGGCATTATGGGCGAGATGTCGATAATGTGCAGAGCCACGTCGCGGATCGACTCCACCAAGGCATTGAACTCGACATTCGATTCGTCGGGCGACGAATCACGAATGGGGGTCACCGTAGCACGGAAATAGGGCTCAGTTTGCTGATATTCACCTACTTCAATCTTCTCCAATCCGTTCAGAATTACGGTCAGAGTCTGATTGGGCATTTCGAGAATTTTGAGGATTCGAGCAGCCGTACCCACCTTGTACATATCGTTCGGAGTGGGGGTCTCGATCTCGGTCTCGCGCTGCAAAACTGCACCGAGCATACCGCCCTGTGCGTTCACCTCGCGCACAAGTTTGATGCTCTTTTCGCGTCCGACCGTAATGGGTGTAATTGCGCCCGGAAAGAGTACCGAACTGCGCAACGTCAGAATGGGCAACACGTCGGGTACCGAACTCTGCTCGGTGGGTGCGTCGTCGCCCGTGATGATCGGAATGACCTGTGCCTGCCCGTCCGAAAGGTTGATGCCTGCAAGGTCCTCGATGTCTAATATGCTATTTTTCTTACTCATAATCAGTCGTTTATTGTATGTGTGGAGCAATTTACACGCCATACTATTGTGCTTGTTGTTTGCCAAAGGCGATAACTGCTCGCCGCAAAGATAACGAAAAACTATGATTTTTTATTTTATATATCGGTAAAAATAGAAAAAACGCCCGATCTTTTGTCGAGGTCGGGCGGTTGGGCGTGTTGGTTTGAGAGGTGTTACTTCGCGCCAAATTCACGCAGTTCGTCGAGCCCCTGCTCGATCTCTTGCAGTAGGTGCTTGTGGCGTCGAGTTTGGTGGATTCCGATTACGGTCGCTGCAATCAACGAGAGCGCAAGTGGCACGAGTGCATTGATGGTGAAAGCCCGCTCGATGGCGTAGACTATACCAATCACAACCAATGCAATTGATGTGCCCCAAAGTTGCTGTAATCGATATAAACGTTTGTAGATCAATATATCCTGCGTTGTTTCGCTGACTGTGCGGTAGCTCTGTTCGCGTCGTGTGAGAAGGTGCAGCATATAGCTTGTTATAGCTATTCCTACAAAACTGACGGCTTCGACAATGGCGAAACTACCCATTCGGATTAGCTCGGTGCGTGCCATAAACGGCAGTGCTAACGTAGCCATAAGTACCATCACCGAGAGGCTGACTTTGTGGTCGCGTGCAATCTGTTGGTAGCTGGTGCGATTGCGCGACGAGATCATTTCGCGGACAAGGCGTGCGCTGATATTGTTGTTCAGTTCGAGTTGTGCGCTCAGTGCGCCCCAATCGTTTTTCATCTGTTCGAGGTCCATAATTTTGCAATTTTTTATTGGTTCGACATCGTTTTTAATTTCTCTTTTGTACGATGTAACAAGACAGCCACATTTGCTTTGGAAATACCCATAATTTCAGCAATTTCCGAGTAGCTGCGATCTTCCAGCCAGAGCAAAATCAGCGCGCGTTCCAATTTGCCCAGACGGTTGATCATAGCGTAAAGTTCGCGCAGGTAGTATCCGCGATCTCCGTCGGCTGCGATCTCCGACTGCAAATCGAATGGCAGAGCGATTGTCTGAGGTCTTGTCGACGATCGTCGCATATACGAAATGCAGGTGTTCATAGCCACACGATAGATCCACGTCGAGGGTTTGCTCTCGCCACGAAATCGGGGGTAGGCACGCCAAAGATTGAGCATCGACTCTTGGTAGAGCTCCTCGATAGTGTACTCATCAGAGGTGTAGACGTAGCAAACCTTGAAGATGATGTGGCGGTTGTCGAGAATCAACTGCGTAAACTCTTTTTCCAACTCTTGTGTGTTCATCATTGTTTTGATCGTTTGCTACATTAGTCGCTTGTCGGGCAACAAAATTACAATAAAGAGAGAAAAAATGTGAACTGAAATTGGCGATTTCTTTGAAATCGACACACTCTCGCGGGCTCGCCCTTTGGGCGACCGCCCCAGCCCGCGAGTGTGCGTAGTCGAGTGTTCCGACCACACCAAGAGCCATATTTTGCTGCAAAATCCAAAGTTTTCTCACGCTCGCGCGCGCTTTTATATAAATATTTACTACTTTTGCAGGATATTTCGCTTGCGCGTGGTCGTACCGTTCGCGCGCGGGCGAATCCCAAACCGATAATCGATTAAAAATTACAAAATAAAAGCTATGAACATTGCAGACAAGTACACGCCCCAACAGATCGAGGGCAAATGGTACGACTATTGGATTGAGCATAAACTTTTCCACTCGACGCCCGACGAGCGCGAGGCATACACCATCGTAATTCCGCCCCCCAATGTGACAGGTATGTTGCATATGGGTCATATGTTGAACAACACGTTGCAGGACGTGCTGGTGCGTCGCGCACGTATGCAGGGCAAGAATGCCTGCTGGGTGCCGGGAACGGACCACGCCTCGATTGCTACCGAGGCTAAGGTGGTGGCTAAACTCAAATCGGAGGGTATCGACAAGGCTGACCTGACGCGCGAGGAGTTCCTTCGCCACGCTTGGGAGTGGAAGGAGAAACACGGTGGTATCATCTTGAAGCAGCTGCGCAAGTTGGGTGCTTCGTGCGATTGGGATCGTACCTGCTTCACGATGGACGATCCGCGCACCGAGGGTGTGATCAAGGTGTTTGTCGATCTCTACAACAAGGGTAAGATCTATCGCGGTGTTCGTATGGTCAATTGGGACCCCTCGGCACAGACCGCGCTGTCGGACGAGGAGGTGATCTACAAGGAGTCGCACGGCAAGCTCTACTACCTGCGTTATAAGGTTGAGGGAACGGATCGCTCGATCATCGTAGCTACGACCCGCCCTGAGACCATCTTGGGTGATACGGCTCTCTGCGTGAATCCCAACGACGAGCGCTACAATTGGCTGCCTGCCGACGCACGTGTGATTGTGCCTCTGGTGGGTCGTTCGATCCCCGTGATCCGCGATACGTATGTCGATATCGAGTTCGGTACGGGTGCATTGAAGGTTACGCCTGCGCACGACGTGAATGACTATATGTTGGGCGAGAAGTATGGCTTGGAGACTATCGATATCTTCAACGACAACGGTACGGTGAACGACAAGGTGGGTATGTACGTAGGTATGGATCGTTTCGTGGTACGCGAGCAGATCGAGAAGGATCTGGCTGCGGCTGATCTGTTGGAGAAGACCGAGGCATATACCAATAACGTAGGTTTCTCGGAGCGTACGGGTGTGCCCATCGAGCCGAAGCTGTCGATGCAGTGGTTCTTGTCGATGCAGGAGCTGGCTGAACCTGCAACCCGCGCGGTGTTGGAGAACGAGATTAAGTTCGTACCCGAGAAGTATAAGAATATCTATCGCCACTGGATGGAGAACATCAAGGATTGGTGTATCTCGCGTCAGTTGTGGTGGGGTCAGCGTATCCCTGCTTACTACTTGCCGAAGGGTGGTTATGTAGTAGCTGAGACCGCTGAGAAGGCGTTGGAGCTGGCTCGCGTGAAGGCGGGCGACGATTCGCTGCAACTCAGCGATCTGCGTCAGGACGAGGACGTACTCGATACTTGGTTCTCGTCGTGGTTGTGGCCGATCTCGGTGTTTGACGGTATCCGCAACCCCGAGAACGAGGAGATCAAATATTACTATCCTACGAACGATCTGGTTACGGGTCCCGATATTATCTTCTTCTGGGTGGCTCGTATGATTATGGCAGGTTATGAGTATCGCGGCGAGATGCCCTTCCGCAATGTCTACTTCACGGGTATCGTGCGCGATAAGATCGGTCGCAAGATGTCGAAGCAGTTGGGTAACTCGCCCGACCCGCTCGATCTGATCGCTCAGTATGGTGCCGATGGCGTGCGCGTGGCGATGATGTTGTGCTCGTCGGCTGGTAACGACCTGATGTTCGACGATTCGTTGTGCGAGCAGGGTCGTAACTTCGGTAACAAGATTTGGAACGCATATAAACTCGTTTGCGGTTGGTCGGTAGATGCTGCTCGCGAGCAGAGCGAGTGCAACCGCCTGTCGATCGAGTGGTTCGAGCAGCGTCTGGCAGCAGCTCAGATGCAGATCGAGAAGGATTTCGCGGCATACCGCATTTCGGACGCACTGCTGGTCGCTTACCGTCTGTTCTGGGACGAGTTCAGTGGCTGGTTGTTGGAGATGGTCAAGCCCGCATACGGCGACGCAATCGACGAGTGTACGTTGAAGGCAGTGAAGTCGATCTTCGAGCGTCTGATGCAGATGTTGCACCCCTTTATGCCCTTCCTCACCGAGGAGATCTGGCAGGATATTGCCGAGCGTAAGGAGGGTGAGTCGATCTGCGTGAGCGCAGCAAAGGTGGCTGAGGAGGCTGACGAGAAGCTGTTGGCTCGTTTCGAGCTGGCGAAGGAGGTGATCTCGGCAGTGCGTAACGTTCGTAAGCAGAAGAATCTGCCCAACAAGGACGCCCTGACGTTGAAGGTTATCGTTGATGAGAACTACCCAGCAGAGTACGAGGCGGTGATCACCAAGATGGCAAACCTGACCTCGGTTGAGCGCGTTGAGGAGAAAGACGCAACGGCTGCGGCATTCATCGTCAAGACTACGCAGTACTTCGTACCGCTGGGTGGTTTGATTGATGTTGAGGCTGAGCGCAAGAAGATGAGTGAGGAGCTGACCTACTTGGAGGGTTTCTTGGCGAGCGTAATGAAGAAGCTCTCGAACGAGCGTTTCGTAAGCTCGGCACCCGAGAAGGTTGTTGCCAACGAGCGTGCTAAGAAGGCTGACGCCGAGGCTAAGATCGCCGCTATCAAGGAGCGTTTGGAACAGTTGAAATAAATGAAAAAACAAGATACAACAATGAGCAAGAAATTCACCGAATACAAGGGCCTCGATCTGCCGCGTTTGGCAGCCGAGGTGCTCGGAACGTGGGACGCTGACGACACGTTCCATAAGAGTATCACTACACGTGAAGGTCACCCGACATTTGTCTTTTACGAGGGTCCGCCGTCGGCAAACGGTATGCCGGGTATCCACCACGTGATGGCGCGTACGATCAAGGACGTATTTTGTCGCTATAAGACCCAGCAGGGTTACCTCGTTCATCGTAAGGCAGGTTGGGATACTCACGGTCTGCCCGTTGAGCTGGGTGTCGAGAAGAAGTTGGGTATCACCAAAGAGGATATCGGTCGTAAGATCTCGATCGAGGAGTATAACGCTGCTTGCCGCGAGGCGGTGATGGAGTTTACGGGTGTTTGGGAGAACCTGACCCGCCAGATGGGCTATTGGGTCAATATGGACGATCCCTATATCACCTACGACAACAAGTACATCGAGACGCTGTGGTGGTTGTTGAAGCAGCTCTTCGACAAGGGTCTGCTCTATAAGGGTTACACCATTCAGCCCTATTCGCCCGCTGCGGGTACGGGTCTGTCGACCCACGAACTGAACCAGCCGGGTTGCTACCGCGATGTGAAGGATGCCACCTGCACGGCTCAGTTCCGTGTTGTTCGTGATGATAAGAGCGAGCACCTATTCGAGGACGTTCAGGGCGAGCTGTTCTTCTTGGCTTGGACCACTACGCCGTGGACTCTGCCCTCGAATACTGCTTTGGCAGTTGGTCCGAAGATCGACTACGTGCGCGTCAAGTGCTTGAACCCCTACAACGAGCAGCCGCAGACGGTGATCGTGGCTCGTGAGTTGCTGCCCTCGATCTTCAACAAGAAGTTGGAGGGAACCTACACCGTTGAGGAGAATCGTTGCTACAAGGGTGCCGATCTGGTTGGTATCCGCTACGAGCAGCTGATCAATTGGGTTAAGCCCGTTGAGGCTGACGAGAGCGGCGAGTGGAAGGTGGCTGCCGAGAAGGCGTTCCGTGTGATTGCAGGTGACTATGTAACCACCGAGGACGGTACGGGTATCGTGCATATCGCGCCTACGTTTGGTGCTGATGACGCATTCGTGGCTCGTGCTGCGGGTATCCCGTCGCTGTTTATGATCAACAAGCGTGGTGAGACCCGTCCGATGGTTGATTTCACGGGTAAGTTCTACACGTTGGAGGACTTGGACGAGAAGTTCGTCGAGGAGTGCGTCGATGTGGAGGCTTACAAGGAGTATGCAGGTCGCTGGGTGAAGAATGCCTACGATCCGCAGTTCACGGTCGATGGTCGCTACGACGAGAAGGCTGCGGCGGCGGCCGAGACGCTCGATATTTATATCTGTATGAAACTCAAATCGGAGGGCTTGGCTTTCCGTATCGAGAAACATACCCACAACTATCCCCACTGCTGGCGTACCGATAAACCGGTTCTGTACTACCCGCTGGATTCGTGGTTTATCCGCACAACGGCGCTCAAAGAGCGTATGATGGAGTTGAACACCACGATCCGTTGGAAACCCGAATCGACCGGTACGGGTCGCTTTGGTAAGTGGTTGGAGAATCTGAACGATTGGAACTTGTCGCGCTCGCGTTTCTGGGGTACTCCGCTGCCGATCTGGGCTACGGAGGATCGCTCGGAGATGAAGTGTATCGGCTCGGTTGAGGAGCTGGTTGCGGAGATCGAGAAGGCGGTTGCTGCGGGTGTGATGAGCGAGAATCCCTACGCAGAGTTCAAGGTGGGCGATATGTCGAAGGAGAACTACTCGACAATCGACCTGCACCGTCCCTACGTTGATAACATCGTGCTGGTGAGCGAGTCGGGCAAGCCGATGCGCCGCGAGGCCGACCTGATCGACGTTTGGTTCGATAGTGGTGCGATGCCTTACGCTCAGTTGCACTATCCGTTCGAGAATGGTGGCGAGGAGTTCAAGGACGTCTATCCTGCCGACTTCATCGCTGAGGGTGTCGATCAGACACGCGGTTGGTTCTTCACGCTGCACGCAATCGCAACGATGTTGTTCGACTCGGTAGCATTCAAGAACATCATTTCGAATGGTCTGGTGCTCGATAAGAATGGTAACAAGATGTCGAAGCGTCTGGGTAATGCGGTCGATCCGTTCGAGGTGATGGATAAGTATGGTCCCGACGCAGTTCGTTGGTATATGATCTCGAACTCGCAGCCGTGGGATAACCTGAAATTCGATGTCGAGGGCGTTGATGAGGTACGTCGTAAGTTCTTCGGTACGCTCTACAATACTTATAGCTTCTTCGCGCTCTATGCCAATGTCGATGGCTTTACGGGTGCGGAGGAGGAGATCCCCGTTGAGAATCGTCCTGAGATCGACCGTTGGATCATCTCGTTGCTCAATACTCTGGTCAAGAACGTGACCGAGTGCTTGGAGGGTTACGACCCGACACCTGCGGCACGTATGATTCAGGAGTTCGTGGGCGAGAACCTCTCGAACTGGTACGTGCGTCTGAACCGTAAGCGTTTCTGGGGCGGTGGTATGACCGAGGATAAGTTAGCTGCATACCAGACTCTCTACACCTGCCTCGAAACCGTTGCGAAACTTGCGGCTCCGTTCGCGCCGTTCATCTCGGATCGTATCTTCTGCGACCTGAATGCAGTGAGCGGTCGCCACTCGGATTCGTCGGTACACCTGTCGTCGTTCCCCGTAGCTGACGAGAAGTTGGTTAATGGCGATTTGGAGGAGATGATGTCGTTGGCGCAGAAGCTCTCGTCGATGGTTCTTGCGCTGCGTCGTAAGGTCAATATCAAGGTTCGTCAGCCGCTGATGAAGGCTATGGTGCCCGTTTTGGACGCAAAGATGGCTGCACAGATCGAGGCTGCACGTGCGCTGGTTATGAGCGAGGTGAATGTTAAGCAGATCGAACTGATTGAGCAGACGGCAGGTGTGATCACCAAGCGCATTAAGCCCAACTTCAAGACTCTCGGTCCTCGCTATGGCAAGTATATGAAGCAGATTGCAGCGTTGGTTGCGACGTTCGACCAGCAGCGTATTGCCGAGATCGAGTCGTCGGAGAAGCTGATGTTGGAGGTTGCGGGCGAGCAGTTGGAGGTTACGCGCGAGGACTTCGAGATCACGAGCGAGGATATGCCGGGCTGGTTGGTTGCCTCGGAGGGCAAGCTGACCGTTGCGCTGGATATTACGGTTACGGACGAGCTGCGTCGTGAGGGTGTGGCACGTGAGTTGATCAACCGTATCCAGAATCTGCGCAAGGATAGCGGTTTGGAGGTTACCGACAAGATCGCAGTCGAGGTTGAGGCTCTGGACGAGTTGAGCGATTCGCTGGCAGAGTTTGGCGACTATGTTGCTCAGCAGGTGCTGGCAGTCGAGATCAAGGCTGTTGCCGAGCCTTCGGGCGAGTTTGAGGCTACGACCGATATGGACGAAAAGCCGCTTCGTATCGCACTTTCGCGCCGATAGAGTGAAAAAATTGGTGTAATATTTGGTAGAGTGGTTTTTTATTGTTAATTTTAACAAATAAACTAACCAATTAAACCTTAAAAGTTATGGCAGAAGTTGAGAAGACCAGATATAACGATGCTGAATTGGCTGAGTTCAAGGAGCTGATTTTGCAGAAGTTGGAGAGCGCACGCCACGACTATGATCAGTTGCGTGCAACCATAACACACACCGCCGGTAACGACACCGAGGATACTTCACCCACGTTCAAAGTGCTCGAAGAGGGTGCTGCAACCCTCTCGAAAGAGGAGTGCGGTCGCTTGGCACAGCGTCAGTTGAAGTTTATCCGCAACCTCGAAATGGCTTTGGTACGTATCGAGAATAAGACTTACGGTATCTGCAAGGATACGGGTACGTTGATTCCGAAGGAGCGTCTGATGCGCGTTCCGCACGCTACGCAGTGCATCGAGGCTAAGGAGGGTCGTAAGTAACGTCTACCGCAGGCAGTGGCGGGGGCGAAAAGTGAGGGGCGAAAGCCGAGAGCCGCAAGCCGAGAGCCGATGGTCGAGAGCCGAAGACGAAGGGCGAGAGCGACGAAAGCCGATTGCCAAGATCTGAGAACGGTGACGGGGTTGAGTGCTCGCGCGTATATATAAATAGGTATGCTCCGTAGCGGGTGTACCTGTGGAGTGCTGAGCCTACCAAATTACACAAACTGAACAAGACGATTCATTACCCATCGAAGGGCGATGAATCGTCTGTTTTTTGCGGGGTAGGCAATGGTGCGCGAGGGTTGTGATGGGAAAGTTGCCGAAAAGTTTGGTTTAGTAGCTAAAAAGAGTTATATTTGCTATACTATTAGGGAGAGAACACAATCAAAACTTATCAATACAATGAAGAAATCGTTACTTGTGATTATGGCTGTGCTGTTCGCTGTGAACGTAATGGCACAAGATGAGAAGGTGATTAAGACGCGTCGTCCCAAGTATGTCACTTTGGGTTATGTACTGCAACAAGATGTAACACTCGCGTCGGGTGAGATGATCAAACCAGAGTTTGGTGCTATGCTCAACCGCGGTCGTACGTTCTATCTGCACAAAAAGCCCATCGGCAACTTCCTCAATATCGGTATCGACGCAACGTGGATTGATCTGAACTATGCGATGTATAAACCCCAGACTTTGGAGTCGACGCTGCACCAGGCTGAGATTGCTGTGCAGGTGGGTCCGTCGATTACGATCACTCCCGTCAAGCGTTTGCAGGTGCACCTCTATGGTCGTTATGCTCCTACGTTTGCACTGCGCTACGATGGTGAGGTAGTTGGCGGTAACTATGCGTCGATATTTGTAGCCGGCGGTAACCTGTCGTTCGGTTTCTTCGGTATCGGTGCTGAGTATCGTATGGGCAACAATATGAACTACAAGGCGTTCAACCTCGACAAGCTTGTCGATAAGATTGGTGGTCTTGTAGGTGGTAATGGCGACGAGCCTGAGGCTATGATGAGCCGCGCTACGGAGGGTGAAACCACTACAACCAACCCCTTCTTCGGTTCGAAGAATGTGCTCGAAGGTCTGCGCGTTTATCTGACTTTCCGATTCTAAGAGGTGCGACCTTGATATAACAATCCCCGCCTTCCGACGAGAGGGCGGGGATTGTTGTGTTTATTGCACGACGCGAATGAGATCGTAGCTGAACGGGCTGTCGATACGTGTGAGCGTGCTGTCTACGATTCTTAGGGTCGAGTCGTTTACCTCTGTGAGATAGGTGGCGCGATCGCCATCGTCGGGCATAAGGCGGTAGCCGCGCTTGTTGCCGACCTCGATCTGTTGCTGGCGACCACGACTGTCGAAGGTGATGTCACCGCCGTTGTTGTCACCCTCGATGTAGACCATTCGCAGTGCAAAGAGTGTGTCTGCACCTGCGATCGAGTCGTTGAGGGTCAAGATATAGTCGATTCCTGCGCAGTCGGCTGCGGGGAGCAGACCGCGATAGGTCGCAGGTGCGAATTGATCTGTTGCAGGCGTGAGAGCCTCACTCTCCCTCTCCTTGTGATCCTGAATTACAAAAGCGATCAGGATTGCCGTGAAGATAATGTTTGGTATGAGTTTTCGCATAATCGTTTCGTGTTACAAATATTATACAAAAAAATACGATGAACGATCTGCAACGTCGCGCGCAGGTCGTCCATCGTATTTTTGTAAGAACTTTACTGCGCCTATTTGAGCGAGTTGTAGACCTGCTTACCCTCTTCGAGGAAGGCAATAAAGTTGTCAATATTGAGGTCGTACGAGTGCGACGCCAGCACGTTGCCCTCGCCATCGAGAATCAGATAGTTGGGCTGCGACGCAATGCCGTAACGCTCGTACGCCAAGTTTGAGTTGATCTCGCCGATAGTTTTGAGCACCTTGCCGTTGGCGGTGGTCACCTGATCCTCCTCGGCTACCGCAGCACGGCTGTCACCAAAGAGAGCCAGCATAACGAAGTCCTCGCGCATACTCTCCAAGATGCGGCTGTCGCACCATACGCGCTCCTCCATCTCGCGGCAATTGACGCAACCCAGACCCGTAAAGTCGAGGAATACGGGTTTGTTTGCCTTGCGAGCTGCTGCCAGAGCCTCATCATAGTCGTAGAAGCCCGACAAGCCGTGGGGCATATGCAGCACGTCGCTATATTTGGGAGCCTTGCCGTCGACCGTCAGTACCTGATCGGCGGGTGCAGCAGCCGTTCCACCCGAAGTAAGTACGAAATCCTGAGTTGCCATCGGGGGCAGGTAGCCGGTCATCTTCTTCAACGGTGCGCCCCACAAACCGGGAACCATATAGGTCACGAAGGTGAACGACGCAATCGCCAACGCCAAACGCGGCACCGAGATATATTTCACCTCGCTGTCGTGAGCGAACTTCAACTTGCCGAGCAGGTAGAAACCGAGCAGGGTGAAGACCACGATCCAAATACCCAAATAGATTTCGCGGTCGAGCAGTCCCCAATGGTAGGTCTGGTCGGCGGTGCTGAGGAACTTGAAACCGAGAGCGATCTCGATGAAGCCCAACACAACCTTCACCGAGTTCAACCAGCCACCACTCTTCGGCATCTTTTGGAGTACCGAGGGGAAGAGTGCGAACAGCACGAAGGGCAAAGCAAATACGGTCGAGAATACCAACATCGTCAGGATCGGAGTCCAGATGTCGTTGTTGTTCGATACTGCACCGATGATTGCGCCACCGACGATCGGACCTGTGCACGAGAACGAAACGAGTACCAGCGTCAGTGCCAAGAAGAATACGCCCAACAGACCCTTACGATCCGAATTTTGGTCGCTCTTATTGACCCACGAGTTGGGTAGAGTGATCTCGAACGCACCGAAGAACGACGCCGCGAAGACCATAAATACCAAGAAGAAGATGGTATTGGGCAGCCAATGTGTTGCCAGCCAGTTGAAGATATCGGCCGTAACGGTTGCGCCACCAACCACGCGCGTGATCAGAATCAACGCTGCAATGGGCAGGGTGTAGAGTGCAACGATGAATACGCCATAGAGCAGTGCACGCAGTTTGCCGCCCTCGCCGCCCTTCACGAAGAACGAAACGGTCATCGGAATCATCGGGAATACGCAGGGGGTGAGCAGTGCAGCCAATGCCCAAGCGGCAGCAGCCAGCAATGTGCTCCACAGCGAGCTGTTGTCCTCCTCCTCGACGGGTGCTACGACCTCGTCGGTAGCGGTTGTGGGCTCCTCTGCGATCTCCTCAGCGGGTGCAACCTCCTCAGTTGCAACCTCATCGGCGGGGGCGTTTGTTGCTGCACCGATATTGACGGTCAAATCCACACTTGCAGGAGGCAGACAGCTCTGATCGTTGCAAGCACCATAGTAGACGTTGATTGCCAAAGTCGTAGGCTCGGCAGCCGCCTTTACCTTCTGGGTAAATACCACCTTACCCTCCCACGTGCCGATCTCAGCCTCATAGACGTCGTCGTAGGCGCGGTGAGGAGCCTTGCTTGCGGTGATCTCGCCAACCTTCTCGGCGCCGTCAATCGTGATCTCGGTAGTCGAGATGAAGAGGTCTTCGGCGTAGGGACCGAAGTCGTAGATGTGCCAACCTTCGTCGATATCGACCGTCAGTTGTACCTCGCAGGTCTCGCCATCGACCTCGGTAGCCGTAGCCGACCACTTTACGGGCGAGGGCTGTGCCATAGCCACTGCGCTGACAAGCAGCGATATAAGCAGTGCAATAAATTTCTTCATACTATTCTGTTGTTTTAATTTTTGTGCAAATTTTCACGCTTGCAAAGATACGATAAACTATCCGAAATCACAATATTACCCTGCGCTATTCCGCGTGCGTGCGCAATAAATTTTTCGTAACGCGGGTACGATGACGAAAAAAACCTCGCTATCGGGCGAGGTTTTCTTTCAAAGAGTTAATCGAGTGGTTTAGTAGGTCATAACTGCGGGCATAGTCTTAGCCTCAGCAACCATCTTCTCAACCTCCTTAACGGCGGGAACGCGACCTACGATCTTCTTCTCAGCGTTAACCTCCTCCATCTTAGCAACGAGGTTAGCGGGAACGCGGTGCGACAACTCCTTAACGGTGTCAACGCCAGCAGCCTCCAACAACTCAGCGAACTGAGGACCTACGCCGTGGATACGGAACAGATCAGCGTGGTTGGTCCACTTCAAGATCAACTTACCCGAAATCTCGGTAGCCTCTTCCAACTCCTTGCGACCCTTAGGTGCAGCGCACTTTGCGAGCAGCTGCTCAGGGGTTTTGATACCTGCGGCGATGAGCTTCTCGGCGTAAACCTCACCTACGCCCTCGATGTCGATAATTTTGTATGCCATAATCGTACGTATTAATTATTTAAAGTGTTAATTCTGGATTCGAAATTACGAATAAAAAGCGAAAATTCCAAATCTAATCTTTGCGAATCTGCATTTTTTCGCTCGAATGAGCGTTGGGAGTGTGGCTTGCAGATGGCTCGAAGGCAATGTGAGGAGCGATTTGCACGAACGAAAAAAAATTATTAACTTTGTTACAATCAAATTCGTTAGCCGTTATGCGTCGTCTGTTGATATTCATATTGTCGTTGATCCCTATGGTGGCGAGTGCCGCTATCGGTATCGAAAATACGGTGTCGCTGCTCGATCGCCTCGATAGCGCAATCGCTCATAGTGATGAGTTTGCGTCGTTGCGACTGGCGCGTGTGGCGTCGCTACGCAAGATGCAGTCGTCGCCCCACCTGACCGATGAACAGCTTTATGATCTAAACGAGGCTATTGCACGTGAGTTTGAGGTCTTTCAGTTCGATTCGACCATCAATTATTACTATTGGAACTTAGGTATCGCACGCGAATTGCACAGCCAATATAAAATTGATGAGTCGCTTATCGCCCTCGGACGTGTTCACGCGACGGCGGGTTACTATCTCGACGCTAACAATATGTTGAATGTCCAGCTCGATACCTTGTCGCTCGATCCAGCGTTGCGAGCCGACTACTATTGGGCTCAATATTGTCTTAACAATCAGATATATAGCGAAACCGAGAGCCCCTCGCCTGAGAGCCTTGTGGCTCGTCGCAAGCACTATTATCGCGATCGTCTGTTGGAGATTCTGTCGATTGATTCGTTTGAGTATCGCATTTTGCGTGTGAGTCAATTTCTCGAACGAGGTGAGTTGGATAAGGCTGAGCGCGTGCTGGTCGAGATGTTGGACAACTATAAGGACGAGTGCCAAGAGCAGTCGATCGTGGCTTATTATCTTTCGGAACTATATGAGTGTAAGGAGGATAAGAGTATGCAACTGCACTTCGCAACCATCGCTGCGCTGAGTGAAGTGCGATTGGCAATTCGTGATAATGTGGCACTCAATGCGTTGGCTGTCAAGCTATTCGACGATGGCGATGTGACGAGAGCTTTCCGTTTGAGCCGTGCGACGTTGGATTTTGCACTTGCCTATAATGCCAAGTCGCGCGTGTGGCAGGTGGCGTCGATTCTGCCAACGATCGAGTCGTCTTATCGAGCCAAGCAGCAGAATCAGAACAATCAGATCTATATCTTCCTGACGGTGGTTTTGGTGCTGTTGATGATGTTGATCGTCATTCATCTTGTGCAGCGTCTGCAACGCGAGAAACTCGACCGCACTCAGCAACAACTTCAAGAGGCTAATCTGAGCCTTATCGAAAACAATAAGAGCCTGCAAGCGGTCAATAATCAGTTGAGCCAACTCAATGGCGATATTGCCGAGGCAAATGCAGTTAAGGAGGAGTATATCGCCCTCTTCCTGCGTGTCTATTCGGAGTGTATCGACAAAATGGAGGGGTTGCAGCGTCGTGTGCGTAAGTTGGCGACGCACGACAATTTGGCGGAGCTCAAACGCGAGCTGTCGAAGTCGGATCTGGTCGATGAGGAGCTGGTCTATTTTTACGAGATGTTCGATAACGCCTTCCTGCGTCTTTATCCCAACTTTGTGAGTGAGTTCAATTCGTTGCTCGAAGAGGACGCACGTATTGAGTTGAAGAAGGACGAGAAACTCAACACCGAGTTGCGTATCTTCGCGCTGATACGTCTTGGTATCAACGACTCGTCGAAGATTGCTGCGCTGTTGCGTTATTCGGTCAATACGATCTACAATTATCGCGCGAAAGTCAAGAATAAGGCGTGTGTCTCGCGTGAGGAATTTGAGGAGCGAATCAAGAAAATCGGATCGTTCCAAAGCGTCAAATAGACCTTATTTTCGGGTCGAATTTCCAGATAAAATTGCTCTGCCTAATGCCCTAAAATGGCATTTTGCTCCCATTTTATCTCCCATATCGTCCACTTTTTTTTGACGGATTGAAAATGTAATGCGTTGATTATTCAGCGTGTACGCGGAAGTCAATCTTTGTAAATCTATATTTTTACCACTTGCCGTTGTGAGTGACGAATTGTTATCATACTTTTGCAACGCAAACCAATCAAGAAGCACCATCTGAAAAGGACTATTTTAGTTGCTTCTTCGGGCGAGCGGTCCGCAAGGTTTGCACATCTGAACTAACCCGCCAATAATAGTTAGTTAGAAACGTTGTGTGGAGAATAGCGTGTACGTGAGTACGCGCTATTCATTTTTTGTGCGTATAGGTAATGCTCGCGCTCAATCCTGACGCCCCAAAACAAACTCCTCAATACTCTCTCTCGCTCCAAAACCAAACGCCCCATACCATTTCGGTACGGGGCGTTTCATATTGGTTAGAGAGCGGTTTTGTACTACTCCTCGTCGCGCTGCATCTGCTCAACGTAGATAGCGTGCTGCATAGCCTCACGCTTAGCGATCGACGGCTTGGTGAAGTACTGACGGCGACGAAGCTCCTTCAATACACCGGTACGCTCATACTTTCTCTTAAACTTTTTGAGAGCGCGCTCGATGTTCTCGCCCTCTTTTACAGGCATAATAATCATTGTAGTAAATGTTTTTTATTGTTTTTGTTTTGCTTAATTCGTTGATTTTGAGGCGGTTTTCCGACCGTCGGCGGGGCTTGCGACTATTCCTTGAAGAGTGGCTTGCCGAAAAGTTGTTACTGGGGCTGTTGCACATCAAATCGAAGATAGGGCGCAATACGTGCGGCCTCATCTGCGGTAAATATTTCCTCGTCGATCATCTCTCCGATTGTAGTCCAACCTCCTTTCAATTGTCTTTGTTTCAGCAACTTTCGTAGCGTTCGCGGTGGTAGATACGGGTGTTCTGCCAAACGCTCAGCGGGCGCAAAGATAACACTAATTTTTTGAATTTCACAACTATCGCACCAAATTTGTTGCACAATTCGCTCATAATTTTGTTCTGTGACGCCTTGCACCTCGCTCAACTGCTCAACGCGGTGGAATCCACCCAAACGACGGCGGTAGTCGATGATCGCTGCGGCGGTCTTAGCTCCGATACCTCGCACCGTGACGAGCGTGGCGGAGTCGGCACGATTGAGTTCGATCAATGTGGGCACGGTCGGCTCCTCTGTCTCGAAGATCACGAATGGGCGCAAACGGTCGATCATCTCGTCGCTAACTACATAACAATCAGTTAATTCGTCGATCGAACGCAATCCGCCGCGCATATCCCGATACTTGACCAAAACTTCGGCTTGTCGCACCGAGAATCCGATTTTCGAGAGGTAGTTGACCGAGGCGGTGTCGAGTCGAAATGGCGTGAGAGCCAATGTGTCACGTTTTGCTCGCGTGCGGTGGCGGGTGGTGTCGTAGGTGCGGGTGGGGTAGTCGCGACGCTCGAAAGGTTTGAGCGCAAACTCCTCTCCAATAACGATATAAGGCTCCAAAAGTCGATACATCTCTTCGCTGACGGTGTAGCACGACGCCAAATCCTCCTTGATCTCGAAACGCTTGCCGCGAGCGCGATATTTCACTATGCCGAGAGCCTCGTTGCGTTTGAATCCCAAGCGCAGAAGTGTGTGATAATCAACCGTATTGGGATCGAATTCGAATAGCGAGTCGGGCACGATCCTCTCGTCTGCCGTCGTTGCAATTCGTGCGCTGTCGATCTGCGTTTCGATGTTCGCGGGTACCTCGAACGAGGGGTCTATGTCGATTGCCTTGCGTGCCACCCACGCACAAAAGATTAGCGACGGGAGCACAACCAACGCCCCGCGGAACTCTCTCGATGATAGTATGTCTTTCCAAGATTTCATCGCTCGATTACTTGCGACGAATGGCTACAAGATTCTGATACATAAACACTTCGCACGACTCTTCGTAGCGACAAATCGGGTGCAGACCGTGTTTAAGGATACGGTACAGATCGAACTTCGGCGAGAGCAGTGTCCACAAATCGTGGAACGAAACACGTGCCGCCAACGTCGTCGCACCGAACTCCAACTGAATGAAGTCGATATGCCCCTCGTCGATCATCTGCGTTGCACCGCGCAGAGCCTCCAATTCGTTGCCCTCGATGTCGAGTTTGAGCAGGTCAATATGCTCGATTGAGCGGGCGCGACAATAGTCATCAACCGACACCAATTCGATAGTTTCAGTCTGATCCATCGCGCGGTCAAAACGTTCAAGATCACGCGGATAGAGCGACGCTAAGGTCGAGCCGTCACCGTCGGTATAGAGCGTTGCCGTGGTGGTCGAGCTACCCACGCCCAGCTGATTCAGCACCACGCCCTTGATGGTTGATGTGCGTCGTGTCAGCTCCTCGAAGGTGGCTTTCGACGGCTCGAAACAATGCAACTCGGCGTGCGAGCCGAAAACCTCGTTCACTTCGTGAGCATAGTCACCCACATTGGCACCCACATCGAAGATCACAGCGCGACGGTTCAAACCTTCCAAGCGACGATGTAACTCGCTGAGCCAGCGACGTTCACCATTTCGATCGCTATGCTCCGAGTAGCCGATACCCATTGCATAGAGCGTGAATTTGAGCACCGCCGCGTGGAGCGGTTGCAGTGCGGGACGGCTTGCAATCGAGGTATAGAGGTCGGCAATCGCCTTTTTGACGGACATTTTCATCGCGCGAGAGTTTTCGGGTGGTTAATGTTTATTCGACGTAGAGCACCAAACCCTTCAAATATTCACCCTCAGGGTGGTAGATATTGATCGGGTGGTCGGCGGGCTGGGTTAGCTGGTGGAGGATACGCACGCGGCGTCCTGCGATAGCCGCAGCCGAGAAGACGGTCGTGCGGAACAACTCCTTGCTTACCGCCTGCGAGCAGCTGAATGTGAACAGAATACCTCCGCTTTTGATCTGAGCCAACGCGCGGGCATTCAGCTTCTTATATCCCTGCATTGCGTTGCCTAACACTTTGTGGTGCTTGGCGAATGCGGGCGGGTCGAGAATGATCATATCGAACTTATCGCCGATGTTGTGCAGATACTCGAAGGCATCGACCGCAGCCGAAGTGTGGCGCACCTCGTCACCAAAATTGAGGCGCATATTCTCGTCAGCCAACTGCACTGCGCGCTCCGAACTATCGACCGAAACGACCTCCTTCGCGCCGCCTGCCATAGCATAGACCGAGAAACCGCCCGTATAGCAGAACGTATTGAGCACGGTGCGACCCTTAGCGTAGTGACGCACCAGCTCGCGGTTGGCTCGCTGGTCGATGAAGAAACCTGTTTTTTGCCCTTTCTCCCAATTGACATTGAATCGGTTGCCGTTTTCGAGCACCTCCTGCTGGGCGGTTGCCGACGAGCCGTAGAGGTACGAATCGATGGCGTTCAGACCCGCCTTGAACGGAACGGTCTGCGCACTCTTGTCGTAGATAGCCTCGATACGATCGCCATAGACCGTGCGAATCGCCTCAGCAATCTCCTTGCGCGAGCGATACATACCCACGCTGTGGCACTGCACAACAGCGGTAGAACCGTAAATATCGACCACCAGACCGGGCAGCGAATCGCCCTCGCCGTGAATCAGTCGATAGCAGGTAGTCTGCTCATTTTCAGTCAGATTAAGCGAGCGACGCACATCGTATGCCGACGCAATGCGTTCGTTCCACCACGCTTGATCAATCTCGACCTGCTCGAACGTGAGCACTCGAACGGCGATTGAGCCGATCTGGTAGTGACCGCGAGCGATGAAATCACCACTCTTGGTGTGAACATCGACAATCTCGCCCTCGGTTATATTGTCGCGCTCCGAACGGATATATTCGATCGCGCCCGAGAAGATCCACGGGTGACGGCGCAGGAGCGACTCCTCCTTGCCTCGACGTAAGAAAATTTGTGCGTACATATCTCTTTGTTACTCTTTTGTTTCGGTCTGTTTTTTTGGGTGTGGCTTGCGACGATGGAAGGGGCGGCGACGCGATTTGCTCTTTGCCTCTTTCGTCCGTTTAGGCTCCGATGGGTTGGTTTGCTCTGGCTCAACCTTGACTTCGACCTCCTTGACGGTGGTGGGATTGACCTTCGGGGTTGCTTCGAGTGCCGCAAGGATCTCCAAGCATACCCACGCATCGGTGGCGGCATACGAAATCTGCTGCTCGGTGAACTGCGCGGCCTCCCAGTTGCTCAATCGCTGAGCCTTCGACACGCGCTTGCCCAATACGATAGCGGACAGCTTGCGCAGGCTCTTCTCCTCGATACCCCATTGCGGAGCGATCGTTTGCAGGTCGATGAAACCCGCTGCGCGAATGTGGCGCAACTGCGTGAGCGATCGAATATCGCCCGCAACGTCGGCACCGACCTTCTTGATGTTGGGATTTTCGAGCAGGCGTTGCAACTCGCGTCCGAACTTCATTCGGCACAGACGGAACAGATAGCAACGCTCTGAGGTTGAGAGCTGTATGAGGGCAACGCGGTTCGTAACGCCAGCCTTGAACGAGGGTCGCGTTTCGGTGTCGAAACCGATCACTGCGTGCTGCGACAGATATTCGCACGCCTCGATGAGAGCCTGCTCGGTATCGACTATTCGCACCTCGCCCTCGAAACGAACGGCTGGCAACGCGGCAGTCTGCTCGTTGGTGATGGTCGGTGCAAATTTCTGTTCGATACTCATTGTTTCGTGCGATTTAGGTTGCAAAGTTACCTATTTATAGTGATAATTCCGCTTTTATCGAGCGAAATTTTGCCCTCATCGAGCAAGCGATTGATGGTATCAAGGGGCGAGGTGTTGCCTTTTTGCAGGCGCGAGGTCACTTCGCGCAGGGTCAGCGACTCCTCCTCGGTGACCATTTTTAGGATCTGCTCTTCGAGGTTAAGAGGTTGTTGCTTAGATTGTTTGCGGCGGGATAGACAGATGTCGCAGACGCCGCAATCCTTGTCTGCCGAGCCACCAAAGTACTCCTCGATCATCGCGCTACGGCACACCTCCTCATTGTGAGCATAACGCAACATCGCCTCGTAACGCTCCAAACACATCTGCTTGCGATGTTGGTAGGTTTCGGGTGCAATGCGCACGTCGTTGATCGGCAGTCGCTCCTCGTCGAAGTAGATCAGTGGCGAGCGATTCGATGGTATGTAGCGTATGACGCGCATCTGCCACAGGAGTTTCATCAGTTCGTGAACACGCTCGATAGTAAAGCCACTGACCGCTGCAATTTCGCCCTCGTCGATAGGGCGGAACTCGGTGAAAACTCGATCGTAAAGTCTTAATATCGTGCGCAGTAGCAGGTCTATGTCGTTGCGCTTGACGCGCAGTTTGTAGAGGTCGTCACGGCTCACGCAGAAGTGGATTCGCGCGGGATTCTCCATCTCATCGGTGAGGGTCAGATAGCCATTTTGTTGCAACAGTTTGAAGGCGTTGACCGCTGTGCCTTGATAGATCCCGAAACGACTGCAAAATTCGTGAATGTTGAACGTGAACGTAGCTCCTGCACCGTCACCGATCGGTATTTGCAGATAGTTGCAGACCGATTCGTAGCACTTCTTGACCGTTTCGAGCGTTGGAAATTCGCTCTCGATACGGCGATTGATCCGCGCCTGATCCTTTTCGCTGACCAGCAGCAGCGCGTATGCTCGACCTCCGTCACGACCAGCACGACCCGCTTCCTGATAGTACTCTTCGAGCGATTCGCTCATCGCGTAGTGGATCACAAATCGCACGTCGGCTTTGTCGATACCCATACCGAAAGCGTTGGTAGCCACTATAATACGTGTGCGACCCTCGCTCCACGCCGTCTGGCGCATCGAGCGGTCGGCGTGCCCTAAACCTCCGTGATAGTAGTCGGCCGAAATGCCATTCTCGGTCAAGAATGCCGTGAGTTTCTCGACACCCTCGCGCGTACGCATATATATAATGCCCGACCCGCTGACCTTCTCGATCACGTTCAGGATCTGTTCGTTTTTATCCTCGACGTGGCGCACGACATATTGCAGATTGGGACGCGCGAAACTGCTGCGAAAGATGTTCGGCTCGCCAAAGCGCAACTTGTCCATAATATCCTTTGCTACCAAATTGGTCGCCGAGGCAGTCAGTGCCAGCACGGGAGTGTCGGGAATCAAGCGTCGAATCTCGGCAATACGCAGGTACGAAGGTCGAAAATCGTATCCCCACTGCGAGATACAATGAGCCTCATCAACCGCCAAAAGCGATACCCGCATTTTGTCCAGACGCAGTCGAAAAGCCTCAGAGGCAAGACGTTCGGGGGCGAGATAGAGGAACTTGACGTCGCCATAGACGCAGTTGTCGAGTGCGATGTCGATCTGTCGGGGCGACAAACCCGAATGGATCGCCACAGCCGAGATTGATCGGCTGCGCAGTCGATCGACCTGATCCTTCATCAGTGCAATCAGCGGCGTCACGACGATACACAATCCCTCCTGCATAAGCGTCGGGAGCTGGTAGATAATCGACTTGCCCGCACCCGTCGGCATTAGCGCAAGGGTGTCGCGTCCGCGCAAAATGGATCTGATCACCTCGCTCTGCATCGGTCGGAACGCGGTGTGACCCCAATATGTGCGTAGCGTTTCGAGCATTCGCTCCTCGCTGAAAAGTTCTTGCTGTCGATTCATACGACAAAGATAGGGATAAATTAATTCACAATTCACAATTCACAATTCAAAATGTGGCTAATGTGTGTACTCATATTTGCTAAAATATGTTTGCGAACTAAAACTATTTCACGAAATTTGCAATGACAATACCCCAAAGAGGTTTGTAGATCGAAAACAATTTCTTAACTTTGTGGTGTCATCGATGATGGCAGACATATTTGTTAAGTGAAAGTGTTTCGCTTATCCCTACTGGTAAATCTGGTAAATTTCGATAGTACAAGGATAAAGCAATACAAACACTCGTCACCCTGTATAGTTATGTATCATTCTGGTATATACTATCTTGGTGTGGGGTATTGTTTATTTGTGCTTGGGTTTACCAGAACCGTCCAGTAGATAAACGAATGGCTCCACACTTTCTGTTTTTATTAGCCGCATAGGAGTCAGGCGGAGGAAACCAAGCAGTCTTATGAAACGATTTTTGCTTTTATCGGTATTCTTATTTTTAGTAACTGGCTTGTCTGCACAGCAGCGCGAAAAGATTGAATACCAAGAGTCGTCAGCTCGAAACTTAGAGCCCGAACATCTAATGTTATTGACACCCCTAATTGCCGATTTGGAGGTATCGAACAACAAAGTTACTCACGTCGAAGTTGATGCGTTTGCGTCAATCCCCGTAACGTCCGACGTTATTAAAAGTATGCCCGAATTTAAGAAAATAGCGTTGAGCCGTGCTGCACGAGCTTGTAATGCAGATGTGTTGGTCGGCACAACGATCGATGTGATTACCAACTCAAAAGGATTTATCGAGATTACCGTTACGGGCTATCCCGCCTTTTATCGCAATTTCCGCATTGCCGACACTACCGATTTGAAGGTTGTTGATTACGCCCGCCAGATCGAGTGGGATAATAAGAATGCGCAGGTGGTAGGAAATCCTCAAAGTAATACAACAATTAAGAATAAAGAAACCCGTTAAAATGGAGAATTGAAAATGAAAAGATTTTTATTTTTGGCAGTATTGATGTCGATGTTTGCCATTGGCAATGTTTCGGCGCAGGTAATTAGTTACTCGCAAACGAAGGTAACGAAACTCGAAAAGGAGAGAAAACCCGTAGAATTGCGCCAATTTGCGGGCGCAGAGGTGGGATCGTACTCTAAGGATCCGTATGCAAGTATGGCGCTTGGGGCATATTATGAAGTAGGTGCGATGCTCAATAAATCAATTTTTCTTGGTGGCGGTTTTGGTCTTGGACATTCGTTTAATAAACTTAACGTACCCAATAAATTGTCAGATATAGATTCGTTTGGAACACCCAAAGGAGTGGAAATTAAAGTGTACGCTGATGCCAAATTTTATCTAACTAAAACAAAATTAAAACCATATTTTGATTTGGCAATAGGCGGAATTGGTTATAATGGTTACAACTATGACTATTACGATGGAGAGTTGGACGACAGCACAAATGAAAGATGGTATAATTTAAGTAATATTGAGAAAGAATTTTTGCTTGATATTTTCGCTAACCCTCAATTTGGTTTGGATTATCAGCTCGGTCGTAATGTGAAGAGTGTATTTATTAGTGCAGGCTATTTCCTTGATATATATGGTATGTTTGATGGTGGATATTGTAAATTGGAGGGTTTTCGTGTCAAACTTGGTATAACCTTTTAGTCATCGCTAATTTACTTCGCGACGTGAATAATTTTGAATCTTGAATTTTGAATTATGAATTTTATTGCCCATCTTTGCCCCAAGTAAAAATGCAAAACTGAGGAGCGATATGAAGATTGATTCGAAGGTTAAGGTGCGCGATATCGCGGGCGAGAAGGTGGTGATTATGCAGGGTCGTTTAGGTGCCGACCTGACTCGCATTATCCAACTCAATGGTTCGTCGGTGTGGCTGTTGGAACAACTTGCTGATCGTGATTTCGAGGTAGCGGAGGTGGTCGAACTGCTCACTTCGCGCTACGATGTTGATGAGCAAACTGCTACGGCTGACGCTGCGGCGTGGGTTGAGCAACTCCGCGAACACAAGATGATCGTCGAGTAACTCGCTGAGCGATAAATTAAAAGCCTCACCGCTGCAAACGGTGAGGCTTTTTCTATGAGTAATTGTTGCGTGCTGCCTACTTTTTGAGGTCGTAGAAGCAACGCTTGGGTGAATAAACGGTGCCGTCGGCAACCATTTTCTTGATCACTTTCGATACATCGTCCTTAGCGATACCTGTCGCAGTTGCGATGTCACCGGGGCGCATTGCACCCTTCTCCTCGAATGCTTTGATGATTTTGCTCTCCATAGTTGTCGTTTTATTAGTTTTTAATTCAGTAATTTTCTCACCACAAAAATATAACGAAAATTTGTGATTTCCGCTACTTTGCCCCCTAAATCGTCATCGGAAATATTGATGTTTAGATAAGAATTTCTTATCTTTGCGTATTCGTACGACACACACAACGTTAATTAACTAAAATAAACAACTTAAAGTAACTATGAAACGAATTCTTTTACTCTTAATGATTTGCGTTATGCCTATCATCGCATTTGGTCAGAAAGAGGATCGCGTCGAGCGTATGTTGCGCAAAATGTCGGTACGCGATAAGGTTGGTCAGCTCTTTATTGTCACCTATGGACAGCACACTCCCGATGCCCAGATCGAGGAGGCGATCAAGAAAGATCGCGTTGGTGGTCTGATTATTATGGAGGACGAAATGGAGCACTATGCTAACCGAATGAACAACTATCAGAAGCAGTCGCGTATCCCGCTGGTAATCAGTATCGACGGCGAGTGGGGTGCTTCGATGCGTTTCGACACGCTGACGCAGTTCCCGCGCAATATGCAGCTCGGTGCGCTGTCGAACACCGATATGATCTATAAGGTTGGTCGCGCGATGGCGGATCAGTTCCGCCGCGTGGGTGTGCATATCAACTATGCTCCGACGGTCGACGTGAACAATAATCCCAAGAATCCCGTAATCGGTCAGCGTTCGTTCGGTGACAACCCCCAGAAGGTGGCTAAGTATGGTGCAGCGTTGATTCGCGGTATGCAGGACGGTGGCGTGTGGACCTCGGCTAAGCATTTCCCCGGTCACGGTGATACCGACGTCGATTCGCACAAGGCTCTGCCGACACTGCCTTTCGACCGCGCTCGTCTGGATTCGATGGAGCTCTATCCCTTCCAAGAGGCTATCAATCAAGATGTTTGGATGGTGATGGTGGGTCACTTGAATGTTCCAGCACTCGATCCTACGGGTATGCCCAGCTCGCTGTCGTATCCCATTATCACCAAGTTGTTGAAGGAGGAGATGGGTTTCAAGGGTATCGTCATAACCGACGCTCTCGGTATGAAGGGTGTTTCGACCTATATGCCCGCTGAGCTGGTTCCTCTGGCGTCGTTCAAGGCTGGTTCGGACGTATTGTTGATGCCTGCACAGAGCTGGCACCGCTCGATCCGCAATGTGATCAAGGCTGTTAAGAAGGGCGAAATTTCGCGTGAGCGTCTTGATGAGAGCGTGCGTAAGGTATTGAAAATGAAGGAGCAGCTCGGTTTGTTGGACGGCACTCCGTTTATCGATCCTAAGAATATCTACGAGGATACCGAAACTAAGGAGGTCATTGATTTCATTCAGCAGGTTTGCGACGCGTCGGTAACGATGGTTAAGCGTCCGAGTGTTGCTTTGAAGGGCGAAGGTTCGCTTGCGCAACTCATCAAGGAGGGTCGCGCAAAGGAGGTTGTGCTCGACAAACGTATGTCGTTGGCGTCGCTCGATGGCGCGAAAATATCGGCTGAGGGTGCTGAGTATGCAGTGGTCTATCTGCCTGAGTTGCGTGCTCCGAAGAACGATTTCAACTCCTATTCGAATATGAAACCCGAAGATATTTACGGTTTCTTGTCGGATTGGGCACGCCAGCAGAAGGTAATTTTGGCTGTGATGAACAACCCCTACGTGCTCGACCAGATCGACATCAAGGCATTCGATGGTATCGTGATTGGTTATAGCTCGGTTGAGCAGAATATGAAGGCTATGCGCAAGGTGCTGTCGGGTCAGATTGACGCTGAGGGTGTTCTGCCCGTAAGCGCAGGTGGCTTTGCCAATGGTTTCAGCGCGAAGTAATCGACGCCTGAATATGTTATGAATAGCCGCGATCCGAAAGGGTCGCGGCTATTTTCTACCATAGAGGCGAGTTTTGCTTTACGATAAATCATTGGCGATTTCTTTGAAATCGTCATACGCGGCGGCACCCGCGACTTTTAGTCGCCCCGCCCCCTGCCGCCACGTATGCTATCGTTGAAAGCGAAGTTGCCCCCTCTGCTTGCCTATGCAAAAAATAAGAAAGGCGTTCGATGATTCGAACGCCTTTCGTTTGCTTTGTTCGCTCACGCGACCGAAAGCGGCTTATTTAACTGTATTAACAATCTGCTGGAATGCCTCAGGGTTGTTCATAGCGAGGTCAGCCAGAACCTTACGGTTCAGAGCGATACCCGACTTATTGAGCTTACCCATAAACTGCGAATAGGTCAAACCGTTAGCGCGTGCAGCAGCGTTGATACGCTGGATCCACAAGCTGCGGAATGTTCTCTTCTTGATTTGGCGGTGTGCGTAAGCATACTGCAAACCTTTTTCAACGGTGTTTTTGGCAACCGTCCATACGTTTCCCCTTGAACCAAAGTTACCCTTGGCAAGTTTTAAAACCTTCTTTCTTCTTGCTCTTGATGCAACAGCATTTACTGATCTTGGCATAGTGTGTGAAAAGTTTTACGAGCTGTCAGCGACGTGATTCTCTCACGTTCTTCGGGGCTGATTTGCTCTTTGATTAATAAAATAAGTTAGTGAAGCGCGTTACTTAATTACTTAACCAACAGCTTCTTGATCTTGGGCTCGTCGGCAGCCGAAACGGTGCTCGAATAGCACAAGTTACGCTTTTGCTTAGTCGTCTTTTTGGTCAGGATGTGACTGTGATAAGCGTGCTGACGCTTGATCTTACCTGTGCCGGTGAAGGTAAATCTCTTCTTCGCCGCGGCATTAGTTTTCATTTTGGGCATTTTAGTAAACAGTTAAATTTAGTTAAACATAGCGTGCAAAGATAATGCTTTTTTCTCAAACGCACACTTTTCTTCCCAAAATATTTCAATTTGGGGCTGATTGAGGGCTATTTGAGGGGGTTAAAGTGACCTAAAAGAACCTATAAACCTCTTCGATCACCTCGTCGCAAGACATTTGCGAGGGGTTTGTGCCTGCAACGCCTTCGGGGACTTCTGCGCCATACTCGGCAAAATGGTTGATCCACGTCGAGTCGATCTCACCCGTCTGCATATTGCGGAACGACATCGGCACGGTCGAGAAGATCGAACGTCCATCCTCGTCGAGGTATGCCAGCGCAACCAGTTCGCTGCAATAGATCGAGTCGTTCACGGGGCTGAACACAAAGTCGTACGAACAACCGATATATTCGCGTGCGCGCTCCACGGCTGCCGTACGCAGATGACGGAATTCGGGCTTGACGCGCGCAACGGTAACTACGGGACGACCTTCGATGGTATCCGAATTGCCGAGGTAGTGGTCGAGCGTAACCTCGCGCACCCCCTTGAACACCGCCTCGATTACCGTCGTGTCGTTCTCGTTGATCGAGAGCAGACCTACGTGAGAGTAGCTGATGCCGTCATTGCCGACAGCCACACCTTCGACCGCATCGGCAAAGTCGCTCGGCTTGAAAACCTGAAAGAGAATGTCGCCGTGCTCCAAATTAGGCTCGCTTTGAGTGGTGGTGGGGGCGCACGCTACGGTCGCCAAAACCATACCTATATATAATATATAGCGCATTTTCATAATTTGTTATCTTTTTTGAGTGTTGTACAAAATACAAATATACGCATTTTCGTCGAGAAAAACGAAAATCGCGCTCGGAAAGATATATCTTGAATAATTTTTTCGATGTTTAATACGTGTTCATAATTGCCGAATTGTGCCCTATATGCCCCTAAGTGGCTAATTTGGACGAAAAATTGCTCAAAAAAGTTGTTGGGTTAAGTCGCTGATGTTCAAAAGAATGAAAAAGTGGGTCAAAAATATTTTGAAAAAAGTTTAAAAATTGTTTGGAAGATTGAAATCAAATGCCTTATCTTTGCACCCGCAATCGAGAAGCAAACACGGTTGCAGAGTTCTTAACAGAAAGTTTTTTCGAAAAAAGTTCTCGAAAAATTTGGTGGATTAAAAAAGAGTTCATACCTTTGCAGTCCCTTTCCGAATGTTTCGAGGGGCGCTTCTGAAAGAGGTTGCGACGATGTGAAAACTGAGGGCAACAGCGAAAGAGGCGATTAACTTTGGAAGTTCTTTTTTAATAGATAGAACAACGTTCTTTGAAGATATTGAGCAGCTAAGTTTTGACACTCTCTTCGGAGAGAATTTCAAAGCAATACCTTTGAGATTGAGCTATGATATTTAAATTTTCTTTTACAATGGAGAGTTTGATCCTGGCTCAGGATGAACGCTAGCGGCAGGCTTAACACATGCAAGTCGAGGGGCAGCAAGGATTGTGCTTGCACAATTTGTTGGCGACCGGCGCACGGGTGCGTAACGCGTATGCAACCTA
>JAZUBB010000001.1:0-28456 GCA_045638285.1 Alistipes sp. | reverse complement strand
TCTTGAAGAAGTACTAAATCACAATCCTAAAGTTGCAAAAGACATTGAGGAACGTAGTTATTGCTTTGCCATATTCAAGAATTTCACAGGCACCATCACATTCACAATCAAGGAAGAGAAATACTACAGTGAAAGACTTCCGATACTGAACATACGTGGAGAAGGCAACATCAATTTCCACTCTGATTACGACCCCGAATCATTACTTGAAGGTATGGATGACTGATAAACATCTTATTCATCAAACGACGGAAAATACTTCCTGAGACTATATATTCGTCCCAAGTCTTCCATAAATTGGTTCGAAAACAGATAGTCCACAGGGTACCAAAAGAGAAGTTCGATAAGGACTTCTCTTTTTTTGTTGCCGTTGCGGAGGTGAATGCGGCAGTCATTTTCCTAAAAGTCGAGCGAACTGCGCTATTGGTCGAATTTCGGGGGGGGAATATGGCGCGTGCAATTTTGTTGCAGATTAGCAGTTTTATTCCTATCTTGCAGAATCTTAATCCATTTTACCAAACTATGAAAAGCAAAGCTACTCCCATTTTTGTCTTGCTGTTGCTACTTGTATCAGCGACAGCTTGCGGTCAGGCAACCACCACGCCCCAAACCGAAACCACCCCGCGCCCACTCCCTGAGAGTGCCATAAAGTTCGACTACAACAATCATCTGTATTTCGACGCTGTGATCCGCGACTCGATCCCCGCGCGACTGGTTTTCGACACGGGCAACACCAATCTGCTACTCGACTCGACCTTCTATGCCGAGAATTTCGCTGCGCAAGGCACGCTGCGCAAGGCGTTTATAGGCGGAGCAGGAGATGGACGCCAGATGGCGAGCGTCGATATGGGAGGTTGGGAGTATCGAGTGGGCGAATTTGCCCATAAGGACCAGACGGCGGTGGTACTCAACCTGCGCAAGATCCTCGGCAATAACGTGAGCGGAATGTTCGGAATGGAGTTCGTACGCGGGCGCAAGGTTGAGTTCAACTATGCCGACAAATATATGCGCTTTTTAGACAATGAACAGCCCGACGCTACCTATACCTGCATCGACTGCAAGTGGCTCGACGACAGCAAGACGCGCATACTTGTTCCCGCAAAGATCGCTCTCGACGCAACGACCTCGCGCGAGGGGCTGTTTTTGGTCGATATGGGTTCATCGGGAACGATCGCCATAAATAGTAGCAGCGTCGCAAAGATGGGCTTGCAGGGACGTTCGGACGTTCAGAAAATGGTCTATGCGGTGGGTGGTATTGGCGGCTCGCGCACCGACTATCTCGTCAAGTTGGCTAACGTTGAGTTGGGCGGGCTGAGCGTAAGCAACATTCGCGCAGACTACTCAGGTAACGCTACGGGAGCATTGGCGGACAAACGCTATGACGGATTGATCGGCAACGAGCTTTTGGAGCGTTTCGATGTTATTTTCGATTTCGCGGAGTGCAAGATGTGGGTGCGCCCCAATCGCAATTTCGACACTCCGAGCCGCTATTTCTTCGGCGTTGCGCTCACTCCGCAAAAGGATTGTTGGGTCGTGAATGGTCTGCTCGAAGGCGGCAAGGCGGAGAAGGCGGGCGTGAAACGTGGCGATCGCATTGTGAAGATCAACGGCAAAACGCCCTCAGAGATGAGCGAAGCAGAGCGCGAGGATTTGACTCATTCGCGCGAGCCGTGGCGTGCAACAATCTCTCGCGGCTCGACCACCATCGAGGTCGTGATTGAGTGCGAGGATTAACACTCGCCCCCACGAACAACAAAGTCCCGCCAGCGCACAGCCGGCGGGACTTTGTTATATATAATTATATGTATCCGCGCGATTAGTAGCCGAAGATCTGCTCCTGCGAGAGGAAGGTGATCGGACCGAGGGTGCGCAGATAGTTCAGGTCGAGGTTCTTCGAATCGCCCAAAATGCAGTAGTAATAGTTGCGATCCTTAACCCACTGCTCCTGAACCGCCTTAACATCTTCGAGGGTCATCGTCTGCACCTTCTCGAACACATCACGGGCGCGGTCGTAATCAAGACCCATATCGCGGGTACGAATAAAGGCAGTCAGCACACTCGACTTGGTGTAGCGCAGCGTGCGCAGCTGGTTGATATACGACTCCTTAGCCACATTGAATGCAGCCTCGCTCTCGGGCATCGTGTTGATGATCTCATCGAATGCCTCGATTGCCTGCTTCATCTTGTCGTTCTGCGTAGCGATGTAAGCGGTGAAAGAGTAGCAACCATCGGCATAAGTGGGGGTGCTCATATATGCACGAGCCGAGTATGCCAGACCGCGAGCCTCGCGCATCTCCTGGAATACGATACTGCTCATACCGCCACCGAAGTACTCGTTGTAGAGGTCGAGGTCGGCATCGTTTGCAACGTCGAACTTCTCGCCACGGTTCGAGTACTGGATATAGTAGATCTGATTTGCGTCGTACTCAGCAATGAATACTCGGTTTTCGGGTGTAGGAACATTTGCCAGACGCTTGATTTCGAGCGGCTCCAACTCCTCAGGAACATTGTGGTGCTCGTTCAACGACGCAAGCAGTTCGTCCTTGGTTGCGGGACCGTAGTAGACAACGGTGTGCTGCTTGTTGAGCAGGTCGCGTACCTTGGCGATCAACTCCTCCGAGGTGAGAGCCATCAGCTCCTCATTCGACAGGCGCGCCTTCATACCCTCCTCGCCATAGACCACATACGACTGCAAAGCCGAGAAGTTGCTCGATTGATTCAGCTTGGCATTAGCACGCGATTTGAGCATATCCTGCTTTACGTTTGCCAAAATCGCCTCGTCGGCAACAGCGTTAGCCATCAGATCCTCAACGATATCCATCGCCTTGTTCATATTCTCGCCCAGACCGCTGATCGAGATATTGCAACGCGACGCACTTGCACGCAGATTAAACCAGCAAGCCAAACCATAGAGTTCCGACTGAATCTGCTCGGCGGTCTTAGCCAAAGTGCCCAAGTACTCGGTATAGTCGAATGCAAGACCCAATGCAGGATCGACAATCGTACCCAAGTCGAACATATACTCCAACGAGAAGTAGTCGGTGGTGGTGTTCTGCTTGTAGAGCACCTCGATACCCGACTGCGCCTCGAAACGGTCCATATCCTTCTCGAAATCGACAAAGCGCGGCTCGATAGGCTTAACCTCCGACGCAACAATAGCCTTCAAGAAGTCGCTCTGAGCGTCGCGGTTGGTTACGATCGGGGTGATCTCAGGCTTAGCGATCTTCTGCTCGTTGGGGTCCTTACCCTCGCGCTTGTAGATGATTGCGTAGCTGTTCTCGCCCAGCTTCTCGTTTGCGAAACGAACTACGTCCTCCTTAGTGATCTTCGACAGGCGGTCGAACATCGCAACCTCGTCCTTCCACTCAACGCCATTGATGAACGACTGAACGTATGCGTCAGCACGACCATCGTTCGAGTCGAGGTACTGCATCATCTCCAACTTGTAGTTGTTCACCGCTGCGGCGATCAACTTCTCGTCGAAATCACCCGCACGCAACTTAGCAACCTCACCGAGCAACAGATCGCGCACCTCTTCGAGCGACTGACCCTGCTTGGGACGACCTGCCAGTTGCATATAACCATAGTCGGCCGAGATCGAAGGATAGCCGTATGCGCTCAGCGTCTTCTGCTGCTGATTCAGATTGAGGTCGATCAGACCTGCCTGACCATTGTAGAGGATACTACCCACGATATTTGCCAAATCGGCATCAGCCGAAGTTGCACCGCCCAAACGCCAGCCGATAGCTACGTTGGCAGCGTCAAGACCCATAACCTCCTTCACGATAGGCTCGGTGATGGGCTGCTCGGGCTCATACTCCAAAACGGGGACATTGGGGTTGGGCTGCATATCGCCGAAGTACTGATCGATCAGCGCGATCATCTGCTCAGGATCGAAATCACCCGACAGACAGATTGCCATATTGTTGGGCACGTAGTACTGATCGTGGTAGTTCTTCACGTTGGTGATCGAGGGGTTCTTCAAGTGCTCCTGAGTACCCAGCACGGTCTGCTTGCCGTAGGGGTGGTTGGGGAACAGCGCAGCATTCATCGCCTCGTAGACCTTGCGGTTGTCCTGCGTAAGCGACATATTCTTCTCCTCGTAGATGGTTTCGAGCTCGGTGTGGAAACCGCGAATCACTACATTCTTGAAGCGGTCAGCCTCGATTTTGAGCCAATTCTCAACCTGATTCGAGGGAATGTTCTCGACATATACGGTCATATCGTAACCCGTATAGGCGTTGGTGCCCTGCGCACCGATCTGTGCCATCAACTTGTCATACTCGTTGGGAATAGCCAACTTCGACGCCTCGTAGCTGATCGAGTCGATACGCTTGTAAATAGCCTTACGCTCAGCATCGTCCTCGGTCTTGCGATAGACCTCGAAGAGCTGCTCGATCTCGTCCAACATAGGTTTCTCGGCAGCGTAGTCCTGCGTACCGAACGACTGCGTACCCTTGAACATCAGGTGCTCGAAGTAGTGAGCCAAACCGGTGGTCTCCGAGGGGTCGTTCTTGCCACCTACGCGCACAGCGATGTAGGTTTGGATTCGAGGCTCCTCGTCATTAACCGACATATAAACTTTCAGACCGTTATCGAGCGTGTAGATACGTGTCTGAGTCGGATCGCCCTTGACGCTCTCGTAAGCGTACTTCGATCCGCAAGCCGTGAGCAGCATTGCCGCTACGACCGTCATCAATGTTAAAATTCTCTTCATATCGTTAAAGTTTGTTGTTTTCTACGAGAAAAGTTGCGTAACCCACTCTACGACGGTGGTCCACCACGCACCCAACGAGTCGCCCCAACCCATAAATATGCCACCCATATCGCCGATGATGTAGATGAGCATTGCGATCGAGGCGATCATCTTGATACCCGTTCCGACGATGAACGAGAGAAACGCCCCGAATCCCACTCGGATCGCCTTAGCCGAGTCGTCACGATTGACCGACATCTCGCCTAACACCGCGCCCACAAATGGACCGAGCAGCAGCCCCATCGGTCCCATAAACAGACCTACGAGCATACCGATCGTTGCGCCCTTTGCTCCGTGTTTCGAGCCTCCGAAACGGCGCGACAACCACGCCGGCAGCAGATAGTCAGCCACCGAGACTAAAATGGTCACAATCAGGAACGTGATCAGAATCGGTTTCGAGAGGGTCGAATATTCGGTGCACGCCATCAGGAGCATACCGACATAGCAGATCGGAGTTCCGGGCAACACCGGCAAAATACAGCCGGCAACACCCACCACAGCGAGCACCAGAGCCAAAATCGCCAAAAATGTATCCATATCTTTCCTAACTAATTAGACGCGCCAACGCCCCAAAAGTTACACGGTGTAGCGCAAAAAGTTTTCATTTAATATACAAAGGTATGAAAAATGTTCGGAAAGAGCCTCATCTACCCGCACTAATTTTATCGTTCGAGCTAAAAGCGGGCGGTGTGCGATGTTGATTTTTCGGTTTTTATGTGTATATTTGCGACAAATTATCACTAAAAATCCGAACAAGATGAAAAAATTTTTAACACTCATTATGATGACATCGATCATTGCTTCGTGTACTCAGGAGCAGACCGAGAGCGATTTCCGCTGGGTTGTCGATCGTTTCGATGACGTGAAGGTGATCCGCTATCAGGTTCCCGAATTCGACGCTCTGCCGTTGGAGCAGAAGCTGCTGGTTTACTATTTGGGCGAGGCTGCAAAGTGCGGTCGCGACATTATGTTCGACCAGAACTTCAAGTACAACCTTGCAATCCGTCGCACCCTCGAAGGTATCTACACCAACTACAAGGGCGACCCCAACCACGAGGAGTGGCAGAAGGTTGTTAAGTATCTGAAAAAGGTGTGGTTCGCTAACGGTATCCACCACCATTACAGTATGGACAAGTTCCAGCCTGAGTTCTCGCAGGAGTACTTCGTGAAGTTGATCGAGGCTACACCCGACGAGGCTCTGCCGCTCGACTTCGGCACCCGCGAGGAGCTGATGGCTGCAATCGTTCCCGCAATGTTCGACACGTCGCTCTATGCTCGCCGTTTGGATCAGAGCGAGGGCGTGGATATGATCACCGCGTCGGCTAACAACTACTACGCAGGCGTAACCCAGAAGGAGGTTGAGAAGTTCTATGCCGATATGATCGACCACAACGATCCTCAGCCCATTTCGTACGGTCTGAACTCGCAGCTGACCAAGGACGAGAACGGCAAGGTCGTTGAGCGCGTTTGGAAGCAGGGCGGTATGTACGGCGAGGCTATCGAGAAGATTGTCTATTGGTTGGACAAGGCTGCCGAGGTTGCCAACCCCACCCAGAAGGAGATCATCGTAGCTCTGCGCGACTACTATTGCAGTGGCAACCTGCGCGACTTCGACAAGTATAACGTATTGTGGGTTAAGGACGTAGAGTCGAACATCGACTTCGTAAACGGCTTTATCGAGGACTATGGCGATCCGATGGGTCGCAAGGCGTCGTGGGAGGCTAACGTGAGCCTGCGTAGCGACGAGGCTACAAAGCGCACCGAGCTGATCAGCGCAAACGCTCAGTGGTTCGAGGACAACTCGCCCATCAACCCCGCATACCGCAAGCCTGAGGTTAAGGGTGTTTCAGCTAAGGTTATCAACGTGGCTATGCTCGGTGGCGACTGCTACCCCGCTACCCCGATCGGTATCAACCTGCCCAACGCCGACTGGATCCGCCGCGACTACGGCTCGAAGTCGGTGACTATCGACAACATCACCTACGCATACAAGCAGGCTGCAAAGGGCAACGGTTTCAACGAGGAGTTCATTCTTCGTGAGGAGGACCGCGCTCGTATCGAGGAGTTTGGCGCATTGGGTGACAACCTCCACACCGACCTGCACGAATGCCTCGGTCACGGTTCGGGTCAGTTAGCACCGGGCACTAAGGGCGGCGAGTTGAAGAACTACGGCTCGACACTCGAAGAGGCTCGTGCCGACCTGTTCGGTCTTTATTACTTGGGCGACGAGAAGCTCGTTGAGTTGGGTCTGATCCCCTCGCTCGACGTTGCTAAGGCTCAGTATGCAAGCTACATCGTCAATGGTATGATGACCCAGTACTCGCGTATCGAGTTCGGCAAGGACGTCGAGGAGGCTCATATGCGTAACCGCAAGCTGATCGCTGAGTGGTGCTACGAGAAGGGTAAGGCCGACAACGTGATCGAGTGGGTTGAGCAGGAGGGCAAACGCTACTTGGTTGTAAACGATTTCGACAAGCTGCGCGAACTGTTTGGTCAGATGCTCTACGAGGTGCAGCGCATTAAGTCGGAGGGCGATTTCGAGGCTGGCAAGGCTCTGGTTGAGAACTACGCAGTGAAGATCGACCCCGAACTCCACAAGGAGGTGCTGGATCGCTACAACGCTCTGAACATCGAGCCGTTTGGTGGTTTCATCAACCCCGAGCTGGTTCCCGTAATGGAGGGCGACAAGATCGTCGATGTTAAGGTTGAGTACGTTGATAGCTACGTAGACCAGATGTTGAACTACTCGAAGAACTACTCGTACCTACCTACTCGCAACTAATCCGCGAGAGGAGTATATTAACAAAAAGCAGCGCCCATTGTTGGGCGCGGCTTTTTGTTAATTCAAAAATCAAGATTCAAAATTCAAAAATAATTGGCAAAATCAGAGATTTTGGCACACACTCGCGGGCTCAGCCTTCGGCTGACCCCCGCAGCCCGCGAGTGTGCGTCTTGTCTGTGCTTTATCTTCTTTATTCATTTGTTCTAAACGAATAACAAAAAAAGCCACGTCCGTCGGGACGTGGCCTAATTTTGCATTTTGAATCTTGCATTTTGAATTAGAACAATCGTTCGGGGTATTCGCCTGCTGCAACCAGCGCGTTGAGCTTAGCGACTACACCATCACGATCCTCAGCGTAGGTCACACCGAACCACTGCGAAGTGGTGTCGAGCACCTTCACGCGAGCCTGACCCGACGTGATCAGATGGTTGACCATATGGGGGATATAGAACTCAGCCTTAGGATTCGAGATGTTGTTGCGCAGATACTCCGAGAAATACTCCTCCGAGTAGCGGAAATAGTCGGGCGTGAAGCCCCACATATTCATCGACACAGGGGTGCGCTCGTCGGTCGTAACCTTAAAGCCATTGTCACCCGTAAACGAGATCTTGCCATCGACGCGGCTGATGTCGGTACGCTCGACGATACCCGTCAGGTAGTTATACTCGTTGGTCGAGCATACACCGCGCGACACCGTACCCGACTCCGAAAGGGTGTTACCCACGCGGAAACCGACCATACAATAGCGATTCTCGCCCTCAGAGCGCATCAACTCGCGACCAATCACAGCAAAGCTGTCACGACCATAAAAATCGTCGGCATTGATCACCAAGAAGGGCTCATTGATAACATCTTTACCCATCATCACGGCGTGGTTTGTGCCCCACGGTTTGACACGACCTTCGGGAGCCTTGAATCCCTCAGGCAGTGCGTCGAGCGACTGGAAAACCAACTCAACGGGGATATGATTCTCATATTTGGGCAGGATCAGGCGGCGGAAGTCCTCCTCGAAATCGCGGCGAATGACGAACACCACCTTGCCAAAACCGGCACGGATAGCGTCGTAGATCGAATAATCCATAATGGTCTCACCGCTGGGACCCAGCGAATCCAACTGCTTCAAACCACCATAGCGCGAGCCCATACCCGCAGCCATAACCATAAGTGTAGGTTTCATACTCTCGTTCCTTACTCTAATATTATATTTTCTACTTTTTTACTCTAAATCGGACGGCAAAGATACGCTTTCTTTCTTAAATTCCGCAACTTAGCTACGATATTTATTTTTTGTTCACGACGAAAATGGCGTTTGAGGCGGCTCCGACAGCGAATTGCGTGCCACATTTTTCAGCAACGAAGAGTTTATTGGCGCACTTTTGAGGTGCATTTGCAATTATTCGGACTAAAATTCGTACCTTTGTCGAATATTTCAATACTAAACGGACTCGACGAGCCGTTTGACGGGTCGATTGAACCCGATTTATTAAACAAGTTTAGAACGACAATGAAAGATTTTATCACGCAAGCAAGCGACCTGATATGCGGCTACCCACTCTTTATCGTGCTCATCGGAGGAGGTCTGTTTCTCTTCTTCTACTCGCGTATGGTGCCGTTCCGCTATTTCGGTCGCTCGATCGAGGCTCTGCGCGCAAAGGATAGCAGCGAGGGCGAAGGCGGTCAAATCACCTCGTGGCAGGCTCTGTGTAGCGCAATCGCAGCTACGATTGGTATGGGCAACATCGCAGGTGTGGCAATCGCACTGAGTATCGGTGGTCCGGGTGCTATATTCTGGATGTGGGTCAGCACAGTGGTCGGTATGGCGACCAAATTCTTCGAGGGTACGTTGGCGTCGATGTACCGAGGTCGCGACTCGGAGGGCAATCTGCAAGGCGGTCCGATGTATATGATTGTCGAGGGTCTAGGCAAAAATTGGCGACCGCTGGCACTCTTCTTCTCGGCCTTCGGTTGTATCGGAACACTCTGCTTGATGCAGCCCAATCAGTTGGTTGAGGCTATTGATACGATCTTCCTCGTACCACGAGGAATCGAGCCCACATTTTGGTTGCATTTGGCTATGGGCGTAGCAATTACAATCATCACAGCAATCGTGGTTTTGGGCGGTATCGAGCGCATTGCAGCAATGGCGTCGAAGCTTGTTCCCGCAATGATTGTGATGTACTTCCTCTTGGTAGGCTACATTCTGATTCGCAACTATGAGATGATTCCGAGCGTCTTTGCGTCGATCTTCGAGGGGGCATTCTCGATGAAGGCAGGCATTGGCGGCATCATCGGTATCGCACTACTCGGTGCCCGTCGTGCCGCACTGATCAACGAGGCGGGTACGGGTACGGCGTCGATGATGCACGGCTCGTCGCGCAACAGCGAGCCCGTACGCGAGGGTTTCGTGGCGATGATCGCACCGCTGACCGACTCTGGTTTGGTCTGCACGCTCACCTCGTTGGCAATTCTCTCGACGGGTTACACCGCAGGTGAGGGTATGAAGGGTCTGCAAATCGCAATTGACGCCTTCGGCAAGGCAATTCCGGGCGTGGGCGAGTACCTTTTATTGGCAATTTTGTTTATCTTTGCATTCTCGACGATGTTTTCGTATTCGTACTACGGTATGAAGTGTACCTCGTTCCTGTTCGGTGCGAAGTATGGCAAATACTACAACTACTTCTACCTTGCGCTGCTCGTGGTGGCGTCGGTGATGTCGTTGCCGACCGTAGTGGGAATCATCGACATAGCCTACGCATTTATGGCATTCCCGACGATGTACACGCTGCTGCGTTTAGCACCGAAGGCTAAGGCTGCGCTGGCAAAGTATATCGCCGAGAACCCCAAACGAAAGTAAAAAACAACTACAAAATAGACCTAAACACTTATGAAAAAGATCGGTTGCATTACGGGATTGATCGTCATTCTCGGATTGGCGATTTTCGGTTACGTGCGCTTCTACTACCCCTTTGGTGAGGGCGTTAAGAGCGGCGAGTTGAACTACGTAGTACACAAAGGTGTGCTCTTCAAGACCTACGAGGGTAAGCTGATTCAGTCGGGTATCCGCGCGAAGTCGGCAGGCGCAATCCAGTCGTACGAGTTCGAGTTCTCGGTTGAGAACGAAGAGGTAGCACGCGAGTTGATGCTCAATAGCGGCAACACCGTTCAGCTGCACTATACGGAGTACTTTGGGGCTCTGCCTTGGCGCGGTTTCACCAAGTATATCGTCGATAGTATCGTTACGGTTCACCCCACCATAGCGGAGTAAAAAGGTTGCTGCTCAGAGCAAAAATCGCCTCGAAATGCGAAAAAATTGCGTTTTGAGGGGCGGAATATTTGGCAATTAGCGATTTAGTTCGTACTTTTGCGCGCTGAAAGTGTAAAACAACGCTTTTCGCACAAACAAATAACACAAATTAACAACTTAAATTTTTTCAGACAATGCCTGTAAAAATCAGATTGGCTCGACACGGTAAGAAAGGTTACGCTTTCTACCATATCGTAGTTGCAGATAGCAGAGCGCCACGTGATGGTAAGTTTATCGAGAAGATTGGTACCTACAATCCTAACACGAATCCTGCTACAATCGACCTGAGCTTCGAGAAGGCTCTTGATTGGTTACAAAAAGGCGCACAACCCACTGACACCTGCCGTGCGATCTTGTCGTACAAGGGTGTGTTATATAAGAAGCATCTGCTCGGTGGCGTAGCTAAGGGCGCGTTCTCGGAGAGCGACGCTGAGGCTAAGTTCAACAAGTGGATCGGCGAGAAGAACGCTAAGATCGCGGCTAAGACCAACAAGATCTCGGGCGACGCTGAGGCTGCTAACAAGGCTCGCAAGGCTGCTGAGACCAAGGTTAAGGAGGCACGCGCTGCTGCTATCGCAGAGAAGAAGGCCGCTGCCGCTGCTGAGGCTGCTGCCGCTGCTGCCGAGGAGACCGCAGAAGAGGCTGCTGAGTAAGCTCAATGGGCAATTTGTTGCCGGTTGGAAAGGTGAACAAGCTCTTCGGTCGTAAGGGCGAGTTGGCAATTACGCTGTACAACACTTTTCCCGACAACTTCTCAAACGAGGAACCGTTATTGGTGGAGATCGATTCACTGACGGTTCCTCTTTTTTTCGGTAGCTTCGAACGTCGCGGTGTGAGCGGCGCAATCGTTGCGTTCGACGATCTGGATACCCCGGAGCGTGCTACTGAATTGATCGGACGTGAACTCTCGATCGAAATCGAGGTTGACGAGGCTGATGACGACGAATTCTATATGGAGGATCTCGTTGGCTTTGCAGCCGAGGTGGTTGATGAGCAGGGCGCACGCGTGACCGAGGGTCACGTGACTGACTACTACGACAGCGAGGCGAACCCTCTGTTTGGGTTGGAGTTAGGCGGTCGTGAGGTGCTGGTACCTGCGGTTGAGGAGTTTATCGTACAGATCGACTTCGAGGGCGAGCGAATCGTATTCCTGCTACCTGAGGGGTTGATGGAACTTTGATTCAAAATTCACACGCCATATAGGCGTGCTTTACTATTACTTTGCTGCCACAAAACTAAAAAAACGATGGCTAAGCGTGTTGTTATAGGACTTTCGGGAGGTGTCGACTCGTCGGTTGCTGCCTATCTGCTCAAAGAGCAGGGCTACGACGTGGTCGGACTCTTTATGGTCAATTGGCACGATACGACGGGTACGCTCGAAGGCGACTGTCCGTGGCACGACGATCGTGTCTTTGCCGAGTTGGTGGCAAAGCGATTGGATATTCCGCTGCACGTGGTCGATCTCTCGGAGGAGTACCGACGTCGTGTGGTCGATTATATGTTCTCGGAGTATGAGCGTGGTCGCACGCCCAACCCCGACGTGCTGTGCAACCGCGAGATTAAGTTCGATGTCTTTCTGAAAGAGGCTCTTAAACTCGGCGCAGACTATGTTGCAACGGGTCACTACTGCCGCCGCGACGAGGTGGCGGGCAAAGATGGCTCGGTGCAGTATAGGCTCTTGGCGGGTAGCGACCCGAACAAGGATCAGAGCTATTTCCTCTGTCAGTTGTCACAGGAGCAGCTCTCGCGTGCGATGTTCCCCGTTGGCGGGTTGCTCAAACCTGAGGTGCGACGCATTGCCGAGGAGCAACATCTGGCAACCGCCAAACGCAAGGACTCGCAGGGTATCTGTTTCGTGGGCAAGGTCGATCTGCCCCTCTTCCTGCAACAGAAACTCGAAAAGCGCAAGGGTAACATTCACGAGATTCTGCCCTCGTGGCGCGGCTACGAACGCAAGGTTTCGGACGACAATCTGCGTGCCCTTGCCGAGCCATTCAGCTACACGGTGCGCGATGGCAAGAAGATTGGCGAGCACAACGGTGCACACTTCTACACCATCGGTCAGCGCAAGGGCTTAGGCGTTGGCGGACGTCCCGAACCTCTGTTTGTGATCGCAACCGACGTCGAGCAGAATGTGATCTATATGGGTCAGGGCGACGACCACCCCGGATTGTATCGTCGAGCATTGCATATCGCTGAAAATGAGATTCATTGGGTGCGCCCCGCATTGGCAATAGTCGAGGGTGAGCGACGCCACTATCAAGTGCGTATCCGCTACCGACAACCGTTGCAGGGTGCTGAGTTGATTCGTACACAAGATGGGCTTTACATTCGTTTCGACGAGCCTCAACGCGGCATCACCGCAGGGCAGTTTGCCGCGTGGTACGATGGCGACGAGTTGGTCGGTTCGGGCATGATCGAGCGATAAAAACCGCACTCCGAAAAGAGTGCGGTTTTTTCAATTCAAAATTCAAGATTCAAAATTCAATTTTTTCTTTGTCGCAATTTAGCAGAAAATAAAACTTTGGCGGGGTCGGAGCACTCGACCCCGCTCCTTAGACTTCGCGCCTTGCGAAGAGTTTTTGGTGCTACCTTTTGTCGGCACAAAAGGTAGCGGAGAACAGCACACGCATTGTGCGATGGTTTTGATTCTTTCGCCTTTGATGCAAATATTCGTTTCGTATTTATGGTGCCACCGCGTGTATCGATTTCTAAGAAATATCCTATTCAAAACTCAAAAAAAATTGCTACCACACAGCCGCAAATCAGGTCAAACTGACCAATAATCAACTAATTCCAAATAAAAACGCCCTTATCTGCAATTTTTTACAAAAATTCAGCTCTGATCCTTTGGCATTTGCAGAAAATTTGCTAATTTCGCAAACTTGATGTGAATTAACGACAATTAACTAATTTTACACAAATAACATCATTACAGAAATGTCAAACGTAAAAAGAGTCTACACCTTCGGCAACAAAGAGGCTGAGGGTAATGGCAAAATGAGAGAACTGCTGGGTGGCAAGGGTGCTAACTTGGCAGAAATGAACTTGATCGGTATCCCCGTACCTCCGGGCTTTACCATCACTACCGACGTTTGCTCGGAGTACTACCAGTACGGCAAGGAGAAGATCGTTGAGATGCTCCGTCCCGAGGTCGAGAAGGCTATGAAGGGCGTTGAGGAGCTGACCGGCCGCAAGTTCGGCGACCCCGTTGCTCCGCTGCTCGTATCGGTTCGTTCGGGTGCTCGCGCATCGATGCCCGGTATGATGGATACCATTCTGAACCTCGGTTTGAACGACGACGCTGTTGAGGCTATCTCGAAGTTGTCGGGTAACCCCCGTTTCGCTTGGGACTCGTACCGCCGCTTCGTACAGATGTACGGCGACGTTGTATTGGGTATGAAGCCCGTTAGCAAGGAGGACCAGGATCCCTTCGAGGTTATTATCGACGAGTTGAAGGAGGAGCGTGGCGTGCAGAACGACACCGACCTTACCACCGACGACTTGAAGATTCTGGTTGCGAAGTTCAAGGCTGCCGTTAAGGAGCAGACCGGTTCGGACTTCCCCGTATGCCCCTGGGAGCAGTTGTGGGGCGCAGTTTGCGCAGTATTCGGTTCGTGGATGAACGAGCGCGCAATCCTCTATCGTAAGCTCAACAACATTCCCGCTGAGTGGGGTACCGCTGTGAACGTACAGGCAATGGTATTCGGTAATATGGGCGACAACTCGGCAACGGGTGTTGCATTCTCGCGCGACGCTGCAACGGGTGAGAACATCTTCAACGGTGAGTATCTGATCAACGCTCAGGGTGAGGACGTAGTTGCAGGTATCCGCACTCCGCAGCAGATCACCATCGAGGGTTCGAAGCGTTGGGCTAAGGCTCAGAACATCTCGGAGGAGGAGCGCGCATCGAAATATCCTTCGTTGGAGGAGGTTATGCCCGAGGTTTACAAGGAGCTGAACGAGATCCAGCACCACTTGGAGGAGTACTTCACCGATATGCAGGATATCGAGTTCACTATTCAGGACGGTAAGTTGTGGATGTTGCAGTGCCGTAACGGTAAGCGTACCGGCGCAGCTATGGTGAAGATCGCAATGGATATGCTGGCTGAGGGTCTGATCAACGAGAAGACCGCAGTTCTGCGTTGCGAGCCCGCTAAGCTCGACGAGCTGTTGCACCCCGTATTCGATAAGGCTGCAATGAAGAACGCTAAGGTTCTGGTGAAGGGTCTGCCCGCATCGCCGGGTGCTGCAACGGGTCCCGTTGTATTCTTCGCTGAGGACGCTGAGAAGGTTGCTGCAACCGGTCAGAAGGCTATCTTGGTTCGTATCGAGACCTCGCCCGAGGATTTGAAGGGTATGTTGGACGCTGCCGGTATCTTGACTCAGCGCGGTGGTATGACCTCGCACGCAGCCGTTGTTGCTCGTGGTATGGGTAAGTGCTGCGTTTCGGGTGCAGGTGAGTTGCAGATCGACTATAAGGCTCGCACCATCAAGATTGGTGAGTACACCATCAAGGAGGGCGACTGGATTTCGTTGAACGGTTCGACCGGTGAGCTTTACCTCGGTCAGGTTGCAACTCAGGCTGCTGACCTGAGCGGCGACTTCGGTAAGCTGATGGAGCTGGCTGGCAAGTACGCGACTATGCGTGTTCGCGCTAACGCTGATACTCCGAAGGACGCTGAGCAGGCATTCGCATTCGGTGCTGAGGGTATCGGTCTGTGCCGTACCGTGCATATGTTCTTCGAGGGTGACCGTATCAAGGCTGTTCGCGAGATGATCTTGGCTGATGACGAGGACGGTCGTCGTGTAGCTTTGGCTAAGTTGCTGCCTATGCAGCGTGGCGACTTCGAGGGTCTGTTCAAGGCTATGAAGGGCTATCCCGTGATCGTACGTCTGCTCGATCCCCCTCTGCACGAGTTCGCTCCCAACACCCCGAAGGAGCAGCAGGAGATGGCTGATGAGTTGAATATCCCCGTTGAGAAGGTTGCAGCACGCGTTGAGTCGCTGCACGAGGTGAACCCGATGTTGGGTCACCGTGGTTGCCGTCTGGGTAACACCTATCCTGAGATCACCGAGATGCAGGCTCGCGCTATCATCGAGGCTGCTATGAACGTGAAGGCTACGGGTATCGACGTGAAGGTTGAGATTATGGTTCCGCTGGTAGGTAACCACAAGGAGTTGCGCTACCAGAAGAACGTTATCGACCGCGTTGCTAACGAGGTATTCGCTGAGCGCAACGACAAGATCGACTACTTGGTAGGTACGATGATCGAGGTTCCTCGCGCAGCTGTTACCGCTAACCAGATCGCTGAGGTTGCTGAGTTTTTCTCGTTCGGTACTAACGACTTGACTCAGATGACTCTCGGTTTCTCGCGTGACGATATCGCTAAGTTCTTGCCCGTATACCTCGACAAGGGTATCTTGAAGAACGATCCGTTCCAGATCTTGGATCGCAACGGCGTTGGTCAGTTGATCCGTGAGGCTGTATTCAAGGGTCGCAGCACTCGTGAGACCTTGAAGTGCGGTATCTGCGGCGAGCACGGCGGTGAGCCTTCGTCGGTAGAGTTCTGCCACCACGCAGGTCTGAACTACGTATCTTGCTCGCCTTTCCGCGTGCCCATCGCACGTCTGGCAGCGGCTCACGCAGCTCTGACTGAGAAATAAGAGGTTAGACTGATTTAACCAAATATTGCGAATAAGACCGTTCCGAGTGGGACGGTCTTATTTTTTGAGTTAAATATTCTGTTCTTTGATTCAAATGAGAGCGCACCTTCGCGGGCTGCGGGGGTCGCCCGAAGGGCGAGCCCGCGAAGGTGTGTCAAAATCGGAGATTTTGCCAATTCATTTGGGCAAACAAAAAAGCCACGCTGAGTGCGTGGCTTAATTTTGAATCCTGAATCTTAAATTTTGAATTAGAAGTACTTAACCTCCTTGCCTTCGATTGCCGAGATCAGATTGTTGGCAACCGAACTTGCACCAATACGGAACAATTCGGGAGTAAGCCACTCCTTGCCGAGTGTCTGCTCGACGATGGTATAGTAGAGTGCCGCGTCCTCAGCCGTACGCACACCACCTGCTGCCTTGAAACCAACCTTGCGACCCGTCTTCGCGTAGTAGTCGCGGATAGCCTCACACATCACCACAGCCGCCTCAGGAGTTGCCGCAACGTCGATCTTACCGGTCGAGGTCTTGACGAAGTCGGCACCCGCCATCATCGACAGCAGCGACGCCTTGCGGATCAGCTCGGGAGTTTTCAGCGCACCCGACTCGATGATCACCTTCAAAACCACGTCCGAAGCCTCCTCGCGCAGCACCTCGATCTCCGACGCCATCTCGTCAACGCGACCTTCGAGCAGTTCGCCCACGTTGATCACAATGTCGATCTCATCGGCACCATTCTCGATAGCCATTGCCGTTTCGAGCACCTTCACTTCGAGGAAAGTCTGCGACGCAGGGAAACCGCCCGACACGCTCGTAATGCGCATCGGAGTGCCATCAACCGCCAGTCCAACCGTCTCAACGAAAGGAGGATAGACACAAATCGACGCCACGTTGGGGATATGCGGATAGTCGATATAGAACTCAGCCGCGCGACGTGCAAAGCGAGTCACCGACTCCACCGAATCGGTACAAGCCAGCGTCGTGAGGTCGATCGTCGAGTAGCAGAATTTATAGACCTCTATGTTCTCGTTTGCCTTGGCAGCCTCGCGTGCCGCCGCCACCTTCTCGGCTACCTGCTCAACGGTCGGTGCCGAAGCATATTCTTGAAGTTTGGTTAAGTATTCCATATTATGATCTCTATTTTTGTTGCACAATGAGGTACACTACTGCAAATATAGCACTTTTTTCGGGAAAATCCACTACCCTACGCGCTTTTTACTCCTCAGTGGCGATATTTGCGAGCAGGCTGCGCATCGAGGCTATAAACCTTTCGGCCGAGCTCGAACCCACCAACCGACCTACAACTTCGCCCTTGGCATTGAGCACCAAACAGGTCGGGATACTGCGCACACCGTTGGTTTGGGCAAGCAGTGCTCCCGTTGCCTTATCGACATCGTAACGCACTGATACAAAGCGCGGATTCATAAATTCGCCCACCTCGTCAGTTGCCAACATTCGCTCCATCACACGGCACGGACCGCACCACGTTGCATAGAGTTCGACAAAGAGATATTTATCTGCCGCCGCAGCCTCGGCAATCGCCACACCAAGTGTCGCCTCGCGGAATTCAACGCCGCCCTTTGCCGACGCACCGAGCACCAGCGACAACAACATCGCTACGATCAAAAAAGTCTTTTTCATACAATAATAATAGATTAAGGTTACTCACCCACGCCCCTCAAATCGCGTGCCCAAATATGCTACTCCTTATCGACTCCGAGCGTCGATAACAGACCACACGCCGCCTTGATATCCTCGCCACGCGAACGACGAATTGTGGTCATAATACCCTTGCGGATCAGCGCGTCGCGGAACGCCTCCATCTGCGGTTGCGGAGGGCTGAAATAGGGCGAATCGGGAATTTTATGGAAACGGATAAGGTTGATTCGGCACGCTACGCCATTGAGCAGACGCGCCAATTCTGCCACGTGACGCGGCGAATCGTTCAGTCCACTCATCACGATATATTCGAAGCTGACACGACGCTGGTGAGTGAAATCGTACTGACGCAAAAGTTTCATCACCTCGGCAATCGGATAAGGTTTCTCGATGGGCATAATCTGCTGACGCTCATCGTGAAAGGGATTATGCAGGCTGACCGCCAAATGCACCGACGACTCGTCCAAAAAGCGTTTGAGCGAAGGCAGAACACCCGCCGTCGAGAGTGTAATTCGGGTCGGACTCCAACCGTAGCCCCACTCCGATGTGAGCACTTCGAGCGAGCGCAACACATTGTCCAAATTGTCCAACGGCTCGCCCATACCCATATAGACAATATTTGTCAGTCGGTCGCGTTCGGGCAGCGAGGCGATCTGATTGAGGATTTCGAGCGTCGAGAGCGAATGGTGCAATCCCTGACGCGAAGTCATACAGAAACGGCAGCCCATACGGCACCCCGCCTGCGACGAAACGCACAACGTAGCACGCTCACCATCAGGGATATATGCCGATTCGATATGTCGACCCGAACTCTCGGTTGCATAGAGATACTTGCGTGTTCCGTCCTCCGAGGCACTGACCGCCAACGGAGCCGTCAGACCCACATCATAACGCTCCGCCAATCGCGCACGCGCCACCGCCGAGAGGTCGGTCATCGCCGCAATATCGTTCACGTGACGCTTGTAGAGCCAACGTGCGATCTGCCCCGCAGCAAATCGCGGCAAACCAAACTCTTCGGCTATAACACGCAGCTCGGCAAGCGTTTTTCCATACAAATGTTCCATAAAAAAGTGCTCAAAACGCCCTCATACGGGGCTGTCGAGTGCAAATATATGGATTTTTTGAGTTTTTTTTGAGCAAAACTATTTTTTTTCGGATATTGTTACTATATTTGTAGTGCAACAAATGATGTTTTTCGACGAAAACAATTAAAATTACTTTATAATGCAGATCAAAAAATCACCCAAAGCTGACCTTAACAACAAGAAAGGTCTGTTCCTCGAAATCGGCTTGATCTTCGCACTTTTGCTGACCGTAGCCGCTTTCGCTTACACTCAGAAGGAGCGTAATGTTGAGATCATCGAAACCAGTATGGAGGTTGTCGAGGAGGAAATCACCGACATCACAACTCAGGATCAGAAGCCGCCCGAACCTCCCAAGAAGGTTGAGATGCAGGTTCTGTCGGACGTGCTGAACGTCGTAACCAACGACACCAAGATTGAGACCGAGTTCGACTTCTCGGAGTTCTCGGAGGACGTTGAGATCGTACAGCAGATCGAGGTAGTTGAGGAGGCAGCTGAGGACGACGCTCCCTTCATCATCGCTGAGGAGATGCCTAAGTTCCAGGGTGGTGACCTGATGAAGTTCCGCTCGTGGGTACAGGGCAAGTTGAAGTATCCCCAGATCGCTCAGGAGAACGGTATCTCGGGTAAGGTAACTCTGACCTTCGTTATCGAGCGCGACGGTTCGCTCACCAACATTCAGGTTATGCAGAGCCCCGACCGCTCGCTGGCTGATGAGGCTGTTCGCGTATTGCAGTCGTCGCCCAAGTGGACCCCGGGTAAGCAGCGTAACGCTCCCGTGCGTGTACGTTACACTCTGCCCGTAGAGTTCCGTATCCAGTAATCGGACGTATTACAATCGATCAAATATGAGGGTGTCCCACATTGTCGGGATACCCTCGTTTTTACAGAGGTAATCCCTTGTTAATAACAAAATTAGCCAATGGCTGACAACAAAACAAAAAATACAAACAGTACAACCGAAGCCATCGAGGTCGATCCGCGTCGTCGCGCTGTGCTTGTTACGGTCATAACCGACCGCTCGAAGCAGCGTCAGGCCGAAGAGTATCTCGACGAGTTGGAGTTTCTGGCAGAGACCGCCGGAATCGTAACCGTGCGCCGCTTTATGCAGATGTTGCCCTCGCCCAACTCGCGTATCTACGTAGGTCCGGGTAAGTTGGAGGAGATCGCTCAATTCTGCGAGGAGAACGCCATCGACGTGGTGATCTTCGACGACGAGCTCTCGCCTTCGCAAACCCGCAACATCGAGAAGGCTCTACCCTGCCTCACACAGGATCGCACGCGACTGATTTTGGACATCTTCGTGGCTCGCGCACAGACCGCATACGCAAAGACGCAGGTCGAGGTGGCACAGCTCGAATATATGTTGCCACGACTGACGGGTATGTGGACCCACCTCGAACGTCAGCGAGGTGGCACGGGAACACGTGGAGGTGCGGGCGAGCGCGAGATCGAAACCGACCGCCGTATTGTCCGCAATCGAATCTCGAAACTCAAAGAGGATCTGAAAAAGATCGACCGCCAGATGGCTGTGCAGCGTAGCAACCGCGGACAGATGGTGCGTGTGTCGCTGGTCGGATATACGAACGTGGGTAAATCGACATTGATGAACCTGCTGAGTAAGAGCGACGTATTTGCTGAGAATAAGCTCTTTGCGACGCTCGACACTACGGTGCGCAAGGTGGTCTTCGACAACCTGCCGTTCCTACTTTCGGATACCGTTGGTTTCATTCGCAAGTTGCCCACGCAGTTGGTCGAGTCGTTCAAATCGACGCTCGACGAGGTGCGCGAGGCCGATCTGCTGTTGCACGTAGTCGATATCTCGCACCCGGGGTTCGAGGAGCAGATGGACGTTGTGAAGCAGACGCTGCGCGAGATTGGCGCGGGCGACAAGCCGACATTCATCATTTTCAACAAGATCGACGCCTACACCTATATTAAGAAAGACGAGGACGACCTGACCCCCGCAACGCGCGAAAACCTCTCGCTCGACGATCTGAAACGAACCTATATAGCCTCGACCGATGCGCCTTGTATCTTCATTTCGGCTCTCGACCGACAGAACATCGACAAGTTGCGTCAGGACCTCTATTCGATGGTGCGCGAGATTCACGCGGGTCGCTACCCATTCAATAATTTCTTATACTAAATGCCTAACCTTCAAAAACTTCGATACGACTATGTTAAAAATTCTCAACCAACAAAATTCGATCGTCAATAAATTTATCGCCGAGATGCGCGATCGTAAAATTCAGGTCGACAGTATGCGTTTCCGCCGCAACCTCGAACGTATGGGCGAGGTGACCGCCTATGAGATCAGCAAAACGCTCAACTACGTTCCCACAACGGTTGAAACTCCGCTGGGCGAAGCTGCCATTATGCAGGTGAGTGATCAGGTGGTCGTGGCTACAATTCTGCGTGCGGGTCTGCCCTTCCATCAGGGTTTTCTGAACTACTTCGATGACGCGCAGAACGCATTCGTTTCCGCCTATCGCAAGTACAGCAAGGACGGCAAGTTCAAGATTAAGGTTGAATACATCTCGTGCGGTAGTTTGGAGGGCAAGGTGCTGATTCTGGCAGACCCGATGTTGGCAACGGGCTCGTCGATCGTGCTTACCTACGAGGCTCTGTGCGAGAAGGGCGGCACACCGAAACACACTCATATTGCGGCAGTTATCGCCAGCGAGGAGGGTGTTGATTACGTCAAGCAGCATATGTCCGAGAAGACCACCACGATTTGGTGCGGTGCGGTTGATGAGGAGCTGACCTCGAAGTCGTATATCGTTCCCGGTATCGGCGACGCGGGCGATTTGGCATACGGCGAGAAGTTGTAAAGCGAATACCTATATTAATAAAAGCCACTCCGTCGCTGGGGTGGCTTTTTTGTTATGAAGGTTGAGTAAGCGATTGGTCTGTTATTCTCAAAAAACTGAATTGAAATGATCACGCCGTTATGCGGCGTGTCATCATTGGCGGGTCGCCCTTCGGGCGAGCCCCCCACCCGCCAATGATGAGCCACTAAGTGTGGATTATAATGCAATTTGTGAATCAAAAAAAGCCGCCCTTTGCAGAGCAGCTTTTGCGTTGAGTACGAGAGGATTACACGGTCATAATCTCTTTCTCCTTAGCGTCGAGCATAGCGTCGAGTTTCTTCGAGTACTTGTCGATCACCTTCTGTGCTTCGCCCTCGCCCGATTTTGCCTCGTCCTCGGGCATACCCTCTTTCTGCGCCTTCTTGAACGCATCGACAGCATCACGACGAATATTACGCAACGTTACGCGAGCATTCTCGGCACTGCCGCGAACCTGCTTCACGAGCTGCTTACGACGCTCCTCAGTCAGAGGAGGCATCGTCAAGCGGATCTGCTCACCATTGTTCGAGGGAGCCAAGCCGATGTTCGAGTCGATAATTGCCTTCTCGATGGCACGAATCAGATTCTTCTCCCACGGCTGAATAATCACCGTCTTAGCGTCGGGAACGGTTACGCTGGCAACCTGCGATACGGGGGTCGGTGCGCCATAGTAATCAACCATTACGCCATTCAGGAGGTTGGTGCTGGCCTTGCCTGCACGTACGTTCGCCAATTCATCTTCGAAATAGTCGAGCGCCTTCTGCATCTTCGACGATGCGTTGTCGAGGATCTGTTTGGTCTGTTCTGTCATAACTGTATCTGTTTTAAGTAATTATTTCTTAGCATTTTGGATCGTTTCGTCGATCTTCTTCAAAAGTTCGTCAAAAAACTCAGCATCGTAGCCAACCTCGTAATAGACGATCGTTCCGTCGGGATCGATCAAGTAGTTGCGAGGAATATACGTGCGGGCAAACTGAGGGAAGATCTCGGTTGCGATATCAAGACCTATATCGAACTTGTATCCCTTCTTCGTGCGCCACGCGCTGACCACCTCGGGTTTCTCGCCACGCGAAATGGGCAGGAAGACAAACTCCTCGTCGGCAAAACGCTCGACAATATCCTTCTCAACGCGCTCCATCTCCTCATTGCAGGGCGGACACCACGTAGCCCAGAAGTTGATCAGGACGGTCTTACCACGCAGCGAGTCGATCGAAACCACATCGCCGTCAAGCATTTGCACCTCAAACGAAGGGCACTTGTCGCCAATCACAGCAACCGCAGCGTCATCTACGGGCAGTCGCTGTGCGCGAATCACTACAAAAGATGCCAGCGCAATAGCCGAAATAAACAACACCGCAACAATTATCTTTTTCATCGCACCACGAATTAAAGTTTAACCAACGTACCGATCTTCTCGTCCGACAGAACGCGCGCAAGGTTGCCCTCGGTGTCCATATCGAAGACGATGATCTCCAACTTATTCTCGCGGCAGAGCGTGAAGGCGGTCTGGTCCATCACCTTCAAACGACGATCAAGCACCTCATCGAAGGTGATCTCGTCGAACTTCGTAGCAGTGGGGTCTTTCTCAGGATCAGCCGTATAGACACCATCGACGCGGGTACCCTTCAACAACACCTCGCACTCCAACTCCACACCACGCAGAGCCGAAGCCGAGTCGGTCGAGAAGAAGGGATTGGACGTACCACCACCAATGATCACCACGTTGCCAGCCTCCATCAGTTCCAAAGCGCGAGCCTTCGAATAGTATTCGCCAATAGGCTCCATACGGATCGAGGTCAGTACGCGAGCCTTGACGCCTGCGTCCTCCAACGCCGACTGCAACGCCAACGAGTTGATGATCGTTGCCAACATACCCATCTGGTCGCCCTTCACGCGGTCGAAACCACGGCTCACGCCACTCAGACCACGGAAAATATTACCGCCACCAATCACAATACCGATCTGCACACCCGTTGCAGCCACGTCGCGGATCTGACGTGCATACGAGGTCAGGACGTCGGTCGAAAGACCATATTTCTGTTCGCCCATCAGCGATTCGCCGCTGAGTTTGAGCAATATACGTTTGTATTTCATAGCTATTATTCGTTATTTGTTGTTTCCATCAATTTCATCAGTTCGTCGTACTTCGGGGTCAAAATGATCTCCGTACGGCGGTTCTTAGCACGCGCCTCAGCCGTCTTGCCCTCGGCAATGGGCAACGACTCGCCACGACCTGCCGCAACGATTCGCTCGGGTGCTATCTCCTTGTTTTCGAGCAACAAACGCACCACGGTCGTCGCACGCTTGGCACTCAGATCGAGGTTATCTTTGAGGTAGGCATTGGGCGTGTAGCGCACATCGTCGGTGTGACCCTCGACCATCACGTTGATGTCGGGATTTGCCGCCAGCACCTTCGCCAGATCGCGCACTGCCTTCTCGCCCTCGCGACCAATCTCGTAGCTACCCGAACGGAAGAGCAACTTATCCTCCATCGAAACGTAGACCTTGCCATCGCGCGTCGAGATCGTAAGTCCCTTACCCTCAAAGCCTAACAGCGCGTCGCTCACCTGACGACGGATCGAAGCGATGGACTCCTCGCGAGCCTTCAACATCGCCTCCAACTCCTCGACACGTTGCGAACGCTCCTCCAAATCTGCTTGATTGCGCTGCAACTCCTGCAACATACGCGACGCCTCGGCATTACCCTTGTCGAGCATATCGCGCAACTGATCCAGTTCACGACCGAGCTTGGCGTGATCGGCATCGAGTGCAGCATACTGCTGACGCAGAGCGTCGTGGTCGGCCGAGAGTTTCGACAGGTCGTCCTGCAAGCCGAGTTTCTGTCCATTAAGCTCATTGTTAAGCTGTTCCATCGCTGCGTGGCGGGTCCGCAGTGCCGACATCTCGCTTTCAAGACGCATCACCTCAGCACGCGAGGCGTTGTAGACTTTATTCGATACGCACGAGCAACAAACGATACTCAATAGGGCAATGAGCAACAATTTTTTCATCATAGAATCGTTATTATACTGAATCCTTTTGCGAAGATACGCATTTTTTCCAATATTTAATTATCTTTGTACGTAGAAAATGCAACTAATGGAGACGAAAAAGTATAAATATCTCGATCGAATCGACTCTCCGACCGATTTACGTGCACTCAACGTGAACGAACTCGCCTCGTATTGCGACGAACTGCGCCGCTACATCGTCGAGCAGTGCGCCGTAAATCCCGGTCATCTCGGTTCGAGTTTGGGTACTGTGGAGTTGGCAACAGCTCTCCACTACGTTTTCAATACGCCTGAGGATCAGTTGATTTGGGACGTTGGTCACCAAGCATACGCTCATAAGATCATCACCGAACGCCGCGACGCCTTTACCACCAATCGTAAATTGGACGGTCTGGGTGGATTCCCGCGCCGTAGCGAGAGCCGTTACGACGCCTTTGTAGGTGGTCACGCGTCGGTTTCGATCTCGGCAGCGTTGGGTATGGCAGAGGCTATGCGCCTGAAAGACGAGGAGCACAACGTGGTTGCAGTGATTGGCGACGGCGCAATGACGGGCGGTTTGGCATTCGAGGGTCTGAACAATGCGGGCGCAAGCAAGGCTAACCTGCTCATCATTCTCAACGACAACAATATGTCGATCGACGCCAACGTCGGTGCGCTCAAACACTACCTGCTGCGAATCACCACCTCGCGCCACTACAATCGTTTCAAAAATCGTGTATGGAACTCGCTGGCGGGTCTGCCCGCGTTGCGTCGCGCAATGCAGAAGGCGGGCAACGTCATCAAGCAGGGTATCTTACAGAATAGCAACCTCTTCGAGAGTTTCGGATTCCGCTATTTCGGTCCGATCGACGGACACGACATCACCTCGTTGGTGCGCACGTTGCACGACCTGAGCCAGATCAAAGGTCCCAAATTGTTGCACGTGCTGACGGTCAAAGGCAAGGGTTACGCCCCCGCCGAGCAGAACCAATCGGTGTGGCACGCACCGGGTTTGTTCGACCCCGATACGGGCGAACGATTGGACAAGAGTTCGGCAAATGCACCCGCGCGATATCAAGATGTTTTCGGACAGACGTTGCTCGATTTGGCTCGTCGCGACAAACGTATTGTAGGTATCACACCCGCTATGCCGACGGGTTGTTCGCTCAATATTATGATGGCAGAGATGCCCGAACGCTGTTTCGATGTGGGTATTGCCGAGGGTCACGCCGTGACCTTTGCGGCAGGTTTGGCAACGCAGGGTCTGGTGCCCTTCTGCAACATCTATTCGTCGTTCTCGCAGCGTGCCTACGACAACGTTATTCACGACGTCGCCATACAGCAACTACCTGTGGTTATGTGTCTTGACCGCGCAGGTCTAGTTGGCGAAGATGGAGCGACACACCACGGAGCGTTGGATCTGGCAGCGTTGGGTAGCGTACCCAATTTGGTACTTGCCACGCCGATGAACGAGAGCGAATTGCGCAATATGATGTTCACTGCCTTGCAAGCCGAGCGAGCAGTTGTGATCCGTTATCCGCGTGGTCGTGGCGAGGGCGCAGAGTGGCGCGATCAGCCCTTCACTGCGCTCGAAATTGGGCGCGGACGACGACTGAGCGAGGGCACACAAGTGGCTGTGGTGAGCTTCGGTACGGTGGGCAACTTCGCCACAAAGGCGATTGCGCGCGCTGCGGAGGAGGGAATCTCGGTGGCGCACTACGATATGCGCTGGGCGAAACCGCTTGACGAAGAGCTACTTGCGGAAATTGCTGAGCGTTTCGATCGAGTGATTACGGTCGAGGACGGTGTTGTGCGCGGTGGCGCAGGCAGTGCGGTCGAGAATTGGCTCGCGGAGCACGGTCACATCAAGCAGGTGCGACGCCTCGGCATCCCCGATCAATTTGTCGAACACGGTTCGCCCAACCAACTATATGCACTATGCGGCTATGATGCCGAAGGCATATATCAAGCTATCACTGAGATGGTTAAATAGAAAACGAAAGCGTTGCCCGAACAAGGGTTGCCCTTTATCGGCAGTGAATTAAATTTCATCGCCGAATTGTGAAACGACTTTCTGCTCGAAAGTCCTTTTAACGCAATTTTTATTCTTCTCGAGCAGCCTTCTATGTAGTCTAAATTAAATGTAAATAAATAGACTCTAAAATTTCGCCTTTTGCATGCCAGCAGGAGGCGATTTTTTGTATCTATTCCGAACAATGTCCCGCAAGAGTGTTGTTTGTCTCGGAAATTATTTTTAATTTTGTAGTGCTATTGGATAAATAGCAGACATATTGAAAGTGTTTTCGCTTCTATCCTTGTTGAAAATGTGGAAGTTTTCTAGACCAAGGGATAAACAAACAGCACTCATCTCTTGTTTAGTTATGCGGCTATGCATTATTCTTGTGCATCTACCCCATACTATCTAAGTGTGGGGCATTGTAGCGTTTATTTTGGTCAGGTCTTTCCACAACCTTCAACAGATAAACGGAATTCAACTCCACACTTTCTTTTTTCCTAATCAGCACACATGGAGTTAGTGAGCAAGAAACTTTTTGTTAAATGAAAACAATTATTTGTATTTGGGGCGGATCTGGTATCGGAAAGACATCGTCGATTCGTGCCGTATGGAATCGGCTGAACATTAACAAACAACCGCCATTACATCAGTCGGCTGATGATATATGTGCCGTTGTGCCATTCTGTAATTCAACTATTGGTATTGCAAGCCAAGGAGATCCCTGTTCGGCACAAGATGAGTGGCTCGAAGAACTGATGGATATCGATTGTGAAATTATTGTTTGTGCTTCTCGCACCAAAGGTAGTACTGTTGATGCAGTGGAGGATGTGGCACAAAGGGGTGGATATGTTACAATATGGTTTTCGCCATTCTATTCCGCTGACCCTATCAATACCAATGTTCTTAACAATCTCACCGCAGATGCTGTCATCGAATTAATTCGCAAATGTTTAATGTACTAACCCCTAAAAATTAATATTATGAAAACAAAACTTTTTCTATCGTCAATCTTAGTTTACTTTTTAACGGCATGTACACCTGCTGTTGATATCGCACAATGGGAAGATAACATTTTCCCTCAAATGCGTGATCATAGGGCTTATTTAATGGCAATTGATGCATTAGAGCAATACGATATTGATAAACACACAATGTATTATGACGACAATAAGTATGAGAATACAATTGAGGCTATGCAATATGTAATCAGTTATGTTAAAGATTCACTCTCATCATATTGCGATGCTAGATATATTTATGACATCTTATCTGCAAAGGAAAAAGAGGGCAAACTTTTCATCAAACAGAATACAATAGAAGAAGACTTCCAACTCCTACTTGCAAACGCAT